>JAHFUR010000036.1 GCA_023264995.1 Acidimicrobiia bacterium | reverse complement strand
GCACCCTCGACGACATCGAGGTGGCCACCGCCGCCTGGGTCCACTGGTGGAACACCGTCCGCCTCCACGGCGCCTGCGGCGACGTCCCGCCCGAGGAGTACGAGCAGGCCTGGCGCGAGGCCCACCGGGACGTGGCCTGAGCCACCGCCGGGCCAGGGCCGTCCCCGGGGCGAGGGTGGGACAGGGGCCACGCGCGTTTGAAGCCCGATGACGCGTCATCGGGCTTCAAACGCGAATCCGCGGCACAAGAGCGTCGTGGTGCACAATGACGACTACGCCGGGTCAACCGACACCGCGGGAAACCAAACCGACGAGTGTCCGCGGGAACCAGGACAGTTCAGGGAGCGGCCCGGGCTGCGCCAGGCCCTGGCTGCCTGTCGCGCCGGCGACACGCTCGTCGTCACCAAGGGTGGCCCTCTGGCGGGGGGTGTGTCGCCGGGCCTGTCGCGCGAGCATCGACGGCGTGGACCCGGACGCTTGGAACCACAACATCCACTACTACCCGCTGGTGCTCCGATCGGTCCCCGACCGGGCTGAGCGGGCGCTGGACGTCGGCTGTGGGGAAGGGCTCCTCGCTCAACGGCTCGGAGCCCTCGTTCCCCATGTCGTCGGCATCGACCGAGACGAGGCCAGCGTCTTGCGCGCCCGAACCCAATTCGACGTCGGCGTCGACTACGTCCTCGCTGACTTCGTGACCTATCCGCTCGAGCCGGCGTCCTTCGACTTCATCGCGTCAGTTGCCTCGCTCCACCATATGGACGAGGCTGCCGCGCTCGACCGGATGCGCGACTTGCTCCGCCCCGGCGGTCGGCTGGTCGTGGTGGGGCTGGCGCGAAGCAGCCGGCTTATTGACGGGATCGTCGATGTCGCCGGCATGGTCGCAAACGGCGTCCACAAGCGCTACAAGGCGGAGGTGCAGGACGGCGCACCCAAGATCTGGCCTGCGCCGCACACCTACCGCCAGATCCGTCGGGTGGCGCTCACGATCTTGCCCGACGCGCGCTACCGCCGTCACATGCTCTGGCGATACTCCATCGCATGGACCAAGCCGGCGCGCCATCATGAGCGCTGAGACGCTGTGGCGTACGGAGACACGCCGAACGTCAAGCCTCCCGCACTTCCCGTAGACCGTTCCTCCAGCGGGATACCTTCGGGATCGAGGGTTCAGGAAACCGCGGCCTGGGTGGTGTTGGCCACGGGTACGGCGAAGGTGCGGCAACAGATGAGCACGGTGTGGGGGGACTGCACGTCGATCCCGGCCGGGACGGCGTAGTGCTGGGTGCCCTGATTGCCCCTGAGGGTGCCGAGGTCGACGCCTGCTCCAAGCGCCCGTCGGTCGGCTCCGGGTACCAGTTAGACGAGGTAGTCGGGCCCATTTTGGATGTCAATGTCCTCGAGGCGCACGACGGCGGTTCCGTCGGCCAGCCTGTAGAGGGCGCCGGCGCCGTTGGCCCGGTGGTCGATGCCCCGCAGCGCGCCGGCCGTGAGCCTGACCGGCGCGGGCGGCACGGTGACTGGAACGGTCGTGCTCGTCGCCGGCGCCGGCACGACGTCCGCCGCCGGCGCAGCAATGCCGAGGTCGGCCGCCGAGGTGGGCAGGGCGGACGCCCGCAGTGCCCACGTTTGCCAGCGGCCCACGACGCCCAGGTTCTCGGGTGACCAATGCGTCGCTACGACGTCACGCGGCGCGACAGCCGGCTCATGGACCTGCTGGCCGAGGAGCTCGCTTCTTCGCCGGGGCGGCAGCCTTCTTCGCCGCGACCTCGTTGATGACCGGTTTACCGGCCGGAAGGGCGGCGACGGCGTCCGCCTCGGCGTCACCCAGGCGGGCGATGTAGAAGCCGACCTGGGGCGGGATCGACGCGGTCAGGTACATCTCGGAGATGCGGTACTGGGAGCCCTTTTCCCTGAGAGCCTTGTTCGTCTTCTCTTGGGCCGCGGTGGCGTGGATGATCAGGTCGGCCAACAGGCCGGGGTTGATCCTCTCGATGAAGGAGTTGACCACCGCGCCGGCGCGGGCCGACGGCGGCGGAGGCGGCGGTGCGTCCGGGTCGACGTCCACGATCGGCCGCTCGCCCATCATGCCCACTCTCGCCTGCTCCGCAGTCTGGCGCGCCTTGTCCATCAGTCCCATTGGAGTACTTGTCGACCCGGCGACCGGGTCACTTGAGTTCGACGGGAAAGCAGCGGTCGGCGAGGCCGCCGGACTAGGACGGCACAGGCCACCGGACATCCGACGCGTGCGGTCGGTCCAGGTCAGGGGCCTCGGGTGAGGAGATGCGGTGGACGGCGCGGAGGATGCCGCCCCCGTAGACGCAGTGCTCGGCGCACAATCCCGGGTAGTCCTGGGTAGCGCGATCTCGGCCCAGGGGACTTCGACCGTGGCCGGCATGCGGCGGACCGGGTTGCTTGGGTGTGGCGGACGAAGTAGCCGGCGAGAGCCCACGGCGGGCGAACACCTCCACGAGGCCCCGCCATGGTGACGGCGATCCCCAACCAACCTGGACGCCATCGAGGCTGCCTGGCCGACCAATGCTTGCCGATGGGGCCCGCAGGAGGAACGACGACCATTGCCGGTCGGCTGTCGTGGGCGCTCCCGAGTTGTTGTTCGTGCTGCGGTTGGGGAGCGCCGTGCGAACGAGAGAGAAGCCGGCAATGCCGCCTACCGCTGACAGCGCCCAATGGCGGACAGCAGCAGCGACTGCACCGGTTGGCGAACAGGGCGCCGACGACCGATCGGAAGTAGGAGTTCCACCTTGCCGCGCCGAGGCCTGGCCCGGCGAACAAGGCCGGCTGGACGAAGCGACCGGGCGCCGAGACGCTTGTGCGGGACCGGCTCGCTCGGGAGGCTGATCCGTTCCCATGATGTCCCGGCGCAATTCCGCGCAAGTCTGGCGCTCGGCTATATCATCACCCACTCCGGCCATCCGGTTGCGAAGAGACCCAAGGAGAGTGACCGATCCCATGGAACCAGCTCCGAAGCGGCGCCTATCCGGGGTGCGACGACTGGTGGTGACGGCCGCGCTTGCCTTCGGCGTGATTGGCGCCACAGCCACGCCATCGTCCGCTGCGCTGCTGCGGTTCAATACCTGCGTGTCTTACTACGCCGACTACACCTACTGCGCATACGCTAGCTACGACACGCCCGCGTGGGTCTGGTCGATTATCTGACCCTCGTCGGAGCTCGGCGTTTTCCGATCAAGACGGCGCCGGCTAGCAAACGAAGGAGCCCTCTCCACCCTTGGCCCGCGACGCATCCTGGGGCTGAGAATCTGCGCCGCGCACTGGCGCCGCCGTCTCTCTGTTGCCCAGGGCTGAGTGCCGAGACTCGCTGAGCGGCAGGGCCGCCCCGGAATCGGATCGACGTGCGGGACGGTCCTCGGGCGGCGACGGGGGTTCCCGCCCGCGGACGAGCCGCCGGCCTCTGTCGCCGGCGCCGCGGCACTATTTCCGCGAGCTCAGTCGCTCGACTCGGCCAGTTCGGGGGCCCCCGGGGGCATCCCCCCTTTGGACGGAGGTTGACCAAGCACGATGAGCGGGTGTTCAGGTGGACCGATGCCCCGCCCGCCGTGCAGCAGTCGGTACGGACGAAACGGGGGCCTCGTCCGCGCCATGCCGCGAGAATGCCCAGCGCCGTGGGGCGAATGTCGTTCGAACGTCCTCCCGACTGGGCGCCGATCTAGCGAGGTGCGACTCGATGGGACAAGCTTGTGCGGACCAGGCGGTGTCGGCGCGTGCCCCGTCCCGCCCTGAGGAAGGGAGATCCTGTTGTCTGTTGAGGAGAACAAGGCGTTGGTCAAGGACTACATCGACAACCACTTCATGGCCATGCTCCGAGGCGAAGAGCACGACGTTGGCGCCTTCCTGGCGCCCGACGTCAAGTACCACACCGCCTGGATCACCCCTCAGGATGACCACACGGAAACATTGCAGGTCGAAGGTGAGGCCCTCAAGGGCGCGTTCAGGGACATCGATCTTCGGGTCGACCGAATGGTCGCCGAGGACGACTTCCTGACCGCTCACTGGTCGGCGAGCGTCCACCATCATGGGTCCTTCCCGCACGCCGCAGGCGAGATCGAGCCGACCGGGCAACGGGTAGAGGTTGGAGGGCTGTCCCTCTACCGCCTCCGGGACGGCAAGATCACCGACATCTGGGTCTACTCAAACGTGTGGGACGCGGTACGGAGCGGCGCGCTCCGCTGACAGGATCCCACCGCCGACGATCGGGATCCTGCAGGAGGAACGGTTACCGGGAGGTCCCATCGCCAAAACCACTCGCGGGGAATGCCGTCACCAGATAGCCCCGCCGCAGGCCTGGGTCCCGCAAGGGTGGTTCGGTGGACCGTCCCGGGAACGGGGCGCCATACGGACGGTATGGAGCCACGATCCGCCGCCGCCGCCTCCTCCTCCTCCTCAGTCACACGCGGGCCATGTTGGCGAAGCGGGTGTAGTGGTCGAGGAAGGCGAGATGGGTGACGCCGATGGGGCCGTTGCGGTGTTTGGCCACGATCACCTCGGCGGTGCCCCGGTCTGAGGTGTCGCGGTTGTAGACCTCGTCGCGGTAGAGGAAGATCACCACGTCGGCATCCTGCTCGAGGCTGTTGTGGGCGATGACGCCGTCGGCGATGAAATTGGCGGTCCCCGCGACGGTGGCGTCGAAGGTCGGTTGCAACCCCAGGGAAGTGATTTCGACTACCTCGTCCCAGAACACGTCTGACGTGGCGATGTCGGCGAGGTCGGCCGAGCCCAGGACCGCGGCCATGGCTTCGTTGGGGTTCTCCTTGGTCCCCTCGAGAAGGGCCAAGGCTCGGGGGATGCAGTCGCCGCGCCGGCCGTGGCAGCCCACCGACCGGAGGAACTGGGACTGGGCGGCGGCGCCCTGCACCCGGACGCGGTAACTGTCGCGGTAGGACTGGATGCCGTCCTCGGCTCGCCCGGCCCGCTTCTTCTTCGAGGTGGCAACGGTCGACCTGATCCCGAGACGGAGGAGGAGGCGTTGGACGTCGAGCGCCAGTTGCCTGCTCGTCGTCGCGTAGTGCGTGCGGACGACTTCCCCACGCCCGTTCCCGGAAATCGTGATGGACCCGTCGGTGGCCCACAGATGGTGGAGGAACAGTCGAACTTGGTCGTCGCCGAGCCCGAAGACTGTTGCCGGGACGAACTTCGTCCACGCTCGCGACGCCCAGAGCCCGTAGGGATCGAGCCAGTTGCGCATCGGGTGGTGCACGTTGTGGGCCAGCCGATAGGGGCTGGGGAACCTGAGGTTCCATACCTTCCCAACCTTGCTCACCTCAGCCGTGATGCCGAAGAGGCGGTGGGCCAGGTTTTCGACGAGTTGCTTGTTGGCGTCGTCGGCGGTCGTGTACGTGAAACCCGAGCCCATCGACTCGCCGCCCAGCAGGTGGGCGAGCAGCGTCAGCTCGTCGTCGGACCACCCGCGACCGCCACGCTGTGGCGCCGGCAGCCGGCGGGGGACGGCGACGAACGAGCCGGGCTCCAGCCCGTCGAGCCGCGCCCAGCCGTCGACGGTCAGGAACTTATGGTTGGCGGTGGCGTCGACGCTCCGACCCGACGCCAGCCTGAGGGTGAAGACCGGCTTGATCCCGGACGGGAATGCCTTGACCAACTGCGCCGGGACCAGCCGCTGGCGCTCGTCGACCGACCACACGACCGGCCGCTCCTGAGAAAGCACAAGTTCGCCCAGCGAGATGTCTTCCCCGTTGTCGGCTCGGAGGAGCCGCGTGCTGGCGGGCATGCAGCCACTCTCACGAAGGTCGGCGAGGACCGGGCGCTTATCGGCCCGGCTCTCCAGGTTCCGGGAGAGCTGGGAGAGAGCGATGACCGGCACGTTCAGCTCGCGGGCCAGGATCTTGAGGCCGCGGGACATTTCCGACACCTCCACCTGTCGGTTCTCGGCGTTGGACCGGCCGCTCATGAGCTGCATGTAGTCGATCACGATCATGCCCAGGCCCTCACGGCTCTTGAGCCGGCGGGCCTTGGCCCGGATCTCCATGACCGTGAGGTGGGGGTTGTCGTCGATGAAGATCGGCGCCTCGCCCAGCCGACCGACGGCATGGCTGATCTTCGGCCAGTCGGACTCGAGCAGCTTGCCGTTGCGCATGCGGGTGGCATCGACCCGGGCTTCCGAGCACAGCAGGCGCTGGGTCAGCTCCCGGTGGCTCATCTCCAGAGAGAAGACCAGCACCGGCGTGCGGGCCTCCAGGGCGGCGTGGGCGGCGATGCCCAGCGCAAAGCTGGTCTTGCCCGTCCCAGGTCTTCCACCGATGATGACGAGGTTGGACGGCTGGAGGCCGGCGAGCTGGCGGTCGAGGTCGATGAAGCCGGTGGGGACACCGGTGATCTCCTGGTTGCGCTCGAACAGGGCCTCGAGGTGGTCGAGCTGGGCCGAGAGCAGCTCGCGGATGGGGGCCATGGAATCGGTGACCCGGCGCTGGGCCACGTCGAACACCATGGCCTCGGCCTCGTCGACGGTGGCAGCCACGTCCTCGGGCAGGCCGTAGCTCATCTCGGCAATGTCGCCGGCCACCCGGATGAGCCGGCGCAGGAGCGAGTGCTCCTCGATGATGTGGGCGTAGCGGCCGGCGTTGCCGATGGACGGGGTGCCGGCCTGGAGGGTGATGAGCAGCGCCGGCCCACCGATACCGTCGAGGACGCCGGCCCGGCTCAGCGACTCGGCGACGGTGACGGGGTCGGCCGGGTCACCGTGGGCGTAGAGCGAGGTGATGGCGTCGAAGATGTGGCCGTGGGCCGGCTTGTAGAAGTCGTCGGCCGAAAGCTGGACCTCCACCGCGGCGACGATCGCGTCGCGGCTGAGCAGCATGGCCCCGAGCAGGGACTCCTCGGCCTGGAGGTTGTGCGGGGGCACCCGGTTGGCGGATGCCCCCTGCTGACGACCCGACGCCCCCTGCTGGCGGCGCCGGGCGTCTTCGATCGACTGGGCCATCTGCTGATCAGGCTGCCGCGTGCGGCCTGCTGGTCGCTAGGGGAACAACCTCGGGATTTGGCTGTGCACGACTATGGGCAAACACATGTTCGAGACTACTCCTAGGCGGAGACAACCTCGACCGGCAGGCGGAACTCGACCTCCGGGTGGAGGCGGACCGGCACCTCGTGGGTGCCGAGGGCCTTGATGGGCTCGTCGAGGTGGACCCGCTTGCGCTCGAGGGTCACGCCGGCCTGTTCCTGGACGGCGTTGACCAGGTCGGCGGTGGTGACCGACCCGAACAGGCGGCCTTCTGGCCCGGCGCGGCCGGCGATGCGGATGACCTTGGTCACCAGCAACCGGGCGACCTGCTCCGCCGACTCGCGGTCCCGGGCGTCTTTCACGGCGCGGGCCCGGCGCATGCCGGTGGCCTGGGCGATGGACCCGGGCGAGGCCTTCATGGCCAGGCCCTTGGCCACGAGGAAGTTCCGGGCGAAACCGTCGGACACATCGACGATGTCGCCCTTCTTGCCGACATTGTCGACGTCGGACCGCAGGATGAGGGTGACCATCTAGAAAGGCTCGTCTCCGTAGTCGTAGGACGGCGGGGGGCCGGCCTGTGAGGGTGCTGTGTTGGCCGCGGGCCGGGCGCCGCTCATGGCCGGGCCGCCGCCCTCGCCCGGGCCGCGCCGGTCGTTCTTGCGGATCTCGGCGGTGGCCCAGCGCAGGCTCGGGCCGATCTCGTCGGCCACGATCTCGATCTTGGAGCGCTTCTCGCCCTCCGGCGTCTCCCAGGAGCGCTGCTCCAGGCGCCCGGTGACGATGATGCGAGCGCCCTTGGAAAGCGACTCGCTGGCGTTCTCGGCCATCTCCCGCCAGCAGACGACGTCGAAGAAGGACACCGCCTCCTTGCGCTCGTTGGTCTGGCGGTCGTTCCAGATCCGGTTGACGGCCAGCCCGAAGCTGGCCGTGGCCTGCCCGCTGGGGGTGAACCGCAGCTCGGGGTCTCTCGTGACGTTCCCTATGACCGTGACGCTGTTCCCGTTCATTCCTTCGCTCCGTTCGCCTGAGTGATGTGAGGTCGGCCGCTACTCGGCGGCAACCGTGTTGACGGTCACCGCCCCCGCGGCGACCGTGTTGACGGTCACCGCCCCAGCGGCGACAGCGGCGGGCGCAGGCGTCGGGGCCGCCGGCTCGCTGGATGTGGGCCCGTCCTCGGGGCCGACGGCGCCCAGGGGCCGGGCCGGCTTGCCCAGCGCCTTCTCGGGCAGGTGGACCACCTTGTGGCGCAGCACACCGTCGGCCAGGGTCAGCTGGCGGTCGAGGTCGGACATGACCGACGGCTCGGCCTGGGCCTGGAGGACGACGTAGTTGCCCTCACGGTGCTTGCGGATCTCATAGGCCAGGCGCCGCTTGCCCCACCGCTCGACCCGGCCGGGCTCGCCGCCCTTGGCCTTGATGAGATCGGTGGCCCGGTCGACCTCGGCCCGGACAGTCTCGTCGTCGAGCGTGGGGTCGAGGATGATCATGACTTCGTACGGGCGCATGTGAAGGAAAGCCTCCCTCTGGACCTGGCGGCGGGGCGCGCAGGGCTCCGGGGAATTCCCGGAGCAGGGTGTAGAGCACGGCAATGGTAACCCACCCGCCCAGGATGCCAGCCGGGTGGGACAGGATCGCCGGCGGCTAGGTGCAGGCGCCGGCGGCGACCAGCCGTGAGCCGGGCCCGATGGCCAGCCGGGGCAGGCCGCCCTGGGGGACTTCGAGGGCCCAGCGGTAGGGCCGGGCGGCGGCGTAGGTCGGGCAGTTCGACTGGTGCCCACACGGCGGCATGTCGGCCTGGGACACGTAGGCCCCGGAGGCGTCGAAGAAGGCGATCGACAGGGGGAGCGGCGTATCGAGCATGTAGAACTGGGCGTTGCTGTCCGAGGTGAACTTGAACAGCATCCCGTCGTAGCCGCCGAGGTCGGTGCGGTTCATGAGGCCCAGCCCCTGCTGGGCCGCGGTCTCGGCCAGCAGGGCGCAGCGGGCGGCGGTGGCGGCCGCCGCGGTCCCGCCCTCGATGTGGAACCCGATCTCGGCAAAGTCGCCGAACCGGGTGCGGTTGCCCGACGCCTGGCCCGACGCCGGCGCCAGGCTCGGGTCCTTCGGGCTGTTGGCGCCTACGGCGATGAAGGCCACCGCCCCGATGGCGAGCAAGCCGACGATGACCCAGCGGAGCACGCGAATGTTCATCCGGTGCGCCGGCCGGCGCCCGGCCGGTCGATGCCGAGGGCGGCGGCGGCGTCGTCGGACAGGTGGTAGCTCTCGGCGTCGGACGGGAAGGACCGGGCCCGCACGTCGCCGGCGTAGGCGGCCACGGCCGCCACGCCGTCGGCCTTCAGGGCGCCGTACCGGCGGACGAACTTGGGGGCGATCCGGTCCTCGAGGCCGAGGAGGTCGTGGAGCACGAGGACCTGCCCGTCGCAGTCGGGGCCGGCGCCGATGCCGATGGTGGGAACGGGGACCTCCATGGTGATGAGGCGGGCGACCTCGCGAGGGACACATTCCAGCACGATGGCGAAGCAGCCGGCGCCGGCCAGGGCCCGGGCATCGTCGAGGAGGGCGCCGGCCGCATCGGCCTGCTGGCCCTGGACCCGGTAGCCGCCCATGGCGTGCACCGACTGCGGCGTGAGCCCGAGGTGGCCCATGACCGGGATCTGGGCGTCGACCAGCGCGGCGACCACGGGGGCCCGGGGCCGGCCGCCTTCGAGCTTGACGGCCGCGGCCCCGGCCCGGACCAGGGTGGCGGCGTTGCGGACGGCCTCGTCGGTGGAGAGGTGGTAGCTCAGCCACGGCATGTCGGCCACGACCATGGCCCGGGGCCGGGCCCGGGCCACGGCGCCGACGTGGTGGGCCATGTCGGCGACGGTGACCTGCAAGGTGTCCTCGTAGCCCAGCACCACCATGGCGACCGAGTCACCGACGAGGATCACGTCGACGCCGGCCTCGTCGGCAATGCGGGCGGTCGGTGCGTCGTACGCCGTCACCATGACGAGGGGGGTGCCCCCCTTGGCCGCCCGGACGGTGGGGGCGGTGACCTGCTGCGCCATTCGAGCTGCCTCCTCGCCGTCCAGCGCCCGGTGGCTGCCGGCGGCCCTCCCAGCCTACTGGGGAGGGCTCACGGTCGGGGGATCGTGGGGACGGTGAAAGTGGTGCGGGGCCGGGCCATGGTGGTGGTGGGCGCCGTCGGCGGCGTGAACGACTGCGGTGGCAATGACGGGACGGTGATCTGCTCGGGCAGGGTCACGGCCGGGTTCTGTCGGACCGTGGTCGTCGGCGAGTCGTCGCCGGCGGCGACGGTGGTGGTCGTGGCCGACGCCGCCGGCGTGGTCGTGGACGGGGTCACCGAGACGACCGACGGCGGCGTCTTGCCGGAGAGGTCGGGGATCTTGTCGGGCGGCGTCGGGTCGGGGGGGCTGGCCTTGGTCATGAACCGCTTGAAGATCTGGGCCGGCAGCGAGCCGCCGTTGACCTTCTTCACCCCGTGGATGTCGTAGAGGGGGGTCGACTGGCCGGCGGGGTAGCCCATCCACACCGCGGTGGTGAGCTGGCGGGTGTAGCCGACGAACCAGGCGTCGCCGTAGTTGTCGGTGGTGCCGGTCTTGCCCCAGACCTGGGCCTGGGGCAGGGCGGCGGCGGTGCCCGAGCCGTTCTCGATGACCTGCTGGAGCGCGTAGTTGACCTTGTCGGCCACGTCCCGTTCCAGGACCCGGGCCGTCTTCGGCCGGTCGTCGACCAGGACCGAGTTGTTCTGGGTGATCTTCTTGATCACACGCGGCTCGACGTGCATGCCCCGGGCCTGCAGGGTGAGGTAGGTGCTGGCCATATCGAGCACCGACACGTCGGCCGTCCCCAGGGCGATGGACGCGTTGGGGGCCAGGTCGGCCTTGACGCCGAGCTTGTGGGCCATGTCGACCACCTTGTCCGGCCCCACCTGCACCACGAGCTGGGCGTAGACGGTGTTGACCGAGTTGGCCGTGGCGTTCAGCAGGCTGATCCGGCCGAAGTTGGCGTTCTCGTAGTTGTTGACCTCCCAGTCCTTCTCGTCCTTGTCGGCCTTGGGGAGCACAAGCTTGGCCGGGGCCGCGAACTGCGCTTCGAGGCTGATCCCCTGGCTCACCGCCTCGGCCAGCACGATGGGCTTGAAGGTCGACCCGGCCTGGCGGCCCGACCCGCCGCCGTCGGTGCCGACGGCCAGGTTGACCTGCGACGTCGTCCAGTCCCGGCCGCCGACCATGGCGACGACCCGCCCGTCGTTGTCCAGGGAGACGAGCGCCCCGGCCGGGTCGCCGGCCCTGTCGAGGAGGCCGTAGACGGCGTCGTAGGCCTGGCGTTGGGCGGTGGGGTCGAGGGTCGTGTACACCCGCATCCCGCCCCGCAGGACCTGGTCCTCGGGGTAGAGCTTGGTCAGCTCCCGCTGGACGTAGGCCACGAAGTACTCGGCGCCGACGCCGGTCATGGTGACGTTCGAGCCGGCCACGGTGTCGGCGACGACGTAGTCGGCGATCGGGACCGCTTCGACGGCGTTGGCCTGTTCGGGGGTGATGATCTTGGTGTCGACCATGGCCGACAGGACGATGAAGCGCAGGTCGTGGGCCTCGACCGGGTCGTCGGCCACGTCGCCGGCGGACGGGCTGCGGATGAGGCCGGCCAGGTACGACGCCTCCTTCAGCTCGAGCTGGCCCACGTCCTTGTTGAAGTAGGCCTTGGCCGCGGCCTGGACCCCGTAGGCGCCGCGGCCGAAGTACACGGTGTTCAGGTACCGCTCGAGGATCTGGTTCTTGTTGAGCTTGCGCTCGATCTTCACCGAGATGACGGCCTCGCGAATCTTCCGCCAGAGGGTGTACTCCCGGCCCACGTAGGCGTTCTTCACGTACTGCTGGGTGATCGTGGACCCGCCCTGGGTGACCCCCTTGCGGCGCACGTCGGCCCAGGTGGCCCGGGCGATGCCGACGGGGTCGATGCCGCCGTGGACGAAGAACTTCCGGTCCTCGGCGGCCACGACGGCGGCGGTGACCACCGGCGGGACGGCGTCGATCGACACGGGGAAGCGGTTCTCCACCCCGTGCAAGGTGGCGAGCTGGGCGCCGGTGGCGTCGTAGATGACCGTGGTCTGGGCCTGGGGGGCCTCGGGCGGCAGGGGGATCTGGGTGAGCATCCACGCCGCCCCGGCCAGGGCGGTGAAGCCCAGGATCCCGATCAGGAACCAGACGCGCCGGTAGCGCCAGAACAAGCTGCGCCGGCGCACTGGCCCCCGCAGGGGCTGGCGGCGGGCGACTGCGGGCGGAAGGGGTTCTAGAAGCCCCTGACTGCTTCGGCGCACGACCCCGTCAGCGTACAGGCCGAGGTGGTCGCCGACCCAGGGTCAGGACGACTTGCCCAACTTGAAGCTGCGGACGAGCTGGTTCCAGGCGCAGGCCGTGCACACCTCGACGACGTAACAGGTGGACTCCTGTGGCGCCCGTTTGAGCTCGGTCAGCTCCTTGCGGGTGGTGATGCAGCGGCCGTGGGCCGGGAGGCGGGCACCGAAGGCGAAGGAGACCAGGGTCAGCGTCGGGTCCTCGCAGATCGGGCAGTCCTCGCTGCGGGCCTCACCCACGTTGCGGGCGGCCCGCAGCAGCTCGGGGTGGGCGTCGCACACATCGAGGCGGCTCAACCGGCCTCGTCGGTACTCGTCGAGGGTGTGCTTGCGGACGAGGCGGTAGTCGACATCGCCCGGGCCGGAGGCCTGCCCCGTCCCTCGCGCTCGCAGCGACTCCGGCCCGAAGGTCACGCCACCGAGGGTAGCGACATCTCCCCGCCACCGGGCCACCACATGGTTGCGAAGGGGTGAACGGCGTGCGCATACTGGTGTCGATATATCGAACCGATATGTCGGA
Organism: Acidimicrobiia bacterium; assembly: GCA_023264995.1. Taxonomy (GTDB): domain Bacteria; phylum Actinomycetota; class Acidimicrobiia; order Acidimicrobiales; family AC-14; genus CADCTB01. The sequence continues at coordinate 31,032 of JAHFUR010000036.1, read as the reverse complement.
CGCAACGAAGAAGGGCAGACGTGCTCGAGCTGGCCATCCTGGGGGTGCTGAAGGAGCAAGAGCTCCACGGCTACGAGCTGAAGAAGCGCCTCACCGATGCCCTCGGCGCCTTTTCCAGCGTCTCGTTCGGGTCGCTGTACCCGGCGCTCGCCCGCCTCGAAGCCGCCGGCGCGGTACGTGTCGTCATCCTCAATGGCGCCGAGGAGCCACCGCCGGCGCCGGCCGTGCCCATGACCGGCTCCATCGCCGGCGAGGCCGCCGCGTTCCGGGCCCGCCGCCCGCCGGCCCGCCCGGCCCGCCCGTCGCGGACCCGGAAGGTCTACGCCATCACCCCCCATGGGGAGCGGGTCTTCGAAGAACTGCTGGAGGCCGAGTCCACCAGCGTGGACGACGACCGGGCCTTCAACCTCAAGCTGGCCTTCTGCCGCCACCTGCCACCGGAGCGCCGCCTGGGGCTCTTCGAGCAGCGCCGGGCCCTCCTGGTCGACCGTCTGGCCAAGGCCCGCACCAACCACCGCAGCCGCAAGGAACGCATGGATCTGTACACCCAGTCCTTGGTCGACCACGGCACCGAGACCACCGAGGCTGACATCTCGTGGCTCGACCGCCTGATCGCCCTTGAACGCAAGGGAGGGGACCTCTCATGACACTGCCTACCCACACGGGGCCGATCCGCCTCGCCATCGCCGGCGTGGGCAACTGCGCCAGCTCGCTGGTCCAGGGCCTGACGTACTACCGCCACGCCGACCCGGCCGACTCCGTCCCCGGGCTGATGCACGTGGTGCTCGGCGGCTACCACGTGCGCGACGTGGAAGTAGTCGCCGCGTTCGACGTCGACGCGGCCAAGGTCGGCCTCGACATCGGCAAGGCCATCTTCTCCGGCCAGAACAACACGGTGCGCTTCGCCCCGGTCGGCGAGCTGGGGGTCACCGTCCAACGGGGGCCGACCTTCGACGGGCTGGGCAAGTACTACCGCCAGACGGTCGAGGAGAGCCTCGACGAACCGGTCGACGTGGCCCAGGCCTTGCGGGACTCGGGTGCCCAGGTGCTGGTGGCCTACCTGCCGGTCGGGTCCGAGGTGGCCCAGAAGCACTACGCCACCGCCTGCCTGGAGGCCGGCGTGGCCTTCGTGAACGCCATCCCGGTGTTCATCGCGTCCGACCCGGAGTGGGCGGCCAAGTTCACCGCCGCCGGCGTGCCGATCATCGGCGACGACATCAAGAGCCAGGTGGGGGCCACGATCGTCCACCGGATGCTGGCCCGCCTGTTCGAGGACCGCGGCCTCGTGCTCGACCGCACCTACCAGCTCAACGTCGGCGGCAACATGGACTTCAAGAACATGCTGGAGCGCGAGCGCCTGGAGTCCAAGAAGATCTCCAAGACCCAGTCGGTCACCAGCCAGGTCGAGAACGGCATCGCCGCCGACGACGTGCACATCGGCCCGTCGGACCACGTGCCGTGGCTCGAGGACCGCAAGTGGGCGTACATCCGCCTGGAGGGCCGCAACTTCGGCGACGTGCCCCTCAACATCGAGCTCAAGCTCGAGGTCTGGGACTCGCCCAACTCGGCCGGCGTGATCATCGACGCCGTCCGCTGCGCCCGCATCGCCCTCGACCGGGGCATCGGCGGCCCGCTCCTCGGCCCGTCGGCATGGTTCATGAAGTCGCCGCCCGAGCAGTACCACGACGACGTCTGCCAGCGGAAAGTGGAGGAGTTCATCGCCGGCGCCTGATGTCCACCGGCAACTGGTGACGGGTTTGACACGCTCTGGCGTGTCCGATCGTCACCAGTGTCAAGATGACGCGCATGCCGAGTGACACCGCCGCCACGTGGAACCGCCTGTTGGAAGGTGGTCGAGGCGGCGTGCTCCCCGGCGTCGACGCCGTCACGTACGGGCCGGATATCGGCACGGAGGACGACTTCCGCCTGCTCGGCGGCAACCTCAGCGGGAAGCGGGTGCTGGAGCTCGGTTGCGGTGGCGGCCAGAACCTGGTGGCCATGGCCAAGCAGGGCGCCCACGCCATCGGCCTGGACTTCTCGGCCGAGCAACTGGCCGGCGCCCGCCGGCTGGCCGAGCGGGAGAACGTGAAGGTCGAGCTGCACAAGGGCGACCTGGCCGAGCTGGTCTTCCTCCGGGCCGAGAGCATCGACGTGGTCCTGTCGGCCTATGCGCTGGGCCTGGTACCCGATCTCAACCGGGTCTTCCGCCAGGTCCATCGGGTGCTGAAGCAGGGATCGGCCCTGGTGTTCTCGCTGCCGCACCCGGCGGCCCACCTCATCGACGACGACGACCCGGAGCAACCGCTGCTCATCCGCCGGTCCTACTTCGACCGGACCAGCGTGAACTACGACTGGGAGGGCCTCCCGCTCTCGGCTCATCACCACACCGTCTCCGACCTCTTCACCGGCCTGTCCCGGGCCAACTTCCGGGTCGACACCGTGCTGGAGCCGGAGCCGGCCTCCGACGGCCATCGCACGCCGCACTGGCGCGAGGCCTACCGGTGGGTACCCCGTACGCTCGTGCTGCGGGCCCGCAAGGAAGGCGTCTGAGCGCCCCGGGCGCCATCGACGTCGTCCGGCGCATCGAGGCGTCACTGGCCCAGGGCGGGTTCACGGTGACCCGCGACTCCGTCGCCGGCCGCCAGGCGGTGATCGGACGGGCCACTCGCCTCGGCCGCCGGCGGGTGTTCGTGCTCGTCGCCCTGTTCAAGGCCGGGATGGCCAACCGGGAGCACCTCGACCGTTTCCTTGACGAGGCCGGTCAGTACGCGGCCACCGTCAAGGGCGGTCTCGGGGCCACGGCGACCGCAGTGGCGGTGGCCGTCATCGAGGCAGGGGGCCCGGGCGGGACCGAGGCGTGGGCGCTGGCCGGGATGGCGGCCAAGCCGCAACCGGGCCGGGCGCCGGCATTCCCGGTGCTCGTCGAGGTCGGCCCGAGCGGCCCCGGGAGCGAGGAACAGGGCGCGGGCCGGGTGGTGTGCGCCGAGAACCCGACCGACCTGCGCGGGCTCATCCGGGAACATGTGGAGCGGTCGCTGCGTTTGGGCTAGACGGAGGGTAAGGTAGGAGGGATCCTGCGACGCACGACCGTCTGGGCGGCGGTGTCGCACGATGCGGGCGTGGCTCCACAGGCGGAGCCGAGGCCCGGCAGAAGCAGCGCAGGCGCGGAGGATGAGCGGTATTGCCGCCCTCACCCTCGGCAACGAAGTGCCGGAGGCACATGCACGACGTGGTGACAGGAGAGCCGGGCCCGAGCGGCCCGCCGACCGAAGAACAACGCCCGGGACAGGGCCCGAGCGGCCCCATGAGCGGGCAAGACAGCCCAAGCGGCCCTCTGAGCGGGGAACAGGGCCCGAGCGGCCCCCAGAGCGGGCAAGACAGCCCGAGCGGGGAAGACCGCCCGCGGGTGTCGGACCACGAGCTGGTGTGGGCCATCGAGGCCGAGGCGTACGACGACGCCACCGACGCCCAGTACGCCCTTCTCGAGTCCCACCGCGTCGAGTGGCGGGCCGGCCTGGCCCGCCTGCTGCGGGAGACCGAGGCCAACCTGGTCAAGGTCCGGGCCCTGTCGGGGCCGGAGCGCGACCAGGCAGTCGCCGACTTCGAGCGCGAGCGCTCCCTGTTGGCCTCGGCCCTTGGCCGCCTGAACGGCGTCAAGGTCGAGGTGGTCGACGACCGCACCATCGACGGCTCGGGCGAGGTCCGCCTCCAGGCGTCGTGGGCCGCCGGCCGAGTGGTCGTGTGGGCCGCCGGCCCCGGCGTGGAGGCCGCCGACGACGAGGAGCTGGGTGAGCGCCTGGCCGAGGTCGACGCGCCGGCCGGCGGCTGGTGGCCGCACGACCCGGTGCCGCTGCCCACCAAGGAAGTGGCGCCGGCGCGCGCCATCGGTATCCCCCAGGCCCTGGGCTGGCTGGTCACCGTCGGGGCCAAGGACCGCCCTGAGGGCGTCGGCAACAGCGTGGTCTGGCTCGGGCGGGTGGCCGTGTGGGCGGTCGACTTCGTGGCGCGCGGCGCCATCATCCCCACCCTGCACGGTACGGGCTCGTCTTTCGCCGTCCAGTGGGCGCCGGCGCTCGTCGACCGGGCCAAGCTCGACGCCCTCTCCCGGGCCATGCCCGGTCCCGTCGGTGCTCTCGACCGGTCCGACGCCCGCACCCTGACCCTCGACGTGCTGGGCGCCACGGTCGACGCCATCGTGCGCAGCGCCGCCGCCCGCCTCGAGCTGCCGGCGCCGCCGCCGGTGGTCCGCACGCCGGCCGACGTCTCCGAGGCCGTCGTCACCAGCCTCGACGGCACACCGTTCGACGCCCCGCCCCGGCTGGCCACCATGCTGGCCGAGCGCCTGGAGCGGTGGGCCGAGGCGGTGCGCGGCCCGGTGGACGCCCGCCTCGTGGTCCAGCTCGACCCGCCCGACAAGGGCGGCGCCTGGTTCCTCTCCGTCCTCGGCCCCGGCCAGGACGGCCGCCTGGTGCCCCTGGAGGTCGCCCTGGTCGACGGGCGCTCCAAGCGCCACCTGGCCGACGAGACCGTGCGGCTGGAGCGGCTGCTGCCGGTCCTGAACCGCCCGGGAGGCCAGCGCCGGGGCGAGGTCGTCCTCAGCCAGGACGAGGCCTTCGACCTCATGGGCGTGACCGGCCCGGCCCTGGTCGCCGCCGGGTTCGACATCCGGGTGCCCCAGCTCTCCCGGCGCAAGCCCCGCCCCGCCCTGCGCCTCACCGCCGAGCCGGTCGACGCCTCGGTGGTCGGCGCCCACCAGCTGGCCGACGTGCGCTGGTCAGCGGTGTTCGACGACGTCGAGCTGACGGCGGACGACATCCGCCGGCTGGCCGCCGAAGCCCGGCCCCTCATCCACTCCCGTGGCCGCTGGGTCGAGATCGACCGCGTCGACCTCACCGAGGCCGCCGCCGCCCTGGCCGAGCGGGCCAACCGCACCCGCCTGACCGGCGCCGAGGTCCTGCGCTACGCCGTGGGGCTGGAGTCCTCCCCCCTGTCCGGCGGCACCAGTGTGGGCGGCACCGGGTGGGCCGCCGACCTCCTGGCCCGGACGGCCACGGTGTCCAAGGAGGCCGTCACCCAGCCCGACGGGTTCCGGGGCGAGCTGCGCAGCTACCAGGCCGAGGCCCTGGCGTGGCTCGGCTTCCTCGACTCGGCCGGTCTGGGCGGCTGCCTGGCCCTCGACATGGGCCTGGGCAAGACGCCCACCGTCCTGGCCCATTTGGCCCGGGTCGGCGGGCAGGCCGGGCCCGAGCGGCCCAGTGAGCGGGCAACAGGCCCCACCCTGGTCATCGCCCCGCCGGCGGTCGTCGGCAACTGGGCGGCCGAGGCGTCGCGGTTCGCGCCCAGGCTGCGGGTGATCGTCCACCACGGCGCCAGCCGGGCCACGGCCGCCGACCTGCGGAACAAGGCCGAGTCGGCCGACGTGATCATCACCACCTACGGCACTGCGGTGCGTGACATCGACGCCCTCAGCGGGTTCGAGTGGGCGCGGGTCGTCCTCGACGAGGCCCAGGCCATCAAGAACCCGGCCAGCGACGTGGCCCAGGAGCTGCGCCGCATCCCGGCCCGGAGCCGCCTGGCCCTGACCGGCACGCCAGTCGAGAACGGCCTGGGCGACCTGTGGGCCATCCTCGACTTCACCAACCCCGGCCTTCTCGGGGCCCGCTCGGCCTTCGTGGCCCAGCTCTCGGCGCAGAGCAAGGACGGTCGTCCGACGGGCGAGCACGCCCTGCGGGCGCTGAACGGCATCCTCGTCTTCCGCCGCACCAAGGCCGAGCCCGAGGTGGCCGCCGAGCTGCCCGACAAGATCGACGAGCTCGACCACTGCACCATGACCCCCGAGCAGGTTGGCCTGTACCAGGCCGTGATCGACCGGCTGGTCCAGGCCAACGAGGACGAGCGCCGCCAGGGCGACATCCTGGCCGCCATCACCGCCCTCAAGCAGATCTGCAACCACCCCTCCGCCTACCAGGACGACGGTAAGCCCCTCGTGGGCCGTTCGGGCAAGCTGGCCCGGCTCGAGGAGATCGTGGACTCGGTGTTCGCCGCCGGCGAGAAGGTGCTGGTCTTCACCCACTTCGCCGAGTGGGGCAAGAAGCTGGCCGACCACCTTTCGGCCCGCACGGGCGTCCACGCCGACTGTTACCACGGGGGCCTGTCGCGCGGCGTGCGCGACAAGATGGTCGCCGACTTCCAGGCCCGCAAGGGCGCAGCCGCCCTGGTCCTGTCGCTGAAGGCCGGCGGCACCGGGCTCAACCTCACGGCCGCCAGCCACGTCGTGCTCTACGACCGCTGGTGGAACCCGGCGGTCGAGGACCAGGCCCGCGACCGGGCCTGGCGCATCGGCCAGGAGCGCACGGTGGTGTCCCACCGGCTGGTCTGCCCCGGCACGGTCGACGAGCGGGTGGAGGACGTGGTGAACGGCAAGCGCCACATCGCCGACCTGGTGCTGCCCAAGTCCAGCTCCCTGGCTGACCTCGACCCCGACCAGCTACGCGTCGCCCTCGGGCTCCGGCCCGACATGGTGCTCACCGCCGAGGCCGAGGACACGACCACCAGCGGCCAGGAGGAGGCGGCATGAGCGCCGGTCAGGCCAGCCCCCGCCGCAACCCGGGCACCAACAACGCGGCCAAGGCCCAGGCCCGGCGGGCCGGCCAGAACCGCCCGCCGGCGGAGCCGACGCCGGCCGAGTTCTGGCGGGTCGCCCCCAAGGCCGCGGTCCCCGCCCGCATCACGCCGGCGTCGGACCCCACGGCGCTGGTCCGGTCCCTGGGCCGGCCACCCTTGGACCATGCCGGCGCCGACCGTTACCTGGCCAGCGTGGCCCAGCGGGCCGCCGGGTTGGCCACCGCGCTGGCGGTCGCCGCCGACATCCTGGCGCCCACCGGCCCGGAGTGAGCTGAGGCGAGCCTCAGCCGGCGGCCATGTCGGCGAAGGCCTTCGACGCGGTCCGCAACCGGAGCTTGGCCAGCGCCCGCCGCTCGACCTGGCGCACCCCCTCGGAGCTCAGGCCGCACAACTCCCCGACCTCGGCCAGGGTCCGGGGCTGGCCCCGGTCGAAGCCGTACCGCAGGCTGACCACCTTGCGCTCGTCCTCGGCCAGGGTGCCCAGCAGCCGGGCGACGTGGGCGGGGAGCGACGCGGCGATGATCTGGTCGATCGTCGACACTGCCTCGTGGTCCTGGACCACATCGGCCAGGGTGATGTCGCCGTCGCCGGAGAGGGGCTCGAAGATCGACGCCGGGTGCGGGGCCAGGCGGAGGGCCTCGGTCACCCGGTCACGAGGCATGCCGCACTCGGCGGCCAGCTCCTCGATCCGGGGCGTACGGCCCAGCTCGCCTTCGAGATGGGCCTTGGCCCGCTGCACCCGGGCGACGGTCTCGCCGGCGTGCACGGGCAGGCGAATGGTGCGGCCGGTGTTGGCGATGGCCCGGGTGATGGCCTGGCGGATCCACCAGGTGGCGTACGTCGAGAACTTGAAGCCCCGCCCGAAGTCGAACTTCTCCAACGCGTGGATCAGGCCCAGGTTGCCCTCCTGGACCAGGTCGAGGAGGGGGAGCCCGGAGGACTGGTAGCGCTTGGCGATGGAGACGACCAGGCGGAGATTGGCCTCCAGGAACGCCCGCTCCGCCCGCCGGCCGGCGGCCAGCTGGGCCTGTAGGTCGGCATCGGGGACCTCCGACCGGTCGAGCGTGACGGCGGCCCGGCGCCCCGCGTCGATCACCGTGCCCAGGCGCTGCTCGTCGTCGCGGGTCAGCAGGTCGTGGGTGCCGATCTCGTCCAGGTACAGGCGCAGGAGGTCGGCGTCCGCGCCGCCCTCTCGACCGTGTGACTTGGCTCTGGTCGGCATCTGTTCCTGCTCCGTCAGTCGGTGTGATCCGAACGATTGGTCAACCGCAGGATCGCCGAAGTTGTTCCGGGCGGGCCGGTTCCCCGCTCCGAGGGGCCGCTCGGACCGGTTCCCCGCCGAGGGGCCGCTCGGGCCCCGGGGGTCAGCGGCAGTCGATGCAGAGGTCGGACCCCCGGACGAACTGGGCCAGGGCCTTGCGCATGCCGCACGACGGGCACAGGCGAGTGGTCGGTGCCGGCTCGGGCTTGGGCGTCGGCGCGGCACGGGGCTTGGTGGCCCGAGGGGCGCGGGCCGTCGCAGACGCCACCCGCGGTGTCGGCCCCGGGGCCCGCAGCACCGGCGGCGGTACCGGGAACGGCGGGTCGTCGAGGAGGAGCCCGGTGTCGAGGAAAGCCTCGTCGACGGTGGCCGGGACCTCGCCGTACCAGTTGTCGGTCTCCATGCGGGTGGGGATGCGGCCTTCCATGCGGACGTAGTCGTTGGGCTTGGCCCCGGCCGGGAGCCGGTAGCCGACGACCCAGCGCTTGCCGTTGGTCCAGCGGGCCAGGTACACGTCGGGCGCCCGCCACACACCGACGGCCAGCTTGCCCGGGCTGTGCGACGCGGCCCCGACCGGCGAGGCGGCCTGGGCGGTGCCGAGGACCCGGAGGACGGCCGACCCCGGGTCGCCGTTGACCGGCTCGGTCAGGCGGATCGACCGGTGCTCCACCTCGAAGGGGACCTTCCACTCCTGGCGGAGCTGTTCGACGGCGTCGGCAAAATCGGGTTCCACCCGCCCATCCTGCCGTCCCCGGCGCTTCATCACGAACTCCCCGGTCGCTCAGGGCTCCTTCCCAGGCGCCGGCGCCAGGTTGCCGGCCATGTCCACCATCGCGCCGCCCGAGAGCGCCGTCGCCCTGCGGCCGGCCCCGCCGGTCGCCCGCCGGCCCCGATCGAGGCTCCTCCGCGGCCCCGGCACCGACCCGGCGTGGGCCCGGCCGGCCCTGCTGGCCCTCCTGGCGGCGACGGCGGTCCTGTACCTGTGGGGCCTCGGGGCGTCGGGCTGGGCCAACCCCTTCTACTCGGCCGCGGCCCAGGCCGGCGCCCAGAGCTGGAAGGCGTTCTTCTTCGGATCCTCCGACGCGGCCAACTTCATCACGGTCGACAAGGCGCCGGCCGCCCTTTGGCTGATGGGCCTCTCGGCCCGCATCTTCGGGGTGAACGCGTGGAGCATCCTCGTGCCCGAGGCCCTGTGCGGCGTCGGCTCGGTCGGGCTGCTGTACGCCACCGTGCGCCGGGCCGCCCGTCCCGGCGCCGGCCTCCTGGCCGGCGCCGTCCTGGCGGCCACGCCGGTGGCCGCCCTGATGTTCCGGTTCAACAACCCCGACGCCGTCCTCGTGCTCCTCCTCGTCGGGTCGGCCTATGCCGTGACCCGGGCCGTCGAGTCCGGTGCCACCCGCTGGTTGGTGCTGGCCGGCGCCCTGGTCGGGTTCGGGTTCCTGGCCAAGATGCTCCAGGCCCTGCTCGTCCTGCCCGCCCTCGGTCTGGCCTACCTGGTCGCCGGGCCGACCCCCCTGCGCCGGCGGGTGGCCCAGCTCCTCGCCGGCGCCGGCGCCATGGTGGCGGCGGCCGGCTGGTGGGTGGCGGTCGTGCAGCTCTGGCCGGCGGCGAGCCGGCCGTACATCGGGGGCTCCCAGGACAACACCGTGTGGAACCTGATGTTCGGCTACAACGGCTTCGGGCGCCTCACCGGCGACGAGCCGGGCAGTGTGGGCGGTGGCGGCCAAGCCGGCAGCCGCTGGGGCGTGACCGGCCTCGGCCGGATGTTCAACAACGAGTACGGCACCCAGATTGCTTGGCTCCTCCCCGCGGCCCTCGTGCTGCTCGTGGCCGGCCTGGTGATCAGCCGGCGGGCCCGCCGGACCAACCGCACCCGGGCCGGCCTCATCCTGTGGGGCACCTGGCTGGTGGTCACCGCGGTCACCTTCAGCCTGGGCCAGGGCATCATCCACCCGTACTACTCGGTGGCCCTGGGCCCGCCGATCGCCGCCCTGGTGGGCATCGGGGCGTCGCTGCTCTGGTCCCGCCGCCACGACCCGTCGGCTCGCAGCGTGCTGGCCGCCACGCTGGCCCTCACCGCCACCTGGTCGTACGCGCTGTTGGGCCGGGCGCCGAGCTGGCACCCCTCGCTGCGGGCCGCGGTGCTCGTCGGCGGCCTCGGAGTTGCCCTCGCCCTCGTCGCCCTCCCGTGGCTCGGTCGGCGAGGCGCCTCGGCGGTCGCCGCCGCCGGCGTGGTCGTGGCCCTCGCCGGCCCCGGCGCCTACAGCGTGGCGACCGCGGCCACCGTCCACTCCGGGGCCATCCCCTCGGCCGGGCCGGCAGGCGCCGCCCGGCCCGGCCCCGGTCGCGGGCCCGGTGGCCCAGTTGCCGGCGCCGGCCGGGGCGGGATCGGGGGCCTCCTCAACGGGACGGCCCCGTCGGCGGCACTGGCGGAGATCCTGGGCCAGGACGCCGGCGCCTATACCTGGGTGGCGGCGACGGTGGGGTCGAACAACGCCGCCGGCTACCAGCTGGCGACAGGGGGCCCGGTCATGGCCATCGGCGGGTTCAACGGCACCGACCCGGCCCCCAGCCTGGCCCAGTTCCAGGCCGACGTGGCCGCCGGCCGCATTCACTGGTTCGTCGGCGGCGGCGGAGGGCTGGGCGGCGGCAGTACCGGGACGGCGGGCCAGATCACGGCCTGGGTGACGGCGACGTTCCGGTCGACGACGGTCGGCGGGACAACGCTGTACGACCTGACGGCACCGGTCCGATGAGGCTTCAGAGCAGTTTCACAGGCGCCCCGGAGCAGTCCCGAAGGCTGGCCCCGGAGGATGCCGCCATGAGTACCGCCACCGCTACCGGCACCGGCGTCGCCACCGTCGAGATCGTCGTCCCGGTCTACAACGAGGCAGCCGGCCTCGAGGCGTCCATCGTCCGGCTCCACGCCTATCTCGTCGAGCGGTTCCCGCTGACCTGGTCGATCACCATCGCCGACAACGCCAGCACCGACGGGACCTGGGCCGTGGCCCGCGCCCTGGCCGCCCGCCTCCCCGACGTGCGGGCCATCCACCTCGGTGCCAAAGGCCGCGGCCGCGCCCTGCGCGTGGCGTGGCTCGAGAGCCGCTCACCGGTCGTCGCCTACATGGACGTCGACCTCTCGACCGACCTCGACGCCCTCCTGCCCCTGGTGGCACCCCTCGTTTCGGGCCACAGCGACGTCGCCATCGGCACGCGGCTGGCGGCCGACGCCCGGATCGTGCGCGGCCCGAAGCGGGAGCTGATCTCCCGCACGTACAACCTGCTCCTCAAGGCCACCCTCCACAACGGCTTCTCCGATGCCCAGTGCGGGTTCAAGGCCGTGCGCACCGATGTGGCCCGCACGCTGCTGCCCCTCGTCGAGGACAACGAGTGGTTCTTCGACACCGAGCTTCTCGTCGTGGCCGAGCGCAACGGGTTCCGGATCCACGAGGTGCCGGTGGACTGGGTCGACGACCCCGATTCCCGGGTCGACGTGGTCCGCACCGCCTCGGCCGACCTCCGGGGCATCTGGCGCATGGCGCGCCGCATTGCCAGTGGGCGGACGACCGTTGCGGCCCGTCCGGTCGGCGCCGGGACGGATGCCGAGCTGAGCGGTCAACTGGCCCGGTTCGCGTCGATCGGTGTGGTCAGCACGCTCCTGTTCGCCACCTTGGTGGCGCTGCTCGCCGGCCCCCTGGGCTGGCTGCTCGCCGACCTGGTCGCCCTCGGTGCCTGCTCGGTGGCCAACACGGCGGCGAACCGCCGGCTCACCTTCTCGCTCCAGGGCCGGGCCGGGCGTACCCGCCAGTACGCCGGCGGGATGGCCCTCGCCGCGCTGCCGGTGGGCCTGACCCTGCTCGCCCTGTCCGGCCTCGAGGTCTCGGGCGTCGGCGCCTCGGCCGCCCGGGTGGCCGTGCTGGCTGCGGCCTCGGCCGCCGCCGCGGCCGGGCGGTTCGTCGCCCTCCGGCGCTGGGTCTTCCGGCCATGAAGTGGACCCGGTACGGCTCGCTGGCGGCCGAGTTCATGGTCCTCGACCGCACCGTCCTCGGTTGCCCTCTGGCGCCGGCACACAAGGAGATCGCATGTCCGTCACCACCGAGCTGAGGGTCGAGCCCGCCGCCCCTGTCGACCTTCGCCGGCCAGGCCGGGTCAGCCGGTCGGGCTGGATCACCGGCGCCATCGGCGCCCTGACGGCCGTTCTCTACACCTGGGACCTGTCGAGCGTGGGTATGGGCAACAGCTACTACGCCGCGGCGGTCAAGGCCATGTCGGTGAGCTGGAAGGCGTTCCTCTTCGGCTCGGTCGACCCGGGCAACTTCATCACCGTGGACAAGCCGCCGGCCGCCCTGTGGGTGCAGGCGCTGTCGGCCCGGATCTTCGGGTTCGGCTCGTGGAGCATGCTCCTGCCCGAGGCCCTGGCCGGGGTGGGCTCGGTGCTGGTCCTGCACCACCTGGTCAAGCGCTGGGCCGGCGATACCGCCGCCCACCTGTCGGCCCTGGCCTTCGCCGTCTCGCCCGTCGCCCTGCTGATGTTCCGCTACAACAACCCCGACGCGGTGCTGACCTTCCTCGGCCTGGCCGCGGCGTGGGCCCTTTGGTCGGCGCTCGAGACCGGTCGGACCCGGATGCTGCTGGCCGCCGGCGCCATCAGCGGGCTGGCTTTCCAGGCCAAGATGCTCCAGGCCTTCCTGGTCCTGCCCGCCTTCGGGCTGGTCTACCTGGTGGCCGGCCCGCCGAAGCTCGGCCGGCGCATCGTGCAGCTGGCGCTGGCCGGCGTGACCATGGTGGTGTCGGCCGGGTGGTGGGTGGCCATCGTCGCCCTCTGGCCGGCGTCGTCGCGGCCGTTCATCGGGAGCACGAGCGACAACTCCATCCTCAGCCTCATCTTCGGGTACAACGGCTTGTCGCGGCTCTTCGGCCGCAGCGGCCCCGGCCCGGGCGGCGGCTCCGGCGGCCCGGGCGGCGGCACCGGCTTCGGTGGGACGCCGAGCTGGCTGCGCATGTTCAACGCGGCCAACGGAGGGCAGATCGGCTGGCTCCTACCGCTGGCCCTCGCCGGCCTCCTCGCCGGCCTGTGGCTGACCCGCCGCGGGCCGCGCACCGACCTGGCCCGGGCCGGCTGGCTGCTGTGGGGCGGCTGGGCCGCAGTCTGCTTCGTCGTGTTCAGCAAGGCCCAGGGCATCTACCACCCCTACTACACGGTGCAGCTGGCCCCGGCCGTGGGTGCCCTGGCCGGCGCCGGCGGCGTGGCCCTTTGGAAGCTGGGCCGGACGAGCACCTGGTTGCGCATGGCCCTGCCCGCCGCCCTGGTGGTCAGCGGCGGCTGGGCGGTCAGCCTTCTCGACCGCACGCCGGCGTTCCATGCCTGGCTGCGCCCGGCCATCGTGGCCGGCGTGGCCCTGGCGTCGGCCGGGATGTGGGTGGCCTGGCAGTTCCGCAACAAGGCGCTCCTCGTCGGTGCCGGCGCGGTGGCCGCCCTCACCGTCCTGGCCGGCCCGGCCGCCTACGCCGCGGCCACCATCGCCAACGCCCAGGGCGGTCCGATCATCGCCGCCGGGCCGACGGGCGCCGGTGGTGGCGCCGGGCCCGGGCCCGGTGGCGGCCGTGCCGGCGGTCCCGGAGGCAACGCCAAGGCCGACCAGGGGCTCATCAACTATCTCGAAGCCAACCGGGGGACCGCCACCTACCTGGTGGCCGCCTTCGGGTCGGGCTCGTCGGCGCCGATCATCATCGCCACCGGCGAACCGGTCATGACGATCGGCGGCTTCAACGGCGGTGACCCGGCTCCGACGCTGGCCCAGTTCGAGGCCCTCGTGGCGGCCGGCAAAGTCCGCTTTGTCCTGGTCGGCGGGCAGGGCGGTGGCCAGGGCGGCCCGGGCGGCAACGGGTCGGGCCAGATCACCTCGTGGGTCACCCAGCACGGCAAGGCCGTCCCCGCCGGCGCCTATGGCGGCACTGGCACCTCCAACCTCTACGACCTCGCCGGCGCGGCATGACCGACCGGCTCCCGACGAAAGGAAGCGACATGGACGAGCAGGCGACACAGATTGACGACGACCTCTGGGGGCGGCCGGCCGTCACGCCGGCGCCGGCGGCGGCAGAGGACGGGCCGGCGCCGGCGGGCTCGAGCAAGGCCCGCAAGTGGGTCGCGGCCGTGGCCGGCGCCGCCGTCGTCGGGGTGGCCGCGATCGTCGGGGCCAACATCGCCAGTTCCAGCACCCAGAACCTGGGCGCGGCCGGTCCGGGCGGCGCCGGCGGCCCGGGCGCCTTCGGCGGTCGGGGCGGCTTCGGTGGCCCGGGGGGTGGGAACGGCGGCACCATCGCCAGCATTGACGGCGCCACCATCAAGATGACCACCTTCGACCGGGCGACGGTCAACGTCACCACGTCGGCATCGACGGTGGTCACCATCTCGGCCACGGGGACGCTCGCTGACGTCAAGGTCGGCGACAACCTGCGGGTGGCCGGCACCACGTCGGGCACGTCGGTCGCGGCCGTCTCGGTCACCGACAGCGGGACCAGCCCGTTGGCCGACCTTCCCGCCGGTGGCCAGCGGGGTGCCCCGCCGGCCGGCGGCGCGGCTCCGAACGGGGCCGGCGTGGCCCCGAACGGCGCCGGCGCGGCGAACCCACCCCAGGACGGCAACCGCCCGCCAGGTGGCCCGGGCGGCGGCGACGTGACGAGCGGCGTGGTGAAGTCGGTGAGCGGGTCGACCTTCATCGTCGCCATCGCCGATGGGTCGACGGTCACCGTGTCCACGACGACGGCCACCATCGTGACGGTGGTCAGACCGGCGACCGTATCGGCGCTCAAGGTCGGCGACCAGATCCAGGTGACGGGCGCCACCGGGACCGACGGCGCCATCGCCGCGTCCAGCATTCGCAGTGGCGTGCTGGGCGGCGGGGGCCGGGGCCAGGGGAACCGGCCGTAGTCCCAGCCCGGTAGGCTCCGGTCATGGCCGCCGGCCCCGGCGAGGTGCGTGTCGAGGATCTGGAGCAGTACCGCCGGGAGCTCACCGGCTACTGCTACCGCATGCTCGGTTCCTCCTTCGAGGCCGAGGACGCGGTCCAGGACACCATGGTCAAGGCCTGGAAGGGCTTCGCCGCCTTCGAGGGCCGCTCCGCCGTGCGGTCGTGGATCTACCGGATCGCCACCAACGTCTGCCTCGACATGCTGCGGGGCCGCCAGCGCCGGGCCCTGGCCATGGATCTCGGCCCGGTCGGCATGGCCGACGCCTTCACCGGCGCCACCCGGCCCGAGCATGCGTGGGTCACGCCGGTCCCCGATGCCCGGGTCCTGCCCGACGGGGACCCGGCCGAGGTGGCCGTGGCCAGGGAGTCGGTCCGGCTGGCGTTCGTCACCGCCTTGCAGCGGCTGCCCGCCCGCCAGCGGGCCGTGCTCATCCTGCGGGAGGTCCTGCGCTGGCCGGCCACCGAGGTGGCCGAGCTGCTCGGCACGACGGTGGCGTCGGTGAACAGCGCCCTCCAGCGGGCCCGGGCCACCCTGGCCACCCTCGACACCGGCGCCGACCAGGCCGTTCCTGTCACCGCCGAGCAGCGGGCCATGCTCGACCGCTATGTCGAGGCCTTCGAGCGTTACGACATCCCGTCACTCGTCGACCTCTTGCGGGACGACGTGGTCATGTCCATGCCGCCGTACGACTTCTGGCTGCGGGGGCCGGCGGAACTGGCCGCGTGGTTCGTCGGCGAGGGCATCGGGTGCAAGGGCTCCAAGCTGGTCCCCGTGGCGGCCAATGGCATGGCCGCCTTCGCCTCCTACAAGGCCGCCCCCACGGGTGGCCATTTCCCGTGGGCCATCCAGGTCATCGAGGTGGTCGGCGACCGGATCGTCGGGCACCACAACTTCCTCGACACCACCCTCTTCGGGCAGTTCGGGCTCCCGGCTCGGCTGTAGGAGCACGCTGTCGAGGCCGGCGAGCCGGAGCAGGGCCGCCAGCTCGGGGCAAGCCTGGCGGAGCCAGATCCGCAACCCCCGACGCCCGGCTTCGAGCTGCTGGCGGGCCAGGTCGTCGACGACGCCGAGGTCGAGCCGGCCGCGCCAGCGCAGCGGCCAGCTCGACAGCTCCTGCCCCCCGCGCAGCAGGACCACCTCGGCGCGGGCGTCGGCGGGGACCACCCAGGATGGACGTGCTCAGCGGGCGGAAGTCATCGCCGGCGCCACCCGGGCGACGAACCCGGCCAGGATCTCGTTGACCGTGGCCGGGTCGGTGAGCTGGATGAAGTGGCCGCGCCCGCGGACCTCGGCCACCTCGACCTGGGGGCACAGCTCCCGGAGGCGGTCGATGTCGGCGGGCATGGTGCCGCCGACGTAGAGGAACGGGCAGCCGATGGCGGCCAATGCCGGCTCGGCGTCGAACGCGAGGAAGGCCCGCCACGTCGCCGCCAGCACATCGCGGGGGACGGCGAAGATCTCGGCCAGCGCCCCTTCCTTGGCCGCCTCGGGCATCCCGGCCGGGAAGACGAGCTGGTCGGCGAAGCCCAGGATGGCCGCCTGCCAGTGCTCGGACTCCAAGCCGTCGAGGAACTGGTGGGCGGCGGCGTCGAACCCGGGGCCGGCCAGGGTCGGGCCGTCGAGCACGACCAGGGCTCGGACCAGCTCGGGGTAGCGGGCCGCGAAGTCGTAGGCCACCCGGTCGTAGCTGTGCTGGACGACGACGGCCCGCCCGAGCCCCAGCTCCCGGCAGACCGCGGCCAGGTCGTCGGCGAACCCGGCGATCGAGTAGCCCGGGGCCGGGCTCGACTCGCCGTGGCCGCGGCGGTCGATGGCCACGACCCGGTGGGTGCCGGCGAAGTGGGCGACCTGGGGGGCGAAGTGCCCGCGGTTGCCGGCCCAGCCGTGGACGAAGAGCAGCGGGGGTGCGCCGGCGCCGGCCTCCTCGTAAGCCAGCGTGGCGCCGTCGATCTGCAGGGTGGCCATGGTTCCTCCTCGGTGTGGGGTGCTCAGGTAGGTGATGAGGAGACTCTGACGGAGGGAGGGGCCGGTGACTTCGACGGTGCTCGCCATCTTGGGCGAGGTTCCGCCGGCGGGCGCGTGCACAGAAGTGTGCAGGCGTCGGTCAGGCGATCCCGTGGCTGATGGCGAAACCGGTGGCTTCGGCCCGGTTGCGGGCGCCGATCTTCACGTAGATGTTGGCGATGTGGCGGTTCACGGTGGCCAGTGACAGGACCAGGGCGCCGGCGATCTCCTGGCTGGTGGCGCCGCCGGCGAGGAGGGCCAGGACCTCGACCTCGCGGGCGGTGAGGCCGGCCGGCCGCGCCGGCGAGGGGGCCGCCGCCGGCGTGGACCGGGCGGCCCACCCCGTCATCCCGAGCTGCTCGAAGCGGTGACGGCACGCCTCGACCAGGGCGGGGTCGCCGGCCAGGACGGCCAGGTCGAGCTCCACCAGGGCCAGCACGCCCCGGCTGCCGGCCGCGGCAGCCCGGGCCCGGGCCATGTCCAGGTGGCGGGCCGCGTCGGTCCCGCGGCCGAGCAGGGCGGCCAGCCGGCCGGCGGCGTGCTCGACCGACGCTGGCCCTGGTGGCCCGCCGCCGGCTAGGTGGCGGTCGGCCAGGCCGGCCAACCCCTCGGCGGCATCGGCGTCGCCCAGCTCGCCCGCCGCGGCGGCGGCGAACCACAACGACCCGGCGACGGCATGGTCGGCGGGCTGCATGGCGTCGAGGAGGTCGACGAGGTCGACGAGCCCCCGCCGGGCCGCTTCGCGGTCGCCGGCCAGCGCGTGGTGCAGGGCCACGAGGGCGGCGAACACGTTGGAGAACGGGGCTACCGCCGCCGCCGGGCTGGCCGTCCACTGGGCGAAGCGGGAGGCCAGGCGGAGCGAATCGCCCTCACCCTTGAGGTAGGTCACGACCGAGCTGCTGGAGACGGTGCCGAGGAGGTGCAGCCGGTGGCCGGGCCACAGGTCGGCTACCAGGCCGGCGCTGGTGGCCAGGTGGCCCTCGGCCTGGGCCAGGTCGCCGGTAAGGGCCAGGCAGAGGGCCAACTGGGCGTGGGCCTCGGCCTGGGCCGGGGTCGACCCGACGCGCTCGCCGAGCTCCAGGAGCTGCCGGTAGCACTCGATGGCATCGGCCGGCCGGCCCTGGCGCAGGCTCAGATCGCGGCCGGCCAGGTCGAGGGCCCGCATCCGGGGCCGTACCGCCGTCCACGTCGCCGAGCGGGCCAGTAGCTCCCTGGTGTCGTCCTCCGAACGGGGGCGGAAGGGGTCGATGGCCCGGGCCGCGTCGTCCTCCCGACCGGTGGCCCGGAGCGCGCCGACGGCCTCCTCCGGGTAACCGAGCCAGCGCCCGGCTCGCAGCGTGCCGGTGCCGACGGTCTCGACCGGGTCGACGAGGGTGACCAGCCGGGCCCACGCCGCGCCCCGGTCGTCGCCGACCAGGGCCAGCCCTTGCCGTACCAGTGGCTCCCACGCCGACGCCGGCGTGCCCTCGCGAAGGGCCTCCGCCACCCGGGCGATCAGGTCGGCGGCCTCCTCGCGCCCGGCCCCCTCGATGGCAAGGAGCGTCGTCGCCGCCGCGCTGGCGTCGAGATCGGCGGCCTGGGCCAAGGCCAGCCGGGACAGGACGGCGCGGTCCCCGGGGACCAGATCCAGCGCCAGTCGGAGCAGCCGGGCCGAGCGGCGCGACGCGTGCTCCCCGGTGGCCGCGTCGGCGGCGGCCAGGCAGTGGGCCACGCCGGCCTCGGCCCCGGCCACGGTGCGCGACAGCCAGTACTGCTCGGCGATGGCCGCGTGCTCCTGCGGCCGCGTGGCCTCCAGGGCCACGGCGGCATGCCGGTGCAGGCGGGCCGCCCGGTCGGGGCTGAGGGCTCCGGCCAGCGCGTCGCGGACGATGGCGTGGGCGAAGGCGTAGGGGGCGGCCGGAGCGCCGGCCCCGCTGAGCTGGAGGAAGCCGGTGGCCAGGGCCTCGTCGAGGGCGTCGAGGGCGGCGGCCTCGCCCAGGCCGGCGACCTGGCTTACCGGGCCCAGGGCCAGGTCGCCGGAGAAGACCGATGCGGCCTGGAGGAGGGCCTGGGCGCCGGCGCCGAGCCGGGCGATGCGGCCCCGCACGGCGTGACGGACGGTCACCGGGATGCCCAGCTCGGCCACGCTGAAGTCGCTCGACCAGCGCCCGTCGCGGTGCACGAGCTTGCCCTCGTCGACCAGCGCGGTGACCACCTCGCGGAGGTAGAACGGGTTCCCACCCGTGTGCTCCCGGACGGCCCGGACGATGGCGCCGGGGACGGCGTCGCCGACGGTCTCGCAGAGGTACGCGGCCACGTCGTCGACGTCCAGGCCGGCGACGCTGACGTGGGCGTACCCGCTCAGGCGGGCCAGGTCGGCCAGCAGGGCCGACAGCGGCGTTCCCGTGGCCAGGGCCGGGTCGGGGTCGCGGTAGGCGGCCACGAGGAGGACCGGCGCGGGACCGACCCTGGCCGCCACGTGGCCCAGGATGTCGAGCGTCTCGGTGCCGGCCCAGTGGAGGTCGTCGAGCACCACCACGACGGGCCCGGCCGCGCCCAGGGCGTCGTGCACAGCGGTGCCCCGCCGGAGCCGGGCTTCCGGGGGCGACAGGCCGGCGATCGGCGCGCCCACATCGAGGCCCAGCGGGGCCAGCGCCATGGTCCACGGCCCGTAGGCGGGCTGGGCCGCGCCGTCGAAGCACGTGCCCCACAGGACCGTCGTGCCGGCGGCCGACGCGCTGGCGGCAAACGCCCGCAGGAGCGTGGTCTTGCCCACGCCCGGCTCCCCGGCCACCGATACGGCCCGGCCGCCGCCGGCGCGGGTCGACGCCAGCGCCGCCCCGAGCCGGTCGAGCTCAGCACGGCGGCCGACCAGCGCGGCGCCGTCGCTCACCCGGCTGACTGTACGGCGATCAGCCGGCGGCGGCCTGGGCCAGGAGCAGGTCGGCCAGCTGGCCCACGGCGGCCACGACGGGGGAGCCGGGGCAGGCGTCGAACGGCGACAGGCCCTCACGCTCGGCCTGGGTGAGGTCGGGGTCGAAGGGGATGCGGATGGACGGGGGCAGGCCGGGATGGTCGGGCTCGTCGCGGAAGCGGTTGGCCACGATGGTGAGCCGGCGGTCGCCGACCATGGGTAGCAGCCGGCGGGCGGTCATGGCCGAGCGCCACGCCGGCCCGGTGACCACCACCACGTCGGTGGCGTACTCGTGGTAGCCCTCGAACGGGGTGGTCGGGCCGGCTTCGAGGTCGCCGATGACGTCGGTGTGCACCGAGCTGAACCCCATGAGGATCTGGCGGACCGCGGCCACCGACTTGCGGGCCTGGTCCTTGTCGACCGAGCCGATCTTCCCCAGCCCGAGGAAGCGGATGCCGTCGGCCCCCTCGGCCCCGTAGCGCTCGACGGCCTCCTCGGGGGTGATGCCGGCGGCGAGCTGCCACCCGTAGGGCGCCGCCGGCTGCTCCTCCAGGGCCTCGTCCGGGAGGCCGGCGTCGTCGACCGGGATACCGAGCCCGAAGGCCAGGCCCGGGCACGTGTCGAGGTCGCAGGCGAACACCTTGCGGCCCCGCTGGGCCAGCGTGCGGGCCAGCGTGGAGGACAGCACGGTCTTGCCGGCGCCGCCCTTGCCGATCAGGGCCAGGCGCAGGCCGAGCCGGCCCCGGGCGGCGGCGACGTCGTCCGGGTGCGCCGCCGCCAGGTCGCCGTCGACCCGCGCCGCGATCGCGTCGAGGGCGGCGATGTGGCGGTCGAAGGCGGCGGACACGTCGTCGGAGAGCCGGGCCCGGTTCACCGATCCGGCGTAACCCAGGAACTTGGCCACCTGCCGTTGCAGGCCCAGCAGGCCGAGGGCACCGCCGGCGCCGCTCGACTGCATCGCCTCGATGATCGCCATGCGCCGGTCGAGGGCGTCGACGGCCCAGGCCTGGCGGGCGGCGATCTGGGCGTCGGTAGGCGGCGGCATGACCGGCGACTCTACCGAGGTGCGCCCTCGGGCGGCACGGGACGAGGTCCGTTGAGGGCGGCCCGGCGGTACTTGGGGGATGGACCGGATGACAACTCCGTGGTCGTAGCCTCATTGTGGGCACATGCGCGACTTCAACTCCCCTCTTGCGCTCCGGCTCGGCGGGAGTGCCGCCGCCGCTGTGGTCGCCGCCCTGACCATCGGGAGCGTCGTGGCCTTGGCAACGGCGAGCATCACGCTGTCGGGGTCAACGGGGGACCCGTTGCAGAACCTCGGGGCCGGGGCGATCGCCGGCGCCGCCGGTGCTCTGGCCGCCATCGTGGCGTACCTCGTCGGCATCGTCATCGGCGTGCGCCGGGCGGTGGTGGAGGGCCGCCGGGCGGCCACGGTCGCTGCCCTCTCCCTGCCGCTCCCCTTGCTGGCGGTCGCTTCCGTCGTGGCCTTCAGCTGGTCGTTTCGCCCGCTCGTCGTGGTCGCCGGCGCCCTGTTGCTCCTGGCCGTGGCCGTTCTGGTCCTGGCCGTGTCGGGCGCCCTCGACGGCGTCCTGGCTGTGCGCTTCGGCGGCGCCACCGCTGGGGCGGCGGCCATCTGCGTCGTCCTGGCCATCCTGGTCCATCCGGCCGATCGAGGCTCCGCGCTCGCCGACCGGTACCGCCGGGCCGCGGTGCCTGTGGCCCTGATCGACGGCTCCACGCTCGACGCGCCTGCTCCCGGCTGGCGGCTGCACTCGATCGAGCACCCGGTGGACCTGGGCGGCGGGCCGAGGACACCGGCGCTGGTCCTGGCCCCGCCGGCGGTGATCTGGCAGGTGCGAGGCAACTACGTACAGCTCCAGTTCGTGGCCCAGCGAGGCGCCGCTCTCACGGCGTGCCCGCCCTCGTGCGAGCGCCTCGGTGCCACCCCCGAAGGGGCTGCCATCTGGGCCATGCGCCGGCCGGCCGGCGCAAGTCCGGGGTACGAGAGCATCTGGGTCAACGTGGACGGGGGTCGCTGGCAGTTGGCCGGCGTCGGCCCGCTGGCGCTCGATGTGGCCGATGCGGTCACGGTGCTGTCCCGTCTCAAACCCGTCGACGTGGAGCGCTTCGTCGCCGTTGCCGGTCTCGTTCCGGCATGAGGCGTGCGCGCCGCGCGATGTCATCTCCCCGAACAGCCCGCCGGCTCGGCGTGAACATCTCAGTGCCGGCGGGTGGTTGTGGGACGGCGGCCGCCGTGCGCGACGTGCTCGCCAAGGTAGACCGAGTGGCGTACGAGCGCCGGCCGGAGCAGGCCGACCCGTCGTGGGAAGAGGTTGAGGCGTGGGCTGAGCAATGAGGTAGAGGGAGGTCCGGCGGGTGGCCGTCAGACGACGGCGACCCGCTCCGCCTCCAGGAGCGCCGTCCTCGGTCGTCCGTCCAGGCCCGGAGCGTTTGCCGGTGACGCCCACACCGTGGTCTCGAGGAAGCGCAGGAACCCGGCGGCCCGCTCGGCGGTGTCGAAGTCGAGGGACACGACGACGTAGCGCGGGTCGTCGACGGGACGGGCGACCCGGCCCCCGGTGACCCCGGCCTGGCGCCGGGCGCCGGCGAAGCGGTCGAAGGCCGCCAGCCAGGTGTCGTAGTCGGTGATCGGGTGTTCGATGTGCAGGGTGGTCATGAGCCGAACGTAGGAGGGACGCGGTTCCGTGCCCATCCCAGGTTCCTGGGGTCCTGGGTCGCGTACTCTCCGGCCCATGCCGGCGCTCGACCGCATCGAGCGGATCTGCGGTCGAGAGCTCCAGGAACGGGCCTTGCGGGCCGCCCTGATCGAGGAGATCCGCGCCCGTGTGCCCTGCGCCGCCTTCGTCTGGCTCCTCACCGACCCGGAAACGTGCGTGGGGTCGGCGCCCCTGGCCGAGACGCCGGCGCTTGCCGACCTGCCCAGGCTCATCCGGGCCAAGTACCTGACGACGGTGAACCGGTGGACCAGCCTCGCCGCCGGCGCGTCGGCGACCCTCGTGGAGGCCACCGGGAGCGACCGGTCGAGGAGCCGGATGTGGGCCGAGCTGCTCGCCGGCTACGGCGTCGACGACGTGCTGTCGACGGTCTTTCGCGACCAGTACGGGTGCTGGGGCTTCTTGGACCTGTGGCGCCGGTCCACGCCGTTCACCGCCGGCGAGCGTGACCTCCTGGGCCGGGTGGCGCAGGTGGTGACGCCGGCGCTCCGCCGGAGCCTCCTTGCCACGTTCGGCCAGGGCCCGAGCGGCCCCTTGAGCGGGGACCAGGGCCCGAGCGGCCCCTTGAGCGGGGACCAGGGCCCGAGCGGCCCCTTGAGCGGGGACGAGGGCCAGAGCGGCCACTTGAGCGGGGAGCAGGCCCCGACTCCCGGCGGGAGCCGGGCGGAGCCGGTGCTGCTCCTTCTGTCCGAGGACTTGGAGCCGGTCACGCAGACGGCCCCGGCCGACGCCTACCTGCGGGCGTTGCTGCCGACCGACGCGGACCGGTCTCCGGTACCGGCCGGCGCCTACAACGTGGCCGCCCAGCTCCTGGCCCAGGAGGACGGCGTCGATGGCCACCCGGCCACCGCCCGCGTCCACCTCGGCGGGGGCGGTTGGGTCACCCTCCGGGCGGCACGGATGCCCGGACCGCCGGCCGGCATCGCCGTCAGCATCGAGCCGACCACGCCGGCGGAGCGCACCGCGCTCTACGCCCGAGTGGCCGGGTTGAGCGAGCGGGAGGCCGAGCTGCTGGCCCACCTGGTCGGGGGGAGCGACACGCGGGAGCTGGCCCGGCGGCTGTTCGTGTCCGAGCACACGGTCCAGGACCACCTGAAGTCGGTGTTCGCCAAGACCGGCGCCGCCAACCGCCGGGTGCTCGTCGCCCGGGCGACGGGAGCCGGGTAGGGCGCCTCGGCGCCCGCTTGCTCGTTACCGGGCCGCCCACCACCCGTCGAGGCGCCGGCGGGCCTCGTCCTCACCGAGGGGGCCCTCGTCGAGCCGGAGCTCGTAGAGGAACTTCCAGGCCAGACCGACGTCGCGCCCGGGGCCGATGCCCAGGTGGGCCATGATCTGGTTCCCGTCGAGGTCGGGGCGGATCTTGGAGAGCTCCTCCTCCGCCTCCAGGTGGGCGATGCGGGCCTCGAGGAGGTCCATGCGTCGCGACAGCTCGAGGGCCTTGCGCTGGTTGCGGGTCGTGCAGTCGCAGCGAGTCAGCTCGTTCAGCTTCTTCAGGAGGGGGCCGGCGTCGGTGGCGTAGCGGCGGACGGCGCTGTCGGTCCACACGTCGTCGCCGTAGCCGTGGAAGCGAAGGTGCAGCTCGACCAGCCGGCGCACGTCGGCGATCTCGTCCTCCGGATAGCGCAGGGCGCGCATGCGCTCCTCGGCCATGCGGGCGCCGACCACCTCGTGGTGGTGGAACGACACCCCGCCCCGGCCGAACGAGCGGGTCTTGGGCTTGCCGATGTCGTGGAGCAGGGCGGCCAGGCGCAGGATCTTGTCGCGGCTGGTCTTTTCGACCACGGCGATCGTATGGGCGAGCACGTCCTTGTGGTGGTGGACCGGGTCCTGCTGGAGGGCCAGCGCCGGCAGCTCGGGGAGGAACTCCTCGGCCAAGCCGGTGTTGACGAGGAACCAGAGCCCGGCCTCGGGCGACTCGACGACGAGGAGCTTGTCGAGCTCGGCCCGGATGCGCTCGGGGGACACGATCTCCAGTCGGCTGCGCAGCGCCTTGACCGCGTCGACCAGCTCGGGGTCGGGCAGGAAGTGGTAGCCGCTGATGAAGCGGGCCGCCCGCAGCATCCGCAGGGGGTCGTCGGTGAAGGACTCCGTCGGCGACAGGGGGGTCCGGAGCCGGTAGGCGGCCAGGTCGTCGAGGCCACCGAAGGGGTCGATCAGGGCCGCGTCCGGGAGCGACAAGGCCATGGCGTTGACGGTGAAGTCGCGGCGGGACAGGTCGGCCTCGACCACGTCGGAGAACTCGACGTCGGGCTTGCGGGAGTCCGACGTGTACGCCTCGGCCCGGTGGGTGGTGATCTCGTAGACCCGCCCGTCCTTCTTGACCCCGATGGTGCCGAAGCGGCGGCCCTGGTCCCAGATGGCGTCGGCCCAGCCCTTGACCACGGCCTCGATGTCGTCGGGGCGGGCATCGGTGGTGAAGTCCAGGTCCGGCGCCACCGTCTCGCCCAAGATGGCGTCGCGCACGCTGCCACCGACGAGGTAGAGCCGCCAGCCGGCGGCCGTGAAGCGGGTGGCCAGCGGCGCAGTTTCGTCGAGGAGGGGCGCGAGGCGCTCGGGGACCATCGCCCCAAGCTTGGCAGGTCGTCGCCCACCGCTCGCCGGTACGATTGGGCCGGAAATGGCCACCGCCGCAGCCGAAGTCCTCCAATGGGGCTGGGAACGGGCGCGGGCCGGCCCCTGGCGGGGTGATGGGCGGATCGCCTACCTGGCGCCGCTGGCCCCGGCCGGCGCGCCGTCGGCCGACTTCCTCACCCGCTGCCTCGACACCCTCGTGGCCCGGGGCTTCACCGAAGTGGTCACCAGCGCGCTGGCACCCGCCGAGCAGCAGGGTTTCCTGGCCGTCGGGTTCGACGAGTACGAACGCCTCCACCTGCTCAGCCACAACCTGGACGAGATTGCCAAGCCGCCGAAGGCCGCGGCGTCGATGCTGCGCCGCGGCCGGCCCGGCGACTGGCCGGCGGTCCTCGAGGTCGACGCGTCGGCGTTCGCCCCGTTCTGGCGCCTCGACGCCGGCGGCCTGCACGAGGCCATCGACGCCACCCCGTTGAGCCGGTTCCGGGTGGCCGCCTCGCGCCAGGGGATCGCGGCCTATGCGGTGAGCGGGCTCAGCGGGAACCAGGGCTACCTGCAGCGCCTGGCCGTCCACCCCGACCACCGGCGGACCGGCCTGGGCCGCGCCCTCGGGCTCGACGGCCTGCGCTGGCTGCGGCGCAAGGGGGTGGCCGAGGCGGTCGTCAACACCCAGATCGGCAACGACGCCGCCCTGGCCCTGTACCTGTCGCTGGGGTTCCGCCCCGAGCGCATCAAGCTGTCTGTACTGCACCGGCGGCTCGGATGAGCCGCGTACTGCACCGGCGGCTCGGATGAGCCGGCGGCTCGGCGCCGTCGCCGTCCTCGTCCTCGTCGTCGCCGGCCTGGCCGGCCCCGCCGCCGGCGCCCAGACCACCACGGTCCCCGGCCGGGGGCGGATGACGTTCGTGGCCCAGTCCCCGTGGGTGGCCAGCGGGGGCGACTTCCTGGTGCGGGTGCATGTCGACCGGCCGACGGGCGCGTCGAACCTGGAGTTCGCCATGACGGTGTTCCCAGCCGTCGCCACCCGCTCGGAGTTCGGCGAGACGCTGGCCGGCCGCATGGGCGACACCGCCCTGGTGACCCTGCAGCCCGTCGCCCTGGCCACCCTGCGGCCCGAGACGAACGGGGATGTCATCCTCGACATCCCGATCCGCGACCCGGCCCTGCCTCGCGACCCGGCGCGTGTGCTCCTCCCGCCCCGCGACGGCGTCTACCCGGTACGGGTCGAGCTGCGCGACCGCCTGGCCGGTTCGGTCGTCGACCGGTTCGTCACCCACCTCCTGCACACCCCGGAGGTCCACGCCACGCCGAAGCTGGGGGTGTCGCTCGTCTTCCCGGTGCACGCCCCGCCGGCGTTGCAGCCCGACGGCAGCCGCCAGCTCCCCGACGGCGACACCCTGGCCGCCATGGCGCAGGGGGTCGAGGCAGTCCGGGCCACCCCGTTCACCCTGGCGCCGACCCCGGAGACCGTCGCCGCCCTGAGCGCCAGCACTGACCCCAAGGCCCGGGCGCTCATGGCGTCGCTGCGGGGCGTGGCGGCTGATCGGCTGACGCTGGCGGGCACCTACGTCCCGGCCAACCTCACCGGGCTCGCCGCCGTCGGGCTCGAAGGCGAGGTGGCCAGCCAGATCGGCCGCGGGGCGGCGACGCTGGTCGACACGATCGGCGCCCGGCTCGACAGCCGCACGTGGGTGGCCGAGGAGGCGCTCGACCAGCGCACGGTCGACGCCCTGGCCGGCCGGGGCTACGACCGGGTCCTCGCCGCCGAGCCCCTGCTGACGCCGGTCGCCGACCAGAAGCTCACCATCACCAGGCCGTTCGTGCTCGCCGGCCGCCAGACGCGCGTGCAGGCGGTGGCGCTCGACGGCGGGCTGGCCGCCCATTTCGATGCGTCGGCCAACCAGGCGCTCGCCGCCTACCAGCTCCTCGCCGACCTGGCCGTGATCTACCTCGACCGGCCTGGCGACGACCAGCGCCGGGGGGTGGCGGCCATGGCCCCGCGCGACTGGCGCCCGTCCCGCCAGTTCCTCGACGTGGTCACCAACGGCCTGGCCCTGTCGCCCATCATCGAGCCGATCTCCTTGGACACCCTCTTCGGGGCCATCCCCTCGGCCCGCGACGACGCCGGCGCCAACCTGGTCCGCCGGCCGGCGCCCCCGGTCCAGACCAGCCTGGCCGAGGTGGCCACCGACCTCGGCGAGACCCGGCGCAACCTCGGTTCGCTGGGCTCGGTGCTCGGCCCCAACAACCCCACCTCGGCGGTGATCGAGGAGCCCCTCCTGGTGGCCGAGTCCACCGACCTGAAGGCCCGCCGGCAGCGCGACGCCTACGTGGCCAGCGCCGAGCGCCAGATCCAGGGCCAGCTCGACGCCATCGAGATGCCCGAGGGGCGGTCGTTCACGTTGACGGCCCGCACCGGCGAAATCCCGGTCACGTTCAAGAACAACACGGGCAAGCCGGTGCATGTGATCGTGAAGATCGAGAGCGACAAGCTCGACTTCCCCGCCGGCACGGTGCAGGAGCTCGAGCTGACCCGGCTCAACACCACCCAGCGCTTCCCGGTAGTGGCCCGGGCGTCGGGCGCCTTCCCGATCCGCATCACCCTGGAATCACCCGACGGGCACCTGGTGGTGGGGCGGGCCCGCATCACCGTACGGTCGACGGCGGCGTCGGGAGCCAGCTTGGTCGTTGCCATGGGGGCGGCGACCTTCCTGGCCGTCTGGTGGGGCCGCAACGCCATGAAGGGCCGCCGGGCGAAGGGCCTGGTCCCCGACGGATGACGGGCCTGATCGCCGGCCCGCGCTCGTGAGAGGGTAGGAGCATGACCGTCAAGATCGTCACTGACAGCAGTTGCGACCTGCCCGACGCGCTGGTGTCCGAGCTGGGCATCGAGGTGGTGCCGCTGACCATCCGCTTCGGCAACGAGGAGCTGGTCGACCGGCGCGACCTGGGGCCGACCGAGTTCTGGGCCCGCTGCGCCACGTCGGCCGAGCTGCCGTCGACGGCGGCGCCGGCGCCCGGCGCCTTCGAGGAGGTCTTCCGGGCCGCGGCGGCGGCCGGGGCCGAGGGCGTGGTGTGCGTGAGCCTGTCGTCGAGGCTCTCAGCCACCGGGGAGGCGGCCCAGGCCGCGGCCCGGGCCGTGGCCGACGTGGTGCCGGTGAAGGTGGTCGACTCGTTGTCGGTCACCCTCGGTCTGGGCATGATCACAGTCGAGTCGGCCCGGCGGGCGGCCGCCGGCGCCGGCCTCGACGAGATCGTCGCCCTGGCCGAGGGAATGGTGAGCCGCACCAAGGTCTTCGGCAGCCTCGACACCCTCGAGTACCTGAAGCGGGGCGGGCGCATCGGCGCGGCCCAGGCCCTGCTCGGCTCCATCCTGTCCATCAAGCCGGTGATCGAGGTGGTCGACGGCAAGGTCGAGCCCGGGCCTAAGCAGCGGACGCGGTCGCGGGCCCTCCAGTGGCTGGCCGACCAGGTCGGCGCCCAGAACGGTGTCGAGAACCTGGCCGTCCTCCACGGCGATGCCCCCGATGTCGACACCCTTCTCGGCCTGCTCGCCCCCCATTTCCCGCGCGACCAGATCGTGATCGGCCAGCTCGGCGCCGTGGTCGGCGCCCACACCGGGCCGCGGACGATCGGGGTGGCGTTCCAGACCACAGCCGGGGCCGGTACCGTCTCCTAGGTGTCCGACCCGGTGCCCGGAGGGGTGCACGTCGATCGTGCCCTGGCCGGTCGCTACCGCCTGAAGCGGCTCATTGCCAAGGGTGGGATGGCGGAGGTCTGGGAGGCGCTCGACGACATCCTGGGCCGGCCGGTGGCGGTGAAGATCCTCCACCCCCACCTCGACGACGAGTCGTTCCGGGAGCGCTTCCGGCGGGAGGCCATCGCCGCCGCCAGGCTGGCCCACCCCAACGTGGTCGCCACGTTCGACACCGGCACCGACGGCGGGATCATTTTCATCGTGATGGAGCTGGTCGACGCCCCCACGCTGCGCCAGGTCCTGAACGAGGGCGGCCCGATGGCCGCGGGCCGGGCCGTCCATATCGGCCGTCAGGTGGCCGACGCCCTCCAGTACGCCCACAAGGCCGGCGTCGTCCACCGCGACGTCAAACCGGCCAACATCCTGGTCGCCGCCGACGGGCGGGTGAAGGTGGCCGACTTCGGCATCGCCAAGGCCATGGTGGACGCCGAGCCGGACCGGCCCCACCCGTCGGAGGCGCTCACGGGTGTGGGGACGATCGTGGGGACGGCGCAGTACCTGTCGCCCGAGCAGGTCGAGGGGCGGACCGTCGACGGTCGCTCCGACGTCTACGCCCTCGGCGTGGTGCTCTACGAGATGCTGTGCGGCCGCCCGCCCTTCACCGGCGACACCGACATGGTCGTCGCCCTCAAGCACGTCACCACCGCCCCCCTGGCTCCCCGCCAGGTCCGGGCCGGGATCCCTCGTGCCCTGGAGGACGTCGTCCTCCGGGCCATGGCCAAGGCCCCCGAGGCCCGGTACCAGTCGGCCGGGGAGCTGCAGACCGCCCTCCTGTCGGTCGACCTGGGTGCGGCCGAGGTCACCAACGTCGTGGCCGCGCCCCTGGCCGTGCCCCGCACGGACGACACGCCGCCCCGAGGGGTGCCGCCGTCGTTCGTCCAGAGCGAGCGCCGATGGATGGTCCCGACCGTGGCCATCGTGGCCGTGGCCCTCACCCTCGGCGTCGTCGGTGTCCTCTTCGCCCGCTCCGACACCGGCCACCGGCTGCTCGACACGACCCCGCCGGCGACGGTGACCAGCCAAAAGGCCATCCCGACCCCGACCCCGCTGGCTTTCGACCCGCCGCCGGGGAGCGGAGTGGAGCACGACGAGCTGCTCCCGCTGCTCGTCGACGGCGACCCGGCCACCGTCTGGCGCACCGAGAACTACAACAACAACCGCTTCGGCGGCCTCAAGCCCGGCGTCGGCGTGGTCCTGCAGCTCGACGGCCCCCACAAGCTCAAGGAGCTGAAGGTCACCTCCCCCAGCCGGGGGTGGTCGGCCGAGGTCCTGGTGGCCGACGCGCCGCGGGCCACCCGCGACGCCTGGGGCGGCCCGGTGGCCACCAAGGTGGCGGGTGCCGACGGCACGACCACCTTCGACCTCGCCGGCCGGACGGGCGGCGCCGTCCTGCTGTGGATCACCGACCTGGGTGAGGGCAACTCGGTCGTGAGCATCGGGGAGCTCCGCCTCGCCTAGCGCCGGCCGCCTACCCTCCGGGGCATCGAACGCGACGAACCTGAGCTGGTCAGGGCGGCCCAGGCGGGCGACCGGGCCGCGGTCGACACCCTGCTGCGGCGCCACTACGACCGTCTCTACGCCCTGTGCCGCCGGATGGCCGGCGACGACGCCGACGCGGCCGACGCCTGCCAGGAGGCGCTCATGGCCATCGTCCGCGGCCTGCCGGGCTTCGACGGGCGCTCGGCGTTCGGCACCTGGGCCTACCGGGTGACCGCCAACGCCTGCCTGGACGAGCTGCGCCGCCGGCGCCGGCGCCCGGAGCCCGGCTTGCCCGAGGGCTCGGCCGAGGTGGCCTCACCGGTCGACCAGATCGAGGGGTCGACCACGCGCGTCGACCTCGACCGGGCCCTGCAGTCCCTGCCCGCGGACTACCGCGCCGCCGTCGTCCTGCGCGACGTGTGCGGGCTGTCCTACGACGAGATCGCCGAGACCCTCCGCATCCCGGCCGGCACCGTCCGCTCCCGCATCGCCCGGGGCCGGGGGGCGCTGGCGCCCTTGTTGGCCCCCGGCCGGAACTCCGGGCCCTCGCCCGAGCGTCCAACCAGCAGATGACCGACGACCGGCACGCCGACTTCGAGGCGATCAGCGCCTACATCGACGGGGAGGCCCCCGAATGGGCCGCCCACGTCGCCGGCTGCCCCGCGTGCCGGGCGACGGCCGACCAGCTCCGGGCCGTGGCCTCGGCGGTGGCGGCGCCGGTCGCCGGCCCGCCGGC
>JAHFUR010000035.1 GCA_023264995.1 Acidimicrobiia bacterium | reverse complement strand
CCTTGCCAGCGGTGCTGGACAGGTTGAGGGTAGCCAGGTTGGTGCAGGCGAAAGCCGCTGCGCCAGCGATGACCGAAGCAGCCGCGGCTGCGCCGAAGACGGTCGTGACCTTCTTGCGGAGATTCATTGCAGGTTGCCCACCTTTTCTCTTGGAGGGGTGCGGTGCACCCGTTTCCTATCGCTGCGAATACTGCCAGAAGGGCGGAGCGGGCGCAATAGCGCCGTGCTAGCTGTACCGGAAACGTCAATAGATGCGAGTACGGTCTAGCGGCAGTGCCCTGCCGTTGACCTGGACTGTTGCAAGTTGGCTCTAGTCAGCATGAGCACTTGGCCCGGGGTCAGGGTAGGATGGCCGTGTGCGACCAGGGGTTTCGAGGGCGGTGCTCGTCACCGGCAGCTCCAGCGGGATCGGGAAGGCCACGGCCGCTCTCCTGGCCGAGTCGGGATGGGTTGTGTACGCCTCGGCCCGCCGGCCGGAGACGTTGGGCGCCCTCACGGATCTCGGCTGCCGCGCCCTGGCCCTCGACGTCACCGACGAGGCCTCGATGCGGGCGGCCGTCGCCGTGGTGGAGGAGGACCACGGTGCGGTCGGCGTCCTGGTCAACAACGCCGGCTTCAGCCAGTCGGGGGCGCTGGAGCAGGTCGACATGGCCGACGCCCGGCGCCAGTTCGAGACGAACGTGTTCGGGCCGGCCCGGCTCACCCAGCTTGTCCTGCCCGCCATGCGGGCCCAGGGCTGGGGCAAGGTCGTGAACATCGGGTCGATGGGTGGCCGGCTGACCTTCCCCGGGGGCGGCTACTACCACGCCACCAAGTACGCCCTGGAGGCGCTCAGCGACGCGCTGCGCTTCGAGGTGGCCGGCTTCGGCATCGACGTCGTTCTCGTCGAGCCCGGGTTCATCCGCACCGGGTTCGCGGCGGCGGCCGCCGCCGGCATGTCGGGTCAGAGCGCCGAAGGGGATGATCCCTACCGGGAGTTCACCGCCGGCGTCCTGGCCTCGACCACGGGTGTGTACGACCGGGGCCTGCTGGCCCGGCTGGGTGGCGAGCCCGACGATGTAGCCCGGGCCGTGCGCGAGGCGATCACCACGTCCCGGCCCAAGGCCCGGTACCCGGTCACCGCCTCGGCTCGGCTGCTCGGTGGCCTGCGGGCCGTGCTCCCCGACCGGGCGTGGGACTCGCTCATGGCCCGCTCGTTCGTGCAACCTGGGCGGCGCCGTGGATGAGCACCTGCCCGCCGAGGAGCTGGAGATCCGCAAGGTCCAGCCCTACCAGGCCCGCAAGGCCTACCTCTGCCCGGGGTGCAACCAGGACATCGCCGAAGGGCTGGGCCACCTCGTCGTCGTGCCGAGGGCCGCGCCCGAGCTGCGCCGGCACTGGCACCACCCGTGCTGGGCCCACCGCCGCCGGCGCCGGCCCGGGCGGGGCTGACGGCCGGGGGCGCGGGCTACCGTCGCCACTCATGAACGAGACCGCGGCGCCCGGCTGGTTCCCCGACCCCTTCGGCCGGCACGAGAAGCGGTGGTACGACGGCGCGGCCTGGACCGAGCGGGTGTCGTCGCACGGCCGGGAAGGGGTCGACCAACCCGTCGGCGACGGCCGGGTCCCCACCGTCGGCCGGCCGGCCGACAAGATCCGGGCCGACGTGGCCAAGGCCGGCGGGGGCCGGGGTGTGGGCGGGGGCACGCTCCTCACCGAGCCGGTGCTGGTCGTGAACCAGAAGGCCAAGCTCATCGAGGTCAACAACGAGTACGCCATCTTCGACCAGCACGGCACCCAGGTCGGCGCCGTCCGCCAGGTCGGGCAGAGCACGGCCAAGAAGCTCCTCCGGGTGGTCACCTCGCTCGACCAGTTCCTGACCCACACCCTCCAGATCGTCGACATGTCGGGCACGCCGCTCCTGACCCTCACCCGTCCGGCCAAGCTCATGAAGTCGCGGATCGTCGTGGCGGACGGCGGCGGCCGGGAGGTCGGCCAGATCGTCCAGGAGAACATGGTCGGAAAGATCCGCTTCGGCCTCCACGCCGGCGGGGCCAAGGTCGGCGCCATCAAGGCCGAGAACTGGCGGGCGTGGAACTTCAGCATCGTCGACGGCGACGGCACCGAGGTGGCCCGCATCACGAAGACCTGGGAGGGGCTGGCCAAGACCCTCTTCACCACCGCCGACAACTTCGTCGTCCACATCCACCGGCCGCTCGACGAGCCCCTGCGCAGCCTGGTCGCCGCCTCTGCCCTGGGCGTCGACACCGCCCTCAAGCAGGACGCCCGGGGGCTCGGCTAGCCCCCGGCCCCGGGTGCCGGCGGACGGTTCCTACAGGAGCTCGCCGGTTGTGCCGATGAGAGGTCGGAGGTCGTCACCGCTAGACCAGTCGGTGCGCGCACCAACCAGAGGAGAGGATCCCGAATGGGAGTCGCAGCCCGCCGCGGCGCTTCTGGCGCGCCCGACCGGGCCGGGCGAGTAGGGCCCCGCACCTTCGCCCTGGTCGCCCTCGCCACCATGGTCCCGGTGGCCACCATGCTGTGGGCGTCCGTCGTCGCCCAGACCGAGGTCGAGCAACGCGCGCTTGACGGCCTGACGGCGACCGCCCGGGCCACGGTGCTGCAGGAGCAGCAGGCGTGGGACGACGCGGTGCGAGTGGCCGTGACCGCCGCCTCCAGGCCCGTCCCATTGAGTGCGGTCGATTCGCACGATGCCCAGCTGGCCACGCAGGGGATGGCGAACATCCTCGCGTCGGGGCCCTTCGATGCCGTCCGCCTCTACGACGCCGGCGGTGCGCTGGTCGCAGTGGCCGCCCGGTCCGGGACCACGCCCGTTGCCGCGACCGGCCTCACCGCCGGGCCCGTCACCTTCGGCGGCACGGTGATCAACGGGTCGCAAATCTCCCGGCAGGTGTCCGTCGCCGCCGGCGCCGCCGACGTGCCCAAACTGGGCCGTCTCGTCGTCGACGTCGACGTCACCCAGCTCCTGGGGAAGCCCGACGGCCTCGCTTTCGGCCGCACCGGGGTCAAGGTCCTCGTCACACGCGCCGGCATGGTGGTCGCCGGCTCGACCAGCGTGGGCCAGCCTCTGCGAGCCATCACGAACCTGGCCATGGTCGCCGCCGGCCGGCCGGCGACCGCCGTCCTGTTCAGCCCCCTCTACCAGAGGGTCAACGTCGAGTCCTACGAGCCCATCCCCGGGCAGGACATGGGCATCCTCCTGGCCCAGGACCGTGCGGAGGTCATGGCCGGGGCCGACCGCCTGGTCGGCCGCCTCCGATGGGTGGCCGGCGCCGTCTGCGTCCTCGGCGGGCTGTTGGCGGTCGGCCTCGGCCTGCTGCTTGGCCGGCGCAGCCGGCGCCTGGTTGCCATCGAGCAACGGCTGGCGGCGACCGAGGCCGAGTCCCGGCGCCGGCTGGAGCAGTTCCTCGATGCCATGCCCATCGGGGTCTTCGTCGCCACGCCCGAGGGCCGGCCCCACTACGCCAACCGGGAGGCCGATCGGTTACTGGGCCGGGGCGTCGTGCCGGGGGCCGGCCCGGGCCAGCTGGCGGAGGTGTACCAGGCGTACGTGGCTGGGACCGATGACCTCTACCCGGCCGAGCGCATGCCGCTCCTGCAGGCGCTTGCCGGCACGACCTCTCATGTCGACGACATGGAGATCCACGGCGAAGACGGCACGGTGCCCGTCGAGGTCTGGGGGACGCCCATACGGGCGGCCGACGGCACGATCGAGTTCGGGATCACGGCGTTCGGCGACGTGTCCGACCGCCGCCGGGCGGCCGACGTGGAGATCGCGGCCCGCCGGCTGACCCATGAGGCGCAGGAGGCACTGGCTTCCATCGTGCTGGCCTCCCGCGACGCCATCCTGGCCAAGTCGCTGGACGGGACAGTGACCAGTTGGAACCCGGGCGCCGAGGCGGTGTTCGGGTACACGGCGGCCGAGATGGTCGGGAGCCCGATCGAGGTGCTCATCCCACCGGAAGGGAGGGACGAGGAATCCGGGCTCCGTGCCCACGTCGCCGCCGGCCACGGCGTCGAGCAGTACGAAACCGTCCGGCTCCGCAAGGACGGCACGACCGTCAACGTCTCGACCACACTGTCGCCGATCCGGGATGCCGCCGGCGAGATCGTGGGGATCGCCACCATCTGCCGGGACATCAGCGAGCGCAAGCGGGCGGAAGCGGCCCTGCGCGAGCGCGAGGAGCTGCTCGCCGCCGCCCGCGACGAGGCCATGGAGGCGTCCCGCCTGAAGTCACAGTTCCTGTCGAACACGAGCCATGAGATCCGGACGCCGATGACCGTCATCATGGGCATGAACGAGCTCCTCCTGGACACCGACCTGGACGCCACGCAGCGCCGGTTCGCCGAAGCGGCCAGCCGTTCCTGCGCCGCCCTCCTGGCCATCGTCTCGGACATCCTGGACTTCTCCAAGATCGAGGCCGGGCACCTGGACCTCGAGGTCTCCGAGATCGACCTGCCCCGCCTGATCGGGGAGATCGGGACCGGACTGGCCGACGTCGCCGCGGCCAAGGGCCTCGAGGTGACCTGCTGGTGGCCCCCCGACCTCCCGGCAGTGGTGCGGGGCGACGCCGCTCGCGTCCGCCAGGTCCTGCTCAACCTCGCGTCGAATGCAGTGAAATTTACCGATACGGGCCAGATCGAGATGCGGGCCACCTGGCGTCGGGGGATCTCCGGGCCGACGGTGCGCTTCGACATCCGGGACTCCGGCATCGGGATCGCCGCCGACGACCAGCCCCTGCTTTTCCAGCCCTTCTCCCAGATCGACGGCTCGGACACGCGCTCCTACGGCGGCACCGGGCTGGGCCTGGCCATCTGCCGCCAGCTGGTGGACGCCATGGGCGGCCGGCTCGGCGTGGAGAGCACCGCGGGGTCGGGCAGCACCTTCTGGTTCGAGGTCCCCTTCGGCCCAGCCGACGCCCCGACCGAGGCTGGCGGGCGGCCACCTCTACACTGGCCGGGTGCCCGTGGGTCTACGAACGGCGAGCCTGAAGTCCAACGACGCCTGCTGGTGCGGGAGCGGGCGGAAGTACAAGCGCTGCCACAAGCTGTCGCAGGCACCGGTGCGCGCCGGTCGCCAGAGCCCGGCCCGGCTCGTACCTGACGGCATCATCCCCCCCGACTACGCGGCCACGGGCACGCCGGGCGACTGGGTCGAGGCATTGGTCCGCCCGCCCGAGGTGATCGCCGCGGTCCGCCGCGCCTCCCGGGCCGCCGCCGAGGTGCTGGCCGTCGTGGGCGCCGCCGTCCGCCCCGGCGTGACCACCGACGCCCTCGACGCCATCGCCCATGCCGAATGCATCGCCCGGGGCGGCTACCCGAGCCCGCTGAACTACAACGGCTTCCCCAAGTCGCTGTGCACGTCGGTCAACGAGGTGATCTGCCATGGCATCCCGGACGACCGGGCCCTGGTCGACGGCGACATTGTCAACCTCGATGTCACCGTCTACCTCGACGGTGTCCACGGCGACACCAACGCCACGTTCCCGGTCGGTCAGGTCGACGAGGAGTCCCGCCAGCTGATGGCCGTCACCCACGAGTGCCTCATGGACGGCATCGCCGCCGTCCGTCCGGGCCGGCCGATCTCCGACATCGGCGCCGCCATCGAGGCGCGGGCTCACGCCGGCGGCTACGGCGTGGTCCGGGCCTTCGTCGGCCACGGGGTGGCCCGGCGGTTCCATGGGCCGCCGCACGTCCCCCACCATTTCGATGCCTCGGCCACCACCATCATGCGCCCGGGCATGACCTTCACCATCGAGCCCATGATCACCCTCGGCACGTGGCGCCACGTCATGTGGGACGACGGCTGGACCGCAGTCACCGCCGACAAGCGGCGCACGGCCCAGTTCGAGCACACGCTGCTGGTCACCGACCGCGGGGCCGAGATCCTCACCGTCGCCGGGTAGCGGCTGGCCGGCCGGTAGAATAGGCATTCAGCTTCGTCAGTGGGCTCGCCTGGACCTCGCGACCTGCATCTCGTCGTGGGAGGTCCTGTGCCGAGTGAGCAGCAGCTGTCGGACGTCTTGAGCGAGTTTGCCCGTACGCTCGTCACCGACTTCCCGATCCAAGGCATCCTCGACCGCCTGGTCCAACGCATCGTCGACGTGCTGCCCATCACCGCCGCGGGTG
The DNA here is from genome assembly GCA_023264995.1 of Acidimicrobiia bacterium. Taxonomy (GTDB): domain Bacteria; phylum Actinomycetota; class Acidimicrobiia; order Acidimicrobiales; family AC-14; genus CADCTB01. The sequence goes on along the minus strand of JAHFUR010000035.1, from coordinate 38,559 downwards.
TCACCCTCATCGCCCCGGGGCTGTCGCCGCGGTACCTGGCCGCGTCGAACAATGCCGCGTTCCGGTTCGAGCAGTTGCAGACCGAGCTTGGGCAGGGGCCCTGCGTGGAGGCCTATCTGACGGGTGAGGCAGTGGCCATCCCCGACCTTCGCTCCGATGCCCGGTTCCCGGAGTTCAGCCGGCGAGCGGTCCAGGAGGGATTGGCCGCCGTCTTCACGTTCCCGTTGCGCAACGGGCGCATGCAGCTCGGTGCGCTCGATATCTACCGGGACGAGCCGGGGCCACTGACGGCGCGCACGCTCGCCGCCGCGCAGACCCTGGCTGACGTGGCCGCGGCCTATCTCCTGAACGCCCAGGCCCGTGCCGACCTCCAGGCCTCCTCGGACCGGTCGCGGGAGACCTCGCTCCACGACCCCCTGACCGGCCTGCCCAACCGGGTGCTCCTCCTGGAACGGCTCGGCCAGGCGCTGCTCCGAGGCGGGCGCACGGGCCACCTGACGGCCGTGCTCTTCGCCGACCTCGACCAGTTCAAGGCGGTCAACGACATGTACGGGCACAGCGTGGGCGACGAGCTCCTGATCGCCGTCGCCAGCCGGGTGACGCGGCAGCTGCGACCGACCGATTCGGTCGCCCGGTTGTCGGGTGACGAGTTCGTGATCCTGTGCGAGGACCTGGTGGCCGCCTCGGACGCGGAGGTCATCGCCGCCCGCGTCGGCGAGGCGATCGCCCGACCGTTCAAGCTTTCTGTCGGCCAGGTGGAGGCGACGGTGAGCATCGGGATGGCGCTTTCCGATCGCGAGGATGACCTTCCCGAGGACCTTCTCCACAGCGCCGACAGCGCCATGTACCAGGCCAAGCGCAAGGGCGGTGCCGGCCATCAGGTTGTCGACCTGGCCGAACAGCGGCTGGTCGACGAGCGGGTGAGCCTGCGCCACGACCTCCGCCGGGCCTGCAAGGAGGGGCAGCTCCGCACCGTGTACCAGCCGATCGTCCGCACGGCCGACGGGCGCATCACCGGGGTCGAGGCGCTCGTGCGCTGGGACCACCCGCTGCGGGGACCGGTCCCGCCCTCCACGCTCATCCCCCTGGCCGAGCAGTCGGGCATCATCACCGAGATCGGGCAGTGGGTGCTCGAGCGCGCCTGTCTCGATCGTCATCGGTGGGCGCACCATGTCCCGGACGATTTCGAAATGGCGGTCAACGTATCGGCGTACCAGCTGATGTCACCTGGGTTCGCCGAGACCGTGGCCAACGTCCTCCGCGGCACGGGCACGGACGCCGGCGTGCTCACCCTCGAGGTGACCGAGAGCGTCTTCATCCAGGACAGCGAGCGGGCCATGGTCGTCTTCGGCGAACTGAAGCTCCTGGGCGTGAAGCTTGCCCTCGACGATTTCGGGACCGGGTACTGCGCCCTGAGCTACCTCCGCCAGTTCCCCGTCGACATCGTCAAGATCGACCAAGGCTTCGTGGCCACGCTGGGCGCCGACGCGTCCAGTGCCGCAATCGTGGCTGCGGTGGTCGAGCTCGCCCACCTGCTCGGGCTTTCCGTGGTCGCCGAGGGAATCGAGACGGTGGCCCAGCACGACCAGGTCGCCGCGTTGCACTGTGACTCCTCGCAGGGGTACTACTTCGCCCGGCCGATGGCGGCGGACGCCATGGACGAGCTGATGAGCGCCGGCGCGGGCGGCGTCAACCCCCGGCTGCCAGTGCCGGCGGAGACTGCCTGACGCGCCGTCCGGCGGGGCGAACCTCCGCACCGTCTCCATCACCCGTTCACAATCGCGGCCGAGGATGACCTCGTTGCTCGAGGGAACGGAGAACGACATGAACAGGCGAGTGTGGACCGGCATCCTGGCCGGGGTGCTGGCGGCCACGGTGCTGCTGGGCGTGGCCGGCGCCGCCTACCACGTGGGCCAGGCCCACGAGGTGGTGACCCGGACGGTCGGCGACGGCCAGGTGGTGCGGGTGGTCGGCGGCTACGGGGACTACGGCGGCTATGGGCACGGGGGCGGCTTCTTCCTGTTCCCGCTGTTCACCATCCTGGTGGTGTTCCTCCTGGTGCGTTCGTCCCGGCGCGGCCCCCGGGGCTCCTGGGGCGGGGGGTGGTGCGGCCCGGGCTGGGGCGGCCAGTTCGAGGAGCAGCACCGCCAGGCCCACGAGCGGGCCGGCGCCGGGCCGACGGAGGTGGGCGAGGCCTAGGCCGGCGGGGGAGGATGGAGCCATGGCCCGGACCGTGCTGGTGGTCGAGGACGAGCCCAAGATCCTCGCGGTCGTCCGCGACTATCTGGTCGACGCCGGCTTCGATGTCACCACCGCGGCCGACGGGCGCGCCGCCCTGGCCAGCGCTCGGGCCGTGACCCCCGACCTGGTCGTGCTCGACCTCGGCCTCCCCGGCCTCGACGGCCTCGACGTGGCCCGAGAGCTGCAGCGCCGGTCGCCCGTCCCGATCATCATGCTCACGGCCCGGGGCAGCGAGGTCGACCGGGTCGTCGGCCTGGAGCTGGGCGCCGACGACTACCTGGTGAAGCCGTTCAGCCCCCGGGAGCTGGTGGCCAGGGCCCGCGCCGTCCTTCGCCGTACCGCGGCCGGCGCCGGCGCCGGCGGGGCCCAGGAGCCCTTCCAGGTCGGCGACCTCGAGGTGGACCCGGGCCGGCGGCGGGTCACCGTCGCCGGCCGCCCGGTCGAGCTCACCGCCACCGAGTTCGACTTGGTGGCCCACCTGGCCGGCCAGCCGGGACGGGTGTTCACGCGTATGCAGCTGCTCGAAGTGGTCCACGGGGTGGCCGTCGAGTCCTACGACCGGGCCGTCGACGCCCACGTCAAGAACATCCGGCGGAAGCTGGAGCCCGACCCCCACCGGCCCCGGTACCTCCTCACCGTGCACGGCGTGGGTTACCGGTTCGCCGAGTGACCGGCCCGGGCGGCCGGTCAGGCCCGCCGCCGTGGTGGCCCCAGGGCGAGGCGTGGGGGAGCGGTCCGCCCTGGGCCCACAACCGCCGGCGGTTCCGCCGGCGGTTCCTGCTCGTCACCGTCGTCGTCCTGCTCGCCCTGGTGGGCATCGGCTACGTGATCGGGATGACGACCGCCGGCGGGGCCCGCCCCGCCCACGACGGGCAGTGGCAGGGCGGGCCCTGGGGCGGCATCTGGTTCCTCGGGTTCGTGCTCACCGTGGGCGGTGCCGCCACCGCGCTGGCCTACCGGCGCATCAGCCGCCCGGTCGGTGAGCTCCTCGGTGCCGCCGACCGCCTCAGCACGGGCGACTACGACGTGCGGGTCACGCCCGACGGCCCCCGGGAGCTGCGCGCCCTCACCCGGACCTTCAACGACATGGCCGCCCGCCTGGCCGCAGCCGAGACCGAGCGCCGGCGGTTCCTGGCCGACGTCACCCACGAGCTGCGCACCCCGCTGGCCGTGCTGCAGAGCGGCATCGAGGCCCAGGTCGACGGCATCCACCCCCGCGACGACGGCCACCTGGTGTCGCTGCTGGAGGAGACCCAGTTGCTCGGCCGGCTGATCGACGACCTCCACACCCTGGCCCTGGCCGACGCCGGCCGGCTCCGGCTCCACGACGAGCCGACCGCACCTGCCGTCCTGGTGGAGGACGCGGTCGCCAGCCTGGCCGCTCTCGCCGGCCGGCGGGGGGTCACCCTGACCGGTCGGGCCGCCCCCGACCTGCCCACAATCGACGCCGACCCCACCCGCCTGCGCCAGGTGCTGGCCAACCTCTTGTCCAACGCCATCCGCCACTCCCCGGACGGGGGCAGGGTCGAGGTGTCGGTGGAGCTCGCCGGTGCATCGGCCCGCTTCGTCGTCCGCGACGCAGGCCCGGGGTTCCCGCCCGACCGGCTGGCTCACCTGTTCGAGCGCGGCGTGCCATCGGCCGACGCCCATGGCAGCGGTCTGGGCCTGGCCATCGCCGGCGACCTGGTGCGGGCTCACGGCGGGACCATCCAAGCGGAAAACCTTGCCGGCGGTGGGGGCACCGTGACCTTCGACATCCCCGTCGCCCGCCGGCGGTAGTCCCGCGCGAGCATGGGCCCGATGGCCCAGCCCGAGACCTTCACCGCCACGGTCACCATCGACGCCAAGGGCCGAGTCGTGCTGGCGCTGCCGTTCGAACCCGATGCCCGCTGGGGCGCCAAGGCCCGCCACCACATCACCGGCACCGTCGCCGGACGGCGGGTCCGCGGGTCGCTCGAACAGACGCCCGCTGGCCATGTGCTGGCCCTCGGCCCGGCGTGGCAGCGCGACGCCGGCCTCGTGGCCGGCAGCGAAGTCTCGGTGACGCTTGCCCCCGAAGGCCCCCAGCGCGACGACCTGGCGCCCGACGTCGTCGCCGCGCTCGCCGCCGACCCGGTGGCCGCCGCCTTCTTCGACTCGCTGGCCACGTTCTACCGGAAGGGCTATCTCCGCTGGGTCGACGCAACCACGCGCCGGCCCGACGTTCGCGCCGCCCGTCTCGAGGAGATGATCGCCCTCCTGAGGGCGGGCCGGAAGGAGCGCCCACGGGAGTAGCCCTGGCACCGGGTGGGCCCGCACGAGAAGCAGGTCCGGAGACTTAGGTCGGGGGCGTAAAATGTCGACGAGGGCCTCATGCCACCAGTACCAGGAGAGGGCCATTGAACCCGTCGAGAGGATTGATCCTGGGCCAGTCCCGGGAGCAGGCCCGAGCCGGGCTGAAGCCGGGCAACTTCCAGGGCACCCCGCCCCGCGGTCGTTCCCACGAGGCCGAGCAGGCCGCCCTCAACGCCATCGACGACCGCTGGTTCGGCACCAGCCGCTTCAAGCGCCTGGCCCGGGTCACCGGGGTCGAGCAGTTGACCCCCACCCGCACGTACCGGATCGGGTTCGAGGTGGCCGACGGCGAGCCGTTCGAGTTCCTGCCCGGCCAGTTCGTGGGCATCGAGGCCCAGTTCGAGGGCCGGGGCTTCCGCCGCAGCCCGTACTGCATCCTGTCTGACCCCTCCGCCGCCCCCCGGTTCGACCTTCTGGTCCGGGCCGTGCCCGAGGGCCCGCTGTCGCTGTACCTGGCCGCGCTCCACGAGGGCGACCAGGTCGTGTTCCGAGGCCCGACCGGCCGGTCGATGGTGCCCCGCTTCGACGATCGGGAGCTGGTCTTCCTGGCCACTGGCACCGGCATTGCACCGCTGCTGTCCCTGGCCCGCCACCTCCTGGCCGCCGAGTACCCCCATCCCATCAGCCTGTGGTGGGGCCTTCGCCAGCCCGAGGACATCTGCCTCACCGACGACCTCGACGCCCTGGCCGCCGCCTACGACGGGTTCCGCTACGGCATCACGCTGTCACAGCCGCCGGCGGGGTGGACCGGGCTGTCGGGCCGGCTGGGGGAGTCGGTGCCGCCGCTGCTCGCCACCCTCGGCGGGAAGCGCTTCTACCTCGTCGGCAACGGGGCCATGCTCGAGGAGATGGCCATGGCACTGTCGGACCTCGGGGTGGTGCAGCAGTTCATCTACAAGGAGCCGTACTTCGACCCGATCCACGAGCCCGACCGTGACGTCGTGGCCGCCATCCGGGAGCGGTTCGTGGCCACCGACCTGTTCTCGGCCTACGCCGCCCGCCGGGGCTCGGACTTCGACCTGGACCGCGACCTCGAAGCGGCCAAGGCCGGCAAGGCCGGCAACGGCGACCCGCTGGCCGTGTCCGACCTGTTCGAGCTGCTGCCGGCGTTCCTGTCCCACCACCCCGACCAGGAGGACCCCCAGCCGACGCACGTCGAGCGGCCCTGGAACCGCCCGTACTGAGCCGGATCCGGGTCAGACGGCGACGTCGAGGGCCCAGCCGCGGTTCCAGGCCCGCTGGCGGCGGTTGACGGCCACCGACGCCAGCACGGCGGCGGCGGCGAACACCAGGAAGCCGGCGGCGAAGGTCCCGGTGGAGCCTTGGAGGGTGCCCAGGGCGAAGGGGAGCAGGAACCCGCCCAGGCCGCCGGCGGCGCCGACCAGGCCGGTCATCGGGCCGACGGCCGCCGGGAACCGCTGGGGCACGACCTGGAACACCGCGCCGTTGCCCATGCCCAGGGTGCCCATGGTGAGCATGAGGATGGCCACGGTCAGGCCGAGGCCGGGGAGCGAGGCCAGGGCCACGGCGAGGGCGGCCACGATCATCAACGCCCCGGTGAGGACCCGGGTGCCGCCGAGGCGGTCGGCCAGCGCCCCGCCGAGGGGGCGGAGCAGCGAGCCGGCGCCGGCGCACAGGGCGGCGTAGCCGGCGGCGCTGAGCTTGGTCAGCTCGAAACGGTCGACGAAGAAGATCGACAGGTACCCCGACAGGCCGACGAAGCCGCCGAAGGTCACCAGGTAGAACAGGGCCAGCCACCGGGCGTCGGGCTCCTGGAGCATCGAGACCGCGCTGCTCTTGGAGCCGCCGGCCCGCACGGGCGGCTCCTTGGCGAAGATGGCAAAGACCAACCAGGTGATGGCCACCGGTATACAGGCCAGGCCGAACACCGCGTGCCAGCCCACGTGCTGGGCCAGGCGGGGGGCGGCCAGGATGGCGATGATCGTGCCGGAGTTGCCGGCGCCGGCGATGCCGAGCGCCAGCCCCTGGTACTCGGGCGGGTACCACCGGCTGACGAGGGGGAGGGCCACGGCGAAGCTGGCCCCGGCGACGCCCAGGAGGAGCCCGATGCCGATGACCTGGGCGTAGCTACCGCCCCCGAACCAGGCCCAGAGCAGCGGTACGAAGGTGAGCCCCATTGAGGCCAGGCCGGTCCGCTTGATGCCGATGCGCTCGACGACGGAGCCGAGGATGAGCCGGAAGCCGCACCCGCCGAGCGGCGGCACCGCGACCATGAGGCCCTTCTGGGCGGCGGTGAGGTGGAGGTCGGAGGACACGTACGCACCGAGGGCGCCGAGCAGGACCCAGATCATGAACGAGACGTCGAAATGCAGCAGTGACGCCGCCAGGCTGGGTGTGTGGCCGGCGCGTGAAAACCCCTTGACGGACATCTGACCAGAGTGGACAACGGCCGTCTCGGGACGGTTGCCGGGCCATGACAGGGGCGTGACCGTCGTGTGACAGGTTTCCTTCGGCCGCTGTCAGACTCTCGTCATCAGAGCGCGGCGGCGAGGGCCAGGCCGGCCCCGGCCGCCATCAGGCCCACGAGCAGGCTGGCGCCGGCGTTGCGCAGCGCCGACCCGGTCTCGCCCTCCTCGGCCAGGCGGACGGTCTCGTACGTAAGGGAGCTGAACGTGGTGTAGGCCCCCAGGCCCCCCGTGCCGAGCACCGTCCGGGGACCGGCCCCGAGGCCGTGGTAGAGACCGAGGCCGGTCAGGATGCCGAGCAGGAGGCAGCCGGACACGTTCACCACGAAGGTGCCCCACGGGAAGGTCCCGCCGATGCGGTCCTGGGCCCACCCGTCCACCAGGTAGCGGAGGGGGGCGCCGATGCCGGCGGCGACCAGGAACGCGGCCCACCCGGGGCCGGTCAAAGGGAGCGACGGGGCCGGCCGGCGTAGGGCATGGCCCGGGCGGCGACGGTCCCGGCGTAGGCCAGGGCCACGCCGGCCACCAGGCTGCCAAGGGCGTACGTCACCCCCGTCGCCAGATGGCCGTGCTTGAGGAGCAACGCCGTCTCGACCTCGAAGGTCGACATGGTGGTGAAGGCGCCGATGATGCCCGTGGCCAGGAAGGGCCTGACCAGGCGGGTGGGGGGGAAGCGCTCGAGCAGGAGGACCAGGAGCAGGCCGAGCACGAAGCTCCCCGACAGGTTGGTCCAGAACGTGGCCCAGGGGAACCGGCCGGGGCGGACCGGGAGCCACCGGGCCAGGCCGTAGCGCGCCGAGGCCCCGAGCATGCCTCCGAGGGCGATGGCGGCCAGCACGTCGGGCCGGGCCCGGGCGGCCGGCGCGGCCCGGGACGCCGGCGCCAGGACGGCCTCGTCGGGGAAGACCGTGCGGTCGTTGGGGCCCGTGGCGCGTCCTTCCGGCTCTCGGCCGCCGCGTGCCGGCGGCACCGCAGGGTACCTACACTGGACCGGGATGAGCGGCGATGCGGGCAACCGGTGGTTGACCGAGGCGGGCGCCCGCAGCTCGACCTATGACCAGCGCTGGGAGGACTTGGCCGCCGCCGGCCGGAACGTCCACGGCGAGGCCGACCTGATCGAGCGCCTCGGCCCCCGGTCCGTCCTCGACGCCGGCTGTGGCACGGGCCGGGTGGCCGGCGAGCTGGCCCGCCGCGGGCTCGACGTGGCCGGGGTCGACCTCGACCCCGGCATGCTGGCCAAGGCCCGCACCAAGTACCCGGACCTGCGTTGGGCCCACGCCGACCTCGCCGAGGTGGACATGGGCCGCACGTTCGGGGCCGTCGTGCTGGCCGGCAATGTGATGATCTTCCTGACCCCGGGCACCGAGGCCGCGGCCGTCGCCAACCTGGCCCGCCACCTGGAGGCGGGCGGGCTCCTGGTCGCCGGCTTCTCCCTCGAACCCGGTCGGCTCGACATCGGTACCTACGACCGCCATGCCGAGGCGGCCGGTCTCGTCATGGCCCACCGGTGGTCGACCTGGGACTGTGAGCCGTTCTCCGCCGGCGACTACGCCGTGTCGGTGCACCGGGTGCCGCTGCCGCCGCCGCCGAGCCCGGCCGGCTGAGGGCGGCCGGCGGTCATGTCGTGCGCTTGGACTTCTCCGCCTTCTTCGCCTTCTTGGCGGACCGCTTCTCCTGCAGCGACTTGCCCTGCTTCTTCTGGTTGCTCGACTGCGGGGATTTCTCGGCCATAGCCCGAGACTACGCCTGGTCGCGTGCCTCGCGGGCGGCGCCGCGCCTCGGGGTGCCATAGTCCCGCTCATGTCACCTGCCGTCCGCCGTCTGCCCTCGGGCGCGCCCTGGGAACCGATCATCGGCTACAGCCGGGTGGTCGTGGCCGGCCCGATGATCTTCGTGGCCGGGACCACGGGCACGGTCGACGGCCGGGTCGTCGGCGACGACGATGCCTACGCCCAGACCATCCAGGCCTTCCGCAACGTGGAGGCGGCGCTGGCGTCGGCCGGCGCGGCGCTGGCCGATGTGGTGCAGACCCAGCTCTTCGTCACCGACATCGGCCGCTGGGCCGACGTCGCCCGGGCCCACCGCGAGCTGTTCGCCGACATCATGCCGGTGACGGCCATGGTGGGCGTCGCCGCCCTGATCGACGCCGAGATGCTGGTCGAGGTGCAGGTAGTGGCCTACCGGCCTGAGGAGTGACGGCGCCGGCGAACCGTGAGGAGCGCCCCTACCGTGCCAGCCAGCACGGTCACGCCGCCCGCGACGGCGCCAAGAACGGGGGCGCGGCCGCCACCCCTGCCGGTGGCCGCGACCGGGTCGGTCGGGACCACCGTCGTTGACCCGACGGTCGCCGCGGGCGGGAGACTTGTCGCCGGCCGCACGGTGGTCGACGGCGCCGCCGGCGGCCGCACGGTGGTCGGCGAGATGACCGTCGTCGCCGGTGGGGCAGCCTGGCCGTCGGACAGGACCTGGTACGCGGCGCGCGACGGTGTCCCGTACCGGTCGACCCCCCTGGCGTCACGCTGCATGGCGACGACCACGTAGTAGCCGGGGACTGCGGCAGGGATCGTGATCGCGACGTTGATCTCACCCTTGGCATTGGGCGTGACGCGGGCCAGTTCCGGCCCCTCCGTCCCGTTCCACCGCACGACGACGGGGAGCACAGGCGGGTTGAGCGAGTAGCTCGTCCCGGTCACGGTGACGCGTGCCCCGGCGGTTCCGTGCGAGGGGGACAGGGAGAGCGTCGAGATATTGGCGCAGGCAAAGGCGCCGGAGGCAGCCATCGTCGCCGCCCCGAGCACCGCCACGGTCAAGGTTGCCGCTCGCCGTCGCCGTTGCGTCATTCTCCGGGTGTCGGCACACGCTGACGGCGGGTTGAGCCCGTCCTACGCTGCGGCCGTGCCGTCCGCACGCGTGTCGCTACCCGAGGCCGTCGTCGCCGGCGTGGCCCCGTCGTGGGACGAGCTACGCAGCAGGCTGGGCGTGACCGGGGACTTCCCGCCCGAGGTCGCGGCGGAGGCCGACGCGGTGGCCCGGGCGCCGCGGTGGCCCGACCTCGACCGCACCGACATCCCGCTCTTGACTGTCGACCCCGAAGGCAGCCGGGATCTCGACCAGGCGCTGGCCATCGAGCGCGGCCCGGCCGGCTACCGGGTCCACTACGCCATCGCCGACGTGGCCGCCTTCGTTACCGCCGGCGGGGCCGTCGACGCCGAGGCCCACCGGCGGGGGGTGACCGTCTACGCCCCTGACCGCAACGTCGCCCTGCACCCCGAGGTCCTGAGCACGGGCGCGGCCAGCCTCCTGCCCGGCCAGGACCGGCCGGCGCTGCTGTGGACCATGGACCTCGACGCCGGCGGTGAGCTGGTACGCACCGACGTCCGCCGGGCCCGGGTCCGCTCCCGACGGCAGTACGCCTACCCCGAGGTCCAGGGCCTGCTCGGCTCGGGCACCGCCGGCGAGGACCTCAGGCTCCTCGCCGAGGTCGGCCGCCTGCGCCAGGCCCGCGCCGCGGACCGGGGCGCGGTGCACCTGCCCACGCCCGAGCAGGAGGTAGCCGCCGGCGCCGACGGCCGGCTGCACCTGCTGTTCCGGGCCCCGTTGCCGTGCGAGGCATGGAACGCCGAGATCAGCCTGCTGACGGGGATGGCCGCGGCTCGGACCATGCTCGCCGGCGGGGTCGGACTGCTCCGCACCCTCCCGCCGCCCGTCCCCGACGAGGTGGCATCGGTCCGGCGGAGCGCGCTCGCCCTCGGCGTGCCGTGGCCCGACGGCGTGCCCTACGCCCAGGTCATCTCGGCCCTCGACCCCGACCAGCCCGCCGCCGCGGCCGTGCTCACCTTCGCGGCCCGGCTGCTCCGCGGCGCGGCGTACGCCGCCTTCGACGGCGCTCCGCCGGCTCAGCCCCTGCACAGCGCGGTGGCCGCGCCCTACGCCCACTGCACGGCGCCGCTGCGCCGGCTGGCCGACCGCTATGTCGGCGAGGTGTGCGTGGCCCTCGTCGCCGGCCGCGACGTCCCCCAGTGGGCCCGGGACGCGCTCCCGCTCCTGCCGGCGGAGATGGCCGGCGCCGCCCACCGCGCCCAGGCCGTCGAGCGGGCGGTGGTCGACCTGGCCGAGGCGGTCGTGCTCGCCCCCCGGGCGGGCGAGACCTTCGAGGCCGTGGTGGTCGAGATCGGCGAATCCCACGGGGTCATCCAGCTGCGCGAGCCTGCGGTCCGGGCCCGCTGCGACGGCCCGAGGCTCCCGCTGGGCCGGCCGGTCCGGGTGGTCCTGGCCTCCGTCGACCTGGCCGCCGGCAAGGTGGGGTTCCGCCTGGCCTGAGCGTCCAGTCGCCGGCGGCCTCAGGCCGAGCCGGGCCGGATGGCCTGGACGGTGGCGATGTCGTCGGCGTCGGCCGGCGTCTTGTCCGGCCGGTAGCGCCGGACCCGGGCGAAGCGCAGGGACACGCCTCCCGGGTAGCGGTCCGAGGCCAGGACGCCGTCGAGGGCGATCTCCACGACCAGCTCGGGACGGACGTGGACCACGATGCCCTCCCGGGCCACCTCGATCTCCTGGAGGCGCTCGGTCTGCCAACCCAGCAGCGCGTCGGTGAGCCCCTTGAACGTCTTGCCCACCATCACGAACCCGCCGTCGGGCCCCCGGGCGCCGAGGTGCAGGTTGGACAGCCAACCCCGGCGCCGGCCGTGGCCCCATTCGGCGGCCAGCACCACGAGGTCGAGCGTGCGCACCGGCTTGACCTTGCGCCACGCCGACCCCCGCCGGCCGGCCTCGTAGCGTGACGTGGCCCCCTTCACCATCACGCCCTCGTGGCCGGCGGCCAGGGCGCCGGCGGCGAAGGCGGCGGCCACCTCGGGGTCGTCGGTGACGACCGACGGGACCCGCAGGGGGCCGGCGATGGCGGCCAGCAGGGCGGCGCGGTCGAGGAGGGGCTCGTCGAGCAGGTCCCGCCCGTCGACATGGAGCAGGTCGAAGAACCAGACGCCGAGGTCGCCCCCGCCGCCGTCGTGGCGCCCGAAGCGGCTCATGATGTCCTGAAAGGAGTCGGGCCGCTCGTCGGTCCCGACTGACAGGACCTCACCGTCGAGGACGAGCCGGTCGGCGGGCAACGACCGCACCGCGGCCACCACGGCCGGCAGCCGCGCCGTCACGTCGTTGAGGTTCCGGGTGAACAGGCGGATCTCGTCGCCGTCCCGGTGGGCCTGGACGCGGGCGCCATCGAGCTTCCACTCGACCGAGGACAGCCCACACGCGGCGATCGCTTCGCCCACGTCGGCGGCCGTCGCCGCCAGCATGGGCTGGACGGGCCGCAGCACCTGCAGACCGATGGCCTGCAACGCGGGCGCGCCCCCGGCCACGGCCAGCTCTGCCACCCGCGACAGGTCACCGTCGAGCATCACCGCCCGGCGCACCACGTCGACCGGCACTGCGATTGCCGCGGCCAGGGCGTCGGTCACGAGCGCGGCCAGCGCCCCTTGCCGGAGGTCGCCGAGGAGCAGGCGGCGGAGGAAGTCGGCCTCGGTGGCCGTCGCCCGCCCGAACAGCCCGGCCAGCTCGGCGGACCGGGCCGCAGCCGACCCGGCGCCGCCGAGGGCGGCGAGCCGGGTCACCGCCTGGTCGACGTCGAGCACCGTCACGGTGGGGGAGGGCGCGGGGGCGGCGTCGACCGCCGACACCTGGGCCCAGCCAACCCCGACCCGGCCCTGGCGGAGCTGGCCGGACAGGAAGGCGGCTGCCGGCCCCACCTCGGTGGCGCCAGCCCGGCCGAGGACGCCGGCGAGCACGGCCAGCTTGACCTTGCGCGAGCTCGTGGCCCCCACCTGCTGCGAGGCGTCCACCAGGTCGGCGAGCAGCATGGCCGGGACCCGGCCTACCGCACCAGTGGGCGGTACTTGATGCGGTGGGGCTGGTCGGCCGCCGCGCCCAGCTCCTTGTGGCGCCACACCTCGTAGTCGGCGAAGTTCCCCTCGAACCACCGGACCTGGCTGTCGCCCTCGAAGGCCAGGACGTGGGTGCAGATCCGGTCGAGGAACCACCGGTCGTGGCTGATCACGACCGCGCACCCGGGGAAGGACTCGAGGCCGTCCTCCAGGGCGCGCAGGGTGTCGACGTCGAGGTCGTTGGTGGGCTCGTCGAGCAGGAGCACGTTGCCGCCCCGCCGCAGCATCTTGGCCAGGTGCACCCGGTTGCGCTCGCCGCCGGACGCCAGGCCGACCGGCTTCTGCTGGTCGGAGCCGGTGAAGTTGAACGAGGCCACGTAGGCCCGGCCGTTGACCTCCCGGTTGCCGATCTTGAAGAACTCCTGGCCACCGGTGATCTCCTCGTAGATGGTGGCGTTGTCGTCGAGGCTGTCCCGGCTCTGGTCGACGTAGGCCAGGTCCACAGTGGAACCGACCTTGATGGAGCCGGCGTCGGGCTGCTCCTGGCCGGTGATCATGCGGAACAAGGTGGTCTTGCCCGCGCCGTTGGGGCCGATGACCCCGACGATGCCCGCCGGCGGCAGGGAGAACGAGAGGTCCTCGATGAGCAGGCGGTCGCCGTAGGCCTTGGTCAGGCCCTCGACCTCGATCACCAGGTCGCCCAGCCGGTCGCCGGGGGGGATGGCGATCTCCAGGCGCTTGGCCGCCGCCTCCGCCTCGCGGGCCTCGGCGAAGAGCTTGTCGTAGGCGTCGATGCGGGCCTTGGACTTGGCGTGACGGGCCTTGGCCCCCATGCGGACCCACTCCAGCTCCCGCTCGAGGGTCTTGGCCCGGGCGCTCTCCGCCTTCTGCTCCAGGCGCAGGCGCTCCTGCTTCTGCTCCAGCCAGCCGGTGTAGTTGCCCTCGAAGGGGGTGCCCCGGCCGTTGGCCAGCTCGAGGATCCACTTGGCCACGTTGTCGAGGAAGTACCGGTCGTGGGTGATGGCGACGACGGTGCCCGGGTACTCCTGGAGGGACCGTTCGAGCCAGGCCACCGACTCGGCGTCGAGGTGGTTGGTGGGCTCGTCGAGGAGCAGGAGGTCGGGCTTGGAGAGGAGGAGCCGGCACAGCGCCACCCGCCGGCGCTCGCCGCCCGACAGGGTGTCGACCACGGCATCCCCCGGGGGGAGCCGCAGGGCGTCCATGGCGATCTCGATCTGGCGCTCCAGGTCGTTGGCCCCCTTGGCGTCGATCTCGGCTTCCAGCCGGGCCTGCTCCTCGCCGATCTTCTCGAAGTCGGCGTCGGGGTCGGCGTAGCGGGCCAGCACCTCGTCGTATTGGGTCAGCAGGCCGGCGACTGCGCCCACGCCGTCCATCACGTTCCCCTTGACGTCCTTCGCCGGGTCGAGGTGGGGCTCCTGCTCCAGGAGGCCGACGGTGAAGCCGGGGGAGAGCCGGGCCTCGCCCGTGAACCCGTCGTCGACGCCGGCCATGATGCGCAGGAGCGACGACTTGCCCGAGCCGTTGGGGCCGATGACGCCGATCTTGGCCCCGGGGTAGAAGGCCAGGGTCATCTCCTTCACCACCTCCTTGTCGGGAGGGTGGAAGCGGCTGACCTTGCGCATGGTGAAGATGAACTGGGCGGCGTTGGGCATCGGCGCCGACCTTACCGGCCGCTCTGGTCCCCTCCGAGCGTGCCCTATGTTGGGGGGTGGGGTGGTGGGACGGGCCGGGCCCGTACCGGGAAGGAACATGCCGATGCCTGAGGAAACTGCCGGTCCAGCCCAGCTGCTGCACGAGGATCCGGTGATCTTCCGGCGCCGGTGGTTCCTGCTCGGCATCATGTGCCTGTCGCTGGTCATGGTGGTCATGTCGGTGGCCGGGCTCAACGTGGCCCTCCCCAGCCTGCAGCGCGATCTCCACGCCACCGCCACCGAGCTGCAGTGGATCATCGACGCCTACGCCCTGGTCTTCGCCGCCCTCCTCCTGCCGGCCGGCGCCCTGGGCGACCGGTTCGGCCGCAAGCGGGCCCTGCTGTTCGGGCTCACCGTGTTCGCCGTCGGCTCGTTGATCGGCGGCATCGGCACCGGCGCACTGCAGATCATCGCCGGGCGGGTCATCAACGGCATCGGCGCCGCCTTCGTCATGCCGGCCACGCTCTCGCTGCTGACCACCATCTTCCCGCCCCACGAGCGTAGCAAGGCCATCGCCCTCTGGGCCGGCTTCGCCGGCGCCGGCGGCGCCCTCGGCCCCATCGTCTCTGGCGCACTGCTCGAGCGGTTCTGGTGGGGCGCGGCGTTCCTCGTCAACGTGCCCATCGTGATCCTCGTGATCGTGGCCGTCGGCGTGTTCTCGCCGACCTCCAAGGACCCCGATGCCACCCCGCTCGACCCCGCCGGCGCCCTGTTCTCCCTCGTCGGCCTGGCCGGGCTGGTGTTCGGCATCATCGAAGGCCCGGAGCGGGGCTGGACCGACCCGGCCGTGCTCGTGGCCTTCGTCCTGGCCGTCGTCAGCCTCAGCGGCTTCCTGGTCTGGGAGCGCCGCAGCGACCACCCGATGCTCCCGCTGTCGTTCTTCCGCGACCGACGCATGAGCGTGGGCAGCGGTGTCGTCACCAGCGCCTTCTTCGTGATGTTCGGACTGTTCTTCCTGTTCAGCCTGTACCTGCAGTTCGTCCGGGCCTACTCGCCCCTCAGCGCCGGCCTGGCCACGCTCCCGCTGGCGGTCACCCTGGTGGCCGTCGCCCCGCGGAGCGCGGCCCTCGCGGCCAAGCTGGGCTCGGGCCGGGTGATCGCCGCCGGCTTCGTCCTCATCGCCGCCGGTTTCGCCATCTTCTCGTTCATCAGGCCCGCCACCCCCTACGTCGTCCTGGTGGCCGCCCTGGTCCTGCTCGGGGCGGGGATGAGCCTTACCGCGGCGCCGGCGACGGGCAACATCATGAGCGCCGTGCCCCACGCGAAGGCGGGCGTGGGATCTGCGGTCAACGACACCACCCGCGAGGTCGGCGGCGCCCTCGGCATCGCCGTCCTGGGCAGCATCAGCAACGCCATCTACCGGTCCTCGGTCAACCTCGACGGGCTCAGCCTCCCGCCGCCGGTGCGGGCCGCGGCCGGCGAGTCGGTCGGCGCCGCCACTCAGGTGGCCAGGTCCCTCCCCCAGGGTGGGGCCGAGCTGGCGTCGCGGGCCGGCGACGCGTTCACCAAGTCGTTCACGGTCACCAGCCGGGTTGCGGTGGTCATCACCCTCGTCGCCGCGGTGGTCGTCTCCCGGGTGTTCAGCCGTGCGTCCGAGATGGCCGCCGCCGGCCAACCGCTCCCGGAGCCGGGCGACGGTACGCTCCCGCCCGGGCTCGCCACCGAGGCGTCCTGAGCGGCGAAGTAGGTCGACCGGCCCGTTCTCGGCCAACCCCTCAAGCAATCGGGGGCCGGCGCCGAACCTGAGGGACATGAGACGCCGGAGTGCAGAGCGAAGGATGCGCCGGCTGCTGCAGCTGGCCCGCTCGTTCGAGACGTTCTGGTGGTGCAAGTGCAGCTACAACAACATCGCCACCTACCGCTGCTTCCACTGCGGGTCGCGGCCGCCCCGCCGGCTACGAGCCGAGGTGCGCTCCCGCAGCCGGTCGGCCGCCGACCTGGTCGCCACGGACCGCTGACCCGTCGGGCCGGCGCCGCGGCTGCCGAGGGAGGCCATCCCGCTCCGGAGCTGGCGGTGGACCGCCGGCTCGGTCCGGGACAGGAGGCCGGCAAGCTCACCAGCCCCGTAGCCCCCGTAGTAGGTCAGCGCGATCGCCGTCCGTTCCTCGCGGCCGAGAGTGGCCAGGAGCGACCAGGCTGGCGTGCCGACACGGGAGACCATGGCCGCGGTCATGGCCTGCTCCTCCGGACCGGTCCCGGGCCCACGGCCGAGGAGCGTGGTCAGGCGTACCCGGCGCAGGTGGTCCACGCGGGCCGGCTCGACGGCGCGGGCGTGGGCTCGGGCGAGCAGGTGGTCATGGAGCGACGACCGCTCCGGGTCGAAGCCGTCCGTCCCGTGCCAGAGGTCGACGAACACCGCCTCCACCACGTCGGTGCCACGCTCGGGCCCGCAGATCCGGGTGGCCAGGTCGTGGACCGCTCCACCGTGGCGGCGGAAGATCTCGCCCAAGGCGGCCATGTGGCGATGGCGCTCGAGGCACAGGACGAGCCCGGCATCTCCGAGCCCGGCAATGGGGCACGCCTGGGGGGCGGGCCCGGAGGGAGGCTGGGCGGTCATCCCACCGAAGACGGGCGGGCGTCGCTCCGGCGCCCCTCGCCGGCGCGCGCCGGCTCCCGCCGCCATGCCCGGCGCAACTTGGCCCGTTCGATCTCGTCCGTCCCGCCCCAGACGCCGTCGGTCTGGCCGGTCTCGAACGCGAACTGCAAGCAGGCCTGGCGCACCGGGCACCACTGGCACACCGCCTTGGCCGCCTCGACCTGGTCGAGCGCCGGCCCCGTGTTCCCGGGCGGGAAGAAGAGGTCGGTGTCGGAGTTCCGGCAGGCGGCGCTGGCTCGCCAGCCCAGACGGGCGTCCTCCTCGGCCCGGTACTCGCTCATCGCTGACATGCGGGCCTCGCGGTCAACCCGGACGCCAGCGCTCGGCCCTCGGACCAGTTGCTCCCCATGTTGCACCTCGGCTCTCTGAGCGACGTCGACGTTGCGACGTTGCCGGGGTCCGGGGCAACGGCCTGCACTTGGATGTGATGATGCCCGCGAGCTGCGGTCACCAACCCAACTCACCCATTGTATTCCCACCGCACCCAAATGGCCCACCCCCCCGCCCGGGTGGGGGGTGGGGGCGCCGCGGCGGTACGCTGGACCGAGGTGCTCGGCAACAACCGGGTGCCGTACGCGCTGACCGGGCCCCCGTCGAGCGCCTCGCCGAGTCGACGCGGAGGCACCGATGGCGTACGTGGAGGCCATCGTTCCCGGCGGTGGAGCTCGTCGTCCCGCAGGGAGGCTGTGAGCGAGTGCCCGGAGATCGCCTACTTCGAATACTGGCCCGGCTCGACCCCGGCGTCGCCGGCGGCACGAGCCCGGCCCGCCTTTGCCAGGTGTGCTCGGAGGTCGTCGGCATGACGGGTGCAGGGATCATGCTCATGTCGGGCGGTGTCGCTCAAGGGTCGGTCTGCAGCTCGAACGCCGTGAGCGCGCTGCTCGAGGATCTGCAGTTCACCCTCGGCGAGGGCCCGGGCGTCGACGCGTTCACGGGTGACCATCCCGTTGCCGAAGCCGATCTGGCCGGTCCTCAAGCGAGCCGATGGGTCGCGTTCACGCCCCCCGCCGTCGCGGCCGGGGCGCGGGCGGTGTTCGGGTTCCCGCTCCGCGTCGGCGCGGTGCGCGTCGGCGCGCTCCATCTCTACCGCGACCAGCCCGGTGCCATCGACGACGACCAGCACGCCAATGCCCTCGTGCTGGCCGGCGTGGCGGCGCGGGCGGTCCTGACCATGCAGGCGGAGGCGGCGCCCGGGCTGATCGGACCGGAGCTGGAAGCGGGCTCGGACTTCCACTTTGTCGTCCACGAGGCATCCGGCATGGTGTCCGTCCAGCTCGACATCGGTGTCGGCGAGGCGCTGGCCCGCTTGCGGGCCCGAGCCTTCGCCGAGGACCGCCCCCTTTCCGCAGTCGCCCTGGACGTCGTCGAGCGACGGGTGCGCTTCACGTAACCCTCCCGGGTGAGCCGCGCCGGCCACGAAGGTGATCGCCCGACCATGTTCCCGCAGTAGCGTGGTCCGAGCCGGCGGGGTACAGCCACGTGCCCGGCGGCCACGGGAGGAAGCTTCGATGTCCGATCAGTCACTGCTGGTGCTGACGCTCGTGGAGCTGGCCGACAGCCTGGTGGACGACTTCGACGTCGTCGAGCTCCTCTCCCTGCTCGCCGATCGCTGCGTCGCCATGCTCGACGTGTCGGCTGCCGGGGTGATGCTGGTCTCGCCCGAGGGCGAGCTTCGGGTGGTGGCGTCCTCCAGTGAGGACATGCGCGTCCTCGAGGTCTTCGAGCTCCAGGCCGACGAAGGGCCGTGCCTGGACAGCTTCCGTACCGGGGCCGCGGTCCTGATCGAGGATCTTTGGCGCGAGAACGAGCGCTGGCCACAGTTCGCGCCGGCCGCGGTCACCGCCGGGTTCCGCTCCGTGCATGCCATCCCGATGCGCCTCCGGGGCTCGGTCGTCGGAGCGCTCAACCTGTTCGCCCACGAGCGCGGCCCACTCTCGGAGAGCGATGTTGTCGCCGGCCAGGCGCTGGCCGACGTGGCCACCATCGCCATCCTCCAGCAGCGGGTGGCGTCCGAGTCGCGCCTGTTGATCGACCAGCTCAACACCGCCCTGACCACCCGTATCGTGATCGAGCAGGCCAAAGGCGTCCTGGGCGAGCGCGCCGGCCTGTCCATGGAGTCCGCGTTCGAAACGATGCGCGGCTATGCGCGGGACCACAACATGCGACTGGCGGAGGTCGCCCGTCGCGTGCTGGACAAGAGCCTGGCCCTCGGAGACGTCGTACCGGGCAGCTCGGACCGCCACCCGTTGTAGCGGTCACCGGCGCGTCGCCGGCGGCTACGACGCGGCGACGCCGAGAACGTCCGGATCCAGGCTGACGATCCCCGACAGGCCGAAGAGGGCGAGCGCTCTGCGGGTCGTCCGCGACGGGGCCCGGAGCTGCAGGTCCCGGCCCTCAGAGGCGAGCGTGGCCCGGGCCCGCAGGACCGAACGGAGGGCGGCGGTGTCGATGAACTCGGTCTCGCTCAGGTCGACCACCACGTTGCCGGTCCGGTTGGCGGTCACCTCCGCCAGCACGCGGACGATTGCGGGCAGGGTGCAGATGTCAGCGTCCCTGCGCAGGCACACGACCGTGCCCTCACCCTCGGCCGCGACCGACACGCCGAGCCCGCCGACCGGCATCTTCGCCCGCGCTCCGAAAGCCATCAGAACCTCCTCTTCCAAGGTGCGCCGAGGCGCTCTGGCTACCGAGGTCAGGAGCAGCGTGCGACACGATCCTACTAGTGGCGGCGGCCGCCCGCAGGTCGCGGCCCCGGGATGTAGACTCATTCTCATTCTCGTTAGGGGGATGGGATGCGACACGTCGTCGTCGCCCTGGTGGCCGTAGTGGTCGCCGGCGCATGCGGCACCAGCGGGGGAGGGACCGGGACGGCCGACGGGCGGCCTCGGGTGGTCGCCTCCTTCTACCCGCTGTTCGAAGCCGCCACGCGCATCGCCGGAGGACATGCCGTTGTCAGCAACCTCACGCCGGCGGGGAGCGAGCCCCACGACCTCGAGCTGACGACCCGCCAGGTCGACCACATCGAGGACGCATCCGTCCTGCTGTTCCTCGGCCGGGGGTTCCAGCCGGCCATCGAGAAGGCGGCGGCGCGGGCCAAGGGGGCCAAGGTCGACGTGCTGGGCGAACTGGGCAGCTTGCTGCCGGCGCCGGCGGCCGGCACCCAGCTCACCATCGACCCTCATGTCTGGCTCGACCCCCGGCTGTTCACGGCCATCGTGGGCCGCGTCGCCGGCGCACTGGCCGGCGCCGACCCGGCCAACCGGGCCAGCTACGAGGCCAACGCCGGCGCCTACATGCGGGAGCTCGACGACCTCGACAGTGCTTTCGCCCAAGGCCTGAGGTCCTGCGACCGGCGGGTCATGGTGACCTCTCACGCCGCGTTCGCCTACCTGGCGGCGCGCTACGGGCTGACCCAGGAGGCCGTCGCCGGCCTGGCACCCGAATCCGAGCCCAGCCCCCAGCGCCTGGCCAGCCTGGCGGCGAAGGTGCGGGCCGAGGGGACCACGACGATCTTCTCCGAGACGCTGGTGAGCCCGAAGGTGGCCCGGGCGCTGGCCCGAGAAGCCGGCGTCACCACTGCGGTCCTCGACCCGCTCGAAGGGCTCTCCGGGGCGGACGCCAAGGCCGGGAAGACCTACGTCTCGGTGATGCGGCAGAACCTCGCCACCATCCGGACCGCATTGGGGTGCAGGTGAGCAGCGGGGTGACCGGGGGCGCGCGGCCCGACCCGCTCCGCATGGAGGCCGTGGGGTTCGCCTACGGGCGCCATGGGGTGCTGGACAACGTCAGCCTGCACGTCGGGCCGGGGGAGTTCGTCGCCCTCACCGGGCCGAACGGCTCGGGCAAGTCGACACTGCTCAGGGTGGCGCTCGGCCTGACGCCGCCCGAGAGGGGGTCGGTCCGCCTGTTCGGCGAGCCGCCGGACCGGTTGGACGAGCGCTGGCGGGTCGGGTACGTGCCCCAGCGCGCCGTCATCGTCGACCAGCTCCCGGCGACGGTGGAGGAGGTCGTCGCCTCGGGGTGTGTGGCCCGCCGGGGCTGGGCCCGGCGTCCGAGCGACAAGGACCAGCACCGGGTGGACCGGGCCTTGGCGGTGGTGGCGCTGGCCGACCGGCGCCGGACGCCGATCGTCGAGCTGAGCGGCGGCCAGCAGCAGCGGGTCTTCATCGCCCGGGCCCTGGCGTCGGATCCGGAGCTGCTCGTGCTCGACGAGCCCATCGCCGGCGTGGACGTCGAGTCCCAGGACCGCTTCCGCGACGCCCTGGTCACCCGGTGCCGCGACGACGGCGTGGCCGTGCTCCTGGTGTCCCACGAGCTCGGGGCAGTGGCGGACGACCTTGACCGCCTCATCGTGCTGCGCGGCGGCACGGTGGTCTTCGACGGCCCGCCCGCCGGCCTGGTCGACATCGGGGTCAGCCTCGGCGTGCACCGCCACGACCTGCCGGTCTGGCTCGAAGGGCCCGGTTGAGTACCGGGCCCGCGGGGCGGTCGACCAGATGACGCTGCCGTTGCCGTGGCCCTTCGACCGCGAGTACATGCAGCTGGCGCTGGCATCCGGCGTGGCCGTTGGCGCCTGCGCGCCGCTCATCGGCACGTTCCTGGTCCAGAAGCGGCTCGCCCTCATGGGCGACGGCATTGGCCACATGGCCTTCGCCGGCGTGGCCGCCGGCCTTGTGACCGGGGTCAGCCCACTGTGGATGGCGCTGCTCGTGGCCGTGGCGGGGGCGGTGACCATCGAGTGGCTCCGCTTGCGCAAGCGGGCCAGCGGTGACCTGGCCCTCGCCGCGTTCTTCTACACGGGGATCGCGGCCGGCGTCGTGCTTACCGGCCTGGCCGGCTCGCTCAACTCCGGGGTGCTGACGTACCTGTTCGGGTCGGTCCTCACCGTCAGCCCGGAGGACGCGCTGAGCATCTGTGTCCTCGGGGTGTGCATCCTGGCCGTGGTCGCCGTCACCTGGCGGGCCCTGTTCGCGGTGGCCATGGACGAGGAGGCGGCGAGGGTGGCGGGCCTGCCCGTGGACGCGCTGAGCCTGGGGCTGGCGGCCCTGACCGCGGTGACCGTCGTGGCCGCCATGCGGGTGGTCGGCGTCCTGCTGGTCGCGGCGCTGATGGTGCTCCCGGTGGGGTCGGCGCAACGCCTGGCCCGGTCCTTCCGGGCCACCCTACGGTGGGCGGTGGCCATCGGGCTCGGTTCGGTGGTCGTCGGCTTGGCCGTGGCGCGGGCCGCATCGCTGGCCCCAGGCGGCACGATCGTCCTCATCGCCTCGGCGACCTTCACCGTCACCGCTGCCCTCGACGTGGGGCGCCGCGTGGCTGCGCCCCACGGGCACTAGGCCGAGAGCGCCCCTACCGGCAGGCCGGGCAGCGACCGTCGAAGTCGACGCGGTGGCCGCTGATCTCGTAGCCCGTCTCCGCCGCCACCCGGCGGGCCGCCTCGATGAGCGCCCGCTCGAGCTCGGCCGACGCCGCGAAGTCCACGAGCGTGCCGCACGAGGTGCATTGCAGGTGGTGGTGGTGGCCGGCCAGGTCCTCGGCCAGCTCGAAGCGGCCGAGGTCGTCGACCCCTGGGAGGCGCCGGGCCACGCCGGCCTCGCACAGGACGGTGAGGTTGCGGTAGGCCGAGGAAAGCGGCATGCCCTTGGCCCCGGCCTGGATCTCGGCGATGGTCAGGGGGCGCTCGGCGTCGAGCAAGGCAGCGACCAGTGCCCGGCGGCTGGCTGTATAGCGCTGGTCGAGCGCGACGACACGCTGGGCGGCGGCGCCGTGCAGCGCGTCGTCGCCGGCGCGTCGACCATGGGGGCGCCGGTCTTCGGCCAGCAGCTCAGGGGTCATCGCTGGTCCCGCTCGGTGGCGTGGACCAGGGCGTCATGAGCGATGTGGGCCACGTGCTCGTCGCTCAGCGAGTACGCGATCTCCCGGCCCCGCCGCTCGGCCCGGACCAAGTGGCTGGCTCGCAGGACCCGTAGATGCTGGGACACCAAGGGCTGCGACACGCCCAGCGCGTCGACCAGCTCGTGGACGCACCGGGCCCGACCGTCGAGCTCGCGCACGATGGCCAGCCGGTGTGGGCTGGCCAGAGCACGGAGCAGGTCGGCGGCGCCGGCCAGCCCCAGGCCCGAGGGCTCGGCGGCCGTCGCGACCGGGCGGGCTCGAGCGGTGGCGGGCATCGAGTCATTCTAGAATGCGCATGTCCGCATACGTCAAGCGGGCGGGCGTGGTGGGGAAGACGCCCGGGCGGAGCCAGCCGACCGGGGGCCGGAATGGTGGACGAACCGGGCGATGCGCCGGTGGATGTGGCGCTCGGTGCGCTGGGCGTCGGTGGCGGCGGCCCGTTCCACGTGGGGCTGCGCCGCGTAGAAGCGGCCCTTGGCGTACTCGACGAGGACGAGGTAGACGCCGATCATCCCGAGAAGGATGAGAAAGAACCGCAGGGGGAGCGTCGCGAACCCCAGGAAATGAGCGAGCGGCGTGAAGGGGAGGATGGCCCCGACGATGGCGCACGCCGGGGGCGTGATCATCATGGGAAGGCTCGGGCGGCTCCGGATGAAGGGGACACGCCGGGTGCGGATCACGAACACCACCAGGGTCTGGGTGGCGAGCGACTCGATGAACCACCCGCTACGGAACTGTCGGTGGCCGGCGTGGAGGACCTGCAGCATCACGAAGAAGGTCATGAAGTCGAAGATCGAGCTGATGGGCCCGAAGATGCTCATGAAACGCCGTACGAAGGCGATGTCCCAGGCCGCCGGACGGGCGAGTACCTCCTCGTCGACCCGGTCGGTAGGGATGGCCAGTTGGCCGAAGTCGTAGAGCAGGTTGTTCAGCAGGATCTGCGAGGGGAGGAGAGGCAGGAACGACAGAAAGAGCGACGCGCCGGCGGCGCTGAACATGTTCCCGAAGTTCGACGACGTGGCCATCAGGACGTACTTCACCGTGTTGGCGAAGATCCGCCGGCCCTCCATCACCCCCTCGGCGAGCACGCCCAGGTCCTTGTCGAGCAGGACGACATCGGCGGCGTCCTTGGCCACATCGGTGGCCGAGTCGACGGAAATCCCGACGTCGGCGGCGTGGAGGGCGACGGCATCGTTCACCCCGTCGCCGAGGAAGGCCACGTCGGCGCCGCCGCGCCGGGCCACCTTGATGACCCGGGATTTCTGCTCCGGGCTGACCCGTGCAAACACGGTCGTGGACGGAATGGCCGCGGCCAGGGCGTCGTCGTCGAGCTGGGCGATGTCGGCCCCGGTGAGCACGCCACCGACGGCCATGCCCAGGTCACGACAGACCTTGGCCGCCACGGTGCCGTTGTCGCCGGTGATCACCTTCACCACGATGCCCAGCCGGTGCAGGGTGGCGATGGAGGCGCCGGCGTCCGCCTTCGGGCGGTCGACGAAGGTCAAGAACCCGACCAGGCTGACATCCCGTTCGTCGGCGGCCTCAGGCGTGACCAGGCCCGGCGTGGCGCGTGTTGCGACGGCGACCACCCGCGCGCCGTCGGCGAAGAGCCGCTCCAGGGTCGCGGCCGCTGCCGCCGGCACGTCGGCGCAGCGGCCGAGGACCGCCTCCGGCGCGCCCTTCGTCACGAGGACCGTGATGCCGTCCGGGTCGCGCACGGCGACGGAGGCCAGCTGGCGCTCGTGGTCGAAGGGCAGGATGCCAAGCCGCTCGTAGCCACGCGGCCCGTCGGCGGCGGCGGCCAGGGGACCGGCCGCGGCGGCGGACCAGAGGGCCACGTCGAGCCCGTTGCCGCCGACCGGGCCCTGCGGACCAACCGTGGCCTCGTTGCACACCAGGCCGAGCCGGAGCGGCTCGACGGCGGGCTGCCCGGCCGCGTCGAGCGCCTCATCGAAGGTGATGACGCCCTCGGTGAGCGTCCCGGTCTTGTCGGTGAAGAGCAGCCCGATGTTGCCCAGGTCCTCGATGACGACGAGGCGCTTCACCAGGACCCGGCGGGTGGCCAGCTGCCGAGAGCCCTTGGCCAGGCTGACGCTGACGATGGCCGGCAGGAGCTGGGGCGTGATGCCGATGGCGATGGCCAGGGAGAACAGGAGCGCGTCGATCAGTGGGCGGGAGAAGGCCACGTTGATCACGAAGATCGAGATCGTCAGCACGGCCGCGACGCGGACGAGGAGCCGGGAGAAGCTCCGGAGCCCGACCTGGAACGCCGTCTCGGCCTGGCGCTGGGTGAGCCCGACCGCGATCCTGCCGAACTCGGTGGCCGAGCCGGTGGACACTACGACCGCCAAGCCGGAACCCTGGTGGACGACGCTGCCCATGAAGGCGCAGGAGGGGAGGGCGACCGCAGAACCGGTCGCCGGGGCGACCTCGGCCGACTTCACCGCCGGCACCGACTCACCGGTGAGCACGGCCTCGTCGCACTCAAGCTGGGTGGCCTCGATCAGGCGGACGTCGGCGGGCACCAGGTCGCCGACCCGGAGGCCGAGGACGTCGCCGGGCACGAGGTCCCGCACGTCCACCCGCTGCTGGGACCCGTCGCGCCAGACGAGGGCATCGTGGCGGATGTTGTCGTGGAGGGCGGCGACGGCCACCTCGGAGCGGTACTCGTTGGCGAAGCCCAGGCCGACGCTCAGCACGACGATCGTGGTGATGATCGCTGCATCGGTGGTGCCGCCGGTGGCGGCTGACACCCCGGCGGCGGCGAGGAGCAGGATGAGGAGGGGGTTGCGAAGCTGGCGGACGAGCACGCCGAGCGCGGTGACCTGGCGGGAGACGAGCACGTTGCGCCCGACGGCAGCCAACCGGGCCGCTGCCTCCGGCGCGGACAGGCCGGCCGGGGTGGTCCTTAACGCGGCGAGGACCCCGGCCACCGGCGTCCGCGCCGCGGCCTCCAGGTCAAGGGCCGCCGGCGCCACCGGGCTCACGCCCGTGGCCGAGCCCGTCGGTTGCCGGCGGCTCGTCGGCAGGAGGCACGCCCAGGGTCGGGGATGAGCGCCACGGCGAAAATGAGAACGGCCTCAGCCGGCGTCGTCAGCTACCGGCCCGGCGCCAAGGTCCCGAGGCCAAGTTCCCTCGCCGCGTCCGCCATCCGGTCGTCGTAGGTGACCACGCCGGTGAGGTCATCGCCGGCAGCCGTCGCCGCCGCCAGGTGGATGGCGTCGAGCGAGCGAAGCCCACTCGGCCCGAGCCGCCCCGCCGTGAGCAGGAGGTCGCGGTCGATCACCAGCTGGTCGAGCGCGTCGAGATGAGTGAGCGCAACGTCGGCATCGCCATCGACGCGACGGACGGCTCGAAGCACCTCGGTGACGGCAAGCTCACAGGTGAAAAAGACATCGTCACGGTCCAGGCTCGCACGCCAGGCTGCAATCGCCGCGCTTTCAGGCTCGGCGACGGCGAACTTCACGATCGCCGAGGAATCGAGGTACCAAACGCTCACCGCTCTTCGGCCCGGAGCTCGGCGAGAGCGTCGGAGGCCGGTCGGCGCGTTGGCACCGGCCCGGGGAGCGGCGAGGTGATGCTGGCCGGCTTCAGTCGGCCGTCGGCGCGGAGTTGTGCGAGCCCGCCCACCGCCTGCGGTGGGCCAAGCACGGCCATCACCTCGCCGCGTCTCGTCACCTCGATGCGTTCTCCGGCGTGAGCCCTCCTGATCCACTCGCTCGCGTTCTGTCTGAGCTCCCGGATCCCGATCCGTTCCATGAGTACACATGGTAGCACCTCACTCGGTGGCGGCACCCCTGGACTGCCCGACGCCCTTCGTGCGCCAGGAAAGCACAGTGGCGACGCCAGGAGAATGACCGTGGTGCCACGCAGGAGAGAACGGGATCGACGGAGTCCTGCCGCAGGTTGTTCAGAGGCTCAGCACGAGGCGCAAGCCGCGATCAACCTCGACCAGTCGTTCCCGACCCAGCCGACCGATTCGTTGGTCGAGCAGGGCTCGGTCGATGGTCAGCACCTGGGAGACGTTGACCACGGATGGCTTGGCGAGGCCCGCCGTCCCCGAAGGCAGGGCGACGTTGCCCGGGGCGGCCGCCAGTCGTTGGTTGGACGTGATGGCAGCGACGATCACCGTCGAGATCCGGCTGCGATTGAACCGGTCCGACGACACCAGCAGCCCGGGCCGCCGGTAGCCCGGCGCCGATCCGGCCGGATCGGCGAAGTCGATCCACCAGACCTCACCGCGGCTCACCACTCCCAGTCGCCGCTGTCGATCAACGCGCGCCCAAATGAGCGACCGGATCCTTCAACCGCTGACCGGGTGGTCTCACCAGCAAGCGCGTCGAGCGCGGCGGTGACCGCATCCTCGTCATGCGCGAGGAGGAACTCCTCGACGGCTCGCGCATACAGCTGTGACCGCTTCAGGCCCAGGCGCGCGGCAAACTCCTCGGCGCGCTCGTGCAGAGCGTCGGGCACGGACACAGCGATCTTCACGACAGGAGTATAACCGGTACTACCGCTCGGGGTGCCTCGGTCGGCCGGCTACCGATCGACCATCCACCGTGGACGACGCCCTTGCAGAGTTCGTGTCCGCATGGTCCATCACCGCACCTCTGCCATCGAAACCACGCTGACGTTTTCCGGATGGCCTTCGGCCACCTGTTCGTAGATGGCGATCTTTGAGATAGGGAGCACCCAGGCCCGGTGCACCTCGAGCCCGCGAGTCGGACAGGTCGATGTCCACAGACGGAACTCTGCGGAGCGCTCGCCGACGGGGCGGAAGCCTGACTCGCTCACCTGAACGGATGATGGTCGTTCTACGGGAAACTCGTTACACACCGTGGGGACCAAGGTGTCGATCGAGCCCGTGAAGCCAGTTCTTACTAGAAGGTTGACACTTTGCCGGCCGCCCGCAAGAGTGCCGACAACAGCGGAGTCGCCAATGATCTGGATGTCCCAGGTTGTTGGGGCGTAGAACGTAATGTTTTGGAACGTAATAACCTTTGGCCCACGAAGGACCGTCGTCGTGGCCGCGGCCGGTGCCGTCGTCGTGCCCCTGGCTGCTGCGGTGGTGGTCGGACTGTTCGCCGCCGCCGTCGTCGTAGATGACGCTGAGCCCGCTCCGGTCGGCTTGGAGGTAGAGCAACCTCCGAGGACCAGGACAGCGAGCGTCAGTGCTGTTGTCGTTCGTCGCATGATGCGGTCCAGTCTTCCTGCGGAGAGGACGGAGATGCTTCATCGACAGAGTCGTAGCCGCCATCGGGGCGCCGCCCCGTGTTCACGGTATACCCCGGACTGCGATGTGGAAACCGGGGCGGGCGACCTCCCCCGGTTGCCGGCGGACCTCCAAGCCGAACAGGACCGCCACGACCTCAGCCTGTCCCGGCTCCACGATGCCGCCAGGAGAATCACAGTTGGCCACCGGCTCGGTCCGGTACCGAGTGATGTAACCTTACATCATGTTGCGAACGCAGATTTCACTCACGGAGGAAGAACGACGCGCTCTGGACGCGGCCTCCGCCCGCACCGGCCGGTCGATCTCAGCCCTCATCCGGGACGCGGTTGATGCCGTCTACGGTTCTGAGCGTTCCCTCGAAGGCGACCTCGAGGCCATGCGTGGCGCGTTCGGATCGTGGGCTTCCAACGAGATTGATGGGGCCGCCTGGGTCGAGGGGCTGCGATCCGGAGGCCGGCTGGCCGACGGCGAGTGACGGTCCTCGTCGATACCTCGGTTCTCATTGACTACCTCCGTGGCCACGCGGGCGCAGCCGAGCTCCTTGAGCTCGCACGCGCATCCCAGGTCCTGCATGCGAGCGAGATCACCCGCGTTGAGATCCTGGCGGGCACGCGTACGCAGGAGGAGGCGCCAACGAGGTTGCTGTTGTCGACCCTCGCTTGGCACGATGTCGATGCCGTCGTGGCGGAGCAAGCCGGGGTGCTTGGGCGGCAGTGGCTACCGAGCCATCCTGGCATCGATGGTGCCGACCTGGCCATCGCCGCAACTGCCATTCTGATCGGCGCGGAACTACTCACATTGAACGTGCGCCATTTTCCGATGTTCCCCGAACTGCGCCGACCCTACCGATGAGTTGTAAGGAGACATCCTCCGCCTCGGTGGGGACGTCCTCGACCTCTAGCCCGTGACGAGTAGCCCTACCGGATGACGTCGATGCTTGCGCCATGCCCAGGCGCCGCCCCGATGCGCTGGTCGAGAGTAACAAGCGGGGCGTCGAGGGCAAGGGCGAGCGCGACATAGGCCGCGTCGTACGCGGTCAGGTTCGACCGGAGACGCCAAATCGTCGGGAGGAGCGGCTCATGCGGATAGTGAACGACATCCAGATCGGCGAGATCGGCAAGGGCTTCCGCTCCACGCTGGGGTGTCAGGTCCCCGATCGCCACGTAACGGCGCACGACCTGCGTTACCTCGACGGACAGGAGGTGCGGAGCGTGCAAGGTCTCGCTTTCCGGGCAGATCCTGGTCGTCACTTCGCGGGCGAGGGGGAGATCCAGGAGGCACTCGACGACAGCCGAGGCGTCGAGCACGATCAATGAGCGTCGCGTGCTGCTCGGACCGCATCGGCGGGGGAGTGGGAGACCACCGCGGCCTCGCGGGCCTGCACGCGCGCGATGAGCTCTCGACGGCTTGGGCGGTCGAGAGCCCTTGTCAACTCGCTCAGAGCAAGCTCCGACAGCGACTTACCCTCCATTGCGGCGCGTGCTTTGAGGCGTCGGTGCACTTCGTCGGGAACATTGCGGATCTGCACCATCTTCATGCAGAGAGCATATCTTCATGCAGATCGCATGTTGCGGATCATCCCGCTGGGTGCCCATCGATAATGCACGGAATCGCGTAGAACTCGACTGTCGTGTTGCCCTAGCCCGACGCGCTTCGGGTCCGTCGCGGCCGGTCTGGTCCGAGCTCGACGCGGCCGGGACCACCGTCGAGCCACCCGACGGGCCCGCCGCATGTCGGTGTCCATACCTACAAAAGCAGTTGTAGGTTAGTCTGCATCAGTGCTATAGTGTTGGTGTAGGTGCATTTGGAAGGAGGAATCCCAGAATGTTGATGCGGACTGATCCGTTCCGGGAGTTGGACCGCCTGGTCCAGGCGCTGGGCACGCCGGCCCGACCGGCCGCGATGCCCCTTGACGCCTATCAGAGCGGCGACAGCTTCCTCGTCCAGTTCGATCTCCCTGGCGTGCGGGCGGACTCCATCGACCTCACGGTGGAGAAGAACGTCCTGACGGTTCATGCGACCCGGTCGCGACCCGTCGCCGACGGAGTGGAGATGCTTGTCGCCGAGCGCCCGCAGGGGACGTTCAGCCGGCAGCTGTTCCTGGGCGAGACCCTTGACACCGAACACATCGAAGCCGAGTACGCCGACGGCGTCCTTACCCTGCGACTCCCCGTCGCCGAGAGCGCGAAGCCACGCAAGGTGTCGATCAGGGCCGCCGACAATGGGCGCACCCCGATCGGCGCGCCGGCCTAGCGATGGCGTGCCCAGGAGGAACTGAGGACGACGACGCGGGCCTTTGACGACGAGCACGCCCCATTCTTCACCGTGGGGCAGGTGGCCCAGATGCTTGGCGTCCAGCCGGCCTTCCTGCGTCGGCTGGATGCCGAAGCGGTCGTCCAGCCGGCGCGCTCCGACGGCGGCCAGCGACGGTACACGCGCATCGAGATCGAGCTGGTGGAGAAGGTGACGATCCTCGCCGACCAGGGGCTCACCCTCGCGGGGATCCGGCACGTCCTCGCCCTCGAGGACCGGGTCCAGGATCTCGAGCGCCAGCTGAACGATCGACGTGGCGAGGGACCCAGGGACACGCCCGGCCCTTCGCCCGCACGCAAGCCTCAGCCGGGGTCCGGCGAGGGGTAACGAACGACCCCCTCCCAATAGGGGTCGACCGCGCTCACCGTGTACCTCGGCCTCCAGCGCTGCGGGTCCTGGAGCTCGTGGGGCTCGCCAAGGCGTTCACGACCGAGCGCTGACCTCGGTCGGGCAGCACAAATAGGAGGGGAGCACGTGATCCGTCGTGAGCGCGTCAAGGGGGGGCAAGAGCGTCGAGGTGACATTCGGCCCTCCTCGACGGGATTCCAACCGGGCCGTCGTGGGAACCCTCCATCACGGTTCGCAGCTTTGGGGAGGTCGACATGTCGAACGGATCACAGCCTGTCCTGATGCCCAGTGAGGTCTCCACCCGGGTCGGGTTCTTCGACCGCTTCGCCGGTTGGGCCTCGGCCGCGGCCAGCCGGGCCACGTTCTTCGCGTTCTGCGTGCTGCTGATCGTCGTGTGGGCGCCGTCCATCCTGGTCCTGCGCAGCGTGGACACGTGGCAGCTGATCATCAACACCGCCACCACCATCATCACCTTCCTCATGGTCGCCTTGCTCCAGAACAGCCAGACCCGCAGCGATCAGGCCGTCCAGCACAAGCTCAACGCCCTGGCGGACGGCTTGGCCGACGTCATGGACCACCTGGCCACCGGGAGCGGCCAACGTGACCTGCAGGCCGACCTGAAGGAGCTGCGGGCCGCCGTGGGCCTTGAGGACTACGAGAGCACGACGCAGAACAACGAAGAGGACTCCGGCGCTCGCAAGAGCGCTCGTCCGGGCGCCCACCGTTAGCCGGCGAAACCGCCATGCCCCACGGGGCTGCGACGGGACGGGAGCACGCGGGCGCCACGCCCAGGAGTCCTACTTCTTGGCGTGCTCCTTGTTCGCCTGGGCGTTGGAGATCTTCGCCGCCCGCTGCTTGGACATACCCTTGTCCTTCAGCGCCTCGTAGGTCTTGGGCTTCTTGACGGCAGGCCCTCTCAGCTGGGCGCGACCGTGGCCAGCAGCTCCTCGCGGTTCATGCTTGAGCGACCGGGGATCTCCTGCGCGGTGGCGAGCTGCTTGAGCCGCTCGGTGGTGAACGCCTCCTTGTCCTGCACCGTGGGCGCGCCCAACTCGGCTTTCATCGCTTCCATCTGGTCGCCGAGCTGGGCCAGCGCGTCGACGTCGAAGAGGTTGCGCACCTTGGGGAACATCTCCTGCTCCTCCTCTTCGGCGTGGTGCTCGACCATCTCGGTGACGACGGTCAGCTTCGCCGCCCACTCCTCCTCGCCGGGGGCGAGGGCCTCGATCTCAGCCGCAAGGGTCTTCACGACGTGGTGCTCCTGCAGGCCCTCGGCCACCTCCTCGCCGAGATCGCTGTCGGCCGCCTTGACGGCTGGGTAGAAGATCTGCTCCTCGATCCGGGTGTGGATGTCGAGCTCCTCGAGGATCGTTGCCGCGAGCGTCGTCATCCCGGCCTTGTCGTCGTTCTCCTTGGCGGAACGGAAGCGGGTGAACAGGCCCCGGACTCGGTTGTGGTCAGCGGTCAACAGCAGGGTCGCATCCATTGGGCGGCCTCCTGGTTGTGAGTCGTTGCCGACGGAGCTACCCGTGGAGGTCGGGCCTCCAAACCGCGTTGAACTCAGGCCACCCCGGGAGGCGCTTGTTGCCGAAGGGCGACCCCGACCGTCCCCGGGGCTCGGCGGCGGGCCCTTACACGAACGTGTGAAGTGACAGTGGATGCGGCGGGAAATTGACCGTCTGGCGGCGCCGACGGGAGGGCAGCTCAGCAGGCCACGGCGAAACGCAGCGCACGGCACGCTTCAGCAAGCTTCGCATCGGATAGGACACCGATGCGGCGAAGTAGTCGAGATCGGGACACGAGTTGCAGGTTGTCGAAGTTGGCAACCGACGCATGGAGGAGCCCGTCGTCCACGGTCAGAGCAACCTCGCTGGGAATCCCTCGGACCGTCGACGTGATCGGGGCGGCGACGACTGAGTGCAGGTACCGGATAACGGTTCCGCGAGTCATCACCACGATCGGACGGATCTTGTCGCCGGGCAGATCCGCAAGCCACACCTCGCCACACTGGGGGGAAAGCGGGCTCATGTCGGGCGGGAGACGCCGTACAGACCCGCCCAGTCCACGTCGTCTGAGATCCCGCTCGGGTCGCGCTCGACCTCGGCCCAGGCAACCTCATCGTGGTCGGGCGGTTGACGCACGTAGCCAGCGACGTGTCGTCGTTCAAGCTCGCCGACAATGAGCCGCCCGAGGGCGATGTCGATGACCTCCGACAAGGTCGCGCCGCCGAGAAGCTCCCGTGCCTGAGCGACCTTCGCTGGATCGAGCGACACCGACGCCTTGGTTTTCGACATACTGGTCATCCTACTATAAGTAGGACGGTCGGTAGCCGACCCGGTAGGTACAACGAATGTAGAGCGACAGGAAATTGACAGTGGTGGCGTCAGGGGAATGACAGTGGTGGGCGAACCGTTCCCGTCGCACCTGTAGCATGATTCATGCTACGATCGTCCGGCATGGCCCGATCGCTGCACGTCCGTCTCGATGACGCCTCGGCGGCAGCACTCGATGTCGTTCGGGCCAGCGGCATGAGCGACTCGGAGGCAGTACGTACCGCGCTGCGGGAGGCTGCGGCGCGCCGACGAGCCCGCTCTGCGCTCCGTGAGGAAGTGCGTCGTGTTGCGGTCGACGAGGACGACCGCGAGGAGATGCGAATTATCCGCGAGCAGATGGCCGGGCTTGCGCCAGGCCTGCCGGCCTGACAGATGGTTCGGGGGGAGGTGTTCCATCTGCCCGCTCCACGAGGCACACTTGGGCACGAGCAGCGCGGAGCCCGCTATGCCGTGATCGTGCAAGCTGACGAGTTCCTAGGTCTTTCGACCACCCTTGTCGCGCCCACCTCCACCGGGGCCCGCCCGGCGAGTTTCCGGCCCACGGTTATGCTCGACGGCCACGAAACGCGGGTCCTCGTCGAACAGATGACCGTCGTCGACCCGCAACGACTCGGTCGATCTGCCGGGCGGCTAGACGCCGGGGAGCTGCGCTCCGTCGACGACGCCCTCGCTCTTATCCTGGGCCTGTTGTAGATCTACCGAAAAGCCTCTCCGCCCTCACCTTCTTGGACGCGTTCACGCGGATGTACGTCGCCGGCCAGGTGTCGTTTCCACTGGCACGCCCGTTTCGTCGCCCCTGACAAGACGTGTCGCTTCCACCGACATTTTCGTGTCGTCCTACAAACGTGTCGAGCGACAGGAGAATGACAGTGCCAGCGTCACGCAAATGACAGTGGCCGACCTGCACCCGGCCCGCAGTGCCGGCCGCCGCCACCAGGCGGAGCCGGCTCATTTCGCAACTGAGCCCGTGACGAGTAGCGCTACCGGATGACGTCGATGCTTGCGCCATGCCCGGGTGCCGCCCCGATGCGCTGGTCGAGAGTGACAAGCGGGGCGTCGAGGGCAAGGGCGAGTGCGACATAGGCCGCGTCGTACGCGGTCAGGTTCGACCGGAGACGCCAAATCGTCGGAAGGAGCGGCTCATGCGGATAGTGAACGACATCCAGATCGGCGAGATCTGTAAGGGCTTCCGCTCCACGCTGGGGTGTCAGGTCCCCGATCGCCACGTAACGGCGCACGACCTGCGTTACCTCGACGGACAGGAGATGAGGAGCGTGCAAGGTCTCGCTTTCCGGGCAGATCCTGGTCGTCACCTCGCTGGCGAGGGGGAGATCCAGGAGCCACTCGACGACAGCCGAGGCGTCGAGCACGATCAACGAGCGTCGCGTTCTGCGCGGACTGCATCGGCGGGGGAGCGGGCAACCACCGCGCTCTCGCGGGCCTGCACGCGCTCGATGAGCTCCCGACGGCTTGGGCGGTCGAGGGCCCGTGTCAACTCGCTCAGAGCAAGCTCCGACAGCGACTTGCCCTCCATTGCGGCGCGTGCTTTGAGGCGTCGGTGCACTTCGTCGGGAACATTGCGGATCTGTACCATCTTCATGCAGAGAGCATATCTTCATGCAGATCGCATGTTGAGGATCATCCCGCTGGTTGACCGCGATAGTGCACCGAATCGCGTCTAATTGCTCGGTCGCAGCAGGGTCGAGGGCACACCCCAGTGTGACGCCTGAGCGTGCCTCGAGCGGTCATGTACGTGACCGTCCTGCTCAGGCCCGATCAAGTCCAGAAGCTGGCACAACCGCGAGTTCCGTCCACGGAGGATGCCCCGCACGCGTAGGACTTCCCAGTGCGTGGTCCGGCGGTCGGCGACGACGAGCTGGCTCGGCTCGACAGAACGAGCGGCCGACGCGCGCTGACGGTCGTCCTCATCTTGGTCGTAATTCTCGCCGTCTCCTCAGTGGTGTGGATGCTCGTTCGGCCAAGATCGCAATGCATCGCTCGCCCTGCCATCGGCGATCGTCCGCCCTTGCATTGGATCTCAGGGCCGAGCACCGCATCGTCCGGGCTGCGTCAATAGAACGACGCGCTGTCAGCTCCCTGCGTAGCGGTGCTGACATCGTCCTGCGCTTGGGCGCTGACACGTCGGCTGCGTTCCCGCTGACATTCCGCCTGCGCATGACAACCACATCGTGTGGAGCGCAGGGAAAGTGACAGTGGCTGCGCAGGACAATTTGTCGTCCTTTCCCCCCGCACCGCGTGCCCGCAGCGCGCGTGCAGCGACCCCCGTCACAGACCGGGCTATGAGCGCTGGCCCCGGTACCAGCAGACCGGACGAGGGCGCGGCGATATGGCTCGGCTCGGACCGGTACCGGGCGCGAGGCAGAGCAGGCACGCGGGTCAGGGCCGGACAGCCTGGTGGCTCGGCGGCGCTGGCGGACGACCCTCCCGTAGACGGCGTCGCCGTTCGGTCAGTGGGTATGGAACGGCCGGCACACCCGTTCCGCATCTTGCGTGGGTTGACCACCGGTGCCGGCCAGCGCCCCAGCCCTCCCCACTGTTCCCTCTGAAGCGATGCTGAAGAATCAGCCACGGACCCACGACGAGGGTCCCGATGGCCCGGACGATGCCGTCGATTGACGGCGTCGCACGCGCGGAGCCGCCGGGCGTAAGGTGTCGCCGACGGGGCATTGCGCGGCCAACGTGGGGGCGGTGGGGGCTGTATGCGAATGAGCGGGTCCGTATGCGGGCGGCGGGTCATCACAATGGTCGTGGTGGTGGTGGGGCTCGTCGTGGCACGAGCCGGACCGGCGGCCGCGGTGACGCAGCCGTTCGCCTTTAGCGGTTCGCTCCAGACCTTCACCGTGCCGGCGGGTGTCATGTCGGTGACCATCACCGCTGTGGGGGCACAGGGGGGCAGCAGCAACCTCATTAGTACCCTCCCGGGAGGACGGGGGGCCTCCATCCAGGGCCAGTTCTCGGTGACGCCCGGCGAGACCCTCAGCGTCGTGGTGGGCGGGACTGGAGCTATTGCTGGTGGTGGAGGCGGCGGGTCGTTCGTGTGGCGGGGCAACGGCTTTGCCGCTCTGGACGGTTCCAGCCTGCTGGTCGCCGCCGGCGGTGGCGGCGGCGCCGGCCTAGTCGTCACCGGCTCGGACGCGTCGCTCCTCACCGCTGGGACGGCCGGCGGTGGCGGCTCCGGCGGGGCCGGCGGCACCGGTGGGAACGGCGGCGGGGCGGGTACCGTTTCGGGTGGTTCTGCTGCTGGGGGTGGAGGCACCTTCAGCGCGGGCGGCAGTAGCCACTTCATCGGCGGCTCGGTGGCCGGTGTCGGGGGCCAGGCCATCGACGCCGGGGCGGCCGGCGGCAGCGGCGCGGATTCCAACAATGGCAACGGCGGCTTCGGCGGCGGCGGGGGTGCCGCCCAAGGTGTGGGCGCGGGCGGGGGCGGCTACAGCGGCGGGGGCGGCGGCGGGACCAACGGCGGCGGCTTTGGCGGCGGGGGCGGCGGCTCCTACAACGCCGGTACCAGCCCGGTCAACACCGCCGGGGTGGGCACCGGCAACGGCCTGGTGACGATCTCCTACACCGCCGCGTACCCCCTGGCCGTCGACGTGGCCGAACACCTATCCGGTCCTGTCCCGAATGCTGTCCCGGATGCCGTCCCGGTCGGCTCGTCATCGTGGGCACCCATGAACCTTGCCGTTGTGGGCGGCGCCATCATCCTCAACGTCGCGGCCATC
Organism: Acidimicrobiia bacterium; assembly: GCA_023264995.1. Classification (GTDB taxonomy): domain Bacteria; phylum Actinomycetota; class Acidimicrobiia; order Acidimicrobiales; family AC-14; genus CADCTB01. Next base: position 1,515 of record JAHFUR010000035.1, on the reverse strand, counting down.
GTCGCCGTGCGACGTTGGCGTATCAGGCGGCTCCACCCGGATAGTCCAGGGGCACGCGGGACGCCGCTTGCCACACCCTAGGAGGCGCCTGCCCTGGAAGAGGCTCTCGAGGATGGTCGGGTGGGGAGCTGGCGAGGTTGCTGCCGTAGGCGAGGCCGGGCTCATGCCCCTCGGTTTCCCGAGGGCTGCCGGATCGGCTGCCGTAGCGGCTCCTTCTCCAGCTCCCCCCCATCGAACCGGGCGTGCGGTTCTCCCGCACCCGGCTCACCGACGCCCTTCACCTGCGGTGTTCGGCCGTTGCCCGCCAGGGCCGGTTGGGCCTGGGGGCGACGACGGTGCCATTCAGGGAGATCAGGCCGAGGCTGTCCGGGGACCGGTACAGCAGCGCGAACCCCCACGCCCGGCCGCGCTTGTGCCGCTTGGCGACGAACAGCGCGACTCGCATGAGGGCGTACTTCCTGATCTTGTCGAACTCCCGAGCTGAGGCGATGTCCGTCTCCACCACCCAACGCCTGCCCCCGAAGGACTCGTCGATGACGACCTGCAGGGCGTCGTGTGCTGCCCGCTTGGGCCGGAACCCGAAGCTGCACGGCAGCATGTCCGCCTCGAAGACCGGCTCAAGGACGATCTTCACGGCGGCCTGCACAACCCGGTCGCGGATCGCGGGGATCGAGAGCGGTCTCAGCTCGTCCCGGCCGGGCTTGGGTATGTAGACCCGCCGGGCCGGGAGCGGCTTGAACCTCCCTTCCCGTAGTTCCGTGGCCAGCTCGTCGAGCAGACGGTCAACCCCGTAGTGCTCGACGACGTCGGTGATGGTGACCTGGTCGATGCCCGGTGCGCCGGCATTGCGGCGCACCTGCCCCCACGCCCGCTCCAAGACGTCCCTGCGGTGGACCTTGTCGTAGAGCGCGTGGAACCGTCGCCCGGGATCGGCCTTGGCCGCCCGGTAGAGCGCACGCTGCAAGGCACGGACCGCGTCGAGGTCATCCTCGGCGCCGGGGGTGGGACTAGCCACGAGGGCACTCACCGGCCACTCCTCTCACGCACGCATGGACGAAGCAGCGGCCCTTCCCATCACCGGCGGTTGTGTTGTCCGTCCGGCTCGAGCGGTACTACGGCCGCCTCCGACGCCCTGCTGGCAGGTCGCCCACTTCCCCTCTCGGGTTATAGGGCGCCACGCGCCGACGGGCTTCCGCAGCCGTCGGGCCAGCGAGGGCCTCCACAGTTCCCGTCGTCACCTTCCGAACGTTCCGAGCCCTCTACGCCGGGGAGTTCTTCGCGGCTGTGATCCAGGGTCTTCACCGCTTCCATGGCCTTCGCCCTGAGGGACGGGGCTCGGCTCTCCCTTGGCCCGTTTCCGGGCACGTTCACGGCGCGCCAGGCTTCGCTGACGCTACGGACCGCTCGGTCGCTCCCCCTTCAAGGGCTTCTGACGCTGGGCTTCGACCCGGCCCGTTTCCAGACCGAGCCGCCAGCCTGCTACCGGGCCCCCTGGCGGTTACCCGGACCGGACTT
>JAHFUR010000034.1 GCA_023264995.1 Acidimicrobiia bacterium | reverse complement strand
GTTCTCAGAGTTCCTGGACCACCGACACCCAAGCGTCGACGACGCCTCCGGCGTCACCCGCGACCTGCTTGTGGACTACCTGTCGTGGATGGCGACGAGCCGTTGGGGCACCTCGACGCGCTCGCAGTCGCTGACCTTCGTCAAGGTGTTCCTCGACTGGGGCCGGCGCCACGGCACCCTCGACGGGCTTCCGGCAGACGCCGTCATCTACGAGGAGGAGGTGAGCCGGCCGGCCGACGCGCTGCCCCGCTTCATCCCCGAGTTCGTCATGGCCCAGTTGGAGTCCGAGGCCAACCTGGCCCGCATCGCCAACCCGACGGCGCGCCACCTCCTCATCGTGTTGATGGAGACGGGGATGCGGGGCGGCGACGCCTGCGAGCTCGCCTTCAACCCCCTCATCGACGACAGCGCCGGATGGCCTTGCCTCCGCTTCGCCAACAGCAAGCTCAGCAACGAACAGCTCATTCCCCTCAGCGCCAAGGCGGCCACGGCGATCCGTGCCCAGCAGGCCCATGTCCGCCAGCTGTTCCCGATGGGGTCACCGTGGCTGTTCCCGGGGATCCTGGAAAACGCCGACGGCGCCAAGCCCTACGCCCGCGTCACCATGTCCGCGCAGCTGTGCCGGTGGCAACAGGCCATCGACGTGCGCGACGAGGCGGGGCTGGCCGTCCACGTCGCTCCACACCAGTTCCGCCACACCGTCGGGACGAGGCTCATCAACGCCGGCGTCCCCCAGCACGTCATCCAGAAGCTCCTCGGCCACGCCAGCCCTCGCATGACCGCCCGATACGCGCAGATCCACGACCACACCGTGCGCGACGCCTTCGAGCACTACTGCCGCCAGCGGGTGAACGTCACCGGCGAGGCGGTGCCCTATGACCCCGGCGCCCTCACCGCCGAGGCGGAGTGGGTCAAGCACAACCTCTCCCGGGTGCGAGACAGCCTGCCCAACGGCTACTGCGGCCGGCCACCGCAGCAGGATTGCCCGCACCCCAACGCCTGTCTCACCTGCCCGGACTTCCAGACGACGCCAGAGTTCCTCGACGTGCACCGCGCCCAGGCAACGGCCAACCGCAAACTGATCGCCCGCGCCGATGCCAACGGCCACTTCCGCCTGGCCGAGAACCTCCGCCAAGTCCAGGCCAGCCTCGACCACATCATCCCGGCCCTCGAGAGCATGGAGGACGGTCCGCCGTCGTGACCCGAGCCGACAACACCCACCACCTCACCGCGGCCGCTGCTGAGCGTCGCCGGGAGGCGCTGCGCCGGGCCACCGCCGCGGTCGAGCAGCTGACTGCCGCCGGCGAAGCCGTCACGTTCTCCGCGGTCGCGGCTACCGCCGGCGTCTCCCGCTCGTGGCTCTACAGCCAGGACGACCTGCGGGCAACGATCACCGGTCTTCGACCGAGCACCGGGCGTCCAGCGGCGGCGGCCGCGGCAAAGCACCGGGCCAGCGTTGCCTCGCTCCGCCAGCGTCTCGATGCCACGAGGACGGAGGTCGTGCAGCTCCGCGCCGAGAACGGCCAGCTACGCGATCAGGTTGCCCGTTGCCTCGGGGAGCAGCGGGCTCGACGCTGACTCACGCCGACGGCCTCGTCGAGGACATGTCCACAACGCAGACGCCCTTACGCCGCAACGGTTTCGAACGAGGGGCTCCAGATAACGGCACTTCCCGCCCGCAGCCCTCCGCCGCCGATGAGCGGAAGGGGCACGACCGTCACGTCCAGTGCACTGGATGGTCGTGGACGACAGCCGCGGTGAGCACCGCTCGGAGTGGGCTGACGATGCGCTCGAAGCTCATCGGGCCCTCGACTTCAAACACGACGCGCAACCTTGCCGGATAGAGCAGTTGGTCCATCTCGCCATCTCCAGTGCCGGCCGTCAACACGATCGGCCAAGTGAGAGACTGAGCATCTGACACGAGGGTCGCAGCGACCGGCGAGCCGTCCGAGTCAGCGATCAGCTCTTGGGTGAAGGTCGCCGCTCGGAATAGAAGGGCGCCCGTCTGCTGCTGGCGAACGAAAAAGCGCCCATGCAAGTCCAGTCCGCCTTCGAGGGATCCTGCGAAGACGAAGAGGCCGTCTGGTTCGCCCACCCCTTCCCCTACGACCTCCTTCGTCGTGGCGTCAATGAGCTTGGGAGCGGTCCAGCGGAAGGATGACGACGCGAACGCCTCCAGCTGTGCTAGCGCTTCTGATGCTGCGGTCGCAGTGGTGGAACCTCCGTTGCCCGATGGGATCGAAGCCACGAGCGCATCGACATTCCCCCAGTCACCCCGCCGTTGGAGCGCCGTTCGGAACTGGCTTAACAGACCCCAGTTGCCGACATGAACGGACGCCACCCGCATGTCTGGGTGCTCGCACGCGGTCGCCAGCCAGTGCTCGAAGTCCTCGAACGCGTTGCTGGACAGGGAACTCTGTTCTGCAACGACGCCGTCCTCGGGGTCGTGCCGGGCAGCGACCGGTGGAGGCGCTGCGCATCCGTCCTCAAGGCATCGGCAGCACACGAATGCATCAAGGCCCATCTGCCCATCATGGCGTCGCGACCGGGGATGGGTGTTGTTTTGGGAAGTTCAACCGTCCCACCGAGAGCGCTCTGACCCGTGGCGTCCGGCAGCAAGGCTTGGAGCATGACGCACCGGTGGACAGGCGATGGCGACGCCATGCGTACGTCCGACCAGCATGAACGACACGACGGGCGGCCCGCGACGCTCCGCCAACGACCGAGCAGAAGCGCCGGTGTTTGACGAGCACGACGTCGTCGGCAGGCGAGCGCCTGAGTGGTAAGGCCGGACACCGCGGATCCTGGTCGGGCTGCAGCGTCGCCCGACCGATGCAGTCCGGCACGTCCTGCCCGTACCGAGAGACTCAGAGCAGTGCTCGAATTCGCAGACCCCGAACCTGCTCGAAGTGTTTGGTGTTTCGTGTTGCGAGACCAAGACGCCGCTCCAGCGCCGTTGCTGCGATGAGGGCGTCAGGCATCCGCAGCCCGGACTCGCGGCGGATGCGTCCGGCGCGTTCGGCGATGGGGCGGTCGACGGGTATCTCCCTGAACGGCACAAGCACCTGAGCCGCCAACCCGGTGCCCGTAGCTCCGGCGAAGAGCTCAGCCCGAGTAACGACCGAATAGTGGAGCCTGTGTCGACCCGGCTTCATCTCTACGGCCCCCCGAAGATGGTCGATGAAAATATCGGTATCGACGAGGATGTCAGCCACGGTCCCACTCGTCGCGGCTCGGCATGGATGCTCCGGGATCGGCGCCGAAGGTCGAGGCCAGGGCGGCGGCAGCGTCGCGTTCGGCCCCGAGATATGCGTCCAGGGCTCGCCGAACCACTTCCGCAAGGGTTACGCCCTCCGCCTGGGCGATCTCGTCGATCATTCGCCGCTGATCGCCCGTGAGGTAGACCTGCGTCCGAGTCGCACCCATACAGCAAGAGTATACAGCATGCGTCCCGGTCGAATGCCACTGAGACCCGAGCAGAATCGCCGGATCCTGGTCAGTCCCGTGCGGACGCGAACCGAGCGATAACGCGCGAGGGCGCCCCCGACGCGCGTCCCAGAACCGGCTGGCCGTGGACGGGCGGGCCAGCCGAAAGCGCCGGTGATCGCGGTCGGACCCCCTCATTCCAGAACGGCCCGATGCCCCAAGCGCGCCCCGCCCTTGTGAACGTCGCTCGAGGGGTCGCCACTAAAGGCGCAATCGCCGTGTCGCTGGCCGTTCGCCCGTGCCCCGCCGGCCGCGCGGCATCTTCTGCCGCTCGACGCCACGATGACGGCGGGTCGGCGGCTACGAGGTGGGCGCGCACGCCGCGCCCCACGAGCTCCGACCTACTCGACGCCTGGCCATCGCGGACCGGTCCGCGTCAGGGCGGTGGAGGCCCGAGTGTTCAGATTACTGTCAGCAAAGCGACGCAGAGAGGTAACGGCGGCTGCATGGACGCGTAATGGATGTCTCGTACCGTCCCCGACCATGCGAAACAGACTCCGGAAATTCCGCCAGCAGGAGACCCGCCGGATCTTCGGCCTGATCCTGGGGGGCAAGCTGCTCGGGATCCTGTCGATCCTCGGCGTCATGAAGGCGTTCGGCATGCTCTTCGAGACGGCGGCCGGAGCATCTGCCCTGGGCCAGAGCGCGCAGCAGGCCAGCGATCTGATCAGCCCGATCAACACCGTGTGGGTGCTGGTGACAGCGTTCCTCGTGTTCTTCATGCAGGCCGGGTTCATGGCCCTCGAAGCGGGCTTCGCCCGGTCTCGGGAGTCGGTGAACATCATGATGGAGTGCGTCTTCGACACCTGCCTCTGCGGGCTCCTGTACTTCGCCTTCGGGTTCGCCTTCCAGTTCGGCACGGGCAACGGCCTGATCGGGCACAGCAACTTCTTCCTGCACGGGGCCACCCCCGCCTACGGGACCACCGGAGTCGCGTTCCTCGCCTTCTTCCTCTTCCAGTTCGCCTTCGCCGACACGGCCTCGACGATCACGTCGGGCGCCATGGTGGGCCGCACCGGCTTCAAGGGCGACATCCTCTACAGCACGTGCGTCTCGGGGTTCATCTACCCGATCTTCGGGCACTGGGTTTGGGGACCGGGGGGCTGGTTGGGCAACACGATGGGCTGGTTCCACGGCCTGGCCGGCGGCACCGTCTTCCGTGACTTCGCTGGTTCCACGGTGGTCCACACCGTCGGCGGGTTCATCGCCCTGGCCGGCTGCATCACGCTGGGCCCACGCCTGGGGCGCAAGTTCACCAAGGACGGCGGCGGCCCAACTCCCCCGCACGACCTGAACATCGCGGCTATCGGCGCCGTGATCCTGTGGTTCGGCTGGTACGGGTTCAACCCCGGCTCCACCCTCTCCGCCATGGACTGGGAGGGCATCGGGCGGGTGGCGGCCAACACCACGCTGGCCGCCTGCGCCGGCGGCATGATCGCCGTGCTCTTCGTCTACCCGAGATCGAAGAAGTGGGACCTGGGCATGTCGTTGAACGGGTTCCTCGGCGGGCTGGTGGCCATCACCGCGCCGTGTTACTGGGTCTCACCGGGGGGCGCCATCCTCATCGGCGGGGTCGCCGGCATCGTCGTCCCCCTGGCTGTCGACTTCATGGAGGCCCGGCGCTGGGACGACCCGATCGGCGCCGTCGCTGTGCACGGTTGTGCCGGCATCTGGGGGACGATCTCCGTCGGTCTTTTCGCCACTGGAGCGTTCGGTATCCCGACGTCGACGGGTGCCGATACCAGTACCGTCGTGACCGGCCTCTTCTACGGAGGGGGGACCGCCCAGCTCCGCACCCAGCTCATCGGCAGCATCACCTGCGTGATCGTGGTGTTCAGCGTGTCCATGGTGATCATGAAGGCCATCATGGCCATCAAGGGCGACTGGGGCCTCCGGGTCAGCAAGGAGGGCGAGCAGGAGGGCCTCGACATCCACGAGCACGGCACCACCGCCTACCACCTGGAGTTCGGGCAGGGCACCACCTACACCACGCCGGCGGGCTTCCCGGGGAGGTCGGCCCTGGGCGCCAAGCCGGAAGCGGCCGACCTGGAATCGAGCGTATGACCGACGGGCGACAAGCCGGCACGATCGGGGACCAGGAAGGCGGCACGGTCCCCGACGTGGCGGTGCCCGAGATCGACTCGCTCGGCGTCCTACGGCATCACGGGGCCTGGATCTCGCTCAGCCCTACGCACGAAGCCATCATGCGGGCACTGGTCGCCCAGATGGGCCAGGCCATCGCCCGAGCTGACCTGGCTGCCTTGACCTGGCCGGGCGGCGGCCCCGACCACCACGCCATCGATGTCCACATTCACCGGCTCCGTCCCCGCCTGGAGAAGATCGGTCTCGTGATCCACACGCTGCGGGGACGCGGCTTCATGCTCGAGTCAGTCGGCGACGAATCTGCCACAAGGAGGACATGACGATGCCCAGTCTGGTCACGGCGATCATCAAGCCGTTCAAGCTCGAAGAGGTCAAGGATGCGCTGAGAGGGGCCGGGGCGCTCGGGCTCACGGCCAGCGAGGTGCAGGGGTACGGCCGCCAGGGTGGGAAGACGGAGACCTTCCGCGGGTCCGAGTACACCGTCGATTTCGTCCCCAAGGTCAAGATCGAGGTACTCGTGGAGACGGCCGACGTCGACAAGATCATCGACGTGATCTCCTCGGCGGCCCAGACGGGCAAGATCGGCGACGGCAAGATCTGGAGCGTCGACCTTGACCGCCTCATGCGGATCCGCACGGGCGAGCGGGGCGACGATGCCATCTGACGGGCTCGCCGGCGGTCGCCCGGCAGGGTGATGGAGGGCCGGCGGCGTGCGAGCCCCCCATCACCCCCACCGGCTCAGTACGTCGCCCGGGTGCCGTCGGCGGCGATGGTCCCCTCCAGGGGGTACACCAGCGGCTTGGCGTCGAGCCCGGCCTGGACCGTGGCCGGGCCGATGACCTCGCCGAACGCGGCAAAGGAGGCCTCGTCCTCCCAGACGTCGACGACGGTCCACCCGGTGCCGGTCAGGTAGCAGATGTGGCTCAGACGCTTGGGCTGGTCGAGGATCGGGGCGCCGCCGACCTCGAAGACCTTGTGGTACTTGGCGACGTCCTCGCCGGGGAACTCGAACACGGCAACGATGGGCATGGTGTCCTCCTCAAGGACCGAGGCGCCGCCTCGGTGGCGGGCTGTCGCCATCCTCCGCCCTTTTCTCTCGCACCACATGGGTGGAGTGCCCCCATCCTGGCGTCAGGTTCGGGACGCGCTCCGGGCCAGCTCGCTCCGGTCGGGAACGCCGAGCTTGGCCAGGAGGCTGGCGACGTGCTTTTCCACGGTGCGGGCCGAAAGGTAGAGCCGGGCGGCGATCTCCTTGTTGGTGAGGCGCTCGCCCACCAGCGTGAGGACCTCCGCTTCGCGCGCTGTCACGCCGGCTTCCAGCAGCTGGCGCGGTAGGTCCCGGTCGGCGCCGCGGCGACGGGTCGCCGTCGACCCTGTGCGCCTGAGCAGCGAGCGACATGCCCCGGCGATGCGTTCCTGGCCCCCGGCGACAAACTCGGCCTCGGCTTCGCGCAACCAGCCGGCCGGGTCACCCCAGCCGTCACGGAGTGCGGGCTCGGCCAGCAGGCGTAACCCGATCGCCCGGAACAAGGGGTGACGCCGGGCCGCGACGTCGGCGGCGCCGAAGCACGCCGCGGCGCCGGCGGCGTCTCCCTGCTGACCGGCGACCGCGGCCTCGCCGAAGCCGAGCCAGAGGTCGGACCATCCCGCCCCGGGAGTTGCCGCCGCCTTCGCCGCATCGTGGTCGTCAGCGGTCGCCGCCCCGCTTGCGGCCAGGACCAGGAGCAGGGGGCCTGAGCCGGTGTCGAGAGACCCGACGGGGGCATCGACCTGCACCGCCCTGCGGAAGGCATGGACGGCGTCGTCGCGCTCCTCCCTGAGCAGAGCGCACAGGCCCCGACCGGCCCCCCACGCAAAGGCACCGAGGTCGGCGTCACCGGGGGCGAGGTCGGCGGCCGCCTTCAGGCGGCGTTCGAGACCTTGCCGATCGCCCCGGAACCCGAAGGTCAGCCCTTCGGTCACCCATGCGGCGGCGACGAGCGGGCGGAGCCCCAGCCGGGTCGCCATCCCCCGGGCCCGCTCGGCGGTGTCGCGTGCCGCGTCGAGCTCGCCACGCATGGCGTGCATCGCGGCGACGTTCAGCGCCGTACCGGCGGCGACGTCGAGTGCCCCGAGTGCCATCGCCTCGTCGAACGCCCGGTGCAGCCGGTCCCCGTCGGCGGTGCGCAGCATGTCGACCGTACCGAGCTCGTTCAGCAGGCGGAGCCGCCATGACGCCAGGTGATGATCCTCGGCGATGGCCAGCGCCCGCCGGAGGAGGGCGTCGGCGTCGGCCATCGAACGGCTCCTCGCGCACCGGGCGGCGAGGTCGAGCGCCTCACAAGCCAGGTCGGGCCGAGCTTCGGCATCGGCGGCGCCGACCGCCTGGTGGGCGAGGTGCTCGGCGACCGATCGGCGGTCTCGGGCCGACGACTGCAGTGCGGCGCGGGAGCGGAGCACGAGCACCTCCGCTCGGACGCCGGCATCGAGTGCGACGGCGTCGAGGTGGACGGTGGCGGCGAGGGCGTCGCCGGCGTCGAGCGACGAGCGGGCGAGGAGCGTGCGCACCCGCCGCTGGGACGGGCGATCGTGCGCAGTGGCGTCGAGGAGGCCGACGCCGGCGGCCTTGGCATCGGCGGCCCGCCCGTTCGCCGTGAGCTGGGCCAGGCGGCTGACGCCGACTCGGGTTTGCGTCGCCCGGTCCGGCGCCAGCTCAAGGGCGCGGTCGAGGAGGTCGAGGGCCAGGCCGGGAGCACCCTCGGTGCGCGCTGCCACCGCGGCGCGCTCGAGCAGGTGAGCCGCCCGGTCCAGCTCGCCCAAGCCGGCCCACAGCTCGGCGGCCCGGGCTGCCGACCCGGGGGCCGGTGACGCTTCGAGCGCCCCGGCGACCGCCGCCGTCAGCTCGTGTGCCAACGAGCCGGCGTCGGCCAGTACGACCTCGCGGGTCAGGGCGTGCCGGAAACGGAGGCCGTCGGCGTCGTGCTCGATGAGCTGGGCCGCCTGCCCTGCGTCCACCACCGACGAAGGATCCACCCCGCCCGGTCGCACCGACGCCGCCAGGTCGTCCCACTCGAAGCGCTCGCCGAGCATGGCTGCGGCCACGACACCCCGCCGGGCGCCCGGCGCAAGCGCCCGGAACCGTTGGCGCACCAAGGCGCCGAAACGCGTGTCGGCGGGGGCCCCGACGTCGACGAGGTCCTCGACGAGGAGCGGTAGCCCGCCGGCGGCGTGACGTACCCGGCTGAGCAGCGCCGGCTCGGGTGCGGCGCCCAGGCACGATTCCACGAGGCTCCTGACCTCGTCGTCGGACAGCGGGCCGAGGACGAGCGTGGGCCATCGGGCGATGATGGCCTCAAGTGCGGGGACGACCTCGCCGGTCCGCGCCGTGGCCACGACGAGCACCTTCGAGCTGCCGGCGTGGTCGGCGAGGTAGTCGCACACGGCCAGCGTGGCGCTGTCGGCCCAATGGAGGTCGTCGAGGACCAGGACGGCGTCTCGGTCGCCGGCCAGCCATCCCAGGACGACCAGCAGCGACTCCCCGAGGATGGCGGGCGACTCCTGCGCCACCTCCGCCGGGCCGACCCGCCAGTGGGGGACGAAGTGGGACAGGGCGGCGGCGTAGGGAGCGGCGGGGTGGTCGGCGGCCGGCGGCCCGATGGAACGGGCGGCCGACAGCACCGCTTCGGCCAGCGGTCGGTGGGGTGTGGTGCGGTCGACTGACGAGGCGCGGCCGATGGCCGCCGCCGTGCCCTCGGACCGGCTGAGGGCGAAGTCGGCCGCGAGGCGCGACTTGCCGATCCCGGCTTCGCCCAGGATCGTCAGCCACGAGCCCCGACCCGCCCGTGCCGCCTCGGCGGCGGCCGAGAGGACTCCGAGCTGGTCGGTACGGCCGACGAGGAGCGGGCTGCGCACCCGAGGATGCTCGCGCGGACAGGGAGGCGGTGGGCGGGCTCCCGAGGCCGCCGCCCGGCGGTCAGCCGTTGCGTTCGCGCCAGCGCCCCAGTGCCACGCCGGCCCAGACCAGTTCGACCACCCCGAAGGGCCAGGCGCCGGAGAGGAACCCGTAGGTGCTCGACAGCACACACCCGCCGGCGAAGGCCAGGACGAACCGGGGCCCCCGGCGCTCCAGGGCGTACATGGCCATCATGAAGGTGACGGCGAGCGCCCCGAAGGCCGTGATCATCCGGTCAGTGAATCAGACGGCGACACGCCGGCCGAGGGCCGCGCTCCGGCGGGCGGCGTCGATCACCTCCAGCGTGGCGACGGCATCGGCGGGGTCGACCGGCGGCGAGGCGCCGTGTCGGAGCGCTGCCACCACCCCCTCGTAGAACCGGCCGTAGTCGCCAGGCTCGGTCGGGACGGGAGTGGCTGCGTCGCCGGCGCCCACTGTGCCCCACGCCGGCTCCGGCACCTCGCCCCAGCCGGCGCCCCGAGGGAGCAGGCCGGCGCGCAGGTCCCGTTCCTGCGGGTCCATCCCCCACGCCACATAGCCGGCCCGCGACCCGAGGACACGGAAGCGGGGCCCGGGGCGGCTGGCCGTCGAGCTGGCCCAAAGGTGCGACGTGGCCCCGCCCGCGTGGTTCAGGGCGACGAAGGAGTCGTCGTCGACCAGGGCGCCGGGCCGGCGCCGGCAGAGCTCGGCGTCGACCGAGACGGGCCGGCCGAGGAGCACGATGGCCTGGTCGATGAGGTGGCTGCCCAGGTCGGCCAGGATGCCGCCCGCATCCTGGGGGTCGGCTCGCTCCTTCCAACTGTCCAGCGTGCGGTCAGGCCGCCACCGCTCGTAGCGGGACTCGAACCGCCAGACGTCGCCGAGGGATCCGGACTCGACCAGTCGGCGGACGGTGAGGAAGTCGCCGTCCCAGCGCCGGTTGTGGAAGACGCTCAGGAACAGTCCTCGGCCCGCGGCCTCGGCCGCGACCCGGGCCCCGTCTGCCGCGGTGGCCGCAAAGGGCTTGTCGACCACGACACCAAGGCCGGCGCCGAGCGCGGCCAGGGCGACGGGCGCGTGGGCCCGGTTCGGCGCGGCCACGACGACGAGGTCGATCCCGAGGTCCGCCACCGCAGGCCAGAGGGCGGCCGTGCCCTCGACGATGACCACCCCCGGATGGGCGGCGCGGGCATCGGCCTGCCGGCCGGCGTCGGTGGTCACGATGGCCGCCAGCTCGATGCCTGGTACGGCCTCGATGAACGGGGCATGGAAGACCCGCCCGGCCAGGCCGTACCCCACCAGGGCGGCCCGGACGGGAGCGGCGGTCCCTATCGTGATGTTCGGCCCCGGCGGGCGACGGCGTCGATGGTGACGGCGGCCAGGAGGACGAGTGCGGTGACCACGTACTTCGCCGCCGCGCTGTAGCCCTGCAGGCCCATGCCGTTGTCGATGGCGGCAATGACCAGGCCCCCGAGGACCGCGTGGATGGCCTTGCCCCGGCCGCCGAACAGGCTGGCCCCGCCGATCACCGCGGCGGCGACGGCGTAGAGCACGAGCGTGCCCCCGTCGAGGGCCGTCGACACCGACCGCAAGCGGGAGGCGTAGACGATGCCCGCGATGCCGGCGGTGAACGACGACAGCGTGAAGGCCATGGTGCGGATGCGCGCCAGGCGGACGCCGGCCCGGCGAGCGGCCTCGGCGTTGCCGCCGATGGCGTACACGTAGCGGCCGAACTTGGTCCGCCCGAGGAGCAGCGTCCAGGCCGTCAGGACGGCGAGCACGATGAGGACCACCCAGGGCAGGCCCCGGATCGGCACCAGCGTGCCCCGGTCGGCATTGCAGATCAGGGCGACGACGACGGCGGCACCCAGGGCGCCGGCGACCTTGACCACGGTGAGGCTACGGGGCGGGGCCACGAGCCCGCTCGCCCGCCGGCCCTCCTCTCGCCGCCAGGTGCGCACCCCGAAAGCGGCGACCACCCCGAGGAGTACGGCCCAGGTGGCGGCCGGCGTGAGGTTGCCGCTGGCCAGGTCGTTGATGACCTTGTCGTTGATCGGCACCGACCCGCCGTTGCCGAGGATCAGCAGCATGACCCCCTGGAAGCCAAGGAGCCCGGCCAGGGTCACCACGAACGACGGGAGCCCGACCCGGGTGATGATCGTCCCCTGGACGGCGCCGATCGTGGCGCAGACGAGAAGGGCGACGATGATGGCCGCCCACCACGGCCACCCGGTCGACTGCTTGACCAGCTCGGCGGTGACGATGCCGCCGATGCCGCTGACGAAGCCGATCGAGAGGTCGATCTCCCCGAGGAGCAGGGCGTACACCTGGCCCATGGCCAGGAGCATGAACACCGCCCCCTGGATGAGAAGGTTGACCAGGTTCCCCGACGTGAGGAAGTGGGAGTTCAACGACTGGAACAGGGCGGAGATGAGAATGAGGCCACCGACGACGGGGAGGATGCCGCTGTCGCCGCCCTTGACCCGTGAGACTGCGACCCGCAGGTACTCGCCCAGCGAGTTGGCCACCAGCTCGGGGCCGACGGCGATGTCGGCCCCGGCGCTGGCGTCGGCGAGGGCACCCTCGGCGTTCGGGTCGCCGATCATCGGGAGCCCGTCGATCTTGCTCATGGCTGCACCCCCGGTTGGGACGGCGGGTTGACGTCTCGGGTGGAGGCGCCCGTCGTCATGAGGTCCACGACGATCTGGCGGTCGAGCTCGGCCGCCGGCTTGACCGTCACCAAGCGGCCGAGCCGCAAGACCGCCACCCGGTCGGCCACCTCGAACACGTCGTTCATGTTGTGCGACACCAGCATCACGGCCAGGCCCCGGTCGGCCAGGCGCCGGACAAGGGACAGCACCATCGCCGTCTGGGCCACGCCGAGGGCGGCGGTGGGTTCGTCCATGATGACCAGCTTCGAGTTCCAGAGCACGGCCTTGGCGATGGCCACCGACTGGCGTTGGCCGCCGGAGAGCGAGGCGACCGGCTGGCGGATCGAGCGGACCGTGGTGACGGCCAACCCGGCCAGCGTCTTGGCCGCCGCCTTCTCCATGTCCTCCTCGTCGAGGGCCAGGTGCCGTACCCGCTCGCGCCCGAGGAACATGTTCTGGACAATGTCGAGGTTGTTGCACAGGGCGAGGTCCTGGTGGACGGTCTCGATACCGAGCGTCGAGGCATCGACCGGGTTGCGGATGTGGGCCGGCTGGCCCTCCCACAGGAACTCGCCGGCGTCGGGAGCATGGATGCCGGCGATGCACTTGATCAGCACCGACTTCCCGGCCCCGTTGTCCCCGATGAGGGCGGTGACGCGGCCGGCGGGGATGTCGAAGGTGACATCCGCCAAGGCCTGCACAGGCCCGAAATGCTTGGAGATGCCCCGAAGGCTGAGGAGGGCCTCGCCACCCCCCGCCGCCGGCCCCATTGCCGGCGACGGGGACGGCGCGGACGGCGCCGGCGCCATGTTGGTGCTCACTGGTGCTACTTGATACCCGCGGTGGCGCAGGCGCTGGCCAGCGAGGTGATGCAGAGGTCGGACACCTTGACCGCGCCGTCAGTGACGACGGTGGCCTGCAGGTTCTGGGTGGTCACCCAGACCGGGGTCAGCAGCGTCGAGGGGATGGCGCTGTTGTTCGACGGGTCCTGCGTCGAGCCGTTCACCAGCGACGCCGGCGGGGTCTGCCCGGCCCGGAGGTAGAGGGCGACGGCGGCCGCACCCTGGGCCTCGAGGTAGATCGGCTTGTAGACCGTGCCGCACTGGTAGCCCTTGAGGATGTTCTGCAGGCCCGACAACGACGCGTCCTGACCGGTGGTCGGGAAGGTCTTGGCCGGGATGTTGAGCTTCTGGAGCTGGGCGATGACGGCGTTGGCGTTGTCATCGTTCGGCGTGATCACGGCATTGATGTTCTTGTGGGCCGTGTACTGCTGGTCGAACGTGGTGGCCGCCACCGACGGGGTCCAGGTGCCGGCCGGTTCGCCGACCTTTACGTAGGTGTTGTTGTCGAACATCGGCTTCAAGACGCCGTTGTAACCCTGAGCGAACAAGCTGGCATTGTTGTCCGTCGGGTCACCGTTCATGACCAGGATGTTCGGCTTCTGGACGTTCCATGAGGCGATGCAGTCGATCTCGCCCTGGCCGATGAGCTGGCCGACCTTGACGTTGTCGAAGCTCACGTAGACCCGCCCGGCGGCGCCGCCCTTGACCAGCCGGTCGTAGTCGATGACCTTGACGCCCTTGGCCGTGGCGTTGGCCTCGATGGCCGCGCCGCTGCCTGAGTCGATGGCGTCGACGAGCAGGACGCTCGCCCCTTCGGTGATGGCCGCCTCGGCCTGCGTCTGCATGGTGCTGGCGCTGCCCTGGGCGTTGTCGATCTTGAAGTCGCTGGCCGTGAGGCCGGCGGCCTGGAAGGCCTTGGTCAGGTAGGGCCGGTCAAAGGCCTCATAGCGGGCCGAGGTCGTGGTGTCGGGAAGGAGGACGGCGATCTTTCCCTTGCCCTGGGCCGCCAGGGACTTCAGCTGGGCCATGGCCGAGAAGTCGGCGGTGAAGGCCGACGCGGAGATGGACACGTTGGTCTTCCCACCGGATGTGGTGGCGGTGGTCTTGGTGGACGACGAGCTGCTGCACGCCACAAGGACGACAGCGGCGCCAAGGGCCGTGAACATGGGTACTGCGTGCCGGGAACTCACCTTCATGAGCCTTCTCCTGATCGACCGACGAAATGGGTGACCGAGGTCACCTGAACGAAAGGGTAAGGAGACCGACATGAACGAGGTAGAGAAGTTCGGTCACTTCTCGTGAACGAAACGTAAATACGGGAACTACTCTGCCGCTGCCATCCGATAGCCGGCCCGGGGCTCGGTGACGATCAGCGCCGGCCCGCCCTCGTCCTCGAGCTTGGCCCGTAGGCGGCGGACGTAGACCCGGGTGTACTCGGTCTCCGTCTCGTACCCCGGGCCCCACACCTTGCGCAGCAAGGTGGCATGGGTGAGCAGGTGACCGGGAGCCAGCGCCAGCTCGCGCAGGAGGGCGAACTCGGTCGGTGTCAGGTGGACGGGCTCGCCGGCCTTGGTCACCAGCTGGGCGTCGAGGTCGATGCTGACCGTGCCGAAGACCAGAGGCCGGCCGGGACCGGCGGCCGGCGCCGAGCGGCTCCGGCGCAGGAGCGCGGTCATGCGGGCCAGGAGCTCGTCGATGCCGAACGGTTTGGTGAGGTAGTCGTCGGCCCCCAGGTTCAGGGCCCGCACTTTGTCCTGCTCACCCCGCCGGGCCGAGACGACGATGATGCCGACCAGCGACGCCGCTCGGATGTCGCGGCACAGGTCGAACCCGTCGACGCCGGGGAGCATCAGGTCGAGCAGGACGAGGTGCGCCCCGCTGTCGCGGACGAGGGCGGTGACATCGGCGCCGGTACGGGACACGACGACGGCGAAGCCGCGTGCGAGGAGGTTGGCCCGGACCAGGTCGACGATGTTGGGGTCGTCCTCGATGAGGAGGACCACCGTCGAGTCGTCCGTCATCGGGCCTCTCCGACCGGCAGCTCGAGGTCTCGGTCGGTGCCGCCGGCGCCGGCCGGCTCGACGGGCAGGACGACCACCATCACCGCGCCGCTCGCCGCGGGGTCGATCCTGATCGTCCCGCCGTGGGCGTCGACGATGCCGCGGGCGATGGCCAGGCCGAGGCCCAGGCCGGGGCCGGCATCGGCGCCCCGCTCGTGGGGGAGGAAGACGCGGTCGCCCAGCGCCGCGGGGATGCCGGGGCCGTCGTCACGGACCCGCACCGTGATGGTGCCGGCAGCCGGGTCGTGGCATGCGTCGACCGAGACTTCCGTGAGCCCCGTGGCGTGAAGGACGGCGTTGTCCAGCAGGTTGACGAAGACCTGTTCGAGCCGGTCGTGGTCCGCCCACACGGACGGGAGGTCGGCGGGCATGTGCACGGCGATGAGCGACCGGGGCGAGCGGACACATCGCCTGGCGGCCTCCAGCACCAGCGCGAGGTCGCACCAGTCAGGGGCCAGGCGCATCGCGCCGGAATCGATGGCGCTGAAGTCGAGGAGGTCGCCGATGAGCCGTCCCATCCGGGCCGACTCCGACGCGATCGAGTCGAGGAAGCGCCGCTGCGACGCGTCGTCCCAGTCGACGTCGGGCTGGCGGAGGGTCGAGGCGTACCCCTGGATGGCGGTGAGGGGCGTGCGCAGCTCGTGGTTCATGCGGGACAGGAACTCCCGTTGCAACCTTTGGGAGCGGCGCAAGGACGCGGCTTCGGCCCGAGCTCCTTCCAGCGCCTCGCGCTCGATGGCCAGACGGAGCGACCGGGCCGCGTCGCCGAGCAGGTCGGAGGCCTCGTCCGACGGGGGACCGCCGGCCCACCACGCGGTCACGACGGCGCGCCCGGCCGGCGTGTCCAGCGGCACGGCGAGCACGTCGCCTCCGAACCGGCGGACGCCGTGGTCGCCGGACGCGGCGCGGCGCACGGCCTCGGCTGCCTCTCTCTGCCGGGACCGGGCGTGCTCGGGCGGTACGCCGAGCGGCCCGGTCGAGAGCTCGGACCGTTCACCGTCCGGCCGGTGCAAGGCGATGGCGTCGGCCCGCAGGCCCCGGCAGAGGGCCAGCAGGGCCAGGGTCAGGCCGCCGTGGGCGGGCTGCGGGCCGGCCAGGGTGTCGAGGACGCCGCGGAGGGTTTCCAGGACCCGGTTCCTACGGGTCGCCTCGGTGAGGAGGTGCTCGCGCTCGATGGCGGCAGCGGCGTGCCCGGCATAGAGCCAGACCAGCTCGAGCTGGTCGGCCTGTGGCCGGCCGCTGGTGTCGGCGTAGCCGGAGATGGTCCCGAGCACGCCGGTCGACCCGACGATGGGCACCGACCAGAAGCTGCGGAGCTGGGTGGGGCCGGCGGCGAGGAACGGGGCCCAGAGCGGGTCGAGGCGGGCGTCGTCGACAAGCACGGCCTGGCCGGTGGCGGCGGCCAGGCCCGGGGGCCCACCCCGCCCGTCGGCCGGCAGCGAGCCGAGGGCGCGCAGGAGGCCATCGGGCATGCCCAGCGCCGCCGATCGCGTGAGACGGGGCGGGGCGTCGGTGTCGCCTGGGTGGAGGAGGTGGATGCACAGCCGGTCGATGCCGAGCGCCTCGGCCATAGCCGACACGATGAGGGGCAGGCTGGCCGCCGGCTCCACGTCGGCGAGCTGCTCGACCAAGCTCCGGAGCCGGCGCAGCTGGCGCCGGGCCGCCGAGTCGGTCTCGATGCCCGACATGAGGGCGAGGACGTCGTCGGGGTGGACTTCGAGCGACGACACGTCGGCCAGGATGTGGCCGTCGCGCAGGACGGCGATGCGGTCGGCCAGGCCGAAGACCTGGTCGAGCTGGTGGGACACCATCAGGATGGCGGTCCCGCTTGCCCGCACCTCGGCCAGGAGCCGCTCGACGACGGCGGTCTCCTGGGCGCCGAGCGAGCCCGTCGGCTCGTCGAGGACCAGAACGGAGGGGTCACGGCGGAGGGCCCGAGCGATGGCCACGAGCTGGCGCTGGCCGCCGGAAAGGGCGCCTACCGGCCGGCGCAGGTCCGATGCCGGGATGTGGAGGCGGGCGAAGAGGGCTTTGGCTTCCTCGACCATGCCGGCGTCGTCGAGCATCCCGTGCTCGAGCAGCTCGTCGCCCAGGAAGAGGTTGGCGACCACGCTCAGGTTGTCGCAGAGGGCCAGGTGCTGCCACACCACTTCGATGTCGCGGTACCCCACACCGGGCGCCGGGGCCGACCCGGGGCGCCCGTGCACCTCCACCGTGCCGCGGTCCCTCGGCAAGGTCCCGGCCACGCACTGCACCACGGTCGACTTGCCGGCGCCGTTCTCGCCGACGAGGGCCAGGATCTCGCCCCGGTGGAGCTCGAAGGTCACGCCCCGCAAGACCGGCCGGCGCCCGAACGCCTTGTGCAGGTCGGCGACCCTGAGCACCGGCACCGCACCGGGACCGTGGCTGCTCATCATGGCGCGCCGCGCCGGTCAGGCATGTGTCCAGTGTGCCGCAGGGCGCGGCTATTTCGTGGTGACGCGACCGGCCGGCGGCTTGGTTGGCTCGATGCACTTCACCGGGTCGGGGCGGGAGCACAGCCAGTCGTTGACCTGCTCGACCGCCTCCGCCTCGGTGACCTGGCCGTTGCTCAGGAGCGTGCGGATCCTGTGCCCAACCGTGATCGCCTCGCGGCCAAGGTGGTGCCCCAGTGCGCGGTAGGCCTCGAACTTCTGGTCGGTGTAGAGCTGGTCCGCCGTGGGGTGATTCGGGAACGACGGCAGCGAGCGGGCCAGGTCGACGATGTCGAACGGCGCCGTCCGGGGGACGGCCAGCTTGGCCAGCACGATCCAGCCGACTTCTGGCTCGCCGTCGCCGATGGCCGGATAGGCGACCGTACCGGCCCACACGCCCATCCGCGAGATCCCGGACGAGTCCGGCTTCATAGGCTCCGGGCGCATCACGACCTCGACGTTCAGCTCCTCCCGGGCCAGCCGCATGGCTTCGGCCATGGTCCCGAACGTGTCGGGGCTGTCGCCGCTGGCGTCGAAGCAGTAGATCTCCCGGCATCGCCGGCGCAGCAGCTCCACGAGGCCGAGGTTCTCGTAGTGGCCGCCGTCGGTGACGTAGACCCACGGGTCCTTCAGCCGGTGGAGCCCGAATGCCTCCTTGAGCAGGTACCAGGGACGGGTGTGGTGGGTCTCGTACCACTGCCGGTCGAAGTGGGCGCTCTCCAGGTGAGCCGGCCGGTCAGGGAAGTAGACCGGGTTCGGGTACCAGACGCCCAAGCGCAGGTTGCCCAGGGCAAAGAGGCACCGTTCCGGGCGGTTCATCTTCCCCATCGCCGGTGAGAAGGCCGCGCCTGACACCGCGACCGCGGTCCAGATCGAGTCGAGATCAGCGAACCGTGTCCCCAACTGGGCTGGCGCGTACGTCCCGTGGCCCGTTGCCGCCTCGATGGCCATGCTGCCGATGCGGTCCTTGGTGAACGTCCACGGGATCGCCGGGCGACCGGGAGAGGTCATCGACGAGTCGGCGATATTGGCGGTGGCACAAAGGACCAGTTCTGTTCGGCCGACCGGCCCGAGCTTGGCGAGAGGGTCGTCCAGCGGGCGGGAGCCAGGTGGTTGGTCGGCGTCGCGCACCCGCATCCCATACGCGCCGCGGAGGTGGTCGCGGTAGTAGGGGTGCAGTGACCATTCGTTGAGATCGGCGCCAGACCCGACGGCAACGAGCCAGCCGGTGATGATGAGGAAGACGAGGAGCTGGTGCGGGATCAAGCCTCGCGACGCCCCCGACACGGCGATGGCAAGGGCCGCACCGAGGAGGAGCACGGGCCCTGCCACCCAGGCTCCCAGCCTGATGAGCACCTTTCGGGCGCCGCCGCCGAGCCGTTGCGCCAGCGCCTTCGGTCGGCCCGTCTCGGCTTCGGACGTCGATCGGCCGGACCCGGACCGGACCTGCGCCAGCAGCGCAGTGAGGATGGTCGCGCCGCTGGCCCCCGACGCGACCGGCAACCGGTCCTCCAAGAGGTGGCGGCTGTGTTCCAGCCACGTCACCACCCACGGCACGATGACGACGAACAGGACCACGGTGCCGGTCAGGATGGCCAGCCAGTGCACCCGGCTTTCACGGCCGACGTGATGCTCCGAATCCTTGGGCGGGACGGCCACCATGGCCACGCCCATGACCAGGAACAGGCCGAGCAGGCCCCGAACCGGCCATGCGATGACGCCCGGGAGGGAGAAGGTCTGGCACGCCTTGGCGCCGCAGGACCGGACGAGGGGGTGCTCGCCGCTCGGGTCGGCCACCGCCGCCCCGTCCAGCGCCAGAAGGGCGAGTGGCGCCGACTCGACCCGGCTCCCCGGCGGGATGCCGGTGACCTGGAGCGACGCGGCGGCGCAGGTCCCCGTCGGGATGTTGGGGGACGCCGCGACCACACATCCCGAGACCGTCTCGCCCTCGACGAGCAGCCCGGTACCGGGCGCGACTGGGACGCGGGAGCCCTTCGGGAACACGTTGCCAGGGGCGCTCGGCGGGAGGCCGGCGCTCGACGGTGTCCTGGACGCAGGCACACAGGAGGGTGTCGTCGTGGCCGTCGTCGTGCTCGTCGTCTGGCCGGCGGCAAAGGCGAGCGCCACTGCTGGCGAGCCGTCGGCGGTGGCCGACGCCTTGGGGGTCGCTCCCTTCGACGGTGGCAGCTCGACGGCGCCGGCGCCGGCCGGGGTGGGCTGGGCGCCGACGGAGAGCCGGAGCTTGGCGCCGGCCTGGGCCAGGAACCACGTCGCGTCCGGGAGGTGGATGCACCCTCCCTCCGGCAGGGTCACGACGGCACTCTTGACGAGGCGGTCCACCTGGCCGGCGCTCGTCGCCCATCCGTAGGGCAGCATGACGAATGCGATGGCCAGGCCGATAAGACCGACGTTGAGGACGAGGCCGAGGAGGAACCAGACGAGGGCCCAGAGCTTGCCGCTCAACCCTGGCGCCAGGTAGGAGGAGTGCCGGCGGAGGAAGTCCTCCTCCGGGGACTGCCGGGCCCAGGGCCGCGTGGTCGCCGCCGGCGGGGAGCCGTCCCCCGGGCTCCGCGCCAGCATCCATGCCGCGGCCATGTAGGAACCGCCGGACACCGAGCTGAGCCAGCGGCACTGCTCGAGCTCGGTCATCCCCTTCCCATCCGGACCAAGCTGCGTCGGACTCTCGTCAAGGGCCTGGAGCGCGCCGAGGGCGAAGGCCGCGGAGCGGATGCCACCCCCGGAACAGGCAACGCCCCTTGTCCGCTCCTGTGAGACCGTGACGCCGTCGGCGATCGGCCTGTTCGCCTCCGCCGGGTCACGGTACTGCGTGGCGAGACTGGTCCGCTCGACCGAGGACTGGGCCGGCCCGTGATCGGAGGCCCCCCCGCTCACCTGCGCCGTTTCTCCCGGGACTGGGTCCGGCGGACCGACCAGTTGCGGCGGCAGGTCCTTGTCAGGGCGTGTACGGGACGCCGTCAGCAGCATGGCGGTGGCCACCACAGGGACGGCGCCCAGGACGCCTCCCATCTTGACGGCGGCCAACCACGGCAGGCGGTGTGAGCCCACGGCTCCGGTCAGGACGTGGCGCAGGGTGAGGTCCTCCCACCCGTCGCCGACCACATAGGCGGCGGTGAGCAGGGCGCCGAACAGGCCAGCCAGCTTCCAGCGCCGGCGCTGGTAGAGGACGCGTACCGACCAGACCAGGCCGACCGTGATGGTGGCGATGAGGGCGGCGTCCCAAGGCAGCGTCTTCCGGGCGCGGGCCTTGAGGTCCTGGCCGCAGTCCGCCCATCGCGTGAGCTGCGCGGTCGCCATCTCGGCCGGGTACCGCCGCACGAGCGCGCTGAGCGTGTCGCTCTTGAGGCACGACACGTTCGTCGGGTCGACCTTCGGTTTGACGTCGGTCTTGAACTGGATCAACGCCAGCGAGACGGCAATGGTGGCCAGCGGGACCGCCAGCGCGCGCACGAGCCGGCCGAGCCGTCCCTGCCAGGTCTGTTCGTCGGTCCCCATCCCCGTCGCCGCCCCCATTCCGCCCCGCCCCGCCTGCGGCATAGAGCTTCGCATAGCGTGTGTGGCCGGCGCCTGCACGGGGGGTACGACGGACCATGGGCAATGGACGGGACACCAGCAGGGACGGCGGGGAGAACCGGCGTGAGCTCTACCTGCTCACCCATGGTGCCCCGCTGTGGCACTGGGCCCAGCGTCACCCCAAGGTCGAACGATGGGTGAACGGCCGGCTGGTCAACAGCGCCAGCGCCAAGATGCCGTACCGGCCCAACCCGTTCAGCACGATGGCCGACTACACGTCGTGGGCGTCGCTCACCGACCGGAAGTTCAGCGGCCGCCACCTACCGCCGGCGGCGCCGCCGGCAGACCTCCCGCCCGCGGCCGACGTCGCCGACGTCTTCGTCCGCCCCGAGGGCGAGTTCACGCCGTGCCCGAAATCGACGGTCCTGTTCTCCTACTTCGCCGCGTGGTTCACCGACGGCTTCTTGCGGAGCGACCGCACGCCGCCACCCCACGGGCCCGACGCCCGCAAGAACGATTCGAACCACGAGATCGATCTCATGCAGATCTATGGGCTCACGCGGGAGGTGACCGAGCAGCTACGTGCGCACGAGGGTGGCTTGCTGAAGAGCCAGGTCATCAACGGTGAGGAATACCCGCCCTACCTGTACGGCGCCGACGGCAACCAGAAGGCCGAGTTCGACAAGGTCACCTGGGTCCACACCCGGCTGGCGCCTCCGCCGGCCGAGAAGCTGGCCACGTTCTTCGCCCTGGGTAGCGACACCGGGAACCTGCAACTCGGCTTCGTGCTGATGAACGTCCTGTTCCTGCGCGAGCACAACCGCGTCGCTCGGGAACTGCACCGGGCGTACCCGGGTTGGGACGACGACCAGCTGTTCGAGACCGCCCGCAACATCATGATCGTCCTGCTCATCAAGATCGTCGTCAACGAGTACATCAACCACATCACGCCGTACCACTTCCAGTTCCGCGCCGACCCGACCAGTTTCAAGAACCCGCCCTGGTACCGCACCAACTGGATGGCGGTGGAGTTCAACCTCGTCTACCGGTGGCACCCGCTCGTTCCCGAGTCCTATGTCGTCGGGGGCAGCGAAGTGTCCGTCCACGACACGCTCTATGACACCCGGATGCTCACCGAGCACGGCCTCGGGCGGGTGATGGAGGACGCGTCGAGCCAGCCGGCGGGCAAGGTGACCGTCTTCAACACCAGCCCGGAGCTCCGGGGTGTCCAGCAGTGGAGCGTCGAGAAGGGCCGTGCCGTGGAGCTGGCGTCCTACAACGACTACCGGGAGCTGGCCAAGTTCCCGCGCGTGACGGCGTTCGACCAGGTGTCCGGGGACCCGAGAGCCCAACGCGCCCTGGAGGACCTGTACCGCACTCCCGATCGGATCGAGTTCTACACCGGCCTGTACGCAGAGGACACCCGACCCAACTCGGTGCTCCCCTCCGTCGTCGGGCGCATGGTTGGGATCGACGCGTTCTCGCAGGCGTTCACCAACCCGCTGCTGTCGCCCCGGGTCTTCACGACGGAGACGTTCTCGCCGCTGGGGATGGAGATCCTCACCTCCACCAGGAGCCTCTCCGACATCCTGCACCGCAACGTCCCCGGCTCCGACCAGTACTTCATCAGCCTGACCCGCCGGGACTGGCGGCGGCAGTAGGCCCTTCCGATTCGTCGCAAGTTGCGAGGACGCCCCGAGGCTCCTCCCAGGCCAGGGGCCGATCCTTCTTCATGAGCCCGGAGCGACCGGGCGTCATGGAACGAAGGAGCCACACGTGAACCGAATCAGGAAAGCCGCGATTGGAGGGGCGCTGGCTGTGGCCCTCGCGGGGGCGGCCGGCGCCGGCCTGTTGAGCGCGACGGCCAACGCCCAGACGTCGGGCGGGGCCACGGCGCCCGCCACCGGGGCCGCACCGCAGGGATCGAGCTTCGACCCGACCAAGGGCGGCCACGTCGGCACCAACGGTGTCAAGGAGGAGCTCCTCACCGGTGACACCGCGGCCAAGGTGACGGCTGCCGCCCTCGCCGCCGTGCCGGGCGGGACGGTGCAACGGGTGGAGACCGACGCCGAGGGCGACGTCTACGAGGCCCACATGCTCAAGGCCGACGGCACGCCGGTCACGGTGAAGTTCGACGCCGCGTTCAAGGTCACCGCCACCGAGACGGGCGGCCCCGGCGGCCACGGTGGCGGGCCCCGGACCGGGGCGAAGCCGGCCGCCTAGTCGGTCGCCGGCGGGTGGCGGCCGCGCCAGGCATCGGACGCGATGCCCGGTGCGGCCCTCCGTGCGCCTGGGTTCCTGGGTAGCCTTGGCCCCATGCCCACACCGCTCGGAACTGGCGTGAAAGAGGTCATCGTCACCCGCCCTGACGACGACCTCATGACCGGTGAGCCTCAGGTTGCGCACATCGTGAAAGCCGAGGGCGGCGCGGCCGCTAAGGTCGTCGAAGCGCGGATCTACGGCACCCCGCTCGAGGCGCTGTGCGGCAAGGTCTTCGTTCCCCAGCGAGACCCGACCAAGCTCCCGATGTGCGCGGCGTGCAAGGACATCTACGAGACCTATCGCGTGTTCAACGGCGGCCTGCCCGACAGCCCCGGGTCCTGACCCGGGGGCCCGTTCAGCCCGGGCGGGAGAACCGGATGTCGAGCGATCGCAAGTAGGTCTGAAGCCCGGCATCCTGCACGGGGATCAGATGGGCGTCGCGACCGGTCTCGTTGTGGTGCGAATGCCACTTGCCGGGAGGCGTGACGAAGACCCCACCCGGCTCCCAATCCACTCGCGTGGGGTCGATGATCCGCCCGGACGCCGGGTCGACGCCGTCGCCGAGCAGGGTGTAGCAGCCGGGGAGGCAGTCCACGATGAGGTCCGCGGCCACCGACTGGTGCCGATGAGGGAGCTGGTCGCGGCCGGCGGGCAAGACGCCGAACATGGCCCAGAGGGTGTGCGTGGCGGTCAAGGTCTGATCGAACTGCGCGTTGTTCAGGAGGACCGACACCCGGCTCCGGCCGTTGGCGCCGGGATCGGCGGCGACCTCGGCCAAACGGGCACGGGTGGCCTCTGCGGAGAACCTTGTCGGCCGGAAGCGGGGGGTGGACGCCACGACGCCCAAGTAGTCCAGCAACGGCGTATCGGCCACGTGGTAAAGGCTGGCGGTCTCGTCGGCGACGTGCACGGCCGGCGTGTCGGCCGGCAGCGTGAGGAAGTCGCCGGCCTTCCAGCGCACGACGCCTGGCCCGACGCGTGAGTGGCCCCGACCGCGGATGCAGTAGAGGAGCTGGCTGGTGGCGTTCGGGTGGAGCGCCAGCTCCTCGCCGGCGTTGATGCGCACGAAGCTGGCCAGCAGCGCCGGCGTCGTTGCCGGGTAGGGGGTACGCAGCTCAACCGACAGGTCGAGGGGGACGACCCTGGTCGGGCCGCTCCCATACAGCTCGGGCCCGAACGACATGATCGGGACGGCCGACGTCGCCCCGCTGCCGATAGGGTCCGCCGCCTGGCTGTACTCGAAGAACCGGGCGTCGCCCGTCCAGTCCTCGATGGCCTCGCCGACATTGATCGCGCCCGGCGCGGTCGTGGTCACCTCACGGATTGTACGAGGTGGCCCGTGAGGGCCGGTTCAGCGGGCTTGCCGCGACACCATTCGGGCGTAGTTGGCGAGCGTGCCGTTCACGGCGCTGACCTTGTGCGCGGTGCGTGCGTGCTCGGTCACCCGGGCGAGGAGCTCTTCCTCGCTCGGCGCCCTGGTCTTCCAGCGGCACCCCTCGGCGCCGGCGGCCCGGCAGCTGAACTCGTACATCACCGGCCGCTCGTCGGTGGCATCCTCCTGCACGGCCACGATCTCGCAGTCCATCTCGCAGCGGTGGTTGCTGCCGTGGCGGTGCCACATCCGCACCGTCGAGTCGACGCCGTGGGCCAGGTTGTGACGAAGGACGCGAGCGAAGGAGTACCGGCTCCGGCCGTCGGCGCCGTGTGCGACCGGGGAGACCCTGTCGACGTGGACCGACACGTGGTTGTCCGGCGTCACGGCGATGTGCAGGCTCTCGGTAGGGGTGACCTCTCGGTAGGAGGCGGTACCGGGGTGGAAGATGCGGCCCAGAAGACTGTCCCGGTGGAAGGTCCCCGTCGAGTCAAGCTGGCTGAAGACTGCACCGTCTCTCATGTGCAGGTCTTCGGAGCTGGCGCGCTCGCCGGATTGCGCCCTGTCCGGGACCGCGATGCGTCCGATCGTCGTTCGGCTACTTCGCCGGCGACGGGCATTGCCGTGACGACCGGTCGCGGTACGCGGCGACAGTGTCGAGGACGACCCCGCACCGGCTGTCGAACAAGACAAGGTGCCGGGGGTCGGCCGAGGTCTCGTCGACCAGCGCCGCAGGGCGGCCGGCGTAGTAGGCCAGGGGTGGGAAGGAGGAGTACCTCTCCTCCGATGCATAGGCCAGCGGCTGGTCGACCGGCCACGCCGCCGAGGCGAGCTGGCGACCGACGCTGGTCCCACGCCGCAACGCGGCCTCTTCGCTGGAGTGGTAGACGAGCGAGAAGACGATCGACACTGCTCCGACGACCGCACCCGCAATGACGAGGATGGCGGGCCGGGACGCAATCGCTTCGCCGAGCGCGGCGAAGCCGACGGCCAGCGGCAACATCAGCCAGTAGTTCCAATGGGCGTGGTACGCCGCCCCCGAGAAGAAGACCAGCGAGTACAGGCCGACGGTGACCAGGAGAGCCGTCTCCACCATCCGGTAGCGCGCCATCCGGATGGCAGCGACGAACGCCGGCGGCCCAAGGATGAGGGCCACCCCGAACAGCGCAACGAGGTGATGGCTCTGGCGTACGATCGACTCCGTCAGCGTCGCCGTTTCGACCCCAGACTGGTCGCCGGCAACGCGGAGCTTGCCGAACTGGAACACCACGTCCAGCGATCCGTTGGCCCAGAGGAGCCAAGTCCACGTGAGCGCCAGGCCGACGGCTGCTCCCCAGGCGATCGCCGCCGCCGTCGCCCGGCTGGCCTCGGTCCGGCGCCCGAACATCGTGAGCGCGCCCGTCGCCACGACGAGGATGACGCCTTCCCAGCTGCCCAGGCACAACACCCCGGCCAGGACCCCAACCGTCGATGCCCGCCCGACGCCGCGATGGGATCTCACCCACACCAAGAGGTAGCCGGCGGCCGGCGCCATGGCCAGGGTCGTCGTGTCCAGCATGGTGCCGAACGTAAAGAGCATGGGAACGCAATAGCCGAGGACGACGCCACCGACGGCGATGGAGGTCCGCACGCCAAGTTGGAGAAGGACGCCGAACAACAGGAAGGCCGACACCAGCGTGCTGGAGGCAACGAGCAGCCGGGCAGCCAGCTCGGGATGTGAAGGGGTGATGGCCTGGGCCCCGGCGGTGGCGAGATAGATCAGCGGCGGATGGTGGGCGTAGGTCGCGAACCCGTAGGGCTCCTCGGGGCTTCGAGCGCCGAGCCGGGACGCGACGGGGTCATTCCGCAGCGCTCTCGACCCGCTGGACCATGTCGCGCCGTTGTACCCGTCGCCCGAATCCCCGAAGGGCGCAGCGAGCCGTTCGCCGCCGACCCGAACGAGGAAGAGAAGTGAGAAGGCAGCCAGGAAGACCAGCCCAACCGTGCGGTGGAAGCCCGGCGTGCTTCGCCACGAGGCCATTGTCACGGCCGAGCGTGTGGTCCGCGTCGTTGGGGTCGTCTCCCGTCGGGGCACGTCCGCAGTATGGGTCGAGCTGCACTCCGCCGGCGCCGGGCGGGATGCTGCTCCTCGCCGCTGTGGCGGTCGGGCGCCCGGCGGGAGGGCGTGCACGCCGACGCCCCCCGCCTTTGCCGGAGCGCCACTGGGCGGAGATCGCCGTGATCGTGGAGACCGTGCATGCAGGCCCAGGGATGTACGCCATTACGCAGGCCGGCGTACGGCGCGTTCTGGTTCCATAGCGGGGCGGCCGACCGCGCCGCTATGCGGGTCTTCGCGACGGCGCAGAGCCACCCATGACGACACGTTCCGGACGCGGGTGTCCATGCGGGGGGCCGCAGGAGCGTTATCGAGCGGCGCTCTTGCCCGACTTCGCCGGTTCCCGGGCGGATGTCTTTCGAGTTTGCTGGCCTGAAACATGAAGGTCGTGCAGAGTTGAGCTATCGCCACGCGACTTTACGTCCGGACTATTTCGGATGGATAATATGACCAGCGAACCGCGCTCGCTTGGGACGCTATTCTCCTTCGCGCCATATCCGCCAAATGGTCATAGTCGGCCGGCTGCAGTTTCACGTCAATCAAGTTGTGCAAGGCTATTAGATTCACGAGGTGAAACAGGCGAGCCCCCATGTTGATGAGGGAGACGTTGCCGTGAAGAGACGAGTTTCGCCAGAATCCGATCATCTCGTAGGGATGTTTTCCTGTTCCTGGTTGCGACCTTCGTAAGTGGTTGCTGGCTACGGCAAGGTCGTCGGCCAGGGCACCGCCCTTCTCTTGCTGATCACTCTCTAGCAGGTGGAGCATATGCGCCAAACTATTGCACTGAAGCCGGCCTTTAGGCCTGCCGTAGGCGATTCCAGCAACGGAGAAGGGCTTCAGGACCCCTCCATCACGAGCCACGAACTCGCCAAGGGTCTTTCGCAGCACCCCTTCAAGCAAAGGAAAACATAGGTATGCCGAGACTGTGGAGTGGTCCTCGATCAGGGCGAGGGCCTGCCGAGTCGACGTCGGCAAGGCCTGTAAGGCCAATGGGTCCCGCTCATGGGCGACGACTATTTGAGGATCGGCAAGGGAGGCATGCGCTGTCGCCATGAATAGGCTCCGCAGCTCCATGTCCGCCGGAGACCTTGGTTGGAAGTAGCCGTAGCCGGTATCGAATATTTCGGCACACCACCCCCACAGCAGTTTGTCGTCGGGTCCGATAACCTGATAGTTCGGGATCGACAGAACGTTTAGCAGTCCGAGAGTCGCAGCTCGGAGTTCCGCATGCGTCATCGAGTGCGGGAATAGACCATTGCGCGTAAGAGGGTTGTCCTTGGCGTCTAGCCGGACGATGATGCTGCCGTCAGGTTGTACTATCTCGTCCACCCACGCTTGGCACAGGTCGGTGATAAGCTGAACCCGATCAGGCATGCAGCACTCTATACATTGTCTGCGCTAAGGGCGGCGGTGGCCCAGATGACGGCCTTGCCAACAAATGCAAGCGGCCGGAAGGCGACGCACGGCTAGATCGCACGCCGTTACCGTCAGCGGGGCACCTGTGCCAAATTCCAGCGAGCCCAATTTGGCGCAGAAGGCTCAGGCCGCTCGGTGGCCGCCCGGAATTCGGCACTACTCATGCGCGAGGTAGCACTCGGGAAGCCGGACCCTTCGGCAGGAACAACCTGTGAAGCTGTGCCACTCGCTCGCGTGGCGTGAGCAGGTGAGCCGCTAGCCTCCAGGCGGGAGGTGGGCATGCCGGGCAGGGCAAGACCGGGGATCTTCTGCATCGAGGGCGGATGGTCATCCCGCCTCACCGCACGAGAGAGCGTTGAGCCCTTGCTGGTGTATCTGGAGCGCCTAGGGCAGGTTCGCTACATGGACTATCGCGCCCGTACCGTCGATGGGGCGTTAGAAGTGCTTCGGAAATGGCCACAGGATCAGTACCGAGACTACTCAGTCGGCTATATCGGTTTCCATGGAAGCGCTGGAACTCTGTACTTCGGACGCCAAAGGGTTGACGCTGGAGGCGCTAGGGCGAGAACTTGCCGGAAAGTGTCACGGAAAGACGCTGTACTTCGGGTCCTGCTCAGTGCTTGACGGTCCAGAAGCGGATGTCGAAGGGTTTCGACGCGTAATAGGTGCCCGCTGCGTCGCAAGGTACACCCGTGACATTGATTGGTTCGAGTCAGCCGCTTTCGATTTGCTGCTATTTGAGGCTTTGACCCGATATAAGCGGATCGATGCGGTCGACAGATGGCTCTTCCGCCAGTACGGCGGCTTGGTGCAACACCTCGGGTTCAAGATGTTCTATGGCGCGAATAAGACGAAACCCTGAATGCGATCGGCCTGTGAGCTGAGAACGGACCCGATTGCAGCACTTGAAGCGGCGGTCTCGGCCCTCGGAGGAGGCGCCCGATGGGGTGCAAGGAGAAGGCGCCCGAGTTCGCACGCGCGCGGCGGAAGGGAGTAGTCCCCAGTGCTCGGCACCTATTGCGCAGCGGGGCCGAGTCGTTCTGCAACAGCCGTCGCGTACTGCATCCACGTCCGTCCAGGCTCGTCGGGCACGCCCTGTGACAGCCGGTAGAGCGCCCGCTCGATATCTACTGGTTTTGCACCGACGCGCATTGCCGTTTTGACGACCCATTTTCGGACTAGCCGGTAGTCCTCGAAGGTTTCCGTCGCGCCAACAGTCGATTCGGGTGTCACGCCAGGGGTCGGCTCCATCGCTGCCCCAATCCGAAGAGCGTTCGCAGCGGCATGCACCCGCCAGTCGAACACGATGTGATCACCGGGCCAGAGCGCGCTCAGCAAGGTCGTCGTGGTTGCGACGCCCGCGCCCGGTATCGATTCTGCGAGACAGCGCCATGTCGCGATGTCCGTAACCATCACGGGCCGATCAAGACCTGGAACAAGAAGGGTTGGGGCCCGCTCGGACGACGATCCAGAGGGTCTCGGCGACAAGTGCGCAGGTCGCAACCGACGACCGGTCGGCCGTTTGAAGTTCCCGATTGCCAACACAAGATGGTGCCATGCGACCGCCCGCGCATTGCTTTCATCGGAGGCAAGGAACCGCTCGGCCAGCCAGCAGATGTCGTTCCACAGGCCGCCGTCATCCCACGACGCCGACAGGCGGTGCGCCGCCTCGGCGTTCAAGCCGGGGATCAGGTCGCTGTCGTCGCCATGCGGAACACCATCGCTCACGCGAGCAGCGTAGGCCGCACGAGTTCGGCACCACTGTGGCGCCGGATAACGCTCACGGCGGCCGACCTGGCAACGGACCCGTACGCGATCGCTGCGTTGGGTCCCCGGTGACCTCGCCCGAGCAGAACGCCGATTCGATTGCGTTGGCAACTCGGTCATCGACGTCGGCGGAATGCTCCTACCGCTCGAGGCCGATCTCCACCTCGCGGTCGACGAAATCCCACTCTTCGGTCGCGCGCAGCATGGCGACCAATTCGCCGAAACCCTCCGCGTCCTCAGGCGCGAACTCGAACCAGGTCAGGAAGTCGAATGGCTCGCCAAGGTCCCGGCAGTGATGCAAACGGCGGGCAACCGCAGGCAGATACTTCAGGCCGATAGCGATATGCCCAGACTGCTCCTCCAGGATCTCGCGCCGCTCGTCCTGCGCCAACGCCCACCATGCCTCGGACTTCCGAATCGTGATCAGTGCGGCCCGCGTTGCCGCTGGGCGTCCGAGGCTCGGTGAACAGGCCGCGAGTTCGTTGTGCTCGCGAGCCCCCACATAACGCTCGTGGCCGACGACCCCGGCAAGCGCCCAAGTGGCGGCGGCCGGAGCAACGCGTACCCCTTCGAAGATCGCCAAACGCTCGACGGCCGGAAGCGACGACCCAACGACCGCAGCAATGCTCCGGACCCGCCAGGCGCCCTCGTCCCCTCCTGCGAAGATCACGGGGAGAATCGGCATGCCTTCACGCTACCGCTGCTTGCCAACGCATTTCGACGGTTGTGGTGCGGCCTCTACCGCACGAGTACGGCACGACTGCGGCGCGCGATAACCCGGTCGGCGAGCTGCTCCGACGCGTCCAACACCGCGCAGCCCCGCGACGAAGCAGCTCGGACCGGCTGGTCCCCCGCGCCTGCGCAAGTCGATCCAGCCGCTCGACCAGCTCGTCATCGAGTTGCACGAGTACCTCTCGCCGAGCCATGGCCATATGGTAGAGAGATCCCCCTCACCGCCCGGGACCCTCGGCGGGCTGGCTTGACGATTGACCGCCGGGACCGCCACGTGCAGGCGTTGGAGGGCGGCGGGACCGTCCGACGTTGCCGGCCGCAGCGCCCTGCTCGTTGGGCGTGCTCTTCGGTACCGCTCCACCCGGAAAATCTACGGACCGGGGTGGAGGGCATTCGTCGGAGCCCGAGGTCGGATTCGAACCGACGACCTGCTCATTACGAGTGAGTTCATGCCCGCTCCCTGACCTGGGCTCATTCGCGAAAGTGCAGGTGGAAGACCATTTCGCCTGCTCGCTGTTCCACGCAGGGACGCCCAGTTCCGCGGTGTTGTGTGGACTTTTTGTGGACTCGTTCGGCTCACCGAGGGGCGCCGAGCTCAGCCCGGACCGCCGGGTTTTCTGATCAAGTCCCCAACGACTGATCCAGCGAGTTGCCGTCCGAGTTCGGGACTGGACACATGTTCCTGGACGTGGCCGAGCCAGACATCTACATCACCACGAAGTCAGGCCGCCAACAGCCGCGCCCCGCGCAACACGGGTGTTAATCGTTCATTACGCGCCAGATACGCGCCATCAGTATCGTCTCGGCATGGACCGACAGAGGCATGGCACGTCTTGGCGGAGGGCCCTCGTGGGGTTGGTGGCGCTCGGCTTGGTGGCCGCCGGCTGTGGCGATGGCAAGGACGACGCGGGGAGCGGGCGGAAGGCCGAACCCGCCGTTGGGACCTGGAAGACGTGGGTGCTGGCCTCGTCGGCCGAGATACCGGTCCCGCCCCCGCCCGCCAAAGGGTCATCGGAGGAGAAGGCCGAGGACCAGGAGATACGGGGTCTCTCGGCGAAACGGACGCCTGAGGTCAAGGACATCGTGCGGAAGTGGGCGGCCGCCGGCGAGCCCGTAAGCACGCCTTGGCTCGAGATGAACCTCGAATTCGTTTCGGCGCGGGCCAAGGACCCGCCGCTGTCGTCTCGGGGCTACGCCCTGATGAGCGTGGCGGTGTACGACGCCCTCGTGGCCACCTGGCATTACAAGTACGAGTACAACCGCAAGGCGCCGGACCTCGGCGACCGGCTGGCTGAGCCTGGACCGGATCCTTCGTACCCCTCCGAGCACGCCGCCATCGCTGGCGCCGCGTCTCGAGTTCTCGCCTATCTGTTCCCCGAACGACCGGCACTGCGCCTGGACGAGGCCGCCGACCAGGCCGCCGACTCCCGCGTGGCCGCCGGCGCCAACCGCCGGAGCGACGTTGATGCCGGCCTCGAGCTGGGCCGCAAGGTGGCCGAGAAGGTCATCGCCTTCGCGAAGGCGGACGG
Source organism: Acidimicrobiia bacterium (assembly GCA_023264995.1). GTDB lineage: Bacteria > Actinomycetota > Acidimicrobiia > Acidimicrobiales > AC-14 > CADCTB01. The sequence continues at coordinate 12,850 of JAHFUR010000034.1, read as the reverse complement.
AGCGGAGAAGCCGTGCGCAAAGAAGGCCCCGGGCGGCGCCCCCCGCTACTGGTCACCGCCCCCCGGCAGTGTGGCCAACCCGGTCCAGCCCTGCGCCGGCGAGTGGAAGACATGGGTCATGACGGCCGGCAATCAGTTCCGTCCCGGTCCGCCGCCAGTCTTCGGGTCGCCGGAGTTCCTGACCCAGGCCCGGGAGATCGTCGCGGTCAAGAACTCCCTGACCGAGGACCAGAAGAAGGCGGCCACCTTCTGGGCTGGAGGGCAGGGCACGCCGCTTCCTGCCGGCGTGTGGATGAACGTTCTACTGGCCTACCTGCGGAACGAGCTGCCGACGGAGCCCCGCTCCGAGCGGACCCTCGCGCTCGCTGCGGTCGCCATGTCGGATGCCGGCGTGGCCGCATGGGACGCCAAGTTCACCTACTGGGACCCCCGACCTCAGAACGGCATCCGCGATTTGGGGATCGACAAGGCCTGGAACCCCTACATCGACACCCCGTTCTTCCCGTCCTATATCTCCGGCCACGCCACCTATTCCGGCGCCGCTGCCGAGGTGCTCTCCTACCTGTTCCCGAAGGACGCCGCCGACTTCCGAGCGAAGGCACAGGAAGCGTCCAACTCCCGGCTCTGGGGTGGCATCCACTGGCGGTCGGACAACGAGACGGGACTGGCCGTCGGCACCAAGGTCGGAGCGCTCGTGGTGGAGCGGGCCAAGACCGACGGCGGCGGGACCGGCTGACGACGGAGGGCGCAGCGCCCTTCAGCGCGGGTGGTGAGCGGTCGGATCGACTGTCCCGAATTGCACTCCACTGGCACGCAGGGTGTCACGGCTCGCCTATCGCATGCGCCGCCCTTCGACGATTCGGAGCGCCGACACTTCGTGCAACGAAATGAGGCGCTTGACCTATCGAGAATTTCGTGGGCCTACCCGACGTTCCATGGGTCAGCGAAGCGCCACGAGGCGCAGGAACAGGAGGACCCATGAAGCTCGTCGATCTCAGCGGGGCGGGGATGACCACGTATATCCGCGCCCGCTTCGGCGCGTCCGAGCGAGGAGCAGCCCTGGTGGAGTACGCGCTTCTGCTCGCGCTCATCGCAGTCGTCTGCATCGTTGCCTTGACCGCCTTGGGCGGACAGGCCAGCAGCAAGTTCGACGCAATCGGAAACTCGCTCGGCTGATGACGGCAGGGATCGTGCGGCGATCGAGCTTCGATGCGGCCACCGATGCGGTGCTTCTGGCATCGCGGGCAGTCGTGGGCATCGCAGCTCGGTCGCTGCCGGCCTGGGCGGACGTCACCCTCGTCCAGTTTCGGGCTCTGGTGCTGCTGGACAGGGACGGTGCGCTCAATGCCGGCAGGTTGGCCGAGCTCCTGGCCGTCAGCCCGTCGACCGTGACCGGGCTGTGCGACAGGCTGATGGCCAGGAATCTCGTCGCCAGGGAGGCCAGGCCGTCCAACCGGCGCGAGGTCGTAGTGACGATCGCTCCCCTGGGGAAGACGCTCGTCGACAGCGCGATCTCCGCTCGCCGCAAGGAGATCGCCCGCATCCTCGCCAAGGTCCCGCCTGACAAGCTCGAAGGAATGGTCGAAGCGCTGGGCGCCTTCGTCGAGGCCGCGGAGGACACCCCTGACCAGCCGTGGTCCTCGGGGTGGGGTCGCCGGGACTCGTAGCGATCCCCGCGTCGGAGAAGCTACCGCTGACCATTCTCGTCGCGCTGGCCGGCACCTTGGCCCGAAGCGGTGGCGACGGCCGGATCGTTCTCGCGGCTCACGACGATGATCAGGCGGTCGTTGGGCTGAAGGTCCACTGGCTTCGACTTCGGCGGGTCCAACTGGATGGCCGAGGCGAGGTCCTTCCCACGGGCGCTGGTCGAGCGATAGCCGATCACAAGGTGCCCGACCTGATGTGCGGCGGCCACGTAGGCGCCGAAGGGGAGGCCAGGCTGAGGCTCGGCGTAGTCGGATACGGGCCGCATGCAGACCTCCGAGCCGGTGACCTCGAAGAGATCGGCGAAGACCTTCTCCCGTTCGGGCACCTCGGCCAACTGGGCCAGCATCAGGGCAGTGATCCGCTCACTGACAATGAAGTCCTCCGCGCCGGCGACCCTGGCGAGCTGGACGTCCCGGATGTCGAGGACCTCGGTCAGCACGCTCATCTGCCTACCCTTCTCGGGGTTGTCCTGGCGGAACTGGCGCAGCTGCAGCAGGGTCATGAGGGCGCGTGCGTCAGCTTCCTCCGCCGTCAGCTTCGTGCGATAGCAGAGCACGACGACCCGCTCGTACTGCTCTTTGGCGCAGAGCTCGGCAACCTTCTGGGGGGCTGATTCATAGGCCGTCGTCACCGACACCTCCAGCGAGCGCAAGCCGGGTACTGTCACTTCGCTCTCGCTGACGAGACCTCCGTCGATCAGCACCCGGATCGTCGACCCCGGCTCCACCCATTTGTCGAGCTCGGCGAGGATCGCCGGCGCCATGGGGTTCCAGCCGACCATCAGCAACCTGCTCGGGCGCAGGTCGCTCGCGGCCGAGCTCGGTGGAGGCAGCACCGGGCGCGCCGGTTCGGCGCGGAGGTCGATGTCCTCCGCGTTCCCTGTGATGACCACGACGGTCTCGGTCTCCGCTACGACGTGGCCGTCGGGCGGGTTCAGGTCGACGATCCCGTCGGAGTAGCGGATGCCGATGGGAGCCCCCTGTTCGTAGGAGAGGACCAGGTCGCCAAAGGCCCGCCCCGCGAGCCGGGGGTCGTCGTGGAAGTAGATGTCGACGCCGCCGAAGTCCAGGATCTCCTGGAATACGGTTCCCAGGCCGGTGTTGCGGCAAGCCTGCGCGGTGATGCGGGCGATCAGGTCGGACGACGCGATGGCGATCGCCTGCCCTCCGGAGGCCTCTCTGAGCGCATCTGCATTCTCCGGGCGGGTGCAGTCGGCCACGACCCGAACAGTCGGGAACCGTTCCTCGTCGTCCATGAGCGCCAGCACAGCCCGGATCACCTGGGCATCACCTTCGGTGCGGTTGTCGCCCAACACGATCACCGACCTGGTGTGATACGGGCTCACCAGTGCCAGGTCCGCCGGATTGGCTGGATCGCCCCTACGGCAGACGAGCCGGGTATGGCCGAAGTGGCGAACGCGGGCCCGTATGGCGTCCTCCATCTCGATCTTGTCGCGATCGGCGAGAACGACGATGACGCTGTGGCGTTGGGCTCGATGGGCGAGGAGGAGCTCGGCGATCACGGGGAAGACCTTGTCGGACCAGCCGAGGATCAACACGTGGCCCTCCTCGAGCACCTCGCTTCGGCCCTTGCGCAGTTCGTCGACCCGCCGTTCGATCCCGCTCGCGATCAGGCCGATCAGCGAGCTTCCAACGAAGATCCCGAAGAGCACCACGAACAGCGACTGGAGGCGAAGGGGCCACCCCACGTCAGCCTCCATCGCCGCCGGCTCGAGGCTTCGCAAGAGGTTCTGCCAGACCCCTTCGACGATGCCTACATGGTGACCATGGACCAACACCTCGAGCACCGAAAGCATGGTGCCGGTGACGAGCACCACGGCCCCGGTGATGAGAGCCAACCAGAGGATCACTGCGATGGTGCCGCGCGCCAGGACGGTGTCGAACTTGTAGCGAAGGCGCCTTCGGAAGGAGCGACGTGCTGACATCAGAAGGTTCCTCTCCCGGCGGACAATCCCGGAACGACCGGCGTACCCGACGGCGCGGACAGGGCGTCGGCAGCGGCGGTCAGGGCAAACAAGCGATGGACGACGACCTCGGGCCCCAACGCTCCCGGTGCGCCCGGAATCGTCGGACGAGGCTTCGATGGGTTCGGATCGTGGACAGCCACGCGCTGGATCTCCGGTGATCGGTGACGAGTCTTCAGTTGGCCGACCAGGCTTCCCGGCATCTCACCACCCGACCGTGGCGGGACCAGTGTGCCAGGCCAGCCGAGGTGTACACCACACGACCGCCGTTCCGAAGGGGCTGTCCCCCACCCAAGGACGCAGTGGTCCCACATCGAGGTGAGCAGCCGACTCGGGCTCGTCGCGCCACCCTTGCTGGATCTGCAATGAGTCAGCGTACGAGGAGAAGGGTGGCGCCGTAGATCGTGAGCAGCACCGCCGACTCCCCACGTCGAAGGCGGCCCCCGAGTCCGAGGAAGAGCCAGGCGAGGGCGGCGACGCACACCATCGATGTCGCGGCGACCACCGTCAGGCCCGCATCGTCGAGCCTGCCGGGCCCTATTAGGGCGGCGGTGCCGGCGACGGCCGTGCAGTTGAACACGTTGCTGCCCAGTACATTGCCGGCGAGAAGTGCGGTCTCGCCACGGCGTGCGCTCTGGATCCCCGTGACGAGTTCCGGCAGTGACGTTCCGACCGCCACGAGGGTGAGGCCGACGAAACCACCTGTGAGCCCGAGGTCTGACGCGATGTGCTGGGCGCCGACAACGAGGATCTGGGCGCCGGCGACCGTGGCGACGAGGCCTGCTACGACCTGAGCCACCTGTCGGGAAAGAGCGGTCCGTACGACGCCCGGGAACTCACCCCCTCCGTCCTCGGCGAGGTCCCCGACCTCTTCCTCCAGGTCGGCGACACGGTCGGCCTCCGCCGATCCCGGAGGTGGCGACGGCTCGTGGCCGTGCAACATGATTGCCACGCAGAGACCGAGGGTCCCGAGCAGGGCAATGCCCTCCCAACGCGTCAATCCGCCCTGGACCAGCAGAGCCAGGAGCGCGACGGTGGCCAAGCAGAGCGGCGCCTCACGGCGCACCACCCGCGGGAGGATCTCGGGTCGGGCTATCAGGCCGGCTGCGCCCAGGACCAGGGTGAGATTGGCCAGGTTGGAGCCGATCACGTTCCCGACCGCGAGGTCGAGCTCGCCCCGTGACGCGGCCAGCGACGAGACGAGCAACTCAGGGACACCGGTGCCGAAGCCGACCACGACGGCACCGACCACCAACGGTGACACGCGGAGCACGACCGCCAGCCTCACGGCACCGATCACGAAGACGTCCGCTCCCTTGGCCAGCACGGCTAGGCCGACAAGCAGCAGCGCCAGGTTGAGGACCATCTCACGAAGTCTGGTCTCTTCGGGCCCAGCGGCGCGAAAGCCGTGGTACTGGGCGGGGCAGCAGCCGGAACCGACCGAGCAGGCGTCACCCTCGTCTTCGGCCCTTTCGTCGCCTCGGCGCTGGCCACGACGCGCGACACGGCGGTCGCCGCAATTGTCCGCGCGAGTTGCAGTGTACATGCCTCAATGCAATAATTGCTTTTCTGCATGCATTCCCGAAGCCCGTCGGAAGCCGAAGAGTCTCCGGAGTCGACCGGCGTCTGCGATCGGAGCGATCACAGCGCGGTGCGCTGACCCGGGCGTCGGGAGAGGAGCGGGGCGGGGCCGCTCCTACGGGCCGAGCCGAGGTTTCCGCATCGCCGGAGCCCTCAGGCGTGACCGGTGGCCGTTGGGTAACCGCAGCCACCTTGGCCGCTGCCGCCGGGGTAGACCTGGTGTACGGCTCCGATGCCTCGTTGGTCGTGACCCTCGTCTTCGGCCCTTTCGTCGCCTCGGCGCTGGCCACGACGCGCGACACGGCGGTCGCCGCAATTGTCGCCGTCATCACCGCCATCGCGCTGGGCTGGTCCGACGGCACATTCGGGAGCTCGGCCCACGTCGTGAGAGTGGTCGCCGTCGCGCTCGGGGGCGCGCTCGCCATCAGGCTGGCGCTTGAACGCGCCCGCCGGGATGCGAAGCTGGTCGCCGTAACCCGGGTGGCGGAGGTTGCCCAGCTCAGCATCCTTCACCCGATCCCCGATGAGCTCGACGGCGTCCGCCTCGCTGCCCGCTACCGATCGGCCTCGGTGGAGGCCGACATCGGGGGGGACTTCTACGGCGTCGTTCCGACGCCGTGGGGCGTCCGGCTCGTCGTGGGTGACGTTCGAGGGAAGGGACTTGATGCGGTCCGACTCGCATCGGTGTTGCTCGGCGAGTTCCGCAGCCGGGCGGTCACCGAACCCCTGCTCGCCGACGTGGCGACCGCGATGGACTCGACCGGAGCCCGCTACTCCGACTCCTCCGGCGAGGAGTTCGCCACCGCCGTCCTCGTCCAGTTCGATCCGGCGGCCGACGCCATGGTGACGGTTCGCTGCGGGCACCCATTGCTCCTCATGGCCGCTGGAGGACGCGTCGCCGCCCTTCAGGAGCCGACCTCCTTGCCACTGTGTATGGGTTCAGAGCCGGCTGCATCGGTGACGCCACTTGCTCCAGACGCGCGCGTCCTTGCCTACAGCGACGGCGCGTTCGAGGGCCGCAACGCCGCCGGCCAACCCTTCGACCTGGCATCCAGTTTCGCAAGGCACTCGACCACCGCGGATCCCGGTGAAGTCCTCGATGCCATCCTGGTGGACCTCGAGTCGCATTGCGCCAGCGGGATTGACGACGACGTGATCCTCGTGCTTGCCCGGGCTCGGCCGCGATGAACGGCCGGCGTCCGGCGTGGAATGCGACGCCGCCCGACGACGCAGTCGATGCGCTCCTGGTTGCGTCGCGGGCGCTGGTCAGCGTGGCGGCCCGGTCACTTGCTGGCGACGAGGAGATCACCCTGCCGCAGTTCAGGACCCTTGTGCTGCTCGCCGGGGAGGTCCGGGTCACGGTCACCGACATCGCCCATGCGCTCGACATCCATCCGTCCAGCGCCACCCGCCTGTGTGACCGCTTGGTCCGCAAGGGTCTCATCGAAAGGATTGCCAGCCAGGACGACCGACGCGTGGTCGAAGTCCATCTTGCACCAGGCGGTCGCGCTGCCATGGAACGCGTCACCGTCCGACGCCGGCGCGACCTGGCGACGATCGCCGACCGGATGACCGACGACGAGCTGGCCGGCGCGGTGAAGGCGCTGCACGCCTTCGCCGACGCCGCCGGCGCGCTGGCGACCCCGGACCTCTGGGGCTGGGATCCCCGGCTCCCGGAGGACTCCGGATGACGAGGAAGCGCACGGATCCGGGCGACGAGGGTTCGACTCCTGCCAGCAGGCGGCCCGCGTGGCCCGCGATGGACCGTGAGCGGCTGGTGGCGTTCTCCAAGCGATCCCAGCAGGTGCTCCTCCTCGCTGGCGCGACCGGCGCGGTGACCGGTTTGGCCGTCGCCGGCTTCGACAAGCTCACGATGAGGTTGCTGCGTGGCGTACTCGCGCTCCCGGTCGCCGCCCAGGCCGTCATGCCTGCGGCGGGTTTGCTTCTCGCAGCTACATTCCTGCGCTACGGAGGAGCGGGGGCGAGCCCTGCCACCTCCGACGTGTACATCCGGGCGTTCCACGACCGGGGCCGGCGTATGGAGCAGCGGCCGGTGCTCGCCCGCCTCGCGGCGGCGATGGCCACCCTCGGGTCGGGTGCCCCCCTCGGATATGAAGGGCCGTCGCTGTACCTCGGCGCCGCGATCGGCACCCGCATCCAACGGCGGTTCGGACGCTACTTCTCCCCCGAGGACGCCAAGGTGCTGCTCGTCGCCGGTGCGGCGGCCGGGGTGGCGGCCATCTTTAAGGCGCCGGTCACGGGACTGGTCTTTGCCCTCGAGGTGCCCTACCAACGCGACATCGCCCATCGCATGCTCCTTCCCGCCGCCATCAGCGCCGCCGCCAGCTACGTCGTCTTCGCCGCCCTGGCCGGTACCGACCCGATCCTGCCGATCGCCGGGCAGCCGCCCTTCAACCTCGTCGACCTTGGCGGCGCCGCGGCCGTCGGGCTTGCCGCCGGCCTCCTGGCCCGCGCCTTCGCCGCCGTCATGCAGACCGCCAAGAAGGCGTCGACGACCGGGCGTCCGGCGGTGCGGATCGCCGGCGCCGGAGCGGTGCTGGCGGCCACGGTCCTCGGGGGCCACCTTATCGCCCACGCCCCGCTGAGCCTCGGTCCCGGCTACAACGCCTTGCGCTGGGCCCTGGCGCCGGAACGCAGTGTGTTCGCCATCGTCGCTCTCGGCACGCTGCGGGTGGCCGGCACCGCCGCCGCCGTCGCGGGTGGCGGGTCCGGCGGCCTCTTCATCCCACTCGTCATCCAGGGCGCCCTCATCGGCCGGGTCGTGGGAGGCCTCTTCGACTCCGGGAACGCCGGCCTGTTCCCGGTGGTCGGCATGGCCGCCTTCCTGGGAGCCGGCTACCACGTACCGCTCGCCGCCGTGGTGTTCGTGGCCGAGTTCACCGGCCGGCCGGGTTTCGTCGTCCCGGGGCTCATCGCGGCCGTCGTGGCCCAGTTGGTCATCGGACGGGCGTCGATCTCGCCGTACCAGGTTGGTGGCCGGGTGGGTCATCTCGAGGGCCGGCTCCAGCTGCCACTCGCCACCCTGGTCGACACCGACGCCCGGACCGTACCCCCGGACGCCACCGTGGAGGAGTTCTTCTGGCAGCACCTCGTAGGGACACGGCAGCAGTCGGTGGCGGTGGTCGAATCCAGCAACTTTCTGGGTATCGCCGGCACCGGGGAGCTCGCCGGCGTGGATCGGGACGCCTGGGGGGCGACGACGGTTGGCTCGATCATGCGGCGCGACATCCCGGTCGCATCGACCTCTTGGCTCCTCGCCGACGCCATCCGGATCATGGAGGACGCGGACGTGCAGCTCCTGGCCGTCTGTGACGGTCCGACCTTCGTCGGCACGATCAGCGCCGGCGATATCGTCAACGTCGGGGACATCCTCGACCGGCTCGAGCCCGAGGAGCAGTAGGACAGGCTATGGGCTCACGAATCCTGATCGTCGAGGACGATGCGCGGATTCGGTTGTCGTTGCAGCTCGTTCTCGAGGACGAGGGCCACACGGTCGAGCTGGCCGAGAGCGCCGAGGCCGGGATCGAGGCGTTGGCGCTCCGGCCGGTCGACGTCGTCCTCGTCGACCTCATGCTGCCGGGCATGGACGGGTTCGAGCTGTGCCGCCGGCTCCGGTCCAGCAGCGACGTGCCCATCCTCATTCTCACGGCGCGCTCGGACAGCCACGACGTGGTGGCCGGCCTGGAAGCGGGGGCGGACGACTACATGGTCAAGCCGGCGGTCCCCAAGGAGCTGTCGGCCCGCATCCGCGCCCTGCTCCGCCGGGCCACCCGGTCGGAGTCGGGCCCGACCCGCCCCGTCTTCGGCGACATCGAAGTCTTTCCCGATGCCGGCACCGTACGGGTCGGAGGCGCCGAGGTCTCGCTCACGAAGACGGAGTTCAAGCTGCTGTGCGAGCTGGCCCAGAACCCCGGCCGGCTCCTCAGCCGTGAGCTGCTCCTCGACAAGGTCTGGGGCTACGGCTACTTCGGCGACGGCCGCCTCGTCGACGTGCACATCCGCCGGCTGCGCACCAAGGTGGAGAAGGACCCCACCCACCCCCGCCACATCGTCACCGTGCGCGGCCTGGGCTACAAGCTGGAACCGTGAAGCTCAGTTGGGCCGGCCCGGCGACCGGGTGGCAGCGCACCATCAGCCTGCGCACCCGGCTCACCCTGGCCTTCGCGGTGGGCGCCCTCCTGCTGTCCGCCTCGCTCGCGTCGCTCACCTACGAGCTCGCCCGGTCCTACCTGCTGCGGCAGCGGGAGACGTCGGCGCTGCGACAGACCTACGTCAACGCCCGCCTGGTGAAGATCACGCTGGGATCCGCCGACACCGACATCCCACGACTGCTCGCGTCGGTCGAGCTCCCGGCGCGATCGACGCCCATCCTCCGGCGCGGCCAGACCTGGTTCGCGGCGTCGAGCACCGTAGGCCGGGACTCGCTCCCCATCGCGTTACGGGAGACGGTGGACGCCGGCGGCGCCGCCCGCCAGCTCGTGCGGCTTGGTGGCGTCCCCCAGTTCGTCGTCGGCATCCCGTTGCCCGCCGTCGACGGCGCCTACTTCGAGGTGTTCCAGCTGGTCGAGCTCGACCGGACGCTCCGCATCCTCTTGAACTCCTCGATCGCCGCCGCCCTGATCACCACCCTGGCCGGGGCCACGATGGGTCGGTGGGCCAGTCGCAGGGTCCTTTCACCGGTCAGCGCAGTCTCGGCGGCTGCGGCCGCCGTCGCCAGCGGGCGCTTCGACGTCCGCCTCGAGGAATCGGGAGATCCCGAGCTGTCACGGATGGCCATTTCCTTCAATCAGATGACCGAGGCGCTCCTGACGCGCATCCGGCGGGACGCACGTTTCGCGTCCGATGTCAGTCACGAGCTCCGGTCGCCGCTGACCACCCTGGCCGCCGCCCTGGCCGTCGTCAGCTCGCGCCGGGAGGAGATGCCCGAGCGGGCTCGGACGGGCATCGACCTCCTCGGTGCCGAGATTGGCCGGTTCGAGAGGCTGGTCGAGAACCTGCTTGAGATCTCACGGCTCGACGCCGGCGTCGAGGAGCTAGTCGTCGAGGACATCAGCTTCGTGCAGTTCGTCGTCGAGGCCGCCCGCACCGGGCCGGATCCGGACCTTGCGGTCGAGATCGGGCCCGGCGCCGGCGATGCGGTCGTCTCCGCCGACAAGCGGCGCCTCGAGCGGGTCCTCGCGAACCTGGCCGACAACGCCCGGCGCCACGGTGGCGGCGTGGCCCGCCTGGTCGTGGAGCGCGACGGCGACTGGGCCGGCTTCGCCGTCGAGGACTCGGGTCCCGGCGTGCCGCCTGACGAGCGCGACAAGGTCTTCGACCGCTTCTTCCGCGGGCGGGCCGCCGGCATGAGGGGCGCCGGAGAAGGCAGCGGGCTCGGACTGGCCCTGGTACGCGAGCATGTGACGCTGCACGGCGGCCGGGTCTGGGTGGAGGAAAGGGAGGGAGGGGGGGCGAGATTTGTGGTCCGCCTCCCCGTCGTCACATGAGCCGACGTCTTCTCGGTGCGTTCCTCGCCACTCTCCTGGCCGCATCGTGCGGGGTGCCGACGGACACGTCCCCCCGGCCGGTCGCCGACGACAAGGTCCCCTTCGACCTCCTCGACCCGAGGCCGGCGGTCTCGACGACGACCTCGACGACGACGACCTCGACGACGACCACATCACTTCCCACCCGCTGACCGTCACTGTCACCCGCGCGTCCTACCTGTAACCGAACCGACACACGATCGGCGGACCATCGTCGCCTCCCGCGGCGAGGATGCCCGGACGGGCGGCTGGTGTCCCGGCATGCCGCGGCATCAGCTGAATCCCGGTTCCCGACGAAGGAGAGACATTGCACGCAAGACGTTTCGTATTCGGAGCCATGGCCAGCATCGCCGTCGTCGTCCTCGCCGCCGCAGCCGCTTGGGCCTGCGTCTCGGGGCCGGTTGTCAACCTCTCGACCGTCAAGGCCAAAGCCGGCGACACAGTCACCATCACCGGCACCGGCTTCCGGCTGACCGATCCCGTCCAGGTCCGCTTCAACGCCCTGGACGGTCCAGTCATCGCTGAGCTGGCCAAGCCCGACAACCAGACCATCACGGCCTCGTTCGTCGTCCCGCCCGGCACGCAGCCTGGCAACTACGTGATCATCGTCACCCAGGCCAGGGCAGGCAACCTGACGCTCTCCCCGATCCGGGCCGTGATGACCGTCGTCGGTCCTTCCGGCCAGAGCCCGGTTCTCGGTGCCGCCACCACGTCGGACACCACTGATCGCATGCCAGGTCTGCTGCGGAGTGACAACTCGGTGGGCAACGGCACACTCGCCCTCGTCGCACTCGGCGTAGCCGGCGTCGGGATGTTCGCCGCCGGCATTGCCGCTCTTGCCACCAGCCGTCGTGGCGGTACGACGGCTGCGCCTGTCCGGGTGACCACCAAGGGCTGATCGGATCGGCAACCTGCCAGTCCAACCGGGAACGGGCCGATCGCTGGGGTCGGCCCGTTCCCGCGTCGCTCTGTCGCCGAATTGCAATCAGATCAACCACGAACTCACCGATCGCACGGCCCAAACTGGATTCATGCACCTCGCCGACAAGCACGCGACCGTGTCCTTCGACGACCGCCAGGAGCCTGCGGTGATCCGGGTCACCGGCGACATCGACTCCTTCTGTGCGTCACAGGTGAGGGAGCGGTTTGCCGACGCCGTCGGCGCCGGCGCGGTCCTCGTCGACATACGCGAGGTCCGCTTCGTGGACTCCGCTGGCCTCGGCGCGCTCGTGGGTGGCATCCGGCGTGTCCGGGAGGCCGGCGGCGCGGTGGCCATGTGTTGCACCCGGCCGAACGTGCGACGGCTAATCAGCATGACCGGCTTCGATCGGATCGTCGTCGTGGCGAGCACTCCGGCCAAGGCCCGAGCAGCAATCGCCAGCCAGACCGGCTCCCGAGCCGGCGTGGGATAGCCGCAATCGGACGCCGGCGCCCGCTCCGGCACACCCGTTGAATTCGACGGTCAACAATCATTCTGATGTCAATCCGGTTACAGATTTGCCAATCCGGTGGATCAGACACCCGGATCTACTATCGTCGGAGGAGGCGATCTCCTCCCCGCTGTCTTCTGTGTATTTGCCCACCCTCGGTCGTGCCACGGGGAGGTATCGCCGTTCCTCCCGATCTGTCGAGCGGCAAGACATAGCCGTTCGCTTCCGACGCAATGTTGCTGGCCACGACCAGCGCACTTCGGCGCGTTCGCCGGGCGAGAACACGGCCGAATTCTCATGCTCACGTAGTCGCGTAGCTGCACATTGAGTCTAGCTAAGGTCCACCTATTGCATGGAAGACTGCTGTCAGTCCACACTCCATTTCGGTGGGCAGTCCGACTGGCACATTCGCCAACAGAACAAAGGTAGGTCATTCACGAAATGAATCTCCGTCGTAAAGTCACAACCGTCTTCGGCGCCGCGGCAGCGGCATCGGTCATCGCTGGCGCAGCGGCTTTCGCCTGCACCAACCTGGCCACCCTCAACCTTTCCAGCACCGCTGGCAAGGCTGGCGACTCCGTCACCGTCACCGGCTCCTCGTT
>JAHFUR010000033.1 GCA_023264995.1 Acidimicrobiia bacterium | reverse complement strand
CGCGGCGCCGGCCAGGGCGGCGGCGTCGGCCGCGTTGCGGGCCCCGGCCCGGGCGGTGGCGGCCCCGCCCAGGCGGCCCAGCAGGACGACGCTGACGCCGACCAGGGCGATGGCCAGAACGAGGAACGGCAGGGCCGAGCCCTCTTCGGTGCGGTCATGCTGATGCATCTACCCCTCCTGGGGTTGCGAAACGACATGGAGGAGGGGGAAGCGGGCGAACTGGTGACGGATCCGGGGGGTCTGACCCCCAGATCTGTCACCAGTTCGGGTTAGTCGTCGACGTTGAGGACGGGGGCGACGGCGGCCACCGACTGGCCCTCGTCGAGGTTCATGATGCGCACGCCGGTGGCGTCGCGGCCCTGGGCTGAGATGTCGCGGACGGCGGTACGGATGGTGACGCCGGCGGAGGAGATGAGGAGCAGCTCGTCGTCGAGGCCGACCATGAGGGCGGCGACGACCTGGCCCCGGCCGCGGGCCAGCCGTATGCCGATGACGCCCATGGTGCCCCGGCCCTTGCGGGGGAACTTGTCGAGCTTGGTGCGCTTGCCGTGGCCGGTGTCGGTGACGACGAGGAGGTCGGCGCCTTCGCGGGTGACATCGCAGCTCACCACTTCGTCGCCGTCGCGCAGGCGCATGCCGATGACGCCCATGGCCGAGCGGCCGGTGGCCCGCACGTCGTCTTCGAAGAAGCGGATGGTGGTGCCGGCGCTGCTGACCATGAAGATGTCGTCGCCGCCGCTGGTCTGGATGACCCGGACCAGCTCGTCGTCGTCACGGAGGTTGATGGCGATGAGGCCGTCGCGACGGGACGAGTCGTACTCGGTGAAGCGGGTCTTCTTGACCATGCCCCGCTTGGTGGCGAAGAACAGGAAGCGGCTGGTCTCGTAGTCGCGGGTGTCGATGATGGCCTGGATGCGCTCCCCCGGCGCCAGTGACAGCAGGTTGGGGATGGCCGTGCCCCGGGCCGTGCGGTCCTTCATGGGGATCTCGTGGGCCTTCAGCCGGTAGACCCGGCCCCGGTTGGAGAAGAACAGCAGGAAGGCGTGGGCCGTGGTGTGGACGATGCGCTCGACGTAGTCCTGGTCCTTGAGCTTGGCGCCGGCGATGCCCCGGCCCCCCCGGCCCTGGGTACGGAAGGCATCGGCCGCCACCGTCTTGATGTAGCCGGCCCGGGTCATGGTGACGACCAGTTCCTCGTCGTCGATGAGGTCGAGGATGTCGATATCGCCCGGGTCGTAGGTGATCTCGGCCCGGCGGGGCTGGGCGTGCTTGGTCCTGATCTCGCCCATCTCGTCCTTGATGACCTGCCGCAGCCGGCCCTCGTCGGCCAGGATGGCCTGGAGCTCGGCGATGGTCTCCCGCAGCTCGGCCAGCTCGGCGTCGAGGGCGGCCCGGCCCAGGCGGGTGAGGCGGACGAGCTGCATATCGAGGATGTGGTTGGCCTGGATCTCGCTGAACTCGAACGGCGCCTCCATGAGCCCGGTGCGGGCCGCGGCCCGGTCCTCGGACCCCCGGATGAGGGCGATGATGGCGTCGATCATGTCGAGCGCCTTGATCAAGCCTTCGACGATGTGGGCCCGGTCGAGGGCCTTGCGCAACCGGAACTCGGTGCGGCGGGTGATGACCTCGACCTGGTGGGCGATGTAGTACGTGAGGGCCTGGGCCAGGTTGAGGGTGCGGGGCACGCCGTCGCACAGGGCCACCATGTTCACCGGGAAGTTGGACTGCAGCGGCGTGTGCTTGAACAGGTTGTTGAGCACCACTGAGGCGTTGGCATCGCGCTTGAGGTAGATGACCAGCTTGGTGTCCTCACCCGAGGACAGGTTCTTGATGTCGCGGATGCCTTCGATCTGGCGAGCGTCGACCAGGTCGGCCACCTTGGAGGCCACCGATGACACGCTCACCTGGTACGGGAGAGCGGTGACGTGGATCTCGCTGGTGGTCTTGCCCTCGACGATCTCGGCCCGGGCCCGCATTTTGATGGAACCGCGGCCGGTGCGGTAGGCGTCCATGATCCCGGCCCGGCCCAGGATGTAGGCGCCGGTGGGGAAATCGGGGCCCTTGACGAACTGCATCAGGTCGTCGGGCGTGGCCTCGGGATGGTCGATGAGGTGGAGGGTGGCATCGATGATCTCGGCCAGGTTGTGGGGCGGGATGTTGGTGGCCATGGCCACCGCGATGCCCTGGCTGCCGTTCACCAACAGGTTGGGGAAACGGCTGGGGAGAACGCTGGGCTCGAGGAAGTCGCCCGAGTAGTTGTCGACGAAATCGACGGTTTCCTCGTCGATCCCGGCCAGCATCTGCATGGCCAACTGACTGAGGCGGGACTCGGTGTAGCGCTCGGCCGCGGCCTCGAACTCGGGCGAGCCGTAGTTGCCGTGGAAGTCGATGAGGGGGTGGCGCAGGCTGAAGGGCTGGGCCATTCTCACCAAGGCGTCGTAGATGGCCTGGTTGCCGTGGGGGTGGTACTGGCCCATGACGTGACCGGTGATGCGGGCGCACTTGACCATGGTGCGGTCGGGCCGGAAGCCCTGGTCGAACATGTCCCAGAGGATGCGGCGGTGGACCGGCTTCAGGCCGTCGCGCACGTCGGGCAGGGCCCGGGCGGTGATGGTGGACAGCGCGTAGATGAGGTACGACTGCTCCATCTCGGTCTGGAGCTCGATGGGCTCCACGTCGCCGAACTCGAGGGGTGTCTGTTCACTCATCGGGTTGCCGCCTCCGGCGGCTGCCCCGCTGAGCGGGGCACTGTGCTCATGATTCGCTCGCCTTCAGCTCGCTCATATGTCGAGGAACCGCACGTCTTTGGCGTTGGTCTGGATGAACTGCTTGCGGGCCTCGACGTCTTCGCCCATCAGGATGGAGCACACCTCGTCGGCCAGGGCGGCCTGCTCGACGGAGACCTGGAGCAGGGTGCGGTGGCCGCGGTCCATGGTGGTCTCCTTCAGCTCCCCGAAGTCCATCTCGCCCAGGCCCTTGAGGCGGTCGAACTTGATCTGCCGGTTGGGGTTGGCGGCCACGTACGCATCGCGGGCGGCATCGTCCTTCAGGTAGATCTTGTCCTTGCCCACCAGGGTGGAGTACAGCGGCGGCTGGGCGATGTAGACGTGGCCGTGATCGACCATGTCCTTCATCTGGCGGAAGAAGAAGGTGAGCAGCAGGGTGCGGATGTGGTTCCCGTCGACGTCGGCGTCGGCCAGGATGATCACCTTGTGGTAGCGGATCTTGGCCACGTCGAACTCGTCGCCCAGGTTGGCGCCGATGGCCGAGATCAGCGACTGGACCTCTAGGTTCTTGAGCATCTTGTCGATACGGGCCCGCTCGACATTGAGGATCTTGCCCCGGATGGGGAGGATGGCCTGGGTGATGGGGTCGCGGGCGTTGATGGCCGAGCCGCCGGCGGAGTTGCCCTCCACGATGAACAGCTCGGACTCGCTGGGGTCACGGGATGAGCAGTCGGCCAGCTTGCCGGGCAGGCCGGCGCCTTCGAGCAGGGTCTTGCGCCGGGTGAGCTCGCGGGCCTGGCGGGCGGCCAGGCGGGCCCGGGCCGCCTGCATGCCCTTGGCCACGATCTGGCGGGCCTCGGTGGGGTGCTCCTCGAGCCACTCGGAGAACTTCTCGTTGGCCGCCTTCTCCACCATGGAGCGGATGGAGACGTTGCCCAGCTTGGCCTTGGTCTGGCCTTCGAACTGGGGCTCACGCAGCTTCACGCTGACGATGGCGGTGAGGCCCTCACGGATGTCCTCCCCGAGGAGGTTGTCGTCCTTCTCCTTGAGGAGCTTGGCGTTGCGGGCATAGCGGTTCACCACGTTGGTGAGGGCCTTCTTGAAGCCCTCCTCGTGCATGCCGCCTTCGATGGTGGCGATGCCGTTGGCGTAGCTGTGGATGCCCTCGTAGTAACCGGTGTTCCACTGGAGGGCGGCTTCCACCTCCTGGTCGGCGTCGGACGCCTCGAAGTGGGCCACCCGCTTGAACAGCGCGTCCTTGCTGGCGTTGAGGTGGCGCACGTAGTCGACGATGCCGCCGCCGTAGCGGAAGGTCTGCTCCTGCTCGTGGCCGGGCCGCTCGTCGCGGAACCGGACCTCCAGGCCCTTGTTGAGGAAGGCGTAGATCTGGAGCCGCTCGAGGATGGTGGTGGCCCGGAACTCGGTGCCCTCGGAGGCGAAGATGGTCTCGTCGGGCCAGAAGGTGATGGTGGTGCCGGTGCGGCCCCGGGGCGCCTTGCCGGTGACCTCGAGCTTGCCCTGGGGGCGGCCACCGTTGAGGAACACCAGGCGGTGGCGGTTGCCGTCACGGTCGATCTCCAGATCGAGCCGGGTGGACAGGGCGTTGACCACCGACACGCCCACGCCGTGGAGGCCGCCGGAGACCTTGTAGCCGCTGCCGCCGAACTTGCCGCCGGCGTGGAGGACGGTGAGGACGACCTCGGCCGCCGACTTGCCCCGGGAGCCGGGGTGGGCATCGACCGGGATGCCGCGGCCATCGTCGACCACCCGGCAGCCACCGTCGGCCAGGAGGGTGACATCGATCTTGGTGGCGTAGCCGGCCATGGCTTCGTCGACCGAGTTGTCGACCACCTCCCACACCAGGTGGTGGAGGCCGTTGAGCCCGGTGGAGCCGATGAACATGCCGGGCCGCTTGCGGACCGGCTCCAATCCCTCGAGGACCTGAATGTCTTTGGCCCCGTACGAGGGGGTATCAACCGCCAAGGCGCGGCCTTTCTCTACAGCGATGCGTGCGAGCCGGCCGGGGGGCCGAGAAGGGGTCGATCAGGCGACAAAACTGCTGGTCAACGGGTGGTCATCGCCCTGATTGCCACCATGTAATTCTACCAGAGAGGACCGTCAGGTGGGACGGACCCGGACGGTGATCCGGGTGACGACGCCGGCGCCCAGGGCCTCGTCGAGGCGCCGGCGCAGGTCGGCGTCGAGCCAGCCGAGCTGGGCGGCCCATGCTGGTTCGGCGGCGGCGATGGTGAGGGTGCCGCTGCGGAGGGACACGGGCCGGCAGTGGGCGGCGAGGGACGGGCCGACGACCTCGGGCCAGCGCCCGAGCAGGTCGAGCAGGGCCGGGCCGCCGGCGCCGCCCAGGTTGCGGGCCACCGCATCGAGCGAGTCGGCCAGCCGGCGGGGCGGGGGGCCGCCGGGCTCGCGGATGGGGTGCCAGCCGGGCCCGGGTTTCGGCCGGCGAGCCGGGGTCACGGGGCTGCCGCCCCGTGCGTGTCGTCGGGCCCGCCCACGGGGCGGGTCACGGAGCTCCCGCCCCGTGCGTGTCATCGGGCCCGCCCACCGGGTGGGTCACTCGGCCGTGCCTTGGCCCGGTGCGGTGGCCAGGGCGAGGCGGCCGGCGGTGACGGTGACGGTGAGCTCGGGGGTGGCGCCGGCGGGGACGGGGCCGGCGGTGGTGAGGACGGCCTGGCCGGGGGGAAGGTGGTGGAGGAGGGCCTCGGTGCGGCCGGGGTCGAGCTCGGAGAACACGTCGTCGAGGAGGAGGACGGGCACGTCGTCGAGGGCGTCGGCAACCAGGCGGTGCGCACCCAGGCGCAGGGCCAGGGCCAGGGAGCGCTGCTCGCCCTGGGAGGCGTGGGTGCGGGCGGGCATGGCGTTGATGCGCAGCGTGAGGTCGTCACGGTGGGGGCCGACCAGGCACACGCCCCGGCGCACCTCGTCGGGGCGGGCGGCGGCCAGGGCTGCGGCCAGGCCGGTCACCCGCCAGGGGGCGTCGTAGCCGGCGGCGACCAGGCCCTTGTCGGGGGCGACGTCGGAATACGCCTTGGCCAGGGCCGGCTCCAGGGCGGCGACCAGGGCGGCCCGGGCGTCGGCCAGGGCCTCGCCGGCGGTGACGAGCTTGGCGTCCCAGACGTCGAGCGTGGTGGCGATGTCGGGCGTGAGCCGGCCGCCCGACTGGCGCAGAAGGGCGGTGCGCTGGCGCAGGATGCGCTCGAGGTCACGGAGGAGGGCCTCGTGCTTGGGGGCCAGGGCGACGAGGGTGTCGTCGAGGTAGCGCCGGCGGGCCGAGGGGCCGCCCTTGACCAGCTCCAGGTCGTCGGGGGCGAAGACCGAGACGCGCAGGGCGTCGAGCAGGTCGGCCGACCGGCGCAGGCGCTGCTTGTTGACCGCGACGCGGCCCCGGCCGCGGGGGGCGATCTCGGCCTCGATCAGGAGCTGGCGACCCTGTCGTTCGCCTTCGCCCCGGACGACGGCCTGGGGAGACCCTTCGCGGACCAGGGCCAGGTCGGGCACGCCCCGGAACGAGGCCAGGGTGGCCAGGTAGCTGATGGCTTCGAGCAGGCTGGTCTTGCCCTCCCCGTTGCTGCCCCGGACGACCGTCAGGCCGGGCGGGAGTGCCAGCTCGGCCGCCTCGTAATTACGGAAGTCGGTGAGCCACAGGTGGCGCAGGTACACAGGTCACGAGACCCGTACCGGCATGAGCAGGTACAGGAAATCGGTGCCCTCGGTGGGCCGCAGGGTGGCCGGCTTGAGGGCATCGAGGGTTTCGAGGACGACTTCGTCACCCGGGGTGGCTTCGATGCCGTCGATGAGGAACTCCGGGTTGAAGGCCACCACCATCTCGGTGCCCTCGTACTTGGCATCGAGGTCCTCCCGGGCCTGGCCGACGTCGTGGGTGACGGCGGTGAGCTCGATGCCGTCGGGCCGGAGGGCCATGCGGACGGGCGTGGCCTCGCGGGCCAGGAGCTTGACCCGGCGCACGGCGTCGAGCAGGGGGGCCTTGCCCACCACCAGGCGGTTCGGGTACCCGCTGGGCACGAGCTGGCGGTAGTTGGGGAACTCGCCCTCGATCAGGCGGGTGGTGACCCGCACGCTGGCCACTTCGAAGCTGGCCTGGTCGTGGCCCAGGCGCAGGGTGACCTGCTCGGCGTTGGAGAGCACCCGGCCCAGCTCCCCCAGGGCCCGGGCCGGCACCAGGACGTGTTGGCCCTCGACCAGCAGCGTGGTGCCGGGGAGGTCGCGCATGGCCAGGCGGTAGGAGTCGGTGGCCACCAGGCGCAGGCCGGCGGGCTCGGCGGTCATGAGCACGCCGGCCAGGATGGGCCGGGCATCGTCCTTGCTGGCCGCCCGGACCACCTGGTTGAGGGCGGCGGCCAGGGCCGCGGCATCCAGGGTGACGGCATCGCCGGCGGGCTCGGGCAGGCGCAGGAACTCCTCCGCCGGCAGGACCCGCACCGTGAACTGGCTGCGGCCGGCGCTGATCTGGGCCTCGCCCCCCACCAGCTCGAAGGTGACGGCACCGGGCTCCAGCGCCCGGACGATGTCGGTACCGAGGCGGGCGGGGATGACGCAGACCCCGTCGTCGATGCCGGCGACGGCCACTTCGACCTGGACCGTCAGGTCAAGGTCGGACCCGGCCAGGTGCAGGACGTCGCCCCGGGCTTCCAGGCGGACGCCGGACAGCGCCGGCAGGGCCCCGCCGCGGGTGGCGGCGGCCCGGGCCGCTGTGGCCAGGGCGTCGAGAAGGGCGTCGCGTTCGGCTCGGAACTTCACAGCGTGACCTCGGCTCTACTTTCTCTCTTTGGAGATCTCAAAATCAGAGGGAGCAGTAGGGGGTGTGGATTGTGGAGAAGAGGCTATCGGTGCTGGTCAGGCCGCCGGGCGCCGTCCACCGTCGTCCCCATGCTCCCACAGGGGTGTGACAGCGCGGCCCCGGCCTGTGGGCAACCGGGGCGGTTGCCAGCGTTGTGTCCACCGCGTCAGCCACCGGTTTTGAGGCGGGTCATCAGCTCGGTGACCTGGTCGTAGATGGTGCGCCGCTCGGCCATCAGCTTGGAGATCTTGGTGACCGCGTGCATGACCGTGGTGTGGTCGCGGTCGCCGAACTCGCGGCCGATGGCCGGGTAGGAGAAGTCGGTCATCTCCCGGAGGACGTACATGGCGATCTGGCGGGCGGTGACCAGGGGCCGGCTGCGGCTCTTGCCCCGGAGGTCCTCGATGCTCAGGCCGAACATGTCGGCTGTGGCCTCCAGGATCAGCTTGGGGGTGATGGGCCGGGGGGCGTTGGCGGTGATGAGGTCGCCCAGGACCTTCTCGGCCACCGGGAGGGTGAGGGCCATCTGGGTGATGCTGGAGTAGGCCAGCACCCGGTGGAGGGCGCCTTCCAGCTCGCGGATGTTGTTGGTGATGTGGGTGGCGATGTAGGCCAGCACGTCGTCGGGGGCGCCGACGGGCTCCCGCTCGGCCTTCTTGCGCAGGATGGCCAGGCGGGTCTCGACGTCGGGCGGCTGCACGTCGGTGAGCAGGCCGGACACGAACCGGCTGCGCAACCGGTCCTCCAGGATGGCCATGTCCTTGGGCGGGCGGTCAGAGGACAGCACGATCTGGCGGCCGGCGCTGTGCAGCGTCTCGAAGGTGTGGAAGAACTCCTCCTGGAAGCGCTCCTTGTGCTGGATGAGCTGGACGTCGTCGACGAGGAGGACATCGCACCCGCGGTAGCGCATCTTGAACGACGAGGTGGCGTTGGTGCGGATGGCGTCGATGAAGTCGTTGAGGAAGTGTTCCGTCGAGACGTAGCGCACGATCAGGTCGGGCAGGTGCTGGCGCACGTAGTGGCCGATGGCGTGCAGGAGGTGGGTCTTGCCCAGCCCGGTGTCGCCGTAGATGAACAGCGGGTTGTAGGACTTGGCCGGCTGCTCGGCCACAGCTAGGGCGGCGGCGTGGGCGAAGCGGTTGGACTCGCCGATGACGAAGTTCTCGAACGTGTAGCCCGGGTTGAGGCCGATCTCGGGCATGCCGCTGCTGTTGAGGGTGGCGTTGGTGGCCCGGGCCCCGCCGCCGGTGCGGATGGGCGGGCCGTCGAAGTCGAGCTGGGGCCGGGGGTCGACCTCGTCGTCGTTCACGGCCGGGTCGGTGCGGACCTCGAGGACGACTTCGTGCGGCTCACCGGCCACGTCGCTCACGACATCGGTCACCAGTTCCAGGTAGCGGGCCTCGATCCGTTCCTTGGCCAGCGGGCTGGGGACGGTGAGGAAGAGGCGATGGTCGATCAGTGCGTGCGGGCGGGCCGAAGCCAGCCAGGTGTTCCAGATACTGTCGGGGACCTCGTTGCGCAAAACGCCGACGCAGGCACCCCACAGGCGTTCCGCCCCTGCCATTTCGGAACCTCCCTGTCGTGTTGGTCCACAGCGTTGCCCACAGATGTGGATAACGCGGGACGGCATCCGTGGACTGCTCGAGCCAGGGAAGTGCAACGGCCCACGCTCGGGCTGTGCCGGGCGTTCGCAGACGGTAGCACCGGCGGCGGGGGCGCATGGGGGGCCGCGGGGCGCCGGCGGCCTATGTCGCCGCGGCCCGGGTGCGGCCGGCGTGCCCAGTCGCCGCGGCCCGGGGGCGGACGGCGGCCTATGTCGCCGCGGCCCGGGTGGCGGGCCGTGGCGCGGCGGCCCGGGCGGCAGTTGGCGGCGGGGGGCGGGGGGCTCTACCCTGGGTAGACGCCCGTACGGCGCCGGTCGTCGACGCGCGTCGTCGCCGGGAACGCAGACCGTCGCCCGGGCCCACCAGTCGCCGGGAGTTCAGACGCCGGGGAGCACAGTTGCCGGGGAGGCCACAGGGTGAAGCGCACATTTCAACCGAACGTCCGCAAGCGGGCCAAGAAGCACGGGTTCCGCCACCGCATGTCGACCAAGGCGGGCCGGGCCATCCTGTCCTCCCGCCGGCGCAAGGGCCGTCACAGCCTCACAGCCTGATCTGGGCGATCCGTGACCGGGCCACCTTCGAGGCCCTGCGGCGCAGCGGCCGGCGCGTGAGACGGGGCCCGATCACGGTAACCTGGCTGGCGGGCGACCCCGCCGAACCGCCGAGGGTCGCCTACGCCATTGGCCGTCGGGCCGGCGGCGCAGTGGTACGCAACCGGATTCGGCGCCGGCTGCGAGCGATCACCCGGGAGGTCGGGGCCCAGCTGCGTCCGGGCGCCTATCTCGTCGGCGCCACCGCGGCGGCGGCGTCCCTGTCCTACGACGATCTGAGAGCCACGGTATGCCAAGCGATCGGCGCACTGCACCGAACATGATCTCTTCTTCACCCACAGTGGCGGCTAGAGCACTCTCCGTGCCGATCCGGGCCTACCAGGCCGTTCGGGCCGGGCGGCCGTCGTCGTGCCGGTACTGGCCGACGTGCTCGACCTACGCCCTCGAGGCCCTGGCCGGGCATGGCGCGGCCCGGGGGAGCTGGTTGGCGGCCCGCCGGCTGCTGCGCTGCCACCCGTGGGCGGCCCGGGCCGGCGTCGACCCGGTGCCGGCGGGGAGGGCGTCCTGATGCACCCCTTGCTGGCCGCCTTCTGGATCCTCGACCCCATCTATGGGGCCATGGGCCGGGTGCTGGCCTTCTTCTACTCCGTCGTGGCGTCCTACGGGCTGTCGATCGCCCTGCTGACCATCAGCGTGCGCATCCTGCTCGTGCCGCTGACGACGAAGCAGGTCAAGTCGCAACAGGCCATGCAGCGCATCCAGCCCGAGATCAAGCGGCTGCAGGCCAAGTACAAGAACGACCGCCAGAAGCTCAACGAAGAGATGATGAAGTTCTACAAGGAGAACAAGGTCAACCCGCTGGCCGGGTGCCTTCCCATCGTTCTCCAGGCCCCGCTCTTCATCGTGCTGTACCGGGTCATCCTGGGCCTGAGCCACCACCCTCAACCCAAGCACCTACCGGTGCACAGCAAGCTGTACATGTCGCTGGTCGACTCCGGCGGGCGCATGGTGTCGTGGGGTATCGACCTGGCCAAGTCGGCGTCGACCGTCGGCGGCTTCGGCAAGGCCTGGCCGTACTACATCCTCGTGGCCCTGACGGTGGGCACCGGGTACTTCCAGCAGCGGCAGATGACAGCTCGGTTGCCCAAAGACGCGGTGAACCAGCAGATGCAGATGATCGGGAAGGTGTTCCCCGGCATCATCGGGATCATCTCCCTGTCGGTGCCGGCCGGCGTGGTCGTCTACTTCATCGTGTCCAACCTGTGGCAGATCGGCCAGCAGGCGGTCACGTTCCGGGCCTTCCCGCCGCCCCACCTGGCCGGCGGCGGTGGGAGCGGCGGCGGTGGGAGCGGCGGCACCGTGACCAAGCCGGCCTCCGGCCCCAAGCCCAAGGGCGACAGCGGCGCCGGCGCCGGCGGGGCCCGGGGGGCGCGCGGCGCCAAGAAGCCGGCGCCCAAGCCGGCGCCCCGCCCTCCCCAGGCCAAGGGGGGCAAGCGGCCCCCGCCGTCGCCCCGTCCCAAGGGGCTGCCGGCGCCGGGGACCAAGCCCGAGCCCGGGCCGGCCGGCGGCAACAATCAGAACGGCACGTCAGCCAAGAACTCCCGCAGGAAGGACCGCTAGGCGTGGAATGGGTCGAAGTAACGGCGAAGACCGTCGAGGAGGCCAAAGACCAGGCCCTTGACCAGCTCGGTGTCGACGAAAGCGAAGCCGAGTTCGAGGTGCTCGAGGAGCCCAAGGCCGGGCTGTTCGGTCGCCTGCGTTCCGAGGCCCGCGTCCGGGCCCGGGTGGCGCCGACCGCGGCCCGGCCCAAGATCGAGCGGGGCCAGCGCCGGCGGGGCCGCAAGGACCGCCCCGAGGAAGGTCGGGACACCGGGTCGACCGGCGGCGGCGAGGCACCGCCGGCGGCGGCGGAGGCGCGGAGCGGGAACGGCAGCCGCGCCGCCACGAGTGCGCCTGAGCGGCCGGCGCCCCGGGGGGCCGGGCCTCGGGCCGGCGCCGGCGGAGGAGCCGTCCGGGCAGAACGACGTCCGAAGCCGGTCGCGGAAAAGGGAGAGAGCATGTACGACGCAGAAGAGCAGACGGGTGACGCCGGCGAGGTGGGCGAGGAGTTCCTGCGGGGTCTGGTCTCGGCCTTCGGGGTGAGCGGCGCGGTGACGCGCACGTTGATCGACGACGGGGACACCATCGAACTGGCCATCGAGGGTGACGACGTGGGCATGCTGATCGGCCCGCGGGGCGTGACCTTGGCCGCCATCCAGGAGCTGACCCGGACGGTGGCCCAGCGCAAGGCGGCCGACGGCCAGCCTCGCCTGGTCGTCGATGTGGCCGGGTACCGCAAGGACCGGCGGGAGGCGCTGGAGCGCTTCACCCGCGACGTGGCCAGCCAGGTCGTGGCCACCGGCGTGGTCCGGGTGCTGGAACCGATGCCGGCGGCCGACCGCAAGGTCGTCCACGACACGGTGAACGGGATCGACGGCGTCTCAACCAGCTCTGAGGGCGAGGAGCCCCGCCGGCGGGTCGTGATCCTGCCCACCAACGCAGGCTGAGCAGTTTCGTCGGCGAGCACCGGCACGCCCTCGTCTCGGTGCTTGAGGATGCTCGTCGGCTGGGGTTCCTCGGCCCGGGGCCGGTCGAGACCCACCTGGACCACGCCGGCGGCTTTGCCGAGGCGTGGCGGGTGGCCGCCCAGCCGGTGGAGGGTGTGGCGGCTCGGGCCGCGGACCTGGGGAGCGGGGCCGGCTTGCCCGGCCTGCCCCTGGCCCTGGCCCTTACCTGGTGTTCGTGGGTCCTGGTCGAGGCCGGCGTGCGGCGGGCCGCCTTTCTCCGGGCTGCGGTCGAGCGGTTGGGCCTGACCGGTCGGGTGGAGGTGGCCGAGGAACGGGCTGAGGTACTGGGCCGGCACCCGGCCCACCGGGGCGGCTACGACTTGGTCGTGGCCCGTAGCTTCGCCGCTCCCCCGGTGCTGGCTGAGTGCGCCGCCCCCCTGCTCCGGGTCGGCGGTCGGGCCATTGTCAGCGAGCCGCCGGGGGGTTCGCCGGCTCGGTGGCCGGCGGCTGGCCTCCAGCAGCTCGGCCTGGCGGCGGAGATGGCCGTCGTCGCGGGTGGCGGTGCGTTCCAGGTGCTGCGTATGGAGCGGGAGTGCCCGGCCCGTTTCCCTCGCCGGGTGGGGGTGCCGGCCAAGCGTCCGGTGTTCTAGCTGCCGCTCCGGCCGGCCCGCCGGCGGCGGTAGCCGGCAAAGCTGCTCCTCTCGGGTATCGACCAACTTCAACCCTCAAGGCAATGTTCCACGTGAAACAAGAGCTTGACCCTTGGGGTGGACGTGGGAGAATGCCGGGATGGATGAGGACGACGGCCTGGACTACGGCTGGTCACGGGTCGGACAGCTTGCCCCGGAGCGGGTCGCCGACGCCGATCCCGGCGACGCCGCCCCCGGCGACGCCGCCCCCGATGCCGACACCGAGGTGCGAGACCGCTCCTTCCCCTTCGACGACGCCGGCGACCCCCGTGAGGAGGAGCTGGCCAGCCTGAGCGACGGCCGGGCTGACCATGGCGGCCACCACGACGGGGCACATCATCTCTCGGGTGAGGTCGACCACGATGCCGCCCCTCCCCCGCCCGAGGACCGGGCCGACCCTGACGATGCCGTCATCGACCGTCCAGTGTTCCTTGACGGGCTGGTGACCGCCCCCATGGCGCCGCCGTCCGTGGTGGAGCCCGGCGCCCAGGAAGCCAATCCCAGCCCCGCCGCCCCCGCCGGCCCCACGCCCGCCCCACCGCCGGTGGCGGCCCGGCCCCTGGCCACCGTGGTCCGCCCCCTGCCTCGCATCATGGCCATCGCCAACCAGAAGGGGGGCGTCGGCAAGACGACGACCGCGGTCAACCTGGGCGCGGCGCTGGCCGAGCTCGGCTACCGCGTCCTGGTCGTCGACCTCGACCCCCAGGGCAACGCCACCACCGGGTTGGGCATCAACGCCCGCAACCTGCAGTCCTCTATCTACGACGTCCTCCTCAACGACCTCAGTCTTGAGGACTGCATCGAACCCACCGCGGTCCGCAACCTGTTCCTGGCCCCGGCCACCATCGACCTGGCCGGCGCCGAGATCGAGCTGGTGCCGGCGTTCAGCCGGGAGCTGCGCCTCAAGCGAGCACTGGAGCGCCTGGACGGGGAGTACGACTTCACGCTCATCGACTGCCCGCCGTCTTTGGGCCTGCTCACGGTCAACGGCTTGGCCGCAGCCAGCGAGGTCGTCGTCCCCATCCAGTGCGAGTACTACGCCCTGGAAGGCCTCGGGCAGCTCCTGCGCAACGTGGAGCTGGTCCAGCGCAACCTCAACCCCACACTGGACCTGGGAGCCATCATCCTGACCATGTACGACGCCCGGACCAAGCTGTCCGATCAGGTCACCAAGGAGGTGCGCCAGCACTTCGGCGGCAAGGTGTGCCGGAATATCGTGCCTCGCACGGTCCGGCTCTCGGAGGCGCCCTCGTTCGGGCAGCCCATCATCGTGTTCGATTCGACATCCCGGGGCGCCATCGCCTACCGGGAACTGGCCAAGGAGGTGAGCGGTGGTGCGGCAAGGCGGGCTGGGTAGGGGACTGGGGGCGCTGATCCCCCCCCGAGCGGCATTCGGCGACGACGAGGCGGTCTTCCAGGAGCTACCGATCGGTGCCATCAGCCCCAACCAGCGCCAACCGCGCACCCAGTTCGACGAGGAGGCCTTGGCCGCCCTCACCGCCTCGGTCCGCGAGCTCGGCGTCCTGCAGCCCGTCCTGGTCCGGGCCACGGGTGGCGGCGCCTACGAGCTGATCGCCGGCGAGCGACGGTGGCGGGCGGCCAAGCGGGCCGGCCTCTCCCTCGTCCCGGCCATCATCCGTACCGTCGACGACACGCTGTCCCTGGAACAGGCCCTGGTCGAGAACATCCAGCGGGAGGACCTCAACCCCCTCGACGAGGCCGCCGCCTACCAGCAGCTCCTGGAGGACTTCCACCTCACCCACGACGAGCTGGCCACCCGGGTGGGCAAGAGCCGGGCGGCCATCTCCAACACGCTGCGCTTGTTCCAGCTCCCGCCGGCGGTCCAGCGCATGGTGGCCGAGGGCCGGCTGACCGCCGGCCACGCCCGGGCCCTACTGACCACCCCCGACCGGACGTACCAGGAGCGGCTGGCCGAGCGCATCGTGACCGACGGCATGTCGGTGCGGGCGGTCGAGGACGCGGCCCGCCAGCACAATGCCGACCAGGCCCGTGGACCGTCGGCCGGCGCCGGCGGACCGTCCGCCGGACCCGGGGCGGCGGCACCGAGCCGGCGGCTGCGCCCGCCCGGCCTGCTCGAGCTGGAGGAGCTGCTGTCCACCCACCTCGACACTCGTGTGTCGATCGCCATGGGTGGGTCCAAGGGGTCGCGGGGCAAGGTCACCATCGAGTTCGCCACCCTGGAGGACCTGGAGCGGATCTACCGGGCCATGACGTCAGCCCCAACGCCCCCGCCCGACCAGTAGCGGGCGCGCGCGGATAGTGACACTCTACGCGCGGAGAGTGAGATAAGGGCCGAACCGTCGGCCCGCGGCCAATCGTCGGGCTAGCGTGACATTTGGTGGCCGACCAGGCGAAGTTCAGCGATCTGGCAATGGAGTACATGCCGTCGCTCTACACGGCCGCCCTGCGCATGACCCGCAACCCGTCAGACGCGGAGGATCTGGTCCAGGAGACCTACCTCAAGGCCTACCGGGCCTTCGGCGGTTTCACCGAGGGCACCAACCTCAAAGCCTGGCTCTACCGCATCCTGACCAACACCTACATCAATGCCTACCGGGCCAAGAAGCGCCGCCCGGAGGAATCCGATATCGACGACCTGGAGAACTTCTACCTCTACCGCCGGCTGGGCGGCCTCGAAGGGGCCACCGCCGGCCGCAGCGCCGAGGACGAGGTGCTCGACCACTTCACCGAGACCGAGGTGAAGGAGGCCATCGAAGCCCTGCCCGAGCAGTTCCGGATGGCCGTGCTCCTTGGTGACGTGGAAGGATTTTCCTACAAGGAGATCGCCGAGATCCTCGACGTGCCCATCGGAACGGTGATGAGCCGGCTCCATCGCGGAAGAAGGGCGCTCCAGAAGCGGTTGTACGAATTCGGACGTCAGCGTGGACTGGTACCCGAGCGTGAGGGGACACATGGATGAGCACTGCATAGAGGCTGTGGAGCTTCTGTACCACTACCTCGACGGAGAGCTCACCGACGCACGAAGAGGTCTCATCCAGAACCACCTCGACGACTGTCCGCCCTGCTTCCAGGCCTACGACTTCGAGGCCGAGCTGCGGATCGTCGTACGCCAGAAGTGCCGCGACCACGTCCCCGAGTCGCTCATGCTCCGGGTGGCCGCCGCCCTGCGCGACGTCGAGGGCGACGAGGAATAGCCGCTCCTTCCTCCGGGTTGGGCAGTGCATGTCCGAAGGATCTGTCGCCGCCCACCCGATCGCCGGCAACGACCGGCCGTCGAAGGCGTACAAGGCGGGGCGGCAGTGCCGCCAGGCCGGGTGCGCCACCATCCTGTCCATCTACAACGACGGGGCGTTCTGCTCCCGCCACGCCCCCATGGTCGTCCCCCGGGTGCGGGGAAAGAAGATCGCGTAGCCCTCGATCTGGTAGCCTCCCGCGCCAAATCACCACTACGCAGGGGGGAGCAGCATGCGCAGGAAGATCGCGGGCCTGGTCTTGGCGGCGAGCTTGGCAGTCGGCGTTGGGCCGTTCGTGTCGCCGGCATTGGCCAACGGGTCTGGCCCGATCGTCAACCCCCCGACCGTCGTCACCGACCCGGTGCTGTGCTTCGTGGCCGCCCAGGCCATCATCACCGAGGCGCTCCACGAGTTCCGTGAGGGCCACCTCACCTCGGCCGAGCTCCGCTCCGTCCTGGTCGGTACCGCCTCCTTCCTGGGCGACTGCCTGACCCCGGCCTAGACAGGCCCAGGCGCGACCGGGCGGTCCGGCGCCGCCCGGTACAGTGCCGGCATGGACTTGCTTCTTGCCACGGCGAAGCCGTGGACGTACTGGATCGCACCCCTGCTGGTGCTGGTTTCGGTGCTCGGCCTGCTGTCGGTGGTCCTCCAGTACGTCTTCAAGGTCGTGGCGGCCAAGTACCCGAAGACGTGACCGCCCCGGGAGGGCGGCCCATCGACGTGCACGGTCCGGGAGCCCGGTGATGGCCGAGCCCATCGCCTGGGACACAGCCGAGCGGGTGGCGGTGCGGGTCGCCGGCCGCGAGCCGTTGGCCGAGTCGTACCACTACGCGTCCCTGGCGCCGGACTTCCACGAGTTCACCGCCGAGGCCGAGGCCCTGGTCGAGGCCGAGACCGGCCTGAAGTCCCTGGCCGGCCCGGCCCGGGCCCGGGTCACCGACCGGGCCGGCTGGATCCGGGCCAACCTGGCCTCGTTCCGCCGGCTGCTGCGCCCGCTCACCGACCGCCTGGCCGAGCGCATGGACAACACCAAGGTGGCGCCGGTCGGCCGCCAGATCGCCGGCGCCGAGGTGGGCGCCCTCCTCGGCTGGATGTCGACGCGCGTCCTGGGCCAGTACGACATGCTGGTCATCGAGAACGAGAACCCCGACGACCAGGATCTCGTCTACTACGTCGGCCCCAACATCCTGGCCATCGAGAAGCGCTACGGCTTCCCGCCCCGTGAGTTCCGCCTGTGGCTGGCCCTCCACGAGGTCACCCATCGCATGCAGTTCACCGGCGTGCCCTGGCTGCGGCCCTACTTCCTCTCCCTGGTCGACGACAGCCTGGCCCATTTCGACCCCGACCCCAAGCGGCTCCTGGAGTCGCTCAAGCGGGCCGTCGGCGAGGCCCGGGCCGGGCGCAACCCCCTCGACGAGGGCGGCCTGGTCACGGTGCTGGCCAGCCCCGAGCAGCAGCTCGTGATCCAGCGGATCGGCGGCCTCATGAGCGTGCTCGAAGGCCACGGGGACCTGATCATGGACCGGGCCGCCACCGAGCGGGTGCCCAGCGCCGGCCGCTTCAGCAGCGTGCTCCACGACCGCCGGCAGTCCAAGGGGGCGGCCCGGATGGTGCAGAAGCTGGTCGGCCTCGAGGCCAAGCTGCGCCAGTACCAGGAGGGCGAGGAGTTCCTCCACACCCTCGAGGAGGCGGGTGGCGAGGGCATCGAGCTGCTGTGGCGGGGCCCGGAGTACCTGCCCGACCTGGCCGAGATCCGCAACCCGCAGCGTTGGCTGGCCAGGGTGACCGAGGCCACCGCCGCCTCGGCGTGAGCGGCCCGGGAGGCCGCTCCATTCAGCAATCGCAGCGCGACCCGGTGGGTCCCTGGGCGTCGCTCCTCGCCCGCTGCACCTTCCCGCCGGCGGGCACCGCCGTCACGTGTGCCGTCTCCGGCGGCGCCGACTCCCTGGCCCTGCTCGTGCTGGCCACCGCCGCCGGCTGCGCCGTCACCGCCGTCCACGTCGACCACGGCCTGCGGCCCGGCTCGGCCGCCGAGGCCGGCGCCGTCGCCGAAGCCGCCGCCCGCTACGGCGCCACTTTCCGGGCCGAGACGGTCGACATCGCCCCCGGGCCCGCCGGCGCCGGGCCCGCCCTGCCTCCCGCTCTAGGGGCCGCTCGGGCCCTGCCTCCCGCTCTAGGGGCCGCTCGGGCCCTGCCCAACCTCGAAGCCCGGGCCCGGGCCGCCCGCTACGCCGTCCTGCCCGCCGGCGTGCTCACCGGCCACACCGCCGACGACCAGGCCGAGACCGTGCTCCTGAACCTGCTCCGGGGCGCCGGCCTCGACGGCCTGGCCGGCATGCGCGCCGCCCACCACCCCATCCTCGCCCTCCGCCGCCACGAGACCGAGGCCGTCTGCGCTGCCGAGGGCCTCACCCCCTTCGTCGACCCCACCAACGCCGACCCGGCCCACCGCCGCAACCGGGCCCGCCACGAGCTGCTCCCCCTGCTGAACGACATCGCCCAGCGCGACGTGGTCCCCGTCCTGGCCCGCCAGGCCGCCCTCCTGCGCGACGAGGCCGAGACCCTCGACGCCCTGGCCGCCGGCCTCGACCCCACCGACGCCCCGAGCCTGGCCGCCGCCCCCCCCGCCCTGGCCCGTCGGGCCCTCCGCCGATGGCTGGGCCAGGGCCAGGACCACCCCCCCGACGCGGCCACGGTGGAGCGGGTGCTGGGCGTCGCCCGGGGCCACGCCGCCCGCACCGACGCCGGCGGCGGCCGCACCGTGGCCCGCACCGCCAACGTCCTGCGCCTGGAGCACTAACCTCAGCGCACGTGACCGGCCTCGACGACGCCAATCTCGGCGAGGTCGTCGTCGGCCAGGCCGAGCTGCAGGCCCGCATCGCCGCCCTGGGCGCCGAGATCACCGCCGACTACGCCGGCCGGGCGCCCCTCCTGGTGGGGGTGCTGAAGGGCGCCTTCGTGTTCATGAGCGACCTGGCCCGGGCCATCGACCTGCCCGTGGAGTTCGACTTCATGGCCGTGTCGTCCTACGGCAGCGCCACCAAGACCAGCGGGGTGGTGCGCATCGTCAAAGACCTCGACATCGACCTGTCCGGCCGCGACGTCCTCCTCGTCGAGGACATCGTCGACAGCGGGCTGACCCTGTCCTACCTGCGCAAGAACCTCAAGGCCCGCAACCCGGCCAGCCTGGAGGTGTGCGCCCTGCTGGTGCGCAAGGGCCGGCAGAAGCGCTCGCCCACCCTGCGCTACGTCGGGTTCAGCATCCCGCCCGAGTTCGTGATCGGCTACGGGCTCGACGTCGACGAGCGCTACCGCAACCTCCCGTTCGTGTGCCGATGGGCCGGCGAAGTCCCCGGGGTACGCACGACCACATGACCAGGCAGACTGGGGGGGTGAAGACCCGGCTGCCCAAGGTGATGCGAGGCGCGCCCTTCTGGGTGGCCGTCGCCCTCGTCGCCGTCATCGTGGCCGGTGGCCTGTTCCGGGGCGACGGTGGGCGCAAGACCTACCGCCTCGACGAGTTCGAGGCCAAGGCCGCCGCCGGCGAGGTGAAGAAGGCCACCATCGCCGACCGGGATGCGTCCATCCAGGGCGAGCTGAAGAACGGCGACAAGTTCAAGGTCAACTACGTCCGTGACGACGCGCCCAAGGCGGTCGACATCCTGCGCCAGGCCGGCGTGGAGACCAAGGTCGACCACCAGAACGACCCGCTGTGGTGGACGCTGGTGCAGACGTTCCTCCCGTTCGTCCTGCTCATCGGCGTCTTCCTGTTCGTCATGAACACCATGCAGGGCGGCGGCAGCCGGGTCATGCAGTTCGGCAAGGCCAAGGCCAAGCAGGTCAACAAGGACCAGCCCAAGGTCACCTTCGCCGATGTCGCCGGCGCCGACGAGGCCGTCGAGGAGCTCCAGGAGATCAAGGAGTTCCTGGAGGCGCCGGCCAAGTTCCTGGCCATGGGGGCCAAGATCCCCAAGGGCGTGCTGCTGTTCGGGCCCCCCGGCACCGGCAAGACGCTGCTGGCCCGGGCCGTCGCCGGCGAGGCCGGCGTGCCCTTCTTCTCCATCTCCGGCTCCGACTTCGTGGAGATGTTCGTCGGCGTGGGCGCCAGCCGGGTGCGCGACCTGTTCGAGCAGGCCAAGGCGTCAGCGCCGGCCATCATCTTCGTCGACGAGATCGACGCCGTCGGCCGCCACCGCGGCGCCGGCATGGGCGGCGGCCACGACGAGCGGGAGCAGACGCTCAACCAGCTCCTGGTGGAGATGGACGGGTTCGACACCAAGGCCGGCGTCATCCTCATCGCCGCCACCAACCGGCCCGACATCCTCGACCCCGCCCTGCTGCGCCCCGGCCGCTTCGACCGCCAGATCGTCGTCGACCGCCCCGACCTGGAAGGCCGGCGGGCCATCCTCAACGTCCACGCCCAGAACAAGCCCCTGGCCAAAGGGGTCGACATCGACGTCCTGGCCCGCCGCACCCCCGGCTTCACCGGCGCCGACCTGGCCAACCTGCTCAACGAGGCCGCCCTGCTCACCGCCCGCCGGGGGTTCGAGGAGATCGGCATGCCCCAGCTCGAGGAGGCCGTCGACCGGGTCATGGCCGGCCCCGAGCGCAAGTCCCGCATCATCTCCGACGAGGAGAAGCGGGTCATCGCCTACCACGAGGGCGGCCACGCCCTGGTCGGCCACGCCCTGCCCGACGCCGACCCCATCCACAAGGTGTCGATCATCGCCCGGGGCCGGGCCCTGGGCTGGACGCTCGCCCTGCCCACCGAGGACAAGTACCTCACCTCCCGCTCCGCCCTGCGCGACCAGTTGGCCATGCTCATGGGCGGGCGCACGGCCGAGGAGCTGATCTTCCAGGACCCCACCACCGGCGCGTCGAACGACATCGAGCGGGCCACCCAGATCGCCCGGGCCATGGTCACCGAGTACGGCATGAGCGACGAGATCGGCCCCCAGCAGCTCGGCCAGAAGAACGGCGAGGTCTTCCTGGGCCGCGAGTTCGGCCACCAGGCCAACTACTCCGACCAGGTGGCGGCCAACATCGACTCCGAGGTCCGCCGCTTCCTCGACGAGGCCCACTCCGAGGCGGCCGAGATCCTCATCCAGTACCGGGCCACCCTCGACCGCCTGGCCGACGCCCTCATCGAGAAGGAGACGCTTGACACCCCCGAGGTCATGGCCCTGATGGCCGACGTGCCCAAGCGCCCCCGTCGCCCGGCGCCCCCGTCGCCCGGCATCCAGTCGCCCCCCCGCCGCATCCGCCCGTTCGGGACGCCCTGATGGCCGCCGGCACCCAGCCCGCCGGCTGGCGGGCGTGGCCGCCGGCGCTGCGGGCCTCGGTGGCCTTCGGCATCGTCGGCGCCATCGTGCTCATCGCCGGCTTCATCTCGGGCGCCACCCCGGTGCTCGTCGTGGCCACCACCGCCGGCGCCTCCTCGCTGGTCTGCGCCCTCATCTGGCGGGCCCAGCTCATCGAGGCGTGGCGGGCCGAGCACGGCCGCCCCACGCGGGACTGGTAGCCGCCGCCAGGTATCAGACGGCGCCCTCGCGCCCTCTCCCTGGGTGTGAACGTCAAGACCGAGCCGGCGGCAACGGTGGTGCCGGCGCCCCCGCTGGCCTACCCCCTGGCCGTGATCTGCCTGGTCCTCCTCGCCGCCGGCTTCGTCGGCCTCAGCTCACGAGAGGTGGGCCGGCGGGTCACCCAGGCCGAGTTCGGCGCCTCCTGGCCCCTCACCGTCCCCCGCGCCCTGCTCATGTGCGAGTACGGCCACGAGATCACGGTGACCGTCGACGGCCGCACCTACAGCCTCACCCCACCGCCGGCGCACGGGGCCTACGACGACGTCGGCCCCATCTGGGCGCCGGAGCCGGGGACGTCGGGCCACATGGCGATGACGCCCCTCACTGACGCCGGCCGCCAGCTCTGCCGGTGACCGCGAGCCGGCCTCCCCTCGTTCTTAGGGCGCGGTGAGGGACCGGCACCGTCACTCGGCCGGCGGGTCGAGCGCCGCGACCAGGGCCGACAGGCGCTCGGCCACGTCGGGGCGGGCCACGGCCAGCCGGCGCAGGCGGCCGGCATAGGCGCTGCGCTGCGTCGGGTCAGCCTCGGCCGCGGCCTGGCCAACGGCGTCGGCGGCATCGCCGGCCTGGCCGGCCATGGCCAGGGCCACGGCCAGGGCCGCCGGCCCGTAGAACGGCACCTGGGCCAGCGCCGGGCAGGCGGTCAGGGCCAGCCCGACCAGCTCAGGCTGGCCGCCGGCCAGCAGGTCGTTGACCAGGTCCACTGCGTCGCCGGCGTCGACCACCGCGTCGAACAGGTCGGCCACGACGACGTGCCCGGTGAGGGCGAGGATGGCCAGGTGCTGGGCCGCCACCGCCTCCCCCTGCTCGGCCCAGCTTTGGAGCACGCCGACCACCACCTGGTCGCGCAGCGCCTTACCGTGCATCTCCAGGTGGGCGCGCGACGCCGCCCACGTCGGCGTGGCCAGCCAGTCCCGGGCCTGGGCGGTGGCCTCGTTGGCCGCGGCGATGGCGGCACGAAGCTCGTTGAACTGGCCGGCGGCGACCGCGTCCACCACCATCCGGGCTCGGCTCAGGACGGGTCCGTCGGGGTAGAGGTCGGCCATGGCCGCCAGCGCCTCGGCCAGCCCGGGCCCGGCCAGCTCGCCGGCGTGGTCGTCGAGGAACGCGGCCTCGGCCCACGAGCCGGCCACCGCCGCCCACCCGTTGAGGAGGTCCACCGTGGCGTCGGCGATGGGGGTGATGGCCCATCCGGGGAGGCCGGCGGCCAGGGCGGGGGGGAGCTGGCCGGCCACCGCCCGGGCCCGCCGGCGGGCCTGGGCCACGAAGGCCAGATCGGCGTCGCCCGCCGGCGTGATCGCCGCCACCACGGCCACGTCATCCCGGGCGCCGGCGGGGTCATCGTGGTCGAAGCGCCAGCGGCACCGCCAGGCCACCAGTTCGGCCACCGCGCCGGGCGGCCCGGACCACCCGTCGATGGCCGCACTCCACGCCCCCATCGCCTCCTCCCGCCGGCCCACCGCCGAGAGGAGGTTGGCCTGGTTGTTGAGCGCCATGGCCAGGTCGGCGAGGAAGGCGGCCGGGCTGGCCTCGGCCAGGCGCCGGTAGGTGCCCACCGCCTCCTCGATGGCCCCCAGGGCCTCCTCCCGCCGGCCCACCGCGGAGAGGAGGTTGGCCTGGTTGTTGAGCGAGCCGGCCAGGTTGGCCAGGAAGGCGGCCGGGCTGGCCTCGGCCAGGCGCCGGTAGGTGCCCACCGCCTCCTCGATGGCCCCCAGCGCCTCCTCCCGCCGGCCCACCTCGGAGAGGCGGTTGGCCTGGTTGTTGAGCGCCATGGCCAGGTCGGCGAGGAAGGCGGCCGGGCTGGCCTCGGCCAGGCTCCGGTAGGTGCCCACCGCCTCCTCGATGGCCCCCAGCGCCTCCTCCCGCCGGCCCACCTCGGAGAGGCGGTTGGCCTGGTTGTTGAGCGCCATGGCCAGGTCGGCGAGGAAGGCGGCCGGGCTGGCCTCGGCCAGGCTCCGGCGTATGCCTACCGCCTCCTCGATGGCCCCCAGGGCCTCCTCCCGCCGGCCCACCTCGGAGAGCAGGTTGGCCTGGTTGTTGAGCGACCCGGCCAGGTCGGCCAGGAAGGCGGCCGGGCTGGCCTCGGCCAGGCGCCGGTAGATTTCCACCGCCTCCCCGACGGCCCCCAGCGCCTCCTCCCGCCGGCCCACCTTGGAGAGGAAGGCCGACTGGTTGTTGAGGGCCATGGCCAGGTTGGGCAGGTAGGCGGCCGGGCTGGCCTCGGCCAGGCGCCGGTAGATTTCCACCGCCTCCCCGACGGCCCCCAGCGCCTCCTCCCGCCGGCCCACCTCGGAGAGGCGGTTGGCCTGGTTGTTGAGCGACCCGGCCAGGTCGGCCAGGAAGGCGGCCGGGCTGGCCTCGGCCAGGCGCCGGTAGATTTCCACCGCCTCCTCGATGGCCCCCAGCGCCTCCTCCCGCTGGCCCACCTTGGAGAGGAAGGCCGACTGGTTGTTGAGCGACATGGCCAGGTTGGGCAGGTAGGCGGCCGGGCTGGCCTCGGCCAGGCGCCGGTAGATTTCCACCGCCTCCTCGATGGCCCCCAGCGCCTCCTCCCGCCGGCCCACCTCGGAGAGGCGGTTGGCCTGGTTGTTGAGTGACCCGGCCAGGTCGGCCAGGAAGGCGGCCGGGCTGGCCTCGGCCAGGCGCCGGTAGGCGCCCACCGCCTCCTCGATGGCCCCCAGCGCCTCCTCCCGCCGGCCCACCTCGGAGAGGCGGTTGGCCTGGTTGTTGAGCGACATGGCGAGGTCGGCCAGGTAAGCGGCCGGGCTGGCCTCGGCCAGGCGCCGGCGCATGCCCACCGCCTCCTCGATGGCCCCCAGTGCCTCCTCCCGCCGGCCCACCTCGGAGAGCAGGTTGGCCTGGTTGTTGAGCGACATGGCCAGGTCGGCCAGGTAAGCCGCCGGGCTGGCCTCGGCCAGGCGCCGGCGCATGCCCACCGCCTCCTCGATGGCCCCCAGTGCCTCCTCCCGCCGGCCCACCGCGGAGAGGAGGTTGGCCTGGTTGTTGAGCGAGCCGGCCAGGTTGGCCAGGAAGGCGGCGGGGCTGGCCTCGGCCAGGCGCCGGTAGGTGCCCACCGCCTCCTCGATGGCCCCCAGCGCCTCCTCCCGCCGGCCCACCTCGGAGAGGCGGTTGGCCTGGTTGTTGAGCGACATGGCCAGGTCGGCCAGGTAAGCCGCCGGGCTGGCCTCGGCCAGGCGCCGGCGCATGCCCACCGCCTCCTCGATGGCCCCCAGGGCCTCCTCCCGCCGGCCCACCGCGGAGAGGAGGTTGGCCTGGTTGTTGAGCGAGCCGGCCAGGTTGGCCAGGAAGGCGGCCGGGCTGGCCTCGGCCAGGCGCCGGTAGGTGCCCACCGCCTCCTCGATGGCCCCCAGCGCCTCCTCCCGCCGGCCCATCTCCCCCTGCCGCACCGCGGCAGTGCTCAGCCGCCGGGCCAGCTCGGCCTGGTCGGCCTCGGAGCCGCCGGCCGGGTCGGGGTGGGCCCGCCGGTGGTCGGCCACCAGGCGGTCGGCGCACGCCGCGGCCAGGGGCCGCAGCGTGGCGTGGCCGAGGGCCACCCCCTCGGCCAACTCGGCGAGGGGGAGCGGTGTGGGCTCGGCCTCCGCCAGGGCCACCAGGGCGTCGACGCACGGCCCGGCCGAGGCCTCGGCCACCGCCAGGGCCGCCGGCCACAGCCCGGCCACCGCCCCGACCGCGCCGGTGGCGGCCGCGATCGCCACTGCCGGCCCTCGGGGGGCGGCCCGGGTGAGCCGAACGAGCGCGGTCGCCCGCTCGGGCTCATCGCCGGCGGCCACCGCCCCGGTGAGCAGGCCGGGCTCCTTCCCTAGCACGCCGATGGCCAGGTGGTCGGCCACCGGGTCAGGGGTGAGGGCCAGCGTGCCCTCCCGGGTGGCCAGCGCCGTGCCGAGGGCCGCGGCCAGGTGCACGCGCCAGACCGGGATGTCGTCGAGCTGGTCCACCGCCCGGAGCAGAACGGCGGCCCGCTCGGGCCGGGCCCCGAGCATGGTGAGCACCACCGCCGCCTGGTCGAACAGGTCGTCAGGGAGCTGGTCGACCGAGAGGGTCTGGAAGACGCGCCGCCAGTACCGCCGCTCGTGCTTGAGCACCTCGTCGTACAAGTCGGCCTGGGCTCGAGCTTCGCCGGCGTCGTCGAACAGCGCCACCAACCATGCCACCAGGACCACGTCGAGCGTGGTGGCGCTCTCCGGCATCGCCGGCATCCTCTGCGCCGGGCCGGCCACGCCCCGCCGCCGGCGCAGCTCCTCCACCGCCCGGCGAAAGACCCGCTCCGCCCGCTCGGGCCGGGCCCGTACGGCCACGGCCAGGATGGCCGGGTCGACGTGGCTGCTGGTGAGCGCCCCTTCGAGCTGGTCCCACCACCCACCCAGCTCCCGGGCGGTGAGCACGATGCAGGTGGGCGAGCCCGGCCGATCACCCAAGCTGGCCACCAGCCGGGCCACCTCGGCCCACCGCGACTCGGCGTAGTCCACCGCCAGCAGCAGGGGCGACGTGGTCACGGCCAGCCAGTCGGCCAGCGGCCCCATCTCGTCGACCGGCGCCTCGCCGGCCATGCGCAGCCGGGGCGCCGGCACGAACCCGGTGTGCCACCCGTCGCCGGCCAGGCGGTGGGCCAGCTCGGCCACCAGCCGGGTCTTGCCCGCGCCGCCCACGCCGGTGACCACGGCCAGCCGGAGCCGGCGGCCGGCCCCGGGGGCGGTACACCAGTCCCGCAGCACCTCGAGCTCGTCGCGGCCCTGGAACGGCACCACCCGGTACTCGGCTCGCAGGAGCTTCAGCGACTCGGCGTCGGCCAGGTCGTCCGGGTCCTCGTAGGGCGGTGCCAGTTCCCGCAGCGGCCGGCCCGGCGGCTGGTAGCACTGCCCGGCCCGGTACCCGCGGCCGACGTCGACCACCATGGGGGGCCGCCAACCGTCCTCGCCCCTCACCAGCGCCCGCCCGGCGGCCACCGCCGAGGCCAGGTCGGCGCCGGGGTCGCTGGGGTCAAGGGCCAGGAACGCCCCCACGCCGTCGACCTGGCTCCGCACCCCGTGGTCGGCGAGCCCGCCGGCGGCGGCCGACCCCGCGGCCAGCGGGTAGCCGTCGGCCGGCTCCCCCTCCCAGCTCCCTTCCAGCCACACGGCGACCACCGCGTGCAGGTCGGCATCACCGTCGCGTCCGGCGATGGCGATGAGGGGGTGCAGCCCGGCGGCCAGGCAGGCCCCGGCGAAGGTCACCGCGGCGTCGAGGCAGGTGGCGTGGCCCGGGGCCCGCAGCACGTGGTCCGGGGGGCGGATGGCCTGGAACGCCGGGTCGTCGGTGGGCGGCTCGTGGGCATAGCGCACGCCGGCCGCGGCCCAGGCCGCGTAGACCGCCTCCAGCCGGCCGCGCTCGTTCCCGGTGACGGGGCCGGGCAGCTCGGGGAGGAGGGCGGCGACCACCTCCGGCAGTACGTAGCGGCTGAGCGCCTCCGGCTCGCCCTCCTTGCGCCACTGGGGCCACATGGTCACGCCTCCACCACCTCGATGACCTCGCGCACCACCGCGGCCTCGCCGCCGGCCCGCCCCGGTCCCGACAGGGCCAGCTCGTAGGTGCCCGGGGCCAGGCCGGCCATCTCCCCGGTCCACCGACCGCCGGCGCCGGTCGGCACCTGCAGCTCCACCACCACCGCCCGCCCCCCATCGGCGGGGCGGGCCGTGACCCACAGCCGGGCGCCGGCTTCCGGCCCCTCCAGCTCCTCGCCCGCCCCCCGGGCCAGGGCGGCCACTTCTATCGGCTCGCCGGCCGGGAACCACTCGTCGACGTCGAGGGCCAGCGTCGGCCTGGCGTGACCCGGGCCCCGGACCGCTCCCAGTTCGGGCGCCTCCAGGGCCTCCAGCCACTCGACGACCGCCTCCAGCTCGGGCAGCGCCGAGTGGCGGACCGACGGGAGCGGGGGGCCGGCGGCCTGCTCCAGCGGCACGGCCGAGAGGCACGGCACCGACCCGTCGCCGGCCCAGCCGGTGTCCGGGAGCCACTCGGCTGCCTGCTTCTCCACCCGGAGCCGGCCCTCCGTGAGGCTGGCCCGTTCCAACGTGGGCTGGTAGCGGCCCAACATCGCCGTCACCGCCGGCTGGTCGCCGGCCCCGTCCCACGCCCGCTCGATGTCCTGGTGCACGGCGAAGGCCTGCCCCGCCGCCTGGTGGTCGAAGCCGTCGACCACCAGCTCGTGGGGGCGCAGGTGCCGCCCCGTGGCCGTGTCGAGCACGGCCTCGTAGCGGGGGAGCAGCTCGTAGGCCGCCGGCCACGTGCGGATGACCTCGGTGGCGCCGGCCAGCCGCAACCCCTTGAGTTGCACCCCGTTGACCAGCCACTCCAGGGCCTTGGGTGCCCCCCGGTGGGGCGTGCCCAGGGTGAGCAGGGCATGGCCGAGCGGCCCGCCACCCCCCGGTCCGAGCCACCAGCGGGCCACCAGCCCGCCCATCGAGTGGCCGATCACCACCACCCGGCCCCGCCGTTCGGCGTCGCTGAGCCCGGCCGCGTCGAGCCGGGCGCCCACCGTGGCGGCCACCTGGTCGGCGCAGTCGACCAGGCTCCGGCGGAAGTCGTAGGGCACGCAGAGCACGTTGGCGCCGGCCACCGGTTGGGCGTCGGGATGGCAGTGGTCCACCACCACGCCGGCGAAACGGTTGACGATCCGCCGGACCAGCTCGTCGTAGGCCCGCAGGGCGGTGAACCCGGGGAGCACCGCCGGCGCGTGGACCAGGCCGGTGGCCCGGATGCCGTCTCCCTCGAAGCGGGCCAGCACCCCCGGGTCGAGGGCCCGGGCGGCGATGCCCAGCGGCCCCTGGCCCCACACCGCCGTCCCGCCGCGCTCGAGCACGCTCCCGCCGATGCCGGGCACGATCACCACCATGTGCCGCAACCGCGCCATCGCCGTCGCCGTCCCTCCCCTCGGTCCGGGGCATTCTGCCCGCTGGTCTACCGTGCTGCTCGATGACGCCCACCACCGTGTGGTCAATCCGCGGTGCTATTCCGCACCCCATTGACCAATCGCTCGGCGCCGGCGGCCGACCGTGATCGACCAGGCCCGCATCGCCGCCGCCGTGCGGGAGATCCTCGAAGCCGTCGGCGAGGATCCCGACCGCGAGGGCCTGGTCCGCACCCCCGAGCGGGTGGCGGCCATGTACGCCGAGGTGCTGAGCGGCGCCGGCGACACCACCGACCACCTGGCCGTCACCTTCGCCGCCGACCACGACGAGATGATCATGGTGCGCGACATCCCGCTGTACTCGCTGTGCGAGCACCACCTGGTCCCGTTCATCGGCCGGGCCCACGTGGCCTACGTCCCCAACGCCAGCGGCCGCATCACCGGCCTGTCCAAGCTGGCCCGCCTGGTGGACTCCTACGCCCGCCGGCTCCAGGTCCAGGAGCGGCTCACGTCACAGATCGCCGACGAGCTCGACACCCGGCTCGAGCCCAAGGGCGTCCTGGTCGTCATCGAGGCCGAGCACCTGTGCATGGCCATGCGCGGCGTCCAGAAGGCGGGCACCACCACGGTCACCTCGGCCGTCCGCGGCCTGTTCCGGGCCAACCCGGCCACCCGGGCCGAGGCCATGGCCTTCATCCACGGCCGCCGGTAGGCTTCTCATGATGAGGACGGTCGTCGTCGGGGACCCCCCCGCCGAGATCGTCGCCTTCCTCGCTCGGCGTCGCGCCCTCGGTCAGGACCATCACGACGAAGTGTGGGAGGGCGACTACCACGTGGTCCCTGCAGCCCATCCGTGGCACGGACAGGTCGACGCAGAACTGGCCGCCCTCTTGCGGCCGGGAGCCAAAGCCGCTGGGCTCTTCATCACCACCCAGTTCAACCTGGGCACCGCCGAGGACTACCGGGTCCCCGATGGCGGCTACCACCGCGCCAGCCCGTCGGAGGTGTACGTGCCGACGGCGGCGATCGTGGTCGAGGTCGTCTCACCGGGTGACGAGACCTGGGCCAAGTTCGACTTCTACGCCCGCCACGACGTCGACGAGATCTGCATCGCCGATCCCCGCCGGCAGGAGGTCCACTGGTTCGTCCTGGCCGGCGCCGGCTACGACGAGGCGCCGGCCAGCCCCCTCCTCGGCGTGGTCACGGCCGAGCTGGCCGGCGGCATCGACTGGCCTCGGTAACGTCGGGCGCCGTGCGCGCCCTCGACATCTTCGCCGGCGCCGGCGGGTTGTCGATCGGCCTGGAACAGGCCGGGTTCGACATCGTCGCCGGCGCCGAATGGGACGGCGATGCGTGCGAGACCTTCGCCAAGGCCCATCCCGGCGCCGAGGTGATCGAGGGCGACGTCAACACTGTCGGCTGGGGCCGCTGGCGCGACCAGGTCGACGTCCTCGTCGGTGGCCCGCCCTGCCAGCCGTGGAGCTCGGGCGGGAAGCGGCTGGGCGCCGCCGACCCCCGTGACGGGTGGCCGGCCTTCCGGCGCGCCCTCGGTGAGGTCAGGCCGAGGGCGTTCATCGCCGAGAACGTCGCCGGCTTGGGGGCCGGCGCCCGCCGGCCGTTGCTCCGTGCCCTTGTCGACGAGCTGGCGGCCCTCGACTTCCAGGTGCGCGCCCAGGTGGTCAACGCCGCCGACTTCGGCGTCCCCCAGAGGCGACACCGCCTCCTGCTGGTCGGCCTCCGGCACCGACCGTTCATGTTCCCGGCGCCCACGTTCGGGCCCGGTCGGGCCCGCCCGTGGCGGCCGGCGGGGGAGGTGGTCGGCCCGGAGGCGCACGGGCTGCCGAACCCCTCCGCGGTCACCTATGCCCGGTGCCCCGACATCCGGCCCCACCCCTACGACGGGCACGTCTTCAACGGGGGTGGTCGCCCGCTCGACCTGACCCGGCCGGCGCCCACCCTGCTGGCCAGCATGGGGGGGAACAAGACGCCGTGGGTCGACACGGAGGGCATCGTTCCCACCTACCATGCCCACCTGCTCGGCGGGGGCGTGCCCCGGTCGGGGCGAGTCGCCGGCGCTCGGAGGATCACCGTCGAGGAAGCCGCCCTCCTGCAAACCTTCCCGCCGGGGATGCACTTCGCCGGCACCCGGTCGAGCTGCTACCGCCAGGTCGGCAATGCCGTGCCCCCACGGCTGGCCGAGGCGCTCGGGCGGGCCCTCCTCGGCCAGCTCACCGCCCCCTAGCCGGGCGCCGGCGGCGGTAGCGTCCAGAGGTGGCCGAGCGCTGGCGCGCCCCCTTCGCATCCACCGAGGCGGTCCAGCGCCGGATGAGCACCCAGCGCCGGCAGGACACCGCGCCCGAGGTGGCCGTGCGCGCCCGGCTGCACGCCATGGGCCTGCGCTACCGGGTCCACGCCCAACCCCTGGCCACCCTCCGGCGCCGGGCCGACATCGTGTTCCCGGGCGCCGGCGTCGCCGTGTTCGTCGACGGCTGCTTCTGGCACGGCTGCCCCGACCACGG
This sequence comes from Acidimicrobiia bacterium, assembly GCA_023264995.1. Taxonomy (GTDB): domain Bacteria; phylum Actinomycetota; class Acidimicrobiia; order Acidimicrobiales; family AC-14; genus CADCTB01. The sequence continues at coordinate 14,149 of JAHFUR010000033.1, read as the reverse complement.
CCGGCGCCGCCACCAAGTGAACGGGTGGTACTGGCCGGAGAAGATCGCCCGGAACCAACAGCGCGACGCCGACACCGACGACCGGCTGCGCCACGCCGGCTGGCGGACCGTCAGGATCTGGGAGCACGAGCCACCCGAGGAGGCCGCCCACCGGGTACGGGACGCGGTCGCGGCCGTCCGACAGGCCGACTGAGGCCCTCATCGCCCAACTGGCGCCACAAACAGGGGTCAGGACACCCATTTCCGTCACCAGTTCGACCCGTTGGCCCCGGTACCCCTCCCGCCGGCCGGTACTGTCTGTGCCTGTGAGGCCGTTGGTCATGGGTGTGCTCAACGTCACGCCCGATTCCTTTTCCGACGGCGGCCGGTGGCTCGACCCGGCGGCGGCGGTGGCCCACGGCCTGCAGATGGTGGCCGAGGGGGCCGACGTGGTCGACGTCGGCGGCGAGAGCACCCGCCCCGGTGCCGAGCCGGTGCCCGTCGACGAGGAGCTGCGCCGGGTCCTTCCCGTCGTCGAGGCCCTGGCCCCCCACGTGCGGGTCTCGATCGACACCCGGAAGGCCGAAGTGGCTGAAGCCGCCCTCGGCGCTGGCGCCACCATCGTCAACGACGTCTCGGCCACCCTCGCCCCGGTGGCCAAGGCCGCCGGCGCCGGCTGGGTGGCCATGCACATGCAGGGCGACCCGGCCACCATGCAGCAGGCGCCGGCGTACGACGACGTGGTGGCCGAGGTCACCGCCTTCCTCGTGGCCCGGGCCGGCGCCGCCGGCATCGACGAGGTTTGGATCGACCCCGGCATCGGCTTCGGCAAGACCCTCGCGCACAACCTCAGCCTCCTCCGTCACCTCGACCGGCTGGTGGCCACCGGGTACCCCGTCCTGGTCGGCACCAGCCGCAAGACCTTCCTCGGCCGCCTGACCGGCGGCGCCGGCGCCGATGACCGGGTCGAGGCGTCGGTGGCCACCGCGGCGTGGGCCCTCTCCCAAGGAGCATCGATGGTCCGCGTCCACGACGTCGCCCCCACCGTGGCCGCGGCCCGGCTGCTGAGCGCCCCATGAAGGGCAAGTGGGCGTCGGGCATCGCCCCCCGCAACTTCGCCTGGATCATCAAGGACCGCCTGGCCATCAGCGAGCGCCCCGGCGGCTACTCCCGGGCCCACCGCCCGGTGCGCCGCCAGGAGGAGATCATCTGGATCCGCGAGCAGGGCTTCGCCCGGGTGGTCTCGCTGCTGACCTCGCCCCACAACCTCCACGCCTACGACGAGCTGGGCGTCTCCTGGGAGCACATCCCCCTCCCGCTCCACGAGGACCCCCGCATCGTCCTGGCCGAGCTGTACCCCAAGCTGGCCGGCTGGATCGCCAAGGAGGAGAAGGTGCTCCTCCACCAGGAGGAGCTGAGCGACCGCCTCCAGGGCGTCGTGGCCGGCTACCTGGTCTGGGCCAACATGGTCCCTTCGTCGGCCCACGCCATCTCCATCGTCGAGCAGATCAACCAGCGCCAGATGGGCCCCCCCGGCCGGGAGCTGGTGGCCCTGGCGCTGACCATGGGCCCGGAGAAGGCCTGATCGACCACATCGCCCTGCGGGGGCTCCGGCTGCTGGGCGTCCACGGGGCGCTCCCCGAGGAGCAGCACCGGGCGCAGCCCTTCGAGGTCGACCTCGACCTGGCCGTCGACCTGGCCGCCGCCGGCCGCACCGACTCCCTGGCCGACACGGTCGACTACGGGGCGGTGACCGCCGCCGCCGGCGCCGTGGTCGTCGGCGAGCGCCACCGCCTGCTCGAGCGCCTGGCCACCCGCATCGCCGACGACACCCTGGCCGTGGACGCCCGCATCACCTCGGTCACCGTCACCGTGCGCAAGCTCCGGCCCCCGGTGCCCGCCGACCTGGCCTCGGCGGGGGTGACGATCACCCGCCACGCCGGCCGGTGAGGGCCTACCTCGGCCTCGGCTCCAACCTGGGCGACCGCCGGGCCACCCTGCGGGCCGCGGTCGCCGCCCTCCCCGACGTGGCCGCCGTCTCGCCGGTCTATGAGACCGACCCGGTGGGCGGCCCCCCGGGCCAGTCGCCGTACCTGAACCTGGTCGTCGCCCTCGACACCGACCTGTCGCCCCGCGCCCTGCTGGAGCTGGGCCGGGCGCTCGAAGCCGCCGCCGGCCGGGTCCGCACCGAGCCCAACGGCCCCCGCACCCTCGACGTCGACGTCCTCCTGGTCGGCGACCTTCGGGTCGACGAGCCCGACCTGATCGTGCCCCACCCCCGCATGTGGGAGCGCCGCTTCGTGCTGGCGCCCCTGGCCGACCTCCTCCCCAATCCTCCGGAGGCCGCCGGGGCCCCCAATCCTCCGGAGGCCGCCGGGGCGACAGGGGAGGTACGCCGGCTCGGCCCCCTCTGAAGGCCGGCTGGCGCCCAACTAACCTCCCGCCGTGGACGAGCTCCGGGCCGCGCACCCCTTCCGGGCCCTCGACGACACCCAGCTGGCGGTGCTGGCCCTCCGGGGCACGTTCCGGGCGGCCAAGGCGGGCGACGTGGTGTGCCGCCCCGGCCTGGAGTCCGACGGCCTGTACGTGGTCATCAGCGGCCGGGTCAGCCTCAGCCGGCCCGACGCCGAGGGCCACCTCGTCGCCCTGGGGGAGCGGGGGCCGGGCGGCTCCTTCGGGGAGCCGGGCCTGCTCGATTCCGGGCTGCGCTCCACCCTCGTCACCGCCACCGAGGCGAGCCGGCTGTTCGTCCTCAGCCGGCCGGCGTTCCTGGCCTTCATGGCCGAGGTGCCCGAGGCCATCCCCGGCCTGCTGGCCGGCATCGGCACCCAGCTCCGCCTCACCCAGGAGACGCTCTTCGCCGAGACGGTCAAGGAGCACGCCCTCCAGGTCCAGCTCCACGCCGGCCGGTACCGGGCCCTGGCCCAGCTGGTCGCCGGCGTGGCCCACGAGATCAACACCCCCCTCGGTGTGATCACCACCGCAGCCAGCATCCTGGCCCAGGACCTCTCGGCCCTGGTCTGTGACGCCGGCCCCATCACCGGCCCCATCGAGGACGCCATCGAGGCCGCCGAGCTCATCACCTCCAACCTCGAGCGGGCCACACGACTGGTCGAGCGGTTCAAGAGCCTGTCCACCAGCCAGGCCGTGACCGTGGTCGAGGAGGTCGACCTCACCACCGTCGTCGGCGACGTGCTTGCCCTGTACGGCCCCAAGGCCCGGGCCGCCCACCTCACCATCGAGGTGCGCGACGACCGCAAGGACCCCGAGCAGCCCTGGGTGGGCAACGCCGGCTCGTTGGCTGAGGCCCTGCTCAACCTGCTGTCCAACGTCGAGCGCTATGCCTACCCGGGCCAGGCCGGCGGCCGGGTCGAGATCGTGCTGGCCGGCGGCAACGGCCACCTCGACGTCACCGTCCGCGACTTCGGCCGGGGCATCTCGCCCGAGGGCCTGGAGCGGGTCTGGGAGCCCTTCTACACCACGGGCCGCACCATCGGCGGCACCGGCCTGGGGCTGGCCGTGGTGAATAATCTGGTCACCGACGGCCTGCACGGAACCGCGGAGATCCGTTCCAAGGTCGGCGAGGGCACCTCCGTCCTCCTCCATTTTCCCCGCACCCCCGAGGAGGCGCGATGAAGATCCTCGTTGTCGACGACGAGCCCGACGTGATCGCGGTGACCCGCCTCAGCCTCCGCGGCATGCGCCACGGCGGCGTGCCGGTCGAGCTGGTCGAGGCCGGTACCGGCCGCGACGCGGTGGCGGCCATGCGGGCCGACCCCGGCATCGCCGTCATCCTCCTCGACGTGGTCATGGAGACCGACACCGCCGGCCTCGACGCCTGCCGGGCCATCCGCGACGAGCTGGGCAACCGCTTCGTCCGCATCCTGCTCCGCACCGGCCAGCCCGGCGCCGCCCCCGAGCGGGCCACCATCGACGACTACGACATCGACGGCTACCTCCCCAAGGCCGAGCTCACCACCAACCGCCTCTACGCCGCGGTGCGCACCGCCCTCAAGGCCTACGAGGAGCTGATCGACCTGGACCGCCACCACAAGGTCCTGGCCCTCCTCAACGAGACGGCCATCGCCCTCCATCCCTACGAGCCCCTGCGGTTCATGCTCGAACGCATCCTCGGCGCCGCCGCGGCCATCACCCCCACACCCCTGGCCCTGGTGTCGCTCAGCCTCCACCGCTCGGGCGACGCCCCTCGCCAGTGGCGGGTCCACCTGGCCGCCGACCCGTCCACCGACGCCACGCCGGCGGCGTCGGCGGCCGCGGCCAAGGTCGACGCCTACCTGGCCGGTGAGTCCGAGCCCGAGCCGGCGTCGGTCGCCGGCGGCTACGTCGTCCCCTTCACCCTGCACGACGGCCTGGGCGGGGGCTGGCTCTACGTCGACGCCGTCGTCCCCGACACCCTGGCCCGCTCCGCCCTCCCCCTCCTGGCCGCCCACGCGGCCAACGCCGTCTACTCGGCCGCCTTCCGCCAGGCCCCCGAGCCCCATCGGGCGGTCATCCTGGGTTCGAGCGGCCCCTAGTAGCCGGCGGTAGGCTGGCGGGGTCGAACGGCACCCGTTCCCGGGGCCGGAACGAGAGGGTCTGGACAATGCGAGTGCTCGACCGGGGCGACCAGCTCCGCAAGGAGTTGGAGGCGGCCCGCGCCGCCGGCGCCACCGTCGGCCTCGTCCCCACCATGGGGTACCTGCACCGGGGCCACGGCGCCCTCGTCCGCCGGTCGGTGGCCGAGAACGACCTGACCGCGGTCACCGTGTTCGTCAACCCCCTCCAGTTCGGCCCGGCCGAGGACCTGGCCGCCTACCCCCGTGACCTGGCCCGAGACGTGGAGGTGGCCACCCGGGCCGGCGCCGGCCTGGTCTTCGCCCCGCCGGTGGAGGACATGTACCCGGCCGGCCCGCCGGGCGTCACCGTCCACGTGGCCGGCGCCGACGACCTGGAGGGAGCGAGCCGCCCCGGCCACTTCGACGGGGTGGCCACGGTCGTGGCCAAGCTGTTCAACCTGGCCGGCCCGTGCCGGGCCTACTTCGGCGAGAAGGACTGGCAGCAGCTCGGCGTCGTCCGCCGGCTGGCCGCCGACCTGTCGTTCCCGGTCGAGGTGGTCGGCTGCGCCACCGTGCGGGAGGCCGACGGCCTGGCCTGCTCCAGCCGCAACTCCTACCTGTCGCCGGCCGAGCGCCAGGCCGCCACCGTCCTCTACCGGGCGCTGAGCACTGCCGCCCTGGCCGCGTCGGCGGGGGAGTGCGACCCCGCCAACATCCGCCGCCTCATGGTCAACATCGTGGCCAAGGAGCCGCTGGCCACCCTCGACTACGCCGAGGTTCGACCCGACCGCCTGCTGCTCGCCGTGCGTATCGGCACCGTCCGCCTCATCGACAACCTAGGAGCATGATGCGCCGGCGCATGATGAAGTCCAAGATCCACCGGGCCACCGTCACCGGCGCCGAACTGGACTACGCCGGTTCCATCTCCCTCGACACCGACCTGATGCGGCGGGCCGACATCCTGGAGTGGGAGCAGGTGGCCGTCCTCGACATCGACAACGGCAACCGCTTCGAGACCTACGCCATCGCCGGCGGGCCCGGCCAGGTCCAGCTCAACGGCGCCGCCGCCCGCCTGGTCGAGGTCGGCCACAAGGTCATCGTCATCACCTACGCCGACTACGACGACGCCGAGCTGGCCGGCTTCACGCCGGCGGTCGTCACGGTCGACTCGGAGAACCATGCCTGACCTCCACACGCAAAGTCTCGACCTGCTCGTCCTGGGCAGCGGCGTCGCCGGCCTGTCGGCCGCCGTCCAGGCCGCGGCCGGCGAGCCCGGCGTGCGGGTGGGCGTGCTGTCCAAGGCCGACCTCCACCAGGCCACCACCCGCTGGGCCCAGGGCGGGGTGGCCGCCGTGCTGGGCGGCGACCCCGACTCCACCGACCTCCACCTGGCCGACACCCTGGCCGCCGGCGCCGGCCTGTGCGACGCCGATGCGGTGCGGGTCCTGGTCGACGAGGGCCCGGGCCGGGTGCAGGACCTCATCGCCCTGGGCGCGGTGTTCGACCTCGACGCCCACGGCGGCCTGGCCCTGGCCCGCGAGGGCGGGCACTCCGTCGCCCGGGTCGTCCACGCCGGCGGGGCGGCTACCGGCGCCGAGATCGAGCGGGCGCTGGTCGACGCGGTGCGGGCCACGGCCGCGTCGGTCATGGAGCGCTGGTTCGCGGTCGACCTGCTGGTCGAGGGCGGCCGGTGCCGGGGCGTCGTCGCCCTCGACCCCCAGGGCCGCCGCCACGACGTGCGGGCCGCCCACACCCTCCTGGCCACCGGCGGCGCCGGCCAGCTCTACTCGGTGACCACCAACCCGGCCGAGGCCACCGGCGACGGCGTGGCCATGGCCCTGCGGGCCGGCGTGGCCACCGCCGACGTGGAGTTCGTCCAGTTCCACCCCACCGCCCTCCACCACCCCCAGATGCCCCGGCCCCTGCTCTCTGAGGCCCTTCGAGGCCACGGTGCCCTGGTGCGCGACACCCACGGCGAGCGCTTCGTCGACGAGCTGAAGCCCCGCGACGTGGTGTCCAAGGCCATGGCCGCCCGCATGCTGGCCCAGGGCGTGGAGCACCTCTGGCTCGACGCCACCGGCCTGGCCGACTTCGGCGCCCGCTTCCCCACCATCGCCGCCGCCCTGGCCGGCGCCGGCCTCGACCCGGCGGTCGACTGGCTCCCCATCGCCCCCGCCGCCCACTACAGCGTCGGCGGCGTGCTCACCGACCTCGACGGCGCCTCGTCGCTGCCCGGCCTGTGGGCCGCCGGCGAGGTGGCCTGCACCGGCGTCCACGGCGCCAACCGGCTGGCCTCCAACTCACTCCTCGAAGGCATGGTCTTCGCCGCCCGGGTGGTCGAGGCAATCGCCCGGGGCCAGGACGGCTGCGAGGAGACGGGGGCCATGCGCCGCGCCAACTGGCTGCAGCTACGGGTCAATAGACCCGTCAGTGCAGCCAAATCGTCGGACACCGCCAAGATCCGAGAGCAGATCCAGCACGCCATGACCATCGGCGCCGGCGTGGTGCGCGACGCCGCCTCGCTGGCCGGCGTCAACCTGGCCATGCCCCCCGAAGCCGACCGGGTCGACGTGTGCGAGGTCCGCAACCTGGCCACCGTCGGCGCCGCGGTGGTGGCCGCGGCCGTCGCCCGCGAGGAGAGCCGGGGCTGCCACACCCGCACCGACTTCCCCGACACGTCGCCGGCCTTCGCCCGCCGCCTGGTGATCCGGTGACGCTGGCCGAAGTGGTCGCCGCCGCCCTGGCCGAGGACCTCGGCCCCCTGGGCGACATCACCGCCGCCCTGCTCCCGTCGGCGGCCACGGCCGAGGCCTTCGTGGTGCCCCGCACCGCCGGCGTGCTGGCCGGCGGCCCGGCGGCGCGCGAAGCGTTCCTCCAGGTCGACCGGTCCCTGGAGGTCACCTGGTCGGCGTGGGACGGCGACGCGGTGGCCGCCGGCATGCCCGTCGCCCGGGTCGCCGGCAGGCTGGCGTCGGTCCTCACCGCCGAACGCACCGCCCTCAACTTCCTGTCCCACCTGTCGGGCATCGCCACCCTGACCCGGCGCTACGTCGACCTCACCGCCGGCACCGGCGCCCGCATCCGCGACACCCGCAAGACCACCCCGGGCCTCCGGGCGCTGGAGAAGGCGGCGGTGCGGTCCGGGGGCGGGGTCAACCACCGGGGCAACCTGTCCGACGGCATCCTGGTCAAGGACAACCACCTGGCCGGCGCCACCATCGCCGAGACGGTGGCCGAGTCCCGCCGGCTGTGGCCGGGGCGCATGGTCCAGGTCGAGTGCGACACCGTCGACCAGCTCCACCAGGCCCTGGCCGCCGGCGCCGACCTCGTCCTGCTCGACAACATGACGCCGGCCCAGGTCGCCGCCTGCGTCGACCTGGTTGCCCACCGCCTCCTCGTCGAGGTGAGCGGCGGCGTCACCCTCGACACCGTCGCCGCCTACGCCGCCGCCGGCGCCGACCTCATCTCCGTCGGCGCCCTCACCCACAGCGCCCCCGTCCTCGACATCGGCCTCGACCTTGCTTGATCCCCCGACCGTTTGGTCAATCGGCGGTGACATACCACCCCCGATTGACCACACGCTGCTGATCGCCGTCGACGCCGGCAACACCCACACCGTCGTCGGCCTCTTCGACGGCGACCGGCTGGTCGACCGCTGGCGCATCGCCACCAACGCGGCCCGCACGTCCGACGAGCACGCCCTGCTGGTGGGCCAGTTCCTGGCCCAGCACGGCGCCGGCTTCGGCCACGTCAGTGGGCTGGTGGTGTCGTCCACCGTGCCCCGGCTCACGGCCGTCCTGCGCACCCTCGCCGAGCGCTACCTGAGCGTGACCCCGGTGGTCCTCGAGCCCGGCACCCGCTCGGGCATCCCCATCCTCTACGACAACCCCCGCCAGGTCGGCCCCGACCGCATCGCCAACGCGGTGGCGGCGTGGGAGGGCTACGGCGGCCCCACGATCATGGTCGACTTCGGCACCGCCACCACCGTCGACGCCATCTCGGCCAAGGGCGAGTACCTGGGCGGGGCCATCCTCCCCGGCATCGAGATCAGCCTCGACGCCCTCTTCGCCCGGGCCGCGGCCCTGTCCTGGGTCGAGCTGGTCACCCCCAAGCGGGTCATCGGCAAGACCACGGCCGAGTCGGTGCAGTCCGGCGTGCTGTACGGCTTCGCCTCGGCCGTCGACGGCCTGGTCGAGCGCTTCCAGGCCGAGCTGGGGCCGTGCACGGTGGTGTCCACCGGCGGGCTGGCCGAGCTGATGACGCCCCTGTCGGCCACCATCGCCCACCATGAGCCCGACCTCACCCTCCAGGGCCTCCGCCTCATCCACGCTATGAACTGCCCATGAGCGCGACCCCGCCCTACCGGTTCGACCGCACCGCCACCGCCGCCGAGCTGCACGACCGCTACGCCGGCCTGGACGACGGCACCGAGACGGCCGACGTGGTCTCCGTGGCCGGCCGCATGCTGCTCCGCCGGGTCCAGGGCAAGCTGGCCTTCGGCACCCTCACCGACCCCACCGGCCGGGTCCAGCTCTTCGCCCGCACCGACTCGACCCCCCGCTTCGACGAGTTCGCCGCCCTCTCCCTGGGCGACTGGTTGGGCGTCACCGGCACGGTCATGAAGACCCGCCGGGGCGAGCTGTCGGTCCGGGTCGACGAGTGGTGCGTCCTGGCCGAGGCCCGCCGCCAGTTCCCCGACAAGTGGCACGGCCTGGTCGACGTCGACACCCGCTACCGCCAGCGCTACGTCGACCTCTGGGTCAACGAGGAGGCCCGCCGCACCTTCCTCTTGCGCAGCAAGGTGATCTCCTCGACCCGGCGGTTCCTGGAGGACCGGGGCTTCCTGGAGGTCGAGACCCCGCTGCTCCACGCCGTCCAGGGCGGGGCCACGGCCAAGCCGTTCGTCACCCACCACAACGCCCTCGACATGGACCTGTTCCTGCGCATCGCCCCCGAGCTGTACCTCAAGCGGCTGGTGGCCGGCGGCCTGGAGCGGGTCTTCGAGATCGGCCGGGTCTTCCGCAACGAGGGCATCTCGCCCCGCCACAACCCCGAGTTCACCATGCTGGAGCTGTACTGGGCCTACGCCGACTACACCGACGCCATGGAGCTGACCGAGACGCTCGTCGCCGGCCTGGCCACCGAAATCCACGGCACCTCCAAGCTCACCTACGGCGGCCGTGACCTCGACCTCACGCCCCCGTGGCGGCGGGCCACCATGGTCGAGCTGATCGCCGAGCACGCCGGCGTCGAGGTCGACGTGGCCATGCCCATCGACGAGCTGCGGGCCATCGCCAAAGGGCTGCGGGTCAGCTTCAAGCCGGCGTGGGGCCCCGGCAAGCTGGTGCTGGAGATCTACGAGAAGACCTCCGAGGCCGAGATCTGGGGCCCGGTCTTCGTGTGCGACTACCCCCAGGAGGTCTCGCCCCTGGCCCGCGTCCACCGGTCGAAGCCGGGCTATGTCGAGCGCTTCGAGCCCATCGTCGCCGGCCGGGAGCTGGGCAACGCCTTCAGCGAGCTCATCGACCCCGACGACCAGCGGGCCCGCTTCGAGGCCCAGGCCGCCGAGAAGGACGCCGGCGACGACGAGGCCATGTCCGTCGACGAGGACTACCTGCGGGCGCTGGAGTACGGGCTGCCCCCCACCGCCGGCCTGGGCATCGGCATCGACCGGCTGGTCATGCTCCTGGCCGACGTGCCCAACATCCGCGACGTCATCCTCTTTCCGACCCTGCGCCCCGAGTCTGGGTAAGCGCCCGGCAACCGCCTGGCAAGGCCTCCCGCGGATGCTGCGTGTGTCGGAACACGCCGACCACGCCTCCAAGGGAGAGACCAATGCTCAAGAAGCTGCTCGCCGCCACCGCCCTCACCGCCGGCCTCGCCGTCGTCGCCCCCGCTGCCGCCTTCGCCGACACCGGCAACCAGTACTTCAACCTCAACCCCGGCGCCACCGCATGCGTCCGGGACACCACGGTCTCCTACTCCTCCGCCCACGCCGAGGGCACCGTCCTCTCCGGCCACCCCGTCCGGTTCACGGTCCAGTCCTCCGCGACGGTGTACGACACCTACTCGCCCGTGTCCGCCTTCGCCTACGACGCCACCCCCTTCACCGCGCCCGGCGCCTTCCCGGGCCGCTTCCAGGTCTGCGCCACCAACCAGAGCCTCAAGACCTCCTCCGTCCGCCTCCGGGTCTACGGCCGCTGACCCGCCGCGGCCGAGCGCGCGCCTGCGGCAATGGGGTTGGCCGCGCGCCGGCTGGCCGGGTAGCCCCCCCACACCCAGAGTGGGTGTGGCACACCCATAATGGGTGTACCTTCGGGGTGTGGCCAAGACCATCCAGATCCGCAACGTCCCCGACGACGTGCACCACGCCCTCCGCCTCGCCGCCGCCGGCGCCGGCATGTCGCTTTCCGACTACCTGCTTCACCACATCGAGGAGGTGGCGGCGATCCCGGCGAACGCGGCGATCTTCCGCCGGGCGGCGGAGCGGGGGGGTGGGGTGTCCCGGGAGGAGATCGTGGCTGCGGTCCGCTCCGGCCGCGACCGGTAGGACGACGTGCTCGTCGTCGACACGTCGGCCATCGTCACCCTGCTGGTCGAGGATCCACCCGTGCCGGCCCTGGCCGCTCGCCTCTCGGGCCAGCAACTCCACGCCCCCCACCTCGTCGACGTCGAGTTCCTCCACGTGCTTCGCCGCTTGGCCGCTCGCAGTCGCGTCACCCCGATGAGGGCATCTCTGCTCCGGCAGGACTTCGCTGGCCTGCAGATCACCCGCTACCCCCACAGGCTTTTCCTCGACCGCATGTGGGATCTGAGAGACAACCTCACCGCCTACGACGCCGCCTTCGTCGCCCTCAGCGAAGCGCTTGATGCCCCCCTCGTCACCACCGACGCCCGGCTGGCCGCCGCCCCTGGCCACCGGGCGGTGATCGAGGCGTATTGACGACCTGAGGGTCTCGTCGACGACCAATCTCTGTCCACCACCGCCCGCCTCGCCCTCCGCATCGCCGCCAGCTGGGGCCCACGCTCACCCGGCGATCGAGTGTGGGCGATCCGGTACCGCCGGCCGGCGCGAATCGCCCACACTCGGCGTCGCCGGCGCCGGCGCTACCCGCTGCGGGCGGGGATGTTCTCGATGAGGTGGTCGCCCAGGCTGGCCAGGGCGGCCATGACCTCGCCGGCGCCGGCCACGCCGGCCAAGGCGCCGGCCGAGGCGGCCGCGTAGCCGCGGGCCACGTCGACGGCGGCGCCCACCGCCCCGTTGGAGCGGATGATCGTGCGGGCGGCGTCCACCTCGTCGGGCTCCAAGGGGGAGCCCAGCAGGGCCGACAGGGCGGCCGACGACTCGGCGGCAGCCAACGCCCGGATGACCGGCAGGGTGTAGACGCCCTCCACCAGGTCGTTGCCCGCCGGCTTGCCCAGCTCCTCGTCGGTGGCCACCACGTCGAGGATGTCGTCGACGATCTGGAACACCATGCCGACCTGCTGGCCGTAGTCGGTGAGGGCGTCGATGCCGGGCCGGTCGATGCCGGCGGTGATGGCGCCCACCCGGCAGGCGGTGGCCATGAGAGCGGCGGTCTTGCCGGCGATGGAGGTGAGGTAGGACTCCTCGGAGCGGGTCACGTCGAAGGTCTGGGCCAGCTCCCGCACCTGGCCCTCGCACAGGCGGCCGATGGTGGCGGCCAGGAGGCCGGCCACCTCGGTGCCCAGCGAGGCGGCGATCTCCGAGGCCCGGGCCAGCAGGAAGTCGCCGGCCAGGATGGCCACCAGGTTGCCCCAGCGGGCGTTCACCGAGTCGACGTTGCGGCGGGTGCGGGCCTCGTCCATCACGTCGTCGTGGTAGAGCGACCCGAGGTGCACCAGCTCCACGGCCACGGCCCCGAGGATGACGTCGTCGTCGGCCGGGCCGCCGCCCAGCTCGCCGACGGCGACGGCCAGCGCCGGCCGCAGGCGCTTGCCGCCGGCGGTGATCAGGTGCGACGCCACCTCGGCCAGGAAGGGGTCTCCGGTGCGCACGTTGGCCAGCAATGCCTTCTCCACCCGGGCCAGATCGTCCTCCAAGCAAGGGAGGGACAACAGGGGGGCGAGGCTGACCATCGCATCGACGCTACGTCAATCCGTGAAGGGAAAGGAATCCGGCAGACGGTTCGCGTGTTCCTTCCATTGCGGGCGCCACTACACTTTCGTTACAGCCCGCCCGTCCACGAGACCGCCCGTCCCCGTTAGGGGGTTCCACAGTGTTCGAACGATTTACAGACCGAGCCCGTCGGGTCGTTGTGCTGGCCCAGGAGGAAGCACGCCTCCTGAACCACAACTACATCGGCACCGAGCACATCCTGCTCGGCCTCATCCACGAGGGCGAGGGGGTTGCAGCCAAGGCCCTCGAGCAGCTCGGCATCTCCTTGGAGGCGGTGCGTACCCAGGTCGAGGAGATCATCGGCCAGGGCGGGTCGTCACCTTCGGGCCACATCCCCTTCACCCCGCGCGCCAAGAAGGTGCTCGAGCTGTCGCTGCGTGAGGCCCTCCAGCTCGGCCACAACTACATCGGCACCGAGCACATCCTCCTCGGCCTCATCCGTGAGGGCGAAGGCGTGGCCGCCCAGGTGCTGGTCAAGTTGGGCGCCGACCTGAGCCGGGTCCGCCAGCAGGTCATCCAGCTCCTGTCCGGCTACGCCGGCAAGGAGGGCGCCCCCGCCGGCGGCCCCGCCGGCGAGGCCACCCCGGCCGGCTCGCTGGTGCTCGACCAGTTCGGCCGCAACCTCACCCAGCTCGCCCGCGAGAAGAAGCTCGACCCGGTCATCGGCCGCGAGCGCGAGATCGAGCGGGTCATGCAGGTCCTGTCCCGCCGCACCAAGAACAACCCGGTGCTCATCGGCGAGCCCGGCGTCGGCAAGACCGCCATCGTCGAGGGCCTGTCCCAGCAGATCGTGGCCAACACCGTGCCCGACACGCTGAAGGGCAAGCAGCTCTACACCCTCGACCTCGGCGCGCTCGTCGCCGGCTCCCGCTACCGCGGTGACTTCGAGGAGCGCCTCAAGAAGGTGCTCAAGGAGATCCGCACCCGGGGCGACATCATCCTGTTCATCGACGAGCTCCACACCCTCGTGGGCGCCGGCGCGGCCGAAGGCGCCATCGACGCCGCCTCCATCCTCAAGCCCATGCTGGCCCGGGGCGAGCTGCAGACCATCGGCGCCACCACGCTCGACGAGTACCGCAAGCACCTGGAGAAGGACGCGGCCCTGGAGCGGCGGTTCCAGCCCATCAAGGTGGAGGAGCCCACCGTGGCCCACACCATCGAGATCCTCAAGGGCATCCGCGACCGCTACGAGGCCCACCACCGGGTCACCATCACCGACCAGGCCATCGTGGCCGCGGCCAACCTCTCTGACCGCTACATCTCCGACCGGCACCTGCCCGACAAGGCCATCGACCTCATCGACGAGGCCGGGTCCCGCATGGTCATGCGCCGCATGAAGACCCCGCCCGACTACAAAGAGCTCGAGAACGACCTGTCCCGCGTCCGCAAGGAGAAGGAACAGGCCATCGAGAACCAGAAGTTCGAGCAGGCGGCCAAGCTCCGCGACCAGGAGAAGGCGCTCGAGGAGCGCAAGAAG
>JAHFUR010000032.1 GCA_023264995.1 Acidimicrobiia bacterium | reverse complement strand
GGGGGGATATCGCCCAGGCCGGCCGGGCGTTCGAGCCGCGGCCGCTCCCGGCCCCGGGCACGGAGGAGCCGGAGCCGCCCCGGGCCCGCAAGGTCACCCTGCCCCGGCCGTCGAGCGCGCTCAAGAACCCCGCTGCGGTCAGCCTGCCCGCTCCCCGCCGGCCTGGGCCGCGCCAGGAGGCGCTGCCCGCCGAGCGGCCGAAGCGCCGGCGGTTGCGGCCCCGCTGACCGGCGCCGGCCCGGTGGCCCATCTCCTGGTCACCAACGACTTCCCGCCCAAGGTGGGCGGCATCCAGTCCTACCTGTGGGAGCTGTGGCGCCGGCTGCCGCCCGACCGGGTCACGGTGCTCACCACCGCCCACCCCGGCGCAGCCGGGTTCGACGCGGCCCAGGACTTCCGGGTGCACCGGTCGGCCCACGAGGTGCTCCTGCCCATCCCGTCGGTGGCGCGCGAGGTGCGCCGGGTGGCAGCCGACGCCGGGGCGGCGGTCGTGCTCCTGGACCCGGCGCTCCCGGTCGGGCTGCTCGGCCCCGGGCTGGGCCTGCCCTACGGCGTGGTCCTCCATGGTGCCGAGGTCACCGTTCCCGCACGCGTCCCTGGTGCCCGCGCCCTCCTCCGGCGGGTCCTGCGCGGTGCCGTGTCGGTGGTGGCCGCCGGCGGCTACCCGGCGGCCGAGGCCACCCGGCTGGCCGGCCCCGGCCTTCCCTTGCAGGTGGTGCCGCCGGGGGTCGACGTCGGCCGCTTCCGGCCCTTGTCGCCCGAGGAGCGCCGCCAGGCCCGGGCCGATGCCGGCCTGCCCGTCGACGGGCCGCTCGTGGTGGGTATGAGCCGCCTGGTGCCCCGGAAGGGCTTCGACGTGCTGATCGCCGCCGCGTCCCTCCTGGCGACCACCCGCCCCGGCCTGACCGTCGTCCTCGCCGGCGCCGGCCGCGACCGGGACCGCCTGGAACGCCTGGTCGCGGCCACTGGCGCGCCGGTGCGGCTGCTCGGGTTCGTGCCTGACGAAGCCATGCCCGCCCTGCTGGGGTGCGCCGACGTGTTCGCCATGCCGTGCCGGAACCGCTGGGGTGGGCTCGAGCAGGAGGGTTTCGGGATCGTGTTCCTCGAGGCGGCGGCGTGCGGCGTGGCCGGCGTGGCCGGCGCCAGCGGCGGCTCCCACGAGGCGGTGGCCCACGGCGAGACCGGGTTCGTCGTCGGCCGGCCCGAGGACCCGGTGGCCGTGGCCGGGGCGCTGGCCCGCCTGCTCGACGACCCCGGCCTGTGCGCGGCCATGGGGGCGGCGGCCCGCCGCCGGGCCGAGCAGCTCTCCTCCTACGACCGTCTGGCCGCCGACCTGGCCGGGCACCTGGCCGGCCTCCGATGACCGGCGTGCCCGCTGCCGGGGCCGGCATCCGCCAGGTCGCCTGGGCGGGCACCGGCGTGTTCGTGGCCACGGCCGTCGCCGCCGCGGCCGCTCCGTCGACCTTCGAGCCGGTGGCCCTCGACGTGGCCGTCGCCCTCTTCGCCGGCGGGTGCGGGATCTTCCTGTGGGCCTTCTTCCTCGTAGCCGGCCGCAGCCGCACCGACCGCATGGAGCTGGCCGAGATCTGGTTCCTCGCCGGCCCGTCCACGCCCCGCCCCGTCCGCCGGAGCCTGCTGGGCGCACTGGCCGTGCAGGTCGTCGTGGGCCTGGCCACGGCGGGCGTCCGCCCGTACACCAGCCTGGCCGCCGGCGTGCTCGTGCCGATGTGGGGCCTGGGCCTCTGCGGCCTGTGGGCGGCGCGCCACGCGGCGTTCCCGCCGCGGCCCGCCGAAACGAGGCGGCTGGACCGCGGCCTACGATCGCCGGATGCCGATCAACGCGAGCAGGATCCGTGACCTGGCCGGTTTCAAGGGCCTCGACGCTCCTGTGACCTCGCTGTACCTCGATGTCGACGGCCGGCGCCGCATCCGCGCCCGCGATGTCGAGGTGGCCCTGGAGCGCATGGCCCGGCCCGTCCGCGAGCGTGACCATCCTGAGGGCCACGCCTCGGTGTGCGCCGACCTCGACCGCATGGAGGCCTACGTCCGGGGCGGGATCGACCGGTCCCGCGCCCGCGGCCTGGCCGTGTTCGCCTGCTCGGCCCACGACTTCTGGGAGGTCGAGACGCTGGCCGTGCCGGTGGCCGACCGGCTGGTGGTGAACCACACGCCCTACGTCCGCGAGCTCGAGGCCGTCGTCGCCCGCCACGAGCGCTACGCCCTCCTCCTGGCCGACCGCCAGCGGGCCCGGCTCTTCCTGTTCCACCAGGGCGAGCTGACCGACAAGGGCGACCACCTCGACCTCCTGCCCCGCCACGACGACGACGGCGGCCAGATGGGCAAGGACCAGGTCGCCGGCCACACCGCCGCCGCCGCCCACCGTCACCTGAAGCAGGCGGCGGCCGCCGCTTTCGCCCTCTTCCAGGAGCAGGGCTTCGACCATCTGGTCCTGTGCGGGCCGGAGGACGTCACCGCCGAGATCGAGCGCGACCTGCACGCCTACCTGCGTGAGCGCATCGCCGGCCGGGCCCACCTGGCCGCCGGCGCCACCGAGGACGAGATCCGCCAGGTGGCCGACGACGTCGAAGCCGGCGTGCAGCGGGCCCTCGAGGCGGCCACCGTGGGCCGTCTCCGCCAGGCCGTGGGCGCCGGCGCCGGCGGCGTGGGCGGGCTCGACGCCGTCCTGCAGGCCCTGGTGGCCCACCGGGTGGACACGCTGCTGGTCTCGGAGGGCTTCGAGGCCCCGGGCTGGCGGTGCCGGGCCTGCGCCTGGGTCGGCACCCTGGGCCGGCGCTGCCCGTTGTGCGGGACCGACATGGAGCAGGTCGCCGACGTCGTGGAGGAGGCGGTCGAGGAGGCCCTGGTCCAGGCGTGCCGGGTGGCGGTGTGCCGGGACAACGCCGACCTCGACGTACTGGGCCGCGTCGGCGCCCTGCTGCGCTTCTAGCGCCGGCGTGCGTACCGTCGGGGTCGACCTGGGTGGCACCAAGTGCCTGGCCGTCGCGGTCGAAGGCGGCCGGGTGATCGGTGAGCGGCGGGTCCACACGCCAGCGGGGGGCACGGCCGTGCTCGACGCCCTGGCCGCGGTGGCGTCCGACGTGGCCGGCGGGGCCGAGATCGCCGGTGTCGGGGTCGGTGTGCCCGGGCTGGTGGACCGGGGCGGAGCCCTGCGCTTCGCTCCCAACCTGCCCGGCGTCGTCGACCTCCCGATCAAGGCCGAGCTCGAGGCCCGCCTCGGCCTGCCCGTCCGGGTCGACAACGACGCCACGTGCGCCACGTGGGGCGAGCGCCAGGCCGGCGCGGCCCAGGGCTACGACGACGTGGTCCTCGTGGCCCTGGGCACCGGGATCGGCGGCGGGATCGTCGCCGGCGGCCACCTGCTGCGGGGCGCCAACGGCTTCGCCGGCGAGGTCGGCCACATGGTCCTCGACCCGGCCGGCCCGCCGTGCCCGTGCGGCCAGCGGGGGTGCTGGGAGCGCTACGCCTCCGGCGGTGGGCTGGGCCGTCTCGGGCAGGCGGCCGCAGCCGAGGGCCGGGCGGCGCGTGTGCTGGCCCTGGCCGGCGGTGACCCGGCAGCGGTCCGGGGCGAGCACATCACCGCCGCGGCGGCCGAGGGCGACGCCGAGGCCCAGGCGGTGCTGGCCGAGCTGGGCCGCTGGGTGGCGCTGGGCCTGGTCAACCTGGCCAACGCCTTCGACCCCCAGGCTTTCGTGCTCGGCGGCGGGCTTGTCGAGGTCGGCGACCTCCTGCTGGCGCCGGTGCGGGCCGCCTTCGCCACCCTGCTGGCCAGCGGGGCCCACCGCCCGCCCATCGCCATCGTGCCCGCCAGCCTGGGGGAGCACGCCGGCGCCATCGGGGCCGCATGCCTCTTCGACGCCGGCGGGGCGGGCCGGGTGGGCAGCGCACCGTAGGCTTCGACTGCGGCCGGCGCCTGGGCTCCCCAGCCCCCAGGGGCGGCCGCGCTTCGGCCTACCATCACGGCTGTGTCTCGCCGAGGGTTGCCCGGGCCCGTCCACATGGCGGTCGCCGCCCTGGCCATGTTGCTCCTGGCCGTTGCGTGCAGCGGCGGCGGGAGCACGTCGACGGCATCATCGCCGACATCCCCGTCCACCACCGCGCCCGAGGTCACGGTGCCGGCCAGCACCACCACGACGAAGTCACCGATCGACGGCGTGCAGACCTTCAGCGTCGTCGCCGCCCACTCCGACGCGCCGGTGAACTACCCCAACGTGCCGCCGGTCGGCGGCACCCACAACCCCACGTGGCAACCGTGCACGTTCTACGACGCGCCCGTCCAGAGCGAGAAGGCCGTGCACTCCCTCGAGCACGGCGCCATCTGGGTCACCTACCGGCCCGACCTGCCGGCGGCAGAGGTCGACACACTGGCCGCCCTGGCCCGCAGCCGGAAGGACATCGTGGCCTCCCGCTGGGACAGCGGCCTGCCGGCGCCCGTCGTCGTCACCGCGTGGGGCCGCCAGCTTGCCCTCCAGTCGGTCAGCGACCCGCGGCTGATGGCGTTCGTCCTGCTGTACACCAACAAGGGCCCCGAGCTGAACGCCCCCTGCTGAGCGGATGCGCATCGGGGTCACGCTGCCGCAGTTCCGCCACGACGCGGAGGCCGCCGTCGAGGTGGCCCGCCGGGCCGAGTCGGCCGGGATCGACGGCGTGTTCGTCTTCGACCACCTGTGGCCCCTCGGCCAGCGCATGCGCCCCGCCCTGCACTCCCTCACCTTGCTCGGGGCGCTGGTGGCCGAGACCAAGCGGGTCACCCTCGGGCCGCTGGTGGCGCGGGTCGGGTTGGTGCCCGACGCCGTGCTGGTCCACACGCTCGTGTCGCTGCGCCGGATGGCCGGCGACCGGTTCGTCGCCGCGCTGGGTACAGGCGACGGGCTGAACCGGGAGGAGAACGAGGCCTACGGCGTCCCCTTCCTCCCGTTCCCCACGCGCCTGGCGTCGGTGGTCGCCTGCTGCCGGGCCTTGCGCGGCGCCGGCGTGACGACGTGGGTGGGCGGCCGGTCGGCCGCCGTACGGGCCGCGGCCGGGGAGGCCGACGGCTGGAACTGCTGGGGCGCCGACGCCGAGACCTTCGGCGCCGAGGCGGCCGGCGTGGCCCCCGGTCGGGCCCTGACCTGGGGCGGCCAGGTCCTGATCGGGCGGACGCGGGCCGAGGCCGAAGCCAAGCTGCGGGCCCACGGCACCCGGCCCGGTCTGGTGGCCGGCACGGTCGACGACCTGGCCGCCCATTTCCGGGCGCTGGCCGCCGCCGGCGCCGCGTGGGCCATCTGCGCACCCCTCGATATCGGCACCGACCCCCGGGCCGTCGAAATGCTCACCGAGGCGGCCGTCACCTGCCGGTAACCTCCCGGCCATGGAGTTCCGCCGGATCAATGCCCTGCCGCCTTACGTCTTCACGATCATCGACAGCCTGAAGATGGCCGCCCGGCGGGCAGGTGACGACGTCATCGACCTGGGCTTCGGTAACCCCGACATCCCCTCGCCCGACATCGCCGTCGAGAAGCTGGCCGAGGCGGCCCGGAACTCCCGCAACCACCGCTACTCGGCCAGCCGGGGCATCCCCAAGCTGCGGGCCGCCGCCGCCGCGTTGTACCTGCGCAAGTGGGGGGTGGAGCTCGACCCGGACAAGGAGGTCATCAACGTCATCGGGGCCAAGGAGGGCCTGACCCACCTCATGTGGGTGCTCCTCGGCCCGGGCGACACGGCCATGGTGCCCACCCCGTCGTACCCGATCCACATCTACGCGCCGCTGTTCGCCGGCGCCGACGTCCGCCGCATCCCCCTCGGCCCCGATGAGGACTTCTTCGCCAACCTGCTGGAGGACTGGGAGAACGCCTGGCCCCGGCCCCGGGTCATCGTGCTCTCGTTCCCGCACAACCCCACGACCACCTGTGTCGACCTGCCCTGGCTGGAGCGCCTCGTGGCCTTCGCCAAGGAGCACGACGTCATCCTCGTGCACGACTTCGCCTACTCCGACACGGCCTTCGACGGTTACCAGCCGCCGTCGATCATGCAGGTACCGGGGGCCAAGGACGTGGCCGTCGAGTTCTACACGCTCACCAAGTCGTTCTCGATGGCCGGCTGGCGGGTGGCCTTCATGGTCGGCAACCCCGAGATCGTTGCCGCCCTGGGCAAGCTCAAGTCCTACCTGGACTACGGCACCTTCCAGCCCGTGCAGATCGCGGCCATCGTGGCCATGAACGAGGCCTCCGACTACCCCAAGGAGGTCAACGAGATCTACTGGGGCCGGCGCGACGCCCTCTGCGACGGCCTCAACCGCATCGGCTGGGAGATCGAGCGGCCCAAGGCCACCATGTTCGCCTGGGCGCCCATCCCCGAGCCGTACCGGGAGATGGGCTCGCTGGCCTTCTCGTCCCTGCTGGTACAGGAGGCCAAGGTGGCCACCTCGCCTGGTGTCGGGTTCGGGCCGACGGGCGACGGGTTCGTGCGCTTCGCCCTGATCGAGAACGAGCAGCGCATCGGCCAGGCCATGCGCAACATGAGAAAAGCGCTGACGAAGCTGTAGGTCGTGCGGTACCGTGATCCGAAACGAGACGGGATCGTTTCGGAATACGTGGAACGGAGAGGACCTATGGACGCAGCTGCCATCCATGCCCGGCGGTGGTGGACGCTCGGGGTGATGTGCCTGAGCCTGATGGTGATCGGTGTCGACAACACCATCCTCAACGTGGCCCTGCCCACGCTGGTCCGTGACCTCCACGCCACCACGTCGCAGCTCCAGTGGATCGTCGACGCCTACACCCTGGTCTTCGCCGGCCTCCTGCTGACCGCCGGCAGCCTGGGCGACCGGTTCGGCCGCCGGCGGGGCCTCACCGTCGGGTTGGCCATCTTCGGCGTCGGCTCGGTGGCGTCGGCCCTGGTCGGGTCGGCCAACCACCTGATCGCCACCCGCGCCCTCATGGGCATGGGCGGGGCGCTGATCATGCCGGCGACGCTGTCGATCATCAGCAACGTCTTCACCGTGCCGGCCGAGCGGGGCCGGGCCATCGCCGTGTGGGCCGGGTTCTCGGCCATGGGCATCGCCATCGGCCCCCTCAGCGGCGGTTGGCTCCTGCAGCACTTCTGGTGGGGCTCGGTGTTCATGGTCAACATCCCGATCGTCACCCTGGCCCTGGTCGGCGGGCGGCTGTTCGTGCCCGAGTCCAAGGACCCGGCGCCTCCCCGCCTCGACCCCATCGGCGCCCTGCTGTCCATCGTCGGCCTGGTCTGCATCGTCTGGGCCATCATCGAGGGCCCGGGCCAGGGCTGGACCCAGCCGAGCACGCTGGCCTACTTCTTCGTGGGCGTGGCCTTCGTGGCCGGCTTCATCGGCTGGGAGCTGCACACCGACCACCCCATGCTCGACGTGCACTTCTTCGCCAACCCCCGGTTCAGCGCGGCCAGCACCGCCGTCACCCTGGTGTTCTTCGCCCTCTTCGGGGCCATGTTCCTGCAGACCCAGTACCTGCAGTTCGTGCTCGGCTACACCGCCCTGCAGGCCGGCCTGCGCATCGCCCCCATCTCGCTGGTCCTCATGGTGGCCGCACCCCTCAGCGCCCGGATCGTGGAGCGGGTGGGCACCAAGATCGTGGTGGCCAGCGGGCTGGCCGTGGTGTCGGTGGCGCTGGTCATCCTGTCCTTCGCCACGGTGACCTCCGGGTACGGGCCGGTGCTGGCCAGCATGCTCATCATGGGCATCGGGATGGGCATGACCATGGCGCCGGCCACCGAGTCGATCATGGGCTCCCTGCCCCGGCACAAGGCCGGCGTCGGCTCGGCGGTCAACGACACCACCCGCCAGGTCGGCGGCGCCCTCGGCGTGGCCATCCTCGGGTCGCTCCTGGCGTCGTCCTACGCATCGTCGCTGGGGCCGGACGTGCCGGCGGCGGCCAAGGCGTCGGTCGGCGCCGCCCTCAACGTCGCCCGCCAGCTCGGCGGCGAGCAGGGGGCGTCGCTGGCCGCAGCGGCCAAGTCGGCCTACGTCGACGGCATGGGCGTGGGCGTGCTGGTCGCCGCCGGCGTGGCCCTCGTCGGATCGCTGGTGGCGCTGGCGTTCCTGCCGTCCCGCGCCCGGGAGCACATCGCCCCGGTCGTGCCGGTCGACGATTTCGAGGTCGCCACCGCATGAGCACGACCGAGCTCGACGTCCCTCGCCCGGCCGGCCGGCCCCGCAGCATCGAGGCCGACCGGGCCATCCTCCGGGCGGCCGTCGACCTGCTGGCCGACGAGGGCTACGGCGGCGTCACCATGGAGGGCGTCGCCGCTCGGGCCGGTGTCGGCAAGGCCACGGTCTACCGGCGGTGGGCGTCGAAGTCGGCCCTCGTCGTCGACGCCATCTGCGCCTGCCGGGAGCACGGGGCCCAGGTGCCCGACACCGGTTCGGCCCGCCAGGACCTCCTCCTGTACGTCCGGGCGTTCATGGACCACCTGCGCACCTCGGACGCAGCCCGGGTCATGCCCGCCCTGGTGGCCGAGCTGGCCCGGAGCCCCGAGCTGGCCACCGCCTTCCGCGACGGCCTCGTCCAGCCCCGCCGGGCCCGGGTGCTCGAGGTGGTGCGGCGGGGTGTCGACCGGGGGGAGGTCCGGGCCGGCGCCGACCCCGAGGTGATCGCCGACGCCGTGGTCGCCCTGCTCATGCACCGGTTCCTCGTCACCGGCATGGACATCGACGACGGCCTGCCCGAGCGGGTGCTCGAGGTGCTCTGGCGCGGCATCGCCGCCGGCTAGTCCACCGGAAATCCACAGGCAATCGCCCTTCCTCCGCACAGGGGCGCCGGCGTAGGTTCGACCCATGCCCAGCTTCGAGGTCAAGCTCAAGGACGGCACCGTCGAGACGATCGAGGGGGCCGACGCCTACCAGCCCGACGGCCCGTTCACCACCTTCTTCGCCCTCGACGGCAAGAGCGTGGTCGACTGCTGGAGCGTGCGGGTGGCCAGCATCCGCAGCGCCGAGATCGTGGCCGTGTGGCGCCGCTCGGAGCCGGCCGCGGCCTGAGGCCGGCGCCCGCCGCGTGCACTTTCCGTCGTGATCTGGCCCGATCTGGGCGATTTCACGACGGAGAGTGCACGCGGATTGCGGGAGCCAGGCCGGCGTGGCCGGCGGATCGTCGCTCCGAACTGACGGGCCTCGCTCACGGCGTGCACGTAGGGTCGTGATCAGGGCCGAGAGGCCAGCCTCCCTGAGCTGCGGCGGTTCATGCCATGGGCGAAGGAGGCGCCGACGCCGGCCAGCGCCGCCGTCCCACGGGTCGAGCCGGTCGCCGAGGCCCAGAAGGGGCGCCTGCTGGTCTGGGCGACGACGCGTAAGGACTGGCTGCACTGGTGACGATCGGACAGGTCCTGGCGTGTCCGATCGTCACCAGTTGCGGGTTACTTGGCCACCGAGCGCTGGTAGGCCCGCACGGCCAGGGGGGCGCAGACGCCGATGATGCCGACGATCCAGAGGACCGAATAGGCGGTGGGGTGGGCGATGGACCAGGGGTCGCCGGGGCTGGCGACGGTGCTGGGGTTGCCGAACTGGATGCGGGCCGCGTTGGCCAGGGTGGTGACCGGGTTCCACTCGGCGATGGTCCGCAGGAAGCCGGGCATGGTCTCGGTGGGCACGAAGGTGCTGGCCATGAAGGTGATGGGGAACAGGGCGGCGAAGGCAATGCCCTGGACGCCCTCGGGAGTGGCCACGACACTGCCCAGGAGCACGCCGACCCAGGTCATGGCGAAGGCGAAGCCGATGAGGAGGACGTAGCCGAACACGGCGCTGAGCAGGCCGTCGTGGATGCGCCAGCCGATGGTCAGCCCGCACAGCGACATCAGCACGATGGGCAGGAGGGCCTTGATCAGGCTGGCGACGGCGTGGCCGCCCAGCACCGCGCCCCGGGCCATGGGCAGGGCCCGGAAGCGGTCGACGGCCTGGTTCTTGCGGTCGTTGGCCAGGCCCATGGCCACGCCGAAGGCCGAGAACACGATGGTCTGGGCGAAGATGCCGCCCATCAGGAACTCCTTGTAGCTGCCGCCGCCGGGCGCGGTGATGGCGCCGCCGAACACGTAGGCGAAGAGCAGCACGAACATGATGGGCTGGATGGTGGCGTCGGACAGGGCCTCGGGCTGGCGCTTCATGTGCAGCAGGCCGCGGCGGGCGATAACCCATGTGTCGTGGGCCAGGCCGCGGGCCGGCTCGGGGGTGCGGTCGGGGTGGACGGTGCCGGTGGGGAGGGTGAGCGCAGTCATCAGGCGACCTCGTCAGTCGTGTCGGTGCCGGTGAGGGTCATGAACACCTCGTCGAGGGTGGGCTGGCGCAGGCTGAGGTCCTCGACGGCGATGCGGGCCGCGGCCAGGCCCTTGGCCACCTCGATCAGCGTCTCGACGCCGCCGTCGATCGGCGAGGTGACGGCACGGGTGCCGGCGTCGAGCGCCGGCTCGGTGCCGGTCACGCCGGCCACGATCCGGGCCGCATCGGCCAGCTGGTGGGCCTCGACCACCACCACCTGCACCTGGTCGCCACCGACCTCGCGCTTGAGCTTCTGGGCGTCGCCCCGGGCGATGACCCGGCCGTGGTCGACGAGGATGATGTCGTCGGCCAGCCGCTCGGCCTCTTCGAGGTACTGGGTGGTCAGCATGACCGTGGTGCCGGTGCCGACGAGGGTGTCGATCACCGTCCACAGCTCGCTGCGGGCCCGGGGGTCGAGGCCGGTGGTGGGCTCGTCGAGGAAGAGCACCTCGGGGTGGGCCACGAGGGTGGCGGCCAGGTCGAGCCGGCGGCGCATGCCGCCCGAGTAGCCCGACACGACCCGGCCGGCGTCGTCGGCCAGGGAAAAGGCGTCGAGCAGCTCGACGGCCCGGGCCGCGGCCGCCGGCCGGCGGAGCTGGTGCAGCTCGCCGAGCATGACCAGGTTCTCGCGGCCGGTGAGGAGGGGGTCGACGGTGGCGTCCTGGGCGGCCAGGCCGATCCGCCGGCGGACCTCGGTGCCCTGGGTGGCCACGTCGAAGCCGGCCACCGTGGCCCGGCCCTCGTCGGGCTCGGTCAGGGTGGTGAGAATGCGGACGGCGGTGGTCTTGCCGGCCCCGTTCGGGCCGAGGACGGCCATGACGGTGCCGGTGGGTACTTCCAGGTCGATCCCGGCCAGCGCGGTGGTGGGCCCGTAGCGCTTGACCAGGCCGTGGGCTTCGACGGCATTGGTGGACATCTGATTCCTCCCGCAGGGGCGTACGTTCAACGTCCCACATACGTCGGACGATCGGCGCGCGTTTTTCTCAGCGGTGCGGTTCCGTGCGCAGGTACTGCACCCGGACCCGGTCGGGCCGGCGCTCGGCCAGGCGGCGGGCCAGGGGCTCCTCGTAGGTGGTGACGAAGATCTGCTCCAGGCCGCCGGCGGCGCTGAGGTGGGCCAGCGTGCTGGCGACGAGCTGGCGCGAGGCCGGGTCGAGGTGCTCGAGGGGCTCGTCGATCCAGCAGAAGGGCACGGTGGTGGTGGCCAGGAGAGTGGTGAGGCGCATCATGAGCTTGGCCACGGTCTGCTCGCCGGCACTGAAGGCGCCGAACTCCAACGGGTCGCCGTCGATGACGCGCGACAGCTCGCCGTCGGGGGTGAGGCGGAGGTTGGGCCGGTCGGGGAAGACGGCCTCCCAGCGGCGGTTGACCTCGGCGGCCAGGGGTTCGAGCTGGCGGCCCAGGACGGTGGTGATGGTCTGGTGGAGGGCGGCCCGGCCCGCTTCGAGCAGGGCCTCGGCGCGGTAGCGCTCGGTGAGGGCGTCGGCCGCCTCCAGCTCGGCCCGGATGGCGTCGACCCGGGCCATGGTGGCCTGGGCCGTGACCTCCGCCTCCCGGACGCCGGCCACGGCGTCCTCGAGGGCGGCCTGGGCCTGGGCCTCGACCTCGATGCGGGCGTCGAGGTCGTCGGCCTCGGGCGCCGGCGGTCGGGGGCCGAGGGCGGCGGCCTGGCGGGCCAGGGCGCGGACGGTGTCGAGCGCGGCCGCCGGTGTGGCCAGGTCGAGCACGGCCAGCTCCGCCGTGGCGCCGGCCACGGCGGAGCGGTGGGCGTCCTCGGCCCGGCCCCGGCTGGCGTCGTCGAGCTCCCGCAGGCAGACCGGGCAGCCGGCGCCGGCGTCGTGGAGGGTCGACAACGACGCTTCGGCGGCGGCCAGCCGGGCCCGGAGGTCGGCCTGCTGCGCCCGGGTGGCGTCGAGCTCGGCGGCCAGGCGGTCCTCCATGGCGGTGAGGGCGTCGGTCAGCGAGCCGTCGAGCGGCCCGAGCATCGGGGCGGCGAGGGCGAGCAGGTGGGCGTGGGCGTCCTCCCACGCCGCGGCGGCCTGGCGCCGGGCCGCGGCGGCCCGAGCCTCGTCGAGCGCGGCCCGGGCCTGGGCGTGGGCGGCCCGGGACGCGTCGAGGTCGGCGCGGGCGGCCGTCACGCCGGCGGCGCGCTCGGCCAGCTCGGCCGCGGCCTCGTCGAGCTGCTCGCGCGTGGCCGACAGTTCGGCCCGCGACGCCTTGAGGCCCCGGGAGAGCTGGGCCAGCGCCGGCTCGATCTCGGCGATGGCCCGCTGCAGGTCGTCGAGGGAGTAGACCCGGCACAGGTGGGTGCGCAGGTTGGGGCCCTCGGCATCGCTGCGGAGGTCCTCGGTGAGGAACGCGGTGCGCGACACGAAGCGGGCGTCGGCCGACCACGCCGTCTCGAGCAGCCGGGTGGCCTCGGCCTCGTCGACGGCCTGGCCGTCGAGGGTGGCGGTGGTGGTGGCGGTGACCTTCGTCCGTGCTGCCGTCAGCGACCGGGTGACGGTGAGCTCGCCGGTGGGCAGGGCCAGCGTGACCGACACCGAGGCCCGGTCGTGGCCCTGGCGGACCATCGACGGCCGTTGCTCCACGTGGCCGGCGCCCAGCGCCCACCGCACCGCCTCGAGCAACGAGCTCTTGCCCACGCCGTTGGGGGCGACCAGGAAGGTGGTGCCCCGGCCGATGTCGAGGTCGAGGCTGCGGTAGGCCCGCCAGTTCTCGATGGCGATCCGGGTGATCACTGGCGGCTCAGGTCGAGGAGGCCGGCGACGACTGAGCCGCCCTCGAATGCCTGCTCCAGGGCGGTGGCGATGGAGAAATGCGTGTCGCCGGCGAGGGACTCGTAGCCCCGCCGCTTGGGGGCGATCTTGAACCGGGCGCCCTGGCGGGCGGCGTCGGCGGCGGCGTCCTCGGCGGCCTTGCGGAGCAGATTGAGGACGTGGACGGGGGCCAGGGGGGCCCGGGTCGGCGCGCTCATCACCCGGGCGCCGGAGTGCTGGTCGAGGTACTTGGCCACGGCGTCGAAGGCTTCGAGGCCGGAGATCAGCGGCCGGGGCGGCGTGTGGGCGCCGGAGGGCACGTCGATGCCGGCGTGCAGCGACGCTGCGTCGAACACCTCGGCCTCCTCGCTCAGGTCCCGGGCCAGCACGACCAGGGCGGTGGCGTTGAGGCGGGTGAGCACCGACCGGGCCGCCTCGAAATCCTCGGGGTCGACCAGGCCGTGGGGCGTGTCGAGCAGCACCAGGACGACGCCCAGCTCGTCGAGGGTGGCCAGGGGCCGCCACCCGGCCGCCTCGGCCAGGGGCAGGTCGTCCCAGGCGGCCAGGGGGCGGACGGCGCAGTCCGGCCCCCGCAGGTCGCGCAGGTCGTCGAGGAGCGACGGGGGCGCCAGCGCGGCCAGGCCGTCGGCCAGGGCCTGGGCCACCTGGGCCCGGGGGTCGGTGGCGCCGGCGCCGGCCGCGCCCTTGGTCAGGCCCGGGCCGGGGCCGACCAGCAGGTCGGCCAGCTCCTCGGCGCCGGCGAGGGTGGCCAGGCGCCCGGTCAGCGCCGCCCGCGGTACCACGGCGGCCAGGGCGGGGTGCAC
The DNA here is from genome assembly GCA_023264995.1 of Acidimicrobiia bacterium. Lineage (GTDB taxonomy): Bacteria > Actinomycetota > Acidimicrobiia > Acidimicrobiales > AC-14 > CADCTB01. The sequence goes on along the minus strand of JAHFUR010000032.1, from coordinate 31,853 downwards.
GGCGAGGCCGGTCCGAAAGGGAGAGCGGGCGGCGTCGACCACCACCGTGGCCTCGCCGGCCGCCTCGGTGTCCAACGTGACGGGGGCCACGAGCACCTGGTCGCCGGTGACCCGGACGACCAGGACCAGGAGCCGCTCCTCGGCGCCGGCGAGCCAGAGGTCGCCGGCCACCGGCTCGGCGGCCCCGTCGGCCGGCGGGACGGTGAACGCCGGTCGGGGCAGGACGGTGCCGGGCGCCGGCGGGCCCGGTGGCGGCGCGTCGGCCAGGCGCAGGACCTTGAGCCGGCACAGCAGGCAGCCGTCGACATGGGCGCGGACCGCGGCGGCCGGGCCGGGGCCGAGCACCCCGTCGGCCAGGTCGGCCAGGTCGACGTCGAGCGGATGGGCCGGCCCGGGGATGGTCATCGAACCTCCTGTACGGCGGACCGCGTGCTGGCGTCCATGCGGGCGGCCCACTGGCGGGCCAGGTCCATGACGGCGAGGGCCACGCCTTCACCGTCGTCGTCGTCCTGCAGCTCGACGCCGATGACGGCCGCGGCCCGCTGGCGGATGAGGTGGCTCTGGGAGGCGCTCACCCCGAGGACCGCCGCCAGCTGGCGGACGGGCTGCTCGGGGTGGGCCACGGCCAGGCGCTCGCGGCCGTTGAGCTGGGCCAGGACCTCGGCGGCCCGGATCCGGCGGAGGGCCTCCTCGCCCGTGCGGTCGGCGCCGGCCGGTTCGGCCCCGCCGGCGCCGCCGTCGAAGGCGTCGGCGTCGAGGGCCAGCGGGGCCTGGCCGACGCCGAGGCGGTGGCCGATGGCCCGGGCCAGGCTCCGGGGGGCCAGCGACCCGCCGGCGGCGTCGAGCAGCACCGTGCACAGGGCGACGATGGTGGCCCGGTCGGCCACCGGCGCCTCCCGGCGGGCGTCGTGGCCCCACGCCGGCACCACGACGGCGGTGGCCTGGATGGCTCGGCTCAGCCGTTCGGGGTCGTCCTGGCCGGCGGCGGCCGGGCCGGCGTGCCGGGCCCAGCGGCCCTCGACCCGCACGAAACCCGGCTCGCCGGTGAGCACGTCGTTGACCCGCAGGACCAGCTTGCCGATCGGTGTGCGCCGGCCCACGTCGGCCAGGAAGTTCCGTACGGTCCCTTGGAGCCGGGCCCGCAACGCCTGGTCGGAGCCGCAGTGGAGGGCCAGGTCGCTCAGCCGCCGCGGGGTCTGGCTATCGGCGACGAACTCGGCGACCGTGGAGCGGACGGCATCGGCGTCCCAAGTGGCGTGGCCGTCGGGCGCGGGGAAGTTGCGGGCCACCCCGACGGCCCGGACCGTGCGGTGGAGGAGGGCCAGGAACTCCTCGCCCGTGGCTCCCGCCTGCAGCTCGGCCAGGGCGGTCATTGCCGTCCTCTCTACGTGGGAACGACCATCGCTGTCCAGGTCCTTCTCTGACAGCAGTCAGCGGTCCACAGAACGTGACGGAGCGGAAACAGCCCGTTCACGTCTGACGCGTAGCTTGCACGGCATGGAAACCTTCGTCGTACGCGTCTGGGTGCCCGACCGCCCGGGGGCGCTCGGCCAGGTGGCCAGCCGGATCGGCGCCGTCCGCGGCGATGTCGTCGGCATCGACATCCTCGAGCGGGGCGCCGGCCGAGCCATCGACGAGCTGGTCGTCGAGCTGCCCGACGCCAGCCTGGTGTCGCTGCTGCTGGCCGAGATCGACCAGGTCGACGGCGTCGACGTGGAGGACGTGCGGCCGGCGCCCGCCCACCTGGCCGACCCTCGCCTCGACGCCCTCGAGACGGCGGCCCTGATCGTGGCCTCCGTGTCGTACGACGAGCTGCTCGGCCTGCTCGTGGCCCACGCCCGGCGGGATTTCGGCGCCGAGTGGGCGGTGGTCGTCGACCTCGACGACCGGGCCCTGCTCGCCTCCCACGGCGCCCCGCCCCCGCCGGCGTGGCTGGTGGCCTTCGTGGCCGGCAGCCAGTCCTCGGAGGCGGTCAGCTCGGGCGAGTGCGGCCCCGACGACGTGGCCTGGGCCGCCCTCGGCTCGTCCCGCCTGGCCCTGCTCCTCGGCCGCCAGGGCCGGCCCTTCCGGGCCCGTGAGCGCCACCAGCTCGCCGCCCTGTGCAAGATCGCCCAGTACGTGATGGGCAACCTCGGCGTCGAACGGCCGCGGCCGGCAGCCGTCCCCAGCCGCTAGGCCGCCACTACGCCCACTGGCGGGAGCGGTCGACGGCCCGCCGCCACGTGGCGTGGCGGCTGTCGACCACCGACTGCGGGGCCCGGGGGCTGAACCGCGCTTCCTCCCGCCACAGGCCGGCGACCTCCTCGGTCGACGACCACACGCCCTCGGCCAGCCCGGCCAGGTAGGCCGCGCCCAGGCCCGTCGTCTCCCGGACGGTCGGTCGGGCGACGGGGGCCCGCAACTGGTCGGCCTGGATCTGGAGCAGGAGGTCGAGCACCGAGGCGCCGCCGTCGACCCGCAGCTCGGTCAGGGGGTGGCCGACGGCGGCGTTCATGGCGTCGACCACGTCGCGGGTCTGGTAGGCCATGGCCTCCACCACGGCCCGGGCCAGCTGGGCCCGCCCGCTGCCCCGGGTCAGGCCGACGATCGTGCCCCGGGCGTGGGGGTCCCACCACGGGCTGCCCAGGCCGGAGAAGGCGGGCACGAAGGCCACGCCCTGGGCGTCTCGGACCGATCCGGCCAAGGGCCCGATCTCGGCCGCCGAGGCGATGATGCCGAGCCCGTCGCGCAGCCAGGTGATCGCCGACCCGGTGGCGAAGATGGCCCCTTCCAGGGCGTAGACCGGCGCCGCTCCCGGGAGGGACCAGGCAATGGTGGTGAGGAGGCCGTCGGCCGGCGGTGGGCAGCGCTCGCCGGCGTTCATCAGCACGAACGAGCCGGTGCCATAGGTGTTCTTGGCCATGCCCGGGTGCAGGCAGGCCTGGCCGAACAGGGCGGCCTGCTGGTCGCCGGCGATGGCGCTGATCGGGACGCCGTCGGCCGTGGTCCCGAACCGGCCGCTGGTGCGGCGGACCTCGGCCAGGGCGAACTTCGGCACCCGGAACAGGTCGCACAGCTCGGTGGACCAGGTCCCGTGGCGGATGTCGTACAGGAGGGTGCGGCTGGCGTTGGACGGGTCGGTGGCGAAGACCGCGCCGCCGGTGAGCTTCCAGAGGATCCAGGAGTCCACCGTGCCCAGGGCCAGCCGGGGCCCGGCGTGGACGCCGCCCTCCGACAGCAGCCAGGCCATCTTGGTGGCCGAGAAGTACGGGTCGAGCACGAGCCCGGTGGCCTCCCGCACCAGGGGCAGGTGGCCCTCGTCCTCCAGGCGGAGGCAGCGGTCGGCGGTGCGGCGGTCCTGCCAGACGATGGCGTTGTGGAGGGGCTCACCGGTGCGCCGGTCCCAGGCCACCACCGTCTCCCGCTGGTTGGTGATGCCGATGGCCGCCACCGGCCCGTCGAGGGAGGCCCGCACCTCGGCCAGCGTGGCCTCGACCGCGGCCCAGATCTCCTGGGGGTCGTGCTCCACCCACCCGGGCTGCGGGTAGCGCTGGGCCAGCTCCCGGTAGGCCGAGCCGACCACCGCGCCGGCGGGGTCGACGGCCAGGGTGCGCACGCCGGTGGTGCCGGCGTCGATGGCGAGGGTGACAGGCACGGCCGGTAGCGTGGCACGCATGCGTGTGGGACTGCTGACCGGGGGAGGGGACTGCCCGGGGCTGAACGCCGTCATCCGAGCCGTCGTGCGCAAAGGCGAGACTTTCTACGGCGACCAGCTCGTGGGGTTCCTCGACGGCTGGCGGGGCGTCATGGAGCGCGAGACCATGTCCCTCGACATCGAGCGTTGCCGGGGGCTGCTGCCCAAGGGCGGCACCATCCTCGGCACGTCGCGCACCAACCCCTACAAGGTCGAGGGCGGGCCGCAGCAGGCGCTGGACGGCCTGCGGGCCGAGGGGGTCGACGCCCTCATCGCCATCGGCGGCGACGACACCCTGGGCGTGGCGGCCAAGCTGGCGGCCGAGGGCCTGATGGTCGTGGGTGTCCCCAAGACCATCGACAACGACCTGTCGGGCACCGAGGTCACCTTCGGGTTCGACACGGCGGTGCAGATCGCCACCGACGCCATCGACCGGCTGCACACCACCGCCGAGTCTCACGACCGGGTCATGGTCGTCGAGGTCATGGGCCGCCACGCCGGCTGGATCGCCACCGAGGCCGGGATCGCCGGCGGGGCGGCCGAGATCCTCATCCCCGAGGAGCCGTTCGACATCGAGGCCATCTGTGAGCGCCTCCGGGGCCGCCACGACCGCGGCCGGTACGCGTCGCTCGTCGTCGTGGCCGAGGGGGCGGCGCCGGTGGCCGGCACCATGGAGCTGCAGTCCGGTGAGCTCGACGCCTTCGGCCACGTCCGCCTCGGCGGCATTGCCAACCGGGTGGCCCAGGGCATCGAGTCCCGCACCGGCTTCGAGACCCGAGTCACCATCCTTGGCCACATCCAGCGGGGCGGCACGCCGACCGCCTTCGACCGGGTCCTGGCCACCCGTTTCGGGATCGCCGCCATCGACGCCGTCCACGCCGGCGCCAGCGGCGAGATGGTGGCCCTCCAGGCCGGGCAGATCGTGCGGGTGCCCCTGTCGGTGGCGGTCGGGAAGTCCAAGACGGTCGACCCCGGCCTCTACCACGGCGTCGCCGAAGTCTTCTTCGGGTGAGCCGGGCCGTCATCGGGCCATGAGCGACGACTGGACCACCCAGGCGCCCGAGGCGCCGGCGCAGCAACTGGCTTCGATCGCCCAGCGGGTCGGCGGCGCCCTGGTCGACGGGCTGCTGACCAGCATGGTCGTCGTCATCCCCCTCCTGCTCGGCCTGGTAGAGATCGACCGGATCGAGACCTCGGTGCCAGGACCGATCGTGCTGGGCCTGTTCCTGTTCGGCGCCATCTACACGATCGTCCCCACCGCGCTTTGGGGCCAGACGTTGGGCAAGATCGCGGTGGGGTCGCGGGTGGTGGCCGTCGACGACGGGTCGCTCCCCGGCTGGCGCCGTTCGGCCCTGCGGTGGGCGCTCCCGGGCGTCGTCGGCCGGCTGCCGTACATCGGTCTTTGGGTAGGGTTGGCGGTCATGGCGTCGCTCGTGTTCGACCCGCGCCGGCGGGGCCTGCATGACCGGCTGGCCGGCACGATCGTGGTCCGGGTGCCCCGGTGAGCGGGCCGGCGGCCGAACGCTGGGCCACCGAGCTGGCCGCCTGGGCCATCCCCGACCACATCATGGCCGCGGCGCCGGAATCGCCCTGGGCGTTCACCCCGGCCATGTTCCGGGCGCCGGTGGGCTCGGGGCCGGACACGCCGTCACGCCGGCGGGCCCGGGAGGCGCTGGTCGAGGGCGGGTCGGTGCTGGACGTGGGCTGCGGGGGAGGGTCCGCCGCCTTCGGGCTGGTGCCGCCGGCCGGCCTGGTCACCGGTTTCGACCAGAGCGAGGAACTCCTGGCGCTGTTCACCGAGCGGGCCACGGAGCTGGGCGTCGACCACCGGGCCGTGCAGGGCACCTGGCCCGCCGAGGCCGCCCTGGTCGGGCCGGCCGACGTGGTGGTCTCCAACCACGTCGCCTACAACGTTCCCGACCTCGGGGCGTTCGCGACCGCCCTCACCGACCATGCCCGCGTCCGGGTGGTCCTCGAGCTGGGCGGCCGCCACCCCCGGGCCGGCGCCGAGCGCTTCTGGCAGCACTTCTGGGGCATCGGCCGGCCGGAGGGGCCGACCGCGGACGACGCCATTGCCGTCCTCGTCGAGGTCGGGATCACGCCTGCGGTCGAGCGGGCGTCGCGCCCGTGGGCCGGCGGCGCCGACCGGGCGACGCGGGTGGCGTCCCTGCGCCGCACGCTCTGCCTCACGGCCGACCGCGACCCGGAGATCGACGCCCTGCTCGGCGACGAGCCCCCTCGGGTGCGCGAGGCCGTCACCCTCAGCTGGGACGGGACGGCGACGGGCTAGTCGACGTTCCCGCTGGGCGGCGGCTGGGCCCGCCGCGGCGCCCGGCGGCGTGCCGCCTCGCGGGCCTGGGCGGCCCGAGCCTTGGCCTTGTCGAGGGCGGCGGCGGCCCAGGCGAACTCGTGGGCCAGGATGGCCAGCCCGGCGATGATGACCAGCAGGCCGGGCCCGGGCGTGACGAGCATCACCGCGCCGGCGGCCAGCACGGTGAAGCCGAGCGCGGCCACGGACAGCCGAAGTGACTGGTGGGCCACGAAGCGCAGGACGGCAACCACGTACCTCGCCACCATTCTCATGGTGACATAGACCTCGATGTTATGGGCGACGTTTCGTCATACCCGGTGTTGCAGCGGCTCGGCCGCGCCGGCCCGCACCAGCAGGTCGAACAGCGCCGTGGCCACGCCGGGGGCGGCCACCATCACCGACTCGGGGGCCACCGGCCCGCCGTCGAGCCCACTGGCCACGGCGCCGGCCTCGGCGGCGATGAGGAGGCCGGCGGCGACGTCCCACGGCTGGCCCCCTGCCTCGAAGTACCCGTCGAGGCGCCCACAGGCCACCCAGCACAGGTCGAGCGAGGCCACCCCGTAGCGCCGGATGTCGCGCACGAGGGGCAGGAGGTGGGGGAGCACCGCGGCCTGGAGGGCCCGCCGGCTGGCCGCGTAGCCGAACCCGGTCCCCACCAAGGCGCTGGCCAGGTCGGTGGCGCCCGAGGCGGCGATGGGCTGGCCGTTGCACCAGGCGCCGGCGCCGATCGCGGCGGTGAAGGTGTCGCCCAGCGCCGGCGAGCACACGGCACCGGCCACGACCTGGCCGTCGACCTCGGCCGCCACCGAGACGGCCCACGCCGGCTGGCGGTAGAGGTAGTTGGTGGTGCCGTCGAGCGGGTCGATGACCCACCGCACCCCGCTCGTGCCCTCCCGGGCCCCCGTCTCCTCGCCGAGGATGGCGTCGTCGGGCCGGGCGGCCAGGATGCCCTTCACGATCAGGGCCTCGGCGGCCCGGTCCATCTCGCTGACCATGTCGGTGCCGCTGCTCTTGGTCGACACGTCGAGGCGCAGGTCGTGGGCGCCGGCGAGGAGCATGGCGCCGGCGTCCCGGGCGACCCGTTCGGCCAGGGCGAGCAGGTCTGAGGTTTCCGGTGTGGTGGGCAAGTCTGCAATCGTACGGTCCAGTGGCCGCCCTCTACGACGACGCTCCGGCCCGGGCGCTGGCCGTCTACGCCCACCCCGACGACCCCGAGATCTCCTGTGGCGCCACGCTGGCCCGATGGGCGGCCGCCGGCGCCGAGGTGCATGTGCTGGTGTTGACGCGGGGCGAGAAGGGCTCCCACGACCCGGCCGCCGACCTGGCCGAGCTGGCGGCCCGGCGGACCACCGAGATGGCAGCGTCGGGCCGGGTCCTCGGCCTGGCCGGGAGGGAGCAGCTCGGGGTCGACGACGGCGAGCTGGCCAACTCCCTTGCCGTGCGGGAGCGCATCGTGTCGGTGATCCGGTCGGTCCGGCCCGACGTCGTGGTCTGCCCCGACCCGACGGCCGTGATCTTCGGCGATACCTATTTCAACCACGCCGACCACCGGGTCGCCGGCTGGGCCACGCTCGACGCCGTGTCGCCGGCCGCCGGGAACCCGCACTACTTCCCGTCGGCCGGCCCGCCCCACCCGGTGGGCGTGGTCCTCCTGTCGGGGACGCTCGACCCCAACGTGTGGGTCGACGTCACCTCCAGCCTGGGCACCAAGGTCGACGCCCTGCTGTGCCACACCAGCCAGCTCGACGGCTCCGAGGAGCTGTTCCGCGACGTGCTGCGCAACCGGGCCGAGGCCGAGGGCCGGGCCGCCGGCGTCCGCTACGCCGAGGGGTTCCGCCGGCTCACCCTCTCGGGCTGAGATCGCCGGCGTTTGGTCAATCGGGGGTGATATTTCACCCCCGATTGACCAAACGGTGGGTGGCGTTCAGACCCGGGCCGGGGCGGCCCACGCCGGCGGCACCGAGAACGGTTGGGCCGGCTGGTAGGGCGGGGAGAGCGGCGGCACCCGGCGGGCGGTGACGGCGATGAGGGCGATGTAGAGGGAGCACATGACGACGAGGCCGGTCCAGGCGGCCACCGCCGCGCCGGCCGGGCCGGGGCGGGTCTCACGCAGGAGCAGAACGGTGTTCCGCACGAAGCGCTCGGTCCGCTCGGGCACGGCGGGCACAGCGGGGGCGCCGATGGCGGGGTCGGCGGGCAGGTAGACCGGCACGGCCATGACCTCGCTGCCCCGCTGGAGGCTGACCATGGTCTTCCAGGTGCCGGTCACCGGGACGGGGCGGGAGGACACGTAGCGGCCGACGGCGACCTGCTTGAGGTCGGCCTTGATCGTCTCGGAGTGGCCCTGCCAGGAGGAGACGGCGAAGGCGGTGGCCGTGCGGGCGGCATCGGGAGGGTCGAGGGCGACCTGGACGGTGGCCATGCTGCCGATCTGCTGCAACCGCACGGTGGCGGTGACGGGCCCGACGTCGCGGGGGAGGGGGAAGGCCAGGGCCCCGACGATGGCCATGCCGGCGGCAGCCAGGGCGGCGACCGGGATGTGCTCGTGGGCCTTGGCCAGCGCACCGCCGAAGGCGGTGCCGATCAGGGCGGCGGCGACGGCGGCGATGGGGCCGAGCACGGCGATCTTGAGGGCGAGCGACGCTGGCAGGCGGGCCGTGGTGGAGAAGCCCCAAAGGGTGACCCAGGCCAGCTCGGTGACCAGGCCGACCGTGCCGACGAGGGCGCCGGTGACCAGGGCCAGGCGCAGCGGCTGCTCGGTGCCCAGCCACCAGGCCACGCCCTCGACGATCAGGGCCGAGCCGAGGTAGAGAGGGAAGTGGGGCACGGTGTGGTCGAGCACGCCATGGATGGCGAAGGCCAGGAACACCCGGAGGACGAGGTAGATCCCGGTGACCTTCAGCGCCCCCCACGGGCCGAGGGCCCGGCGGGCGGCCACCAGGGTGAACCCGGCGGCGATCATGATGAGCACAGGCAGGTAGAGGACCTGGAACTGGGGGACCCCGTAGTCGAACTCGCCCTGCAGGGTGCTCATACCCACCAGCACCGTGCCGGCGGTGAGGATGTGGATGCAGGTGCCGAGCAGGGTCGGCTCGGCCCACGGCCGGGCCTCGGACAGCATGAGCCACAGGGCGACGGTGCCCAGCGACCCCGAGACGACGAGCTGGATGTGGGGCGGGCTCCAGAGGGTGACGTCGATGCCGTAGGTGTTGTGCCAGAGGGCGTCGATCGGGAAGGCGAGCACGCCGCCGGTACCCAGGGCGGTGAGCAGCACGGCCGACCAGGGGATGTGGAGGGGACCGACCTTGAAGGCGGTCTTGGCCTTCTCGATGCTGGCGAAGAGGACGGCGATGCCGGCGGCGTAGATGAGCCCGCCCAAGCCGACCAGGATCATGACGTGCGACGGGGTGAAGAGCTGGTTGTCGCGGCCGTTGTCGATGTGCCAGGCCACGTCCCAGTAGAAGCCGATGACGAGGACCAGCAGCATGATGAGGCCGCTGAGCGTGCCGGCCATGGACCAGCCGGGGTACCCGGTGATCCGCTCCAGCGTGTCGCCGATCTGGCTGAAGAAGAACTTCAGCGGGTTGGTCTCGTCGGTCCTCCCGAAGAAGAACAGGGTGAGACTGACGATGCAGTACGACGCCAGCGGCACTACCAACCAGGCCCAGGCGGTCCAACCCCACTCAGCGGCAGCGATCATGGGCCGAACCTTACATCGATCTATGTCACCAAAACAAGTGTAAACTTCCGACCATGGACGGGGCGCCCGGGATGACGATCGACGAGCTGGCCCGGGAGTCGGGCATCACCAGCCGGAACATCCGGGCGTACCAGACCCGGGGCCTGCTGCCGTCGCCCCGCATGGAGGGCCGGGTCGGGTACTACGACGAGGGCCACCTGGCCCGCCTCCGCTACATCGGCGGCCTGCAGGAGCGGGGTTTCTCCCTGGCCGCCATCCAGTGCCTGCTCGAGGCGTGGGAGGAGGGTCGCGGCCTCAACGACGTGCTGGGCTTCGAGGAGGCGCTGACCGCCCCGTGGATCGACGACCATCCCGAGCGCGTCTCCCTGGCCCGGCTCATGGAGCTGTTCCCCGACGCGGTGGAAGACCCCTCCCTTCTCGAGCGCTCGCTGAAGCTCGGCCTGCTCACCGTGGTCGATGGCGAGTTCGAGGCGCCCAGCCCGATCCTGCTGCGGGTCGGCGCCGAGCTGGTGGCCGCCGGCGTGCCCCTGGCGGCCACCCTCGACGAGTACGAGCGGCTGGTGGCCGACGCCGACCGCATCGCCCTGCGGTTCGTCGACCTGTTCGAGTCCAACGTGTGGGAGCCGTTCGTGGCCGCCGGCATGCCGCCCGACCGCCTGGCCGCGGTGACCGAGGCCCTCCACCGGGCCCGCCCGACGGCCTCGATGGCCATGGACGCGGCCCTGGCCCACGCCATGGAGCGGGCGGTGGCCGCGTCGGCCGCCCGTCAGGTGGCCCGGTTCCTGCCCGGGTCGAGCGACCCCGAGCCGTAGCTACAGGTCGCCGCCGGCCCCGCCGATACCTTTCCCATGAGAGATGAGCCGCAGCTCGAGCGCATGAGCGCCAGCCGCCTCCGTCGCACCCAGCCGCTCTCGGTGCGGGCCATCTCGCCGGAGCCGTTGCGGCCGGCGACCAGGTTCGTGCTGGCCCTTCCCGTCAGCGTCGATGGGCTCCAGGGCCAGCTCGCCACTCCCCCATGGCTCGCAGTACCAGCACAGCCACCACAGCCACCCCGCCCGCGCCCAGCACGGCCCCCACGAGGGCGCCGAGGCCGGTGGGCGTCGAGCACCCACCTTCACACTGGATCCGAACAAGGGCCGCGCCGATGAGCAGACCGCAGAACCCTCCCACCACGATGGCCAGGAAGGCTGCCACCCGGGCCTTCACCGGCGGCAGCGCGGTGGGCCCCCGTTCCGGCAACTTCAACGGGATCTCCGGGCCTGGCACCCGGAGATCGTAGGCTGCCGCCGTGCGCGCGCTCGTCGTCCTGCCGACGTACCAGGAAGCGGAGAACATCGCCGAGGTCCTCCGCCGGCTCCGTGCCGCGGCACCGACCGCCGACGTCCTGGTGGTCGACGACTCCAGCCCCGACGGCACCGCGGCGATGGCCAAGGCCATCGGCCACGAGCTGGGCGGGATCGACGTCCTCGTCCGGGCGGCCAAGTCCGGGCTGGGGAGCGCCTACCGGGCCGGCTTCGCCGAGGGGCTGGCCCGCGGCTACGACGTCCTCGTGGAGATGGACAGTGACCTGTCGCACGACCCGGCCCGGCTGCCGGCGCTCCTGCGGGCGGTCGAGGCCGGCGCCGACCTGGCCATCGGGTCCCGGTACGTGCCCGGCGGCACCATCCCGAACTGGCCGCTGCACCGCCGGCTGCTCTCGCGGTGGGGGAACCGCTACGCCGCCCTCGTCCTGGGCCTCTCGGCCCGCGACGCCACCTCCGGCTTCCGGGCCTACCGGGCCGACGCCCTGCGCCGGATCGACCTGCAGTCGGTCAGCGCCGACGGGTACGGCTTCCAGATCGAGATGGCCTACCGGGTGGCCGTGAACGACGGCGAGATCGTCGAGCTCCCCATCGAGTTCGTCGACCGCCAGCGGGGGACGTCGAAGATGTCCTTCCGGATCATCGCCGAGGCTCTGCTCCTGGTCACCTGGTGGGGCGTGCGCGACCGCGTCGCCCGCCGGCGCCCGCACCGCCCGTTCCGGCTCCACCTGGTGTCCCACCCGCCGACGCACGGCGACAAGTCCTCTCGGGTGGCGTAGGGGAGAGGCCTCCGGCCCCTAGCCGCTGGGGGCGCGCACCTCGATCGTGAAGCCGCCCACGGCCGTGCCCTGGGCGTCGAGCTGGAGCAACGACGTCATGCCTGGCTTGGCCCCGTCCCGCGGCAGGAGCACCACCGGCTCGGGCCGCTCCACGCTGAGCTCGATGCCCTTGAGGAGCACGCCGTCGGTGGCGGCACTGAAGGCATGCTCGATGTCCAGCGCCTCCCGCAGCGCCGGCCGCTGCTCGATGAGCTTGGCCAGCTTGCCGCGCGCCGCATCGTCGAGCTTGACCGCCGGGACCTGGGCCTCGCGGGCCAGCGTGGCCAGGCGCTTGCTGAGGACCAGCCCGGCGAGGGCCGCGCCGCCGCGGCCATCGAGGGCAATGGCGTACCGGGTGTTCGCCACCGCGCCCCAGAGGTTGACGGCGACGGCGTCGCCGGCGCCCGGGGCGAGCGCGTCGATGACGTGCAGGTTCCGGAGGCCGCACCGCCGTTCCCCGGGCACGACCGACCCGACGTTGAGCTGGGCCGTGGAGAGGACGTCGTTGCCGGCGGTGATGATGGCCAGCAGGCAGGTGTGGGTGGCGGCGGACGCCGGGACCGTCCAGTTGAACGTGAGGACCTGCGGGGCGCCCACCCGCACGCTGGCCAGGGTCTGGTGCGGGGCGATGGGCTGCCATGGCGAGCTGGCCGGCACGGCGTTGGCGGGGAAGCCGGTCCAGAAGCCGGCCGGCAGGTTGGGCAGGCCGGCGGAGGCGTCGGCGAAGAAGACCTTGACCGCCAGGTTCGTCGCCGGCACCGGGCCCCGGTTGTGGACCTGGACGAACACCCGCACCGTCTTCGTGCGCTGGGCGTCCTCGTGGACCAGCCCGGCCGCGGCCAGCCCGTGGTCGTCGTTGAACGTGCCGAAGTCGGCCACGAGCGGTTGGAACGGTGGGGCGTCGACCTTGATGTCCGTGCACTGCCACCAGTAGGTGTTGCTTCCGAGGTTGAACGGGTCGTTGACCCCGGAGGGCGACGGGCTGGTCCGGGCCGTGTCGACGACGCTGTCGCGCAGGTAGATCTCGACATCGGGCATCGTGGGGGCATCGACGGCGATCTCCCACACGCCCCGGCTCTGGGTGGCGCAACGCAGCAGCCGCCGCACCGGGTGGAGGAGGAGGTCCTTGGCCAGGGCGTTGGGTAGGAGGTTGTTGAAGGCCGACCACGTGGTCCCGGCATCGGTCGTGCGGTAGACGCCCACGTCGGCGGCGACCCACGCCGTGTTGGGGTTGGCCGGGTCGACCTCGACGGAGTTCACCGGGACCACGGGGAGGCCGGCGCTCACGTTGGCCCACGTGGTGCCCCCATTGGTGGTGCGGAAGACATGGCCGCCGGCGCCGGCGGTCGAGTAGGTGGCCCAGATGACGTTGGCGTTCGTGGGGTCGACGCGGAGGTCGCTGACGAAGCCGGCCCGGGGCAGGGCCAGCGCCGTCACCGGCGCCCCGGCCCACGAGGCGCCCTTGTCGACCCGGAAGACGTCACCCTGCACGGTGCCCACGTAGATCCGCGTCGCCGAGGGGATGGCCAGCGCCGACGCCACCTTCCCGGCAGGGAGGGCGACGCTGGCCCACGTGGTCCCCGTGTCGGCTGAGATGGCGACGTTCTGGCCGGCCTGGACCACGACCTCGTTGCGCACCTCCATCGGCGGGTAGAAGAGGGCGGACCCGGCGGTGGGGATGGGCAGCGCCGACCATGAACCCCACCCACCCCCGCTCGTCGACCGGCGCAGGCCCAGGCCGAAGAACGACTGGTAGCAGGTGTAGGGCGCCAGCGCGTTGACCCCGCAGTCGCCGCCGTCACCGTCCTGGACGTGGTACCAGACCTCCTCGCCCTCGTAGCGCTGGGTGCCGTTGTCCTGGGTGCCGCCCAGGAGCCACGCGTCGTACTGGGGGTGCTGGGCCAGGAACTCGAACTCGGTGATGGAGAGGCCCTTGTTGAGCGGCTTCCAGGAGGTGCCCCCGTCGGGGGAGCGGTAGATCCCCCCGTCGTTGCCGACCAGCACGTCGTTGGCGCTGGCCGGGCCGAAGGCGATGCAGTGCTGGTCGGGGTGGACGGAGTCACCGGACGCCTTCGACGAGATGTTCACCAGGTTCAGGTTGGTGCCGGACAGCGTCCCCTTGAGGACGTGGATCTCCCCGAGGTAGACGACGGCCGGGTTGTCGGGGGCCACGCCCAGGAACCAGTCGTACCAGGCCTGGCTCGTGCTGATGACGACCCCGACCGGTGTGATCAGGGTGAAGGCCCCGCCGGCCGCCGAGCGCCGCCAGATGCGGGCGTTGTTCGAGGCGTCCACCGCGAACACCCAGACGACGTCGCCGTTGGACCGGGCGTGGGACACGGCCATGCGCTGGTAGGTGGCCGTGCCGCTCGGGAGGGCGACGGCGGTCCACGTCGTGCCGCCGTCGGCCGAGCGGAACAGCCCGTCGGCGCAGGCCCCGAACACCTCTTTGGTGGAGCTGGCGTTGCCGGCGACGGCCGGGTGCATCGAGAGGTCCCACGTCTTGAACGCCCGGCGCGACGCCCAGACCGTGCCGCCGTTGGTGGACTCGAAGAGGCCTCCGGTGGTGGCGGCGAGGAGGTGGTTGGCGTTCAGGGGGTCGACGACCAGGTCGTAGAACCCCAGCCCGACGAAGGGGGCCCCGACCAGCAACGACCAGGTCGTGCCCCCGTCGGTGGAGCGCAGGAGGCCGGCGCCGAGGCGGGCGAAGAAGTTGCCTTCCCCCGTGCCGGCATAGACGACGGCCGGGTTGCTCGGGGTGAACGCCAGCGCGCCGGTGGCCAGCGACGCCTGGTTGTCCGTGCGCGGGAACCAGTTGGCGCCCCCGTCGGTGGTCTGCCACACGCCCCCGCCCGCGGCGCCGACGAGCACGTGGTTGGCATTGGTGGGGTGCACGGCGATGGCGGAGACCCGCCCGGAGACCGAGGGCCGGGTGTTGCCGCCCGTGCCGTAGGTCTGGCCGTGGGGGATGTAGTACGGGCCGAGGGGGCGCCAGCCCTGGGCGACGGGGACGCCGGTCGGCGGGTCGCCGGCCAGGGGGGCCGACGTGGGCTGGTCGCCCTCGAGCGCTGCCAGCGCGGCGACGGCATCGGAGTACATGGACCCGACCCCGTCGGCGGCGGTGGGGCTGGTGATGTCGGTCAGTTCGAGCCCGCGCTGCTGCTCCAACTGGTGGAGGCGGGCCAGGACCTTCCCGCCGGGGAGCTCGGCGGCCACCGGCGTCCCGGGGGCCGCCGCCCTCTCTTCAGTGCTGTCCTGTCCGGGACCCCGCATCTCTCTCCTCCGCTCGCGCTCGATGCTGCCTCTGTCCTACGGGACCTGCCCACTCACTCCTCGTCGTCGTCCGGGCCTTCGTCGGGTGGCGCCTGGTGCTCGGGCTCCGCGCCCGCATCCTCGGGGAGCACCTCGGTCTCGGCCCAGCCGCGCTCCTGCTCGAACTGGCGCAACCGCTCCAGCGCCCGGCCCCCGGGGGGATCGTCGTCGTCGGTCCCGCCCGACGTCGGCTCCTTCATGACCGTGGCTGGGGCCGCTCGGTGGCACCGAGGCGGGAGCGGAGCATGACCAGCCGGGCCGACACCAGGGCGACGACGAGCACCTGGCCGACGTCCCACACCAGGAACCCCCAGCTGACCTCGAGCTCACCGCTCACCGATGCGGCCATGGTCCCGGCGACGACGCCGAGTGCGGCCAGGCCGGCCGTCGTGTACCACCGCCGGCGGATCGTGCCGCCGACCAGGCCGATGATGATCCCGGCGACGATGGGAAATGCCTCGTTCATGGGCGCCCCTCCTGGCGTGACGGCCGGCGACGGAAACGGACGTCCGGGCCGCGTTCGAAGGAGGCCACCCTTCCCGCACGCCCGGCCGGGGCCCGAAGGTTCCGCCGCATCGCCGCCTCCTTGCTGGCTAGTCCTACACCTCCGCGTAGGGATCGTCAACGGGCATGCCCCGGCCGGGCGCCCGCCGGCTGGCACACTCTTGCCATCGCGGGCCGGGTCATCCTCCACGTCGACATGGACGCCTTCTACGCCGCCGTCGAGGTGCTGGCCGACCCGTCACTGGCCGGCAAGCCGGTCATCGTCGGGGGCGCCGGCGCCCGGGGCGTGGTGGCGTCGTGCTCGTACGAGGCCCGGTCCTTCGGGATCCGCTCGGCCATGCCATCGGTGCAGGCCCGCCGACTGTGCCCGCAGGCCGTGTTCGTGCCCGGTCGCCACGAGCTGTACCAGGAGCACAGCCGCCGCATCCATGCCGTGTTCGAGGCCTTCACCCCGCTGGTCGAGGGGATCGCCCTGGACGAGGCGTTCCTCGACGTCACGGGTGCCCGCCGGCTGTGGGGGAGCGGTCCCGAGATCGGCCGGGCCGTGCGCCGGCGGGTCCGGGACGAGACGGGGCTGTGGTGCTCGGTCGGCGTCGCCCCGAGCAAGTTCCTCGCCAAGCTGGCGTCGGAGGCGGCTAAGCCCCGGGCCGGCCCGCCGGGTTCCCCGCCGGCGCCCGGCCTCGGGGTCAAGGAGGTGGCGCCGGGTGAGGAGCTGGCGTTCCTGCACCCGTTGCCCGTCGGCGCGCTCTGGGGTGTCGGGCCGGCGACGCGGAAGCGCCTCGACCGGTTCGGCATCCGCACGGTGGGCGAACTGGCGGCCCTGCCGCTGGCCACTGTCACCGGCTCGCTGGGCGTGGCTCACGGCCGGCACCTCCACGCCCTGGCGTGGGCCAGGGACGACCGCCCGGTGGAGCCCGAGCGGGCGGTCAAGTCGGTGGGCCACGAGGAGACCTACGCCGCCGACCACCACGACCCGGCCACCCTGCGCCAGGAAGCTGTCCGCCTCTCCGACGCGGTGGCCAACCGGCTGCGGGAGGCCGGCCTGGCCGGGCGGACGGTGACGGTCAAGGTCCGCTTCGCCGACTTCCAGACCATCACCCGGTCGCGGACGGCGCCGGCGGCGGTGCACGCCGGCGCCGCCGTCGCCCGGATGGCGACCGAGCTCCTCGCGACCGTCGACCCGTCGCCGGGCGTGCGGCTGCTCGGCGTGAGCGTCTCGAACCTGGGGCCTGGCCCCCGCTCAGAGGGCCGCTCGGGCCCCGGCCCGACCGAGCAGCTGCAGTTCGGCGCCGGCGCCGGCCAGGAGCGCGACCGGGAGCCGGCCGTGGCCAAAGCGGTGGACGAGGTCCGCCGGCGCTTCGGCGATGCCGCGGTGGGGCCGGCGACGCTGCTGCGGGCCGACGGGCTGGCCGTGAAGCGCCGGGGGGACCAGCAGTGGGGCCCGGGGGAGGGCCAGCGCGTTGTTGAGCGTCCCGGGCTGTGCGAAGATAGCCCTAGTAGCGGACCGGGTTGAAAGGGTAGTACGTGCCGCTTTCCGAGGACGAGCAGCGAATCCTCCACGAGATCGAGCAACAGTTCTACGAGAGCGATCCTGCTTTCGCGCGGGGCGTCGGCAAGACCACGCTGTACCGCCACGCCGGCCGCAACCTCAAGTGGGCCGCCCTCGGCTTCCTGGGCGGGTTCGTCCTCCTGGTGGCATCGTTCGCCACGTCGCTGTTCCTCGGCTTCGTGGGCTTCGCCGTCATGCTGGCCTGCGCCTTCTTCTTCGAGCGCAACCTGCGCAAGATGGGCAAGGCGGGCTGGAAACAGGTGACCGGGAGCATCAAGACCACCCAGGTCAAGGAGCAGTTCGGCGACGTCGGCAAGCGCCTGAAGAAGCGCTTCCGGCGGGAGGAGTAGGGCCTCAGGCCGCCTGGTCCGCCCCGGCCTTTGCCGCGCCCGTGGTGCGCTGCCGGCCGGTGCCGGCGAGGAGCGGCCGGGGGTCGAGGGCGGTCCGCAGCCGGTCGCGCCGTGTCGCCTGGGCGGCCAGCTCGGTGGCGACGTTGGCGGCCTCGGCCTCGGCCCGCACGGCCACGTCGGCGGCCACGCCGCCGGCCGACCAGGCGGCCACCGAGGTGTCGTCGGCCAGGCGGACGAGCGCCGGCCCGGCCGGCCCCGCGGCCCGGCACACCCGATGGGCGAACTCGGCCGCCGTCTCGTCGGGCCGGGGGGCCAGACCGGCCGCGGTCATGTCCTCCACGGCGTCGGCCCACGCCACCAGCACGCGGTCCGTGGCGCCGGCGGCACCGGCCCGGCGCCGGGCCCGGCGCCGGCGCTTGGCCAGCGGCACGCCGAGGGCGTAGGCCACCAGGACCGTGACCAGCAGGCCGATCACGACGACGCGGGGGCCGGTGGTCGACCGGGGCGTGGGCGGCGCCACCGGCGGTGCGGCCGCCTCGGGCTCCGGGGCGGCCTGGTCGACCGGGACCTCGGTGGCCGGGACGGTCGTGACGGTGCTGTCCGCGGCCTGGGCCGGGGCCACCTGGGTGTAGTTCTCGGCGCCGGGGAGCCCCCGGCCCGGGGTGGGCTCGAAGGCCACCCAGCCGTACCCGCTGAAGTAGACCTCGGGCCAGGCGTGGGCCTCCTTGCCGGTGACGTGCCAGCGCCCGTCGTCCTCCTTGGTCCCGGCGGTGAAGCCGACGGCGACCCGGGCCGGCAGGCCCAGCGACCGGGCCATGGCCGCGTACGTGCCGGCGAACTGCTCGCAGTAGCCCTGCCGGGTCCGGAGGAACTGGTCCATCGCCGTCTCGTCGTGGCCCGGCGCCACGGCCAGGTTGTAGGTGAAGTTGTCGCGGAACCAGTCCTGGAGCACCTTGGCCTTGGTGTACGGCGTCGATGCGGTGGCCGTGACCTGCTGCGCCGTCCGGCGGACCGTGCGCGACAGGTTGGCCGGGAGCTCCAGGTACCGGTCGGCGATGTCCGTGGGGACGATGGCGCCGACCTGGGACAGGTCGTCGGCGGTGAGGCGGGGGAGGGAGGACTCGACGGTGTAGCGGAGGCCGTCGGAGGTGGCCTTGTCGGTGGCCAGGCTGCCCGAGTCCGGATCGAAGCGGACCTTGCCCGACGGGCTCAGCCGGTCGGGCCGGTAGGCGGCCGGCAACCAGATCGACGACAGGGCGGCGATCTCGAACTCCTGGGTCGACTTGGCCGTGCTCCCCCTGCTGGCGTCGGCCCCGAGCGGGGGCAGGCGGGCGCCGGCGGGGCGGTAGTTGCTCAGGGACGACCAGATGGTGCCGTCGAAGCGGTCGAGCGAGGTGATCCGCCAGTAGGTCGGGGTGTCGGTGGCGACGGTGAACAGTTCCACCGAGGCCTGGCCGACCAGCCGACCCCGGATGTCGACGAGGGGGCTGAGGGTGACCCGGGTGCCCGTCTTGCGCCCGTTGGCGTCGGCCACGCCCAGCACGCCCTTGGCGTAGGCCCCCGGGAGCTGAGGGCCGACCAGGACGGCCAGGAGCAGGGCGATGCCGGCCATGCCCAGGCCCGACCGCAGGAGCGCCCTCTCACCGGGGCCTCGCCCGCCGGCCAGCCAGGGCCGAGGCCGGGGAGGGGCGGAGATCTCGGCCAGCACGACGAACGCCAGCACGGCACCCAGGTAGACGAGGGCAGCCGAGATGCGGTGGCGTTCCGAGCCCAGGAGGGCGCCGAAGAGGAAGATGGTGAAGGACGGGACGATGGCCTCGACCCGGGTGCGGGCCCGGAAGGCGAAGAGGTCGGCCACGAACGAGCTCACCCACGCGCCCATGACCGCGCCGAGCAGGAACCCGCGGGTCACCTTGGCCGGCGCCACCACCTCGCTGAAGCGGCCCCATGCCTCGCGGAGGTCGACCTGGGCCGCGTGCCACACGGCCGGCCCCGGGATGAGAGAGACGTGGGGCTCGATGACCCAGGTCACGAAGACGACAAGCCCGACGGCCGAGGCGCCCAGGCTGACCAGGGGGCTGTTCCCCCGCCGGCGGCAGAGCAGCGACAACCCGTGGCAGGCGGCCACCGCCAGCAGGACCACCGGCAGGAACGACGCGTCGGCGAAGAGCCGGCCCATGCCTATGGCGGCGGCCACCGACATCCCGACCAGGCCGGCCTCGGCCGGCCAGCCCGGCTGCAGCAGGGTGGCGTCGTAGGTGTCGGCCGGCTCGGCCGGGGCGGTCGCCGGGTCGTTGGGCCGCCCGGTCATACGGCGCCCCGCATGGCGCCGGCTGCCGCCATCGACCGGTTCCACGCCGGCGCCAGCGGTTGGCCGGCACTGACCACGACCGTCCGGCCCAGGGCCGCCGGGGGCGGCTCGGCCTGGCGGGTGACCACGACGACGGTCAGTGAACCGGGCCGGCCGCCCAGGCGGGCCAGGTGGGCCCGCTCGGGCCCGGGCACCTCGGCCGTGACGATCAGGGCCATGGCCCCGCTGGTCTGGGGCAGGTCGGGGAGTTCGCCGGCGCCGGCGGTGGCCCGGGCCAGGCGCTCGAGGATGGCGTCGAGGTGGGCCGGCCCGGTGCCGAACCCGCTGTCGCCCCCGTCGGTCGTGATGAGCCGCAGGAGCGACCCGCCCCGCCCCGAGGCCACGGCGATGCTGGCCGCGGCCGACACCGCCTGCTCCAGCGAACTGTCGTCGTGGTAGCGGGCGCGCACGTCGAGGACGACGGTGGCCCGGCCCTGCCACGGGACGTCGTGCTGGCGGAGCATGAGCTCGTCCCGACGGGCCGTCGACGGCCAGTGGACCTGGCGGAGGTCGTCGCCGACCACCCAGGGGCGGAGCGCGTAGAAGTCGTCGCCGGCGGCGCCCATGGCGGTGGCCCGGCGGAAGCCGCCCCGGCGGTCGTCGCCCGGGGCGTGGGGGAGGGGGAGCAGGTCCTCCACCGCCGGGTACACGATCAGCTCCGAGACCGGCGTGACGACGGCCGCCCTGGTGGCCAGGGCCAGCGGGTCGAACCGGCGGGCCTCCAGCGGGCCGACCGTCAGCACGCCCCGGCGCTCGGTCGGGATGCGGTAATGGGCCAGCTCCTCGGCGCCGGGGGCTACAGGCGCCATCAGCAGCCGGGCCCGGCGGGGCCCCCCGTCGACCGGGTCGCGCAGCTCGACGACGGGCGTCGTCCGCCGGCCCTGGTTGGTGACGGCCAGCTCCACGCGGCTCTCGCCGCCCACCTGGGCCCGCTGGGGGTGCAGCGACCGCCGGGCGGCGAGGTCGGCCGGGTGGAGGGCCAGGAAACCGAGCGCCGTGGCCTGCAAGGCCCAGCACCCCATGGCCAGCACGTACAGCTCCAACAGGCCGAGGAGGCGGCCGGCCAGGGCCAGGAGCAGCCCGCCGACCGTCAGCGCCCACCCGCGCCGGGTAAGCATCTATTTGGCTGCGGGCACCCGGGTGCTGCGCACCACGCCCGCAGCGGCCGGCGGGGCCCCCATCCCCGCCGGCGATCCGGAACCGGCCCTGGCGGTGACAGTCATCGGACCGAGGGGACGGCCACGCTGCCCACGACCTCGCGGAGGACGCCGGCCCGGGTGACCCCTCGGAGCTGGGCGTCGGGGGTGAGGGCCAGGCGGTGCTCGAGGACCGGGCCGGCGAGGAGCTTGAGGTCGTCGGGCACGATGTACTCCCGGCCAAGGGAGGCGGCCCGGGCCCGGGCGGCCCGCAGCAGGCCGAGGGCGGCGCGCGGGGAGACCCCGAGGGCCAGGCTGGGGTGGTGGCGGCTGGCCGCGGCCAGGTCGACGATGTAGCCCTTCAGGCTGGGGTTGACGTGCACGGCGTGGGCCATGGCCACCATGGCGGCCACGTCACCGGCGGTGGCGACGGGCGAGAGCTGGGTGATCGGGGGCGCGGCCCGGGCGTGGGTGTCGAGGATGGCGATCTCGGCGGCGCGGGCCGGGTAGCCCATGGCGATGCGCATGAGGAAGCGGTCGAGCTGGCTCTCGGGCAGGGGGTAGGTGCCCTCGTGCTCGACGGGGTTCTGGGTGGCGATCACCATGAACGGCGGGGCCAGCGTGTACGTGGTGCCGTCGACGGTGACCTGGTGCTCCTCCATGGCCTCGAGGAGCGCCGACTGGGTCTTGGGCGACGCCCGGTTGATCTCGTCGGCCAGGACGAGGTTGGCGAAGATGCCGCCGGGCCGGAAGTCGAAGCTGCCCGTGGCCCGGTTGTAGATGCTCACGCCCGTCACGTCGGACGGCAGCAGGTCGGGCGTGAACTGGATGCGGCCCCACGAGCAGTCGAGGCTGGCGGCCACCGCCTTGGCCAGGCTGGTCTTGCCGACGCCCGGGACGTCCTCGATGAGCAGGTGGCCCTCGGCCACCAGGCAGACCAGGGCGAGGCGGATGGCCTCGTCCTTGCCCTGCACGACGAGGGCCACGTTGTCCACGATGGCGTCGAAGGCTTCGGAGAACGACTGGACGGTGCGGGCCGCCACCCGTGGTGTCGACGACATGGAGTGCTCCCCACGGTACCCGCTGCGCGGGCCGGAATACCCTCGGTTGTCATGGGGACCGCGCTGGCCGTCGATATCGGCGGCACCAAGCTGGCCGCGGGGCTGGTCACCGAGGCCGGCGAGGTGCTGGCGTCGGCATCGGTGCCGTGCCGTGCCGACGACGCCGAGGGCCTGTTCGCGGTGCTGGTCGACCTGGTGGCCGGCGTGGTCGGCGACCATGCGGTCGCCGTCTGCGGGGTGGGCTGCGGGGGGCCGATGACCGCCGGCGGGGAGACCGTGTCGCCCCTGAACATCCCGGCGTGGCGCGACTTCCCGTTGCGGGCCCGGCTGGCCGGCGCCACCGGCGTGGCCACGTTCGTCGACAACGACGCCAAGGCCCTGGCCCTCGGCGAGGGCTGGAAGGGGGCCGCCGGCGGCGAGCGGGACTTCGTGGCCATGGTGGTCTCCACCGGCGTCGGCGGGGGCGTCGTGCTCGGGGGCCGCCTCCTCGAAGGGGCGACGGGCAACGCCGGCCACATCGGCCACCTGTGCGTCGAGCCCGAGGGCCGCCAGTGTGCCTGCGGCGCCCGAGGGTGCCTGGAAGCCGAGGCGTCGGGCACGGCCATCGCCGCCGTCACCGGCCGTCCGGCGGCCGAGGCCGGCCCCGAGGTGGTGGCCCGGACCGGGCGGCTCGTCGGCCGGGCGGTGGCGTCGGTGGCCAACCTCCTCGACCTGCGCCTGGCCGTGGTCGCCGGGTCGGTGGCCCTGGGCTTCGGCGCCGCCTTCTTCGCCGCCGCCCAGGCCGAGCTCGACGCCCGGGCCTGCCTGTCGTTCTCCGCCGGCGCCCGGGTCGTCCCCGCCGGCTTGGGGGCCGCCGGCCCCCTGGTCGGTGCCGCCGCCGTCGGCTGGCGGGGGCTGGGGCGGCGGTGAGCCCGGCCGCTGGTGACGATCGAACAGGCGATGGCGTGTCGAACCGTCACCAGTTGGGGGGGTGGGTGGGGCCGGCGGCCGTCGCCGTGGCCGTGCGCCCGGGGTTGTGGGGGGTGGCGGCCCGCCAGTGCCTGCGCCTGGCCGGCCCCGGGTGGTGGCGGCGCTGGCCACCGCTCCCGGTCCCCGACCCGGCCTACCTGCGCTTCCGGCTCCAGACCGCGTTCGGCGACCGCGCCGGCGGGCCGGCGCCGGCGGACGTGGTCGCCTACCTGAAATGGTGCCGGCAGTTCCCGTCCTGAAGTAGCCTCGTCCCCGATGCACCTGCCACCAGCAGGGGCCGCTCCCGGCCCCGTACCCACCCAGGCCTGACATGTCGAAGGCGCTCGTGCTCAATGCCACGTACGAGCCCTTGTGCGTCGTCTCCGTCCGGCGGGCGGTGGTCCTGGTCCTGAAGCAGAAGGCCGAGGTGCTCCACGCCAGCGAGCGGTCGCTGCACTCCGAGCGCACCACCATGCCGGCGCCCTCGGTGATCCGCCTCACCCACTTCGTGAAGGTGCCCTACCGCACCCGGGCCGCCCTCAACCGGCGGGCGGTGTTCGCCCGGGACGACAACCGGTGCCAGTACTGCGGGGCCGCAGCTGAGAACATCGACCACGTCATCCCCCGCAGCCGCGGCGGCCTGCACGTCTGGGAGAACGTGGTGGCCGCCTGCCGGCCCTGCAACAGCCGCAAGGAGGCCCGCTCGGTCCACGACGCCGGCATGGTCCTGCGCCGGCGCCCGACGGCGCCGAAGGAGCTGAGCTGGATCATCGTGGCCGTTGGCCACGTCTCGCCCCAGTGGGAGCCGTACCTGCAGGGCGCCGCCGCGCTCTCGGCCTGACCGCCACCCGCTGGCGCGCCGTCCACCTGGAGGGGACGGCGGCGGCCCTGTTCGACCGGCCCTGGCCCGAGCCGGCGGTGCCGACGGCGTGGGTGCTGGAGGTCACCGAGCCGGCCGTGGTGCTGGGGAGCACCCAGCCGGCGACGGTCGTGGCCCCGGGCGAGACAGCCGTCCGCCGGCGCAGCGGGGGCGGGGCGGTGCTGGTGGAGCCGGGAGGGCTGGTGTGGGTCGACGTGCTGGTGCCCGCCGGCGACCCGCTCTGGGAGGCCGACGTGGGCCGGGCTTTCGCCTGGCTGGGCCGGGCGTGGGCGGCCGCCCTGGCCGACGTCGGCGTGGCCGGCGCCACCGTGCATGCCGGCCCGCTGGTCACCACGCCCTGGTCGCCGCTCGTGTGCTTCGCCGGCCTCGGCCCCGGTGAGGTCACCGTCGGGGGCGCCAAGGTGGTCGGGCTGTGCCAGCGCCGGACGCGGGCCGGCGCCCTGTTCCAGTCCGCGGCCCTGCTCGACTGGGCGCCGGCCCGGCTTCTCGACCGCCTCGACCTGACCGGCGACCAGCGCCGGCGGGGGACCGTCGAGCTGGCCGGCGTGGCCCGGGGCGTGGCCGTCGACCCGCTGGCGCTGGTGGCCGCCCTTCTGGCCCGCCTGCCCTGACCCGACCCCCGAACTGGTGACACGAACGGGGGCCAGCGCCACCAGATCCGTCACCAGTTCGAGGGGCTCCTCCGAACTGGTGACACGAACGGGGGCCAGCGCGACCAGATCCGTCGCCAGTTCGAGGGGATGACGCGAGGAGGGCCCCTCCCGGCGTGGGAAGGGCCCTCCAGAACTGCTGTGGATCCGGCTTCCTAGATGAAGAAGAACAACAGGAAGGGGAAGAACACAATGGCGGTGCCGAGCGGCACCGTATTGGTGGCCGTCGGTGAGACGACAACCGGCCCGGTAACGCCCGTGGCGCCCGAACCGCCGGAGGTGGCCAGCGGGCTGCTGACCGCTCCCGAGGTGGACGACCCGGTGTTGCCGGTGTTGGTGGCACTGGACTGGGACGACGTGGCGCCCGAGCTCCCGGACTGGGTGCTCGGGGTGACCGACACCGTCGTGGCCCCACCGGTCCCACCGTTGGTGGAACCCGTGGCCACGCTGGAGCCGCCGATGGCCGACGACGAACCGATGGTCAACAGACTGATGTTGACCGCCGGTGCGCCGGGGCCGGCCCGGACCAGGGTGATGCCGGCGTCCCCGCCCAGCCCGCCGAGGGCGAAGATGCCGGTGCCGTTGACCGCGTTGCCGGTCGTGCCGGACGCTGCGATGGCGTGGGCGCCAGCTCCTGAGTTGGCGTCACTGACCGCGTCGCCGAAGGCACCTGCCCCACCGGTGGCACCGGATGGCCCGGTGTTGCCCGATCTGGCAAAGCCTCCGAAGACGAACGCTCCGCCGAGGACGCCGTTGTTGAGCGCCATCGGGTTGGACGTGGCTGCCCCGGTGCTACCGGTGCTCCCCGAGCTTCCGGAGGTCGCCGACGGGTTGCTGACCGCGCTGGAGAAGGCAGGGCCGGTGTTGCCCGAGTTCGTGGCACTGGACTGTGCCGACGTGTTCCCGGAGCTCCCGGATGTAGCTGAGGGGGTGACATTGACGTTCACCCCACCTCCTGTTCCTCCATTGGTCGAACCCACTGCGACGCTGGAGCCACCGATGGCCGACGACGAACCGATGGTCCCCAACGAGAAGTTGAGGGCCGGGCCTGCCGCGCCGGAGACAGCGAAGGTCAAGCCTCCGTTGCCGCCGAAGCCTCCGATGGCTGCCACGTTGGTGGCGTTCACTGCCGCGCCCGAGTTGCCCGACGTCGAGTTGCTGACGGCGCTGGCCCCCGAGCTGGCGACGCTGTTGGCGTTGCCCACGGCGATGGCCGGACCGGTGTTCCCCGAGCTTCCGGAGTTGCCGGACACGGCCGGGCCGCCGATGGCGACAGCCGTCCCCAGGATGCCTGAGTTGGTTGCCGTCGGGTTCGACGTCGCCGCCCCGGTGGCCCCGGTGGCGCCGGAGTTACCGGAGACCGCCACCGGGTTGCTCGAGGCCGACGACGACGCCGGCCCAGTGTTCCCGGTATTGGTGGCACTGGACTGCGACGAGGCGGACCCCGTGCTCCCCGACTTGGCGACGGGCGAGACGTTCACCGTCGAGCCCCCACCGGAGCCCCCGTTGGCCGACGAAACGGCCACGCTGGAACCGCCGATGGCGGTGTTGCTCCCGATGGTTGCTCCCGACACGTTGATGGCTGGACCACCTGTGCCGGCCACGGCGGGCGCGAGCCCGCCGCTCCCCCCGCTCCCGCCGGCGGCGATCACGTTGGTCTGGTTGACAGCCGCGCCCGTGGACCCCGAGCCCGAGTTTGAGCTCGAGCCGGCGCCCGACGAGGCGTTGCTGTTGGCACCTCCCGTAGCGATCGCCGGCCCCGTGGAGCCGGAACCGCCGGAGCTGCCAGAGACCTGGGCCCACGACGGCGTCGACTGCAGGAGCAGGACGGCGAGGACGGCGGCGGCTGAAGCCAGAATGGCCCAGCCGAGCCGGCTGATGTTTCGGATGGTTGCGATATTCATGCGAATCACCTCCCTCCCGACCTGACCGGCCGGATCTCTCCGGGCCGTCCAGGTTTCAGCACCCCCGCCCCGTGGTGAGAACACACCAGAGCGTTTGTCGCATGCGAGAGGGAAGGCGCGCCAGCGATGTTAGCTGCGCGTCAGTGTCTTGTCGCGCCGGCTCAGCCCGTCGTCACCGTCGAGCCGGGGGAGACGAGGTGGACCCAGGTCTGGCCCGGGGGGATGGCGATGGGGGCGCCGTTGCGGTCGGTGAAGGTGGTCACGGCACCGGGCGACGCCTTGGCCCAGGTGCCCTGGACCATGGTGGCGCCGGCGAGGACCCAGACGTCGCCGGCGCCGATCACGTCGGGGTACATGACCTTCTCGTCGTCGACGAAGGTGGAGTAGGTCGTGAACTGGAGGATCACCGTCGTGGGGGCCAGCCGGCCCTCCTCGAGCAGGTGGGGGAGGCCGTCGGTGGCCCGCAGCCAGGTGCCGCTGGCCGCGTCCCAGGCGTAATCGGCGACGACATCGGGGGCGGGGACCACGTGGAGGCTGGTCACGGGCATGGCTCCCGGGCCGCCGAAGGCCCGGCCGGGGGGGAGGAACGTGGCGAAGCGAGGAGGCGGGCCGGCGCCGGCCGGCGCCCGGGAGCGCAGGCCCTGGGTCGAGGTGTAGAGGTTGTGAGGAGCGACCCGGGGGGGCCGGCGGTACATCACGTCGAAGTCGTACTCGTCGACGATGGTGAGGGCGCTGGCCCGGGCGATGGCCTCGGCCCCCGGGCTGCCGCCGGAGAAGCCGAGCACCCCGCCCAGGGGCGTGATGATGGCGGGGTCGGCGGGGCGGACCGAGCGGACCGGGCCGAGGACGTCGGCATCGGCGGACTGGAACACGACGATGAACCGGGTGATGCCCTCGGTGAACTCCTCGTAGACCACGTCGGCGGCGCCGATGCCGGCCTGGGGGCGGGCCTCGACGCTGTTGTCGATCTTCACCGTCACCGTCGGCCGCGCCGCCACGGCCGGGTCGGTCACCGGCCGGCCGGTGAGGGGGTAGGTCGGGGCCGGCGGGGTGGTGGTCGTAGGGGCGGCGGTGGTGGGCTCGGGCTGGGCCGCGGCCGGCGTCGAGACCGCGGTCTTGCCCGGCCCGGAGCACGCGGCCGCGGTGAGGGCGGCGACGAGCAGGAGGAGGACGGCCCCAGGCCCCCGCCGGCGGGCCACGGTGTCAGTGGCCCCGGATGAGGCGCCGCCAGCCCGACGCCAGCTGCGGCATGTGCATGTGGGGGTGGCGGGCGGCGTGGAGGCGTTCCTTGCGAAGGGCGTCCACGTCGGGATCGTCGAGCGGCGCCAGCGGACCGAGCACCGAGGAGAGTAGATGGTCGGCGAGCGCCGGGTTGCGGGCCAGGACCGGGCCGTGCAGGTAGGTGCCGACCACCCGGCCCTTGACGATCCCCTCGGTGCCGTCGCCGGCGCCGTTGCCGTGGCCCACGACGACCCGGCCGAGGGGGTGGGCCGCCGCCCCGAGGGTGGTGATGCCGCCGTGGTTCTCGTACCCGGTGAGATCGGGCAGGTCGAGGGCGGCGTCGGCCGTGACCACGACCTCGCCCACCCGGCGGGGGCCGTCGTCCCGGTGGGTCTCGCAGTCGAGCAGGCCCAGCCCCTCGTGGACCTTGCCGTCGTCGCCGGCGAAACGGTGCCCGAGCACCTGGAGGCCGGCGCACACGGCCAGGACGGCGGCCCCGCCGTCGACCGCGCCGAGCAGGGCCGGCGTGGCCCGCAGCTCCCGGGCGGCCAGCGACTGGGGGGCATCCTCGCCGCCGCCCATGACGTAGATCTGGCAGCCGCGGGGGATGGGCTCGCCGGCCCGCACGTCGACCACCTCGGCGGCCACGCCCCGCCAGAGCAGGCGCTGGGCCAGCACGAGCGCGTTCCCGCCGTCCCCGTAGGTGCCGAGCAGCTCGGGGTAGAGCAGGGCGATCGAGACCGGCTCAGCCAAGGCCGGCCGGCTTCCCCACGGTGAGCGCCCGGCGGGCGTCCTGGAACGAGGTGTAGTTGGCCATGAGGTCGATCTCGGGCTGGCGGGCGGTGCGGCCGGTGGCGGCCAGGCCGACGGCCTTGCGGTACTCGGGCACGTAGGTGTGGGGGATGCCCGCGTAGCGGAGGCGGACGGCCAGGTCGCGGCCCCGCTCGCCGGTGGCCACGACCGTCCGGTTGTGGAGCCGCTCGAAGGGGACGTCCCAGAGCCACGACGGGTCGCGGCCGTCGGCCACGCCGGCGTTGATCCCCACCACCACCGGGGCGGGCGGCGGCCGGATGAGGTCGAGGGCCTCGGCCCAGCCCGCCGGGTTCTTGGCCAGCAGCAGGCGGACGCGGGCACCGTCGACGTTGAGCACCTGGTAGCGCCCAGCGACGGCCCGGACCCGTGACATGTTGCGCACCGCCCGGCTGGGGTCGACCCCGAGGACCATGGCGGCGGCGACGGCCATGGCCGCGTTGGACACGTTGACCCGCCCGGGGAGCTGGAGGCGGACGGGGAGCCGGCGCCCGTCGGCCAGGACCAGGTCGGTCCCCTCCAGCCAGGCGTCGGGCCGGGGCCGGGCCAGGGCGCACCCCGAGCAGGCCCAGTGGGCGCCGCCCCGCTCCTCGCGCCGGTCGTCCCAGCGGACGCGGCTGCCGCAGTTCGGGCACGCCGAGGCGTCGGCCCGCCACCGTTGGCCGGTGCCGACCCAGGTGACCCGGGGCCGGCCAACGGTGCCCGCCGTGGCGCTGGCGCCAGCGGCCCAGGTGACGAGGGGGTCGTCGGCGTTGGCGACCACGACGGTGGCCGGCGACGCGGCCAGGGCCAGGCGCCAGTCGGCGGCGTGGCGGCGGACCTCGCCGTAGCGGTCGAGCTGGTCGCGGCTGAGGTTCAGCAGGACCACGCTGGTGGGCTGCACGGCGGCGACGACCGTGGCCAGGTGGCTCTCGTCGACCTCGAGGGCCGCGGCCGCGCCGACCCGGCCCCGGAAGAGGCCGCTGACCAGGCCGGGGATGAGGTTGGCGCCGGCGGCATTGGTGCTCACCGGGCCCCGGGCGGCCAGGGCGGCGGCCAGGAGCCGGTTGGTGGTGGTCTTGCCGTTGGTGCCGGTGATCACCACCGACTGGTGGCCGGCGGCCATGAGCTCGAGGGCCCGCTCGTCGATGGCCAGGGTGACCCGGCCGCCGATCACCGACCCCTCGCCGGCGCCCACCCACCGCGACGCGTCGGCGATGGCCCGCCCGGCCAGCGCGGCCACCCGCGTGCGCAGAGGGAGATCCACCGTGGGCATCTTTGCGCAGAAGGGGGCGCCGGCCCGCGCATGCACCCACTGTCGATTGACCCCCGGGGTCATCGGGGGTTAAAGTGGAGCTTCGTGGGGAGAAATGGGTGGGATGGTGATGGTCGGAGCCTGCAAGCCAACGACAACGACGTCTGTGGTGCCGGGACCGCTCCTTCTCCCCCTCCTGGTACGAACTGATGTTCTTAGGAGAATACACCCCCACGCTCGACGACAAGGGCCGTTTGACCTTGCCGGCGAAATTTCGCGACCAGTTGGAGACGGCCTACCTGACCAGCGAGGTGGAGCGGTGCCTGGCCGTCTGGCCGCCGGAGGAGTTCGAGAGCCGGGCGAAGGAGCTCCGGGAGCTGTCGAAGAGGGACGCGGCCGGCCACGACCGAGCCGCGTTCTTCTTCGCCGGCGCCCAGGAAGTGTCGCCCGACAAGCAGGGCCGGATCGCCATCCCCCCGTCGCTCCGGGAGTTCGCCGGCCTGGGGGAGGGGCAGGTGGTGGTCACCGGGGCGTTCGACCATGTGGAGATCCGGGCCGTCGCCCTGTGGCAGGACAAGAAGAGCCGGGGCGAAGAGGCCCTGGCCCGGCAGCAGTTCACGGGCGCGGGCTGACCCGGTCATGCGCCACCCTCCGATCGGTGAAGACCCCCCTCTTCGCCAAGGTGTCGGGAATGTCTCCCGGCGGTCCGTCGGTCGGAGGGTGGCGGATGACCGGGACTGACCCGTCCCCACCCCGCCACCTGCCCGTCATGGTGGCCGAAGTGGTCGAGGTCATGCGAACCGTGCCCCCCGGCCTGCTCGTCGACGCCACCCTGGGCGCTGGCGGCCACGCCGCCGCCCTCCTCGACGCCCTCCCGGGCCACACCCTCCTCGGCCTCGACCGCGACGATGCCGCCCTGGCCCTCGCCGCCGAGGCGCTGGCCCGCTTCGGCGACCGGGTGGAGCTGCGGCGGGCCAATTTCGACGACCTCGCCGACCTGGGCCTGGAGGGCGTCTCCGGCGTGCTCTTCGACCTCGGCGTCAGCTCCATGCAGCTCGACGAGGCCGAGCGGGGGTTCAGCTACCGGGGCGACGGGCCGCTCGACATGCGGGCCGACCGGCGCCAGCCGACGACCGCGGCCGACATCGTCAACGGGTACGACGAGATGGCGCTGGCCGCCGTGCTCGCCCGCCATGGCGAGGAGCGCTTCGCCCGCCGCATCGCCCGGGCCATCGTCGCCGCCCGGCCGCTGTCGACCACGGGCCAGTTGGCCGACGTGGTGCGTGACGCCATCCCGGCGCCGGCCCGCCGGCGGGGCGGCCACCCGGCCAAGCGCACGTTCCAGGCCGTCCGGATCGAGGTCAACGGCGAGCTGACCAGTCTGGGCGCCACCATCGACCGGGCCATCGACCTGCTCGCCCCCGGCGGGCGCTGCGCGGTCCTGGCCTACCACTCGGGCGAGGACCGGATCGTGAAGGAGCGCCTCGTCGAGGCGTTCACCGGCGGGTGCACCTGCCCGCCCCGCCTGCCCTGCGTCTGCGGGGCCACGCCCACCGTCCGCCTGGTCTGGCGGGGCGCCCACCGTCCCGGCCCGGCCGAGCTGGCCGCCAACCCCCGTTCGGAGAGCGCCCGGCTGCGGGCTGCCGAGAAGCTGGAGGTCGCCCGTCCATGACCGCAACCCGGTTCGCACCTCGCACCGAGCCTGTCCGCCGAGCGCCGGATCCGGCCCGCCGGCCCCACCTGTGGGTGGTCGACCCCAAGGCGGCCCGCCAGCGCCGGGTCACCCGGCTGGTGACCGGTGCGCTGGTCGTGGCCGTCTTCGCCGGCCTGTTCGCCATCGTGGCCCTCCGGGTCGTGCTGGCCCAGGGGCAGGTGGAGATCGACCGCCTCACCACCTCGATCGAGACCCAGCAGACGGCCGGCCAGGAGCTGCGGCTCAAGGTGGCGGAGCTGGAGGCGCCGTCGCAGATCGTGGCCGCCGCCCGCCAGCGCCTGGGCATGGTGAGCCCGGCCACGGTGAGCTACCTGAACCCGCCGCCACCGGCGGTGGCCCCGCCCGCCCGGTGACGCCGCCGTCGCGGTTCCAGCCCGGCCACGCCCCGCCCCGACCCCCCCGCCCCGCCCGGCCGGCGGCGCCGCCG
>JAHFUR010000001.1 GCA_023264995.1 Acidimicrobiia bacterium | reverse complement strand
AAGGGAGCGGTGACGCTGGTGGAAGGCGATGAGCTCGGGGTGCTCCTTGCGGCACGGCACGCACCAGGTGGCGAAGAAGTTCACCAGCACCCACTTGCCCCGGTAGTCGGCCAGGCGGACCATTTCGCCGTCGATGGTGCGGCCCGAGATCTCGGGGGCAGGTTTGCCGAGCAGGGGAGAGTCGGCAACTCGGCTGGCGGCAGACGGCCGGGTGGCCAGCACGGCGACGAGCCCGAGGAGGGGAAGGACGACCGCCAGGGCCGCCCAGCGCGCCCGATGGGAGCGGGCCGGCGACGGTGCGGCGGGTGCTTCGGGCTCGGGCCCGCTCATATCGGGCCAGCCCAGCTGGGCGAACCAGCGCTGCAGCGGGCGGAACATCGTCACCCAGCGGCCGGAGACGAACAGGACGCCCACCGTCACCAGCAGTGCCCCCCCGGCGACCTCGATGCGCCGACCGTTGCGGCGCAGCCATGCAAGGGAGCGCTGGGCGCGGGAAAATCCGAGGGCGAGGAGCACGAAGGGGATGCCGAGCCCCAACGAGTACACGACGAGGAGCACGGCTCCCCACGCCACCGTCCCAGTGGCGGCAGCGGTGGCGAGGATGGTGGCCAGCACCGGGCCGATGCACGGCGCCCAGCCGGCGGCGAAGGCCATTCCCATGGGAAAGGCGAAGGCCGGGCCCCTGGGCACCCGGTTCAGGTCGACGCGCCGCTCCCGCATGAGGGTGGGCACCCGCAGGACCCCCATGGTGGTCAGGCCCATGGCGATGATGACGACGCCCGAGACCCGCACGAGGGTGTCCTGGTTGCGCAGGAACAACGACCCGACCACCGTGGCGCCGATGCCGAAGAGAGTGAACACGGTGGTGAAGCCGGCCACGAACAGCAGCGATGCCCCGACCGTGACCCGCCGGGCGTCGCGGTCGCCCAGCTCGGAGACGGGCAACGCCGATACGTAGGACAAGTAGCCGGGCAGGAGTGGCAGGCAGCACGGGGAGCTGAACGAGATGATGCCGGCCACCAGCTCCAGCAGTGGCAAAGCGAGGATCTCCACCGCTCAACTGCTCACCGGCTCGGCTTCGTAGCCGGCCCCGGCGATGGCGGCCACGATGGCCTCGACCGTCGCCACCGAGGGATCGACCTGCACCACCGTGCGGCCCCGGCGCGAGTCGGTCTGGCTGCGGTCCACTCCGTCGAGCTCCTCCACGGCGTCGTCGATCAGCAGCCCGCAGCTGGCGCAGTGCATCCCGGTCACGGCGAAGGTGAGCGTGGGGGGTTCGGCCATCAGGCCACCGCCGTGAAGGAGCCGCTGTACATGCCCATGCCGCAGGTGTAGCGGTGGGTCCCTGGCTTCAGCTTGCCCAGGTCCACCTGTGTGTCGCCGGAGACGGGGAGCACCTTCTGGATCCCGAGGGAGCCCATGACGATGACCCTCGTGCAGCCCTGGGTGTTGTCGGTATGGATGGTCAGCTCAGTGGGGACACCCGCTCGCACGGTCATGGCCGGAGGGGAGTAGCTCGTGTTGCGGGCCTCGATCATGATCCGCTGGATGCCGTCGGCGGCCACTGGGGGTGCGGCCACGGGCGCGGCCTGGTTGGCGCCGCGGACGTTCTCCAACACACCTGCGAGGGTGAACGACGAGCCGTTCAGCACCAGCCCGGCGTTGATGGCGAGTAGGCCGGCGACGAGCACGACAGCCCCCGTCACCAGGCTGAGGCGGCCCCGCAGGTAGGCGGTCGAGCGGCGGGCCGCGAACCCGATGACGGCGAACAGGGGCATGGTGCCGATGACGAAGGTGGCCATGACGGCGGCGCCGGCCGTGGGGGAGCCCGAGGCCACGGCCAGGAACATCATGCTGAGCGTCACCCCGCACGGGATGAGCACGGTGACCACGCCGAGAAGGGCAGGGGCAAGTCCGTTTCCCCACCGGCCGCTGCGCCGCACCAGCCGGGACCACGCCGCCGGCGGGGACGGCACCAGTCCCCGCACCGCCTTGAGCCCGAGGAGGTTGAGGGCGAGCAGCACCATCACCAGTCCGGCCGCGATCTGCATGAGGGCCCGGGCCCGGGGGCTGATCTGCAGCGCATCCCCGGCCAGGCCGAGGGCGGCGCCCAGCGCCACGTGCGAGGCCAGCTTGCCGGCCAGGAAGGCCCCGACCGGGACGGCGTCGTCCCAACGGGCCGGCGGTGGAGCGGCCGCCGCCTTCGTCTTCCTGGGCGCCTTGCGCGTGGGCGACCCGGTGTGACCCGGCTCGGGATGGCGCCGGGCCAGCGTGCCGGCCAGCAGGCCACCCTGCACGGCCGCGCACGAGGCCCCTCCGGCGAACAATCCGGTGAGCAGGACCGCCCACAGGCTCATGACCGGCCTCCGGTGACAGCGAGGAACAGCTTCATCGATGATCGACTCCTTGTGAACGCACGGACGCGGCAAGCGTCCGGCACCTGACCTGGGGGCACGGCGGCTCCGTTGGGGCCGCTTCCGGCGAGCGCGGGCGCGCTCAGGCCAGGCGGGGAGGTCGTTCGAGGAGGAAGGTGTGGAGCAGCAGTCGGACCACGGCGCTCCGGTTGCGCAGGCGCTGGGTGAACACCGCCAGCAGAAGCGCAACCCCGGCGGCCAGGATCGCCACCGCGCACGTCGCCCCGGCCAGGACGGCCGGACCGCAGTCGGAGCACGAGGCCATGCCCGCCATGGCCGCGAGGACGGGCAGGCCGGTCACGATGACCACGACCACCAGGAGCACGACGAGCGCCTTCTTCACGACGGGCCGAACCGTATCGGATGAGGAACACTCAGTGCAGGTCGGGTCCCTGCCGCCACCACGGCGGCCACCCGGTGGCCCGGGGCGGGCAGGTTGGTCGGCCAGTGCCG
>JAHFUR010000004.1 GCA_023264995.1 Acidimicrobiia bacterium | reverse complement strand
GGGTGACCTGGGCCCCCGAGGGCCCGGCCGTGCCGAGCAGCCCCAGCACCATCGCTGCCGCGGCCAACGCGGTGAACACGTTGCGTTTCGTCATGCGTCTCTCCTTGTCGAGCCCTGGCTCCCGTCGAAGGCCATCACCGACCGCACTGGATCGCTGACCGCACAGTGGGGCGAAGGCATGTCCCGACCAAGCCTTGGGTGAGCTTCACCATAGCCGCCCTGCCCACCCGAACCGGCGCACCCTGCGCTCAGCCGGCTCCCATCGCCGATCGGCGAGGTCCGGGAAGGACCAGCCCGACGAGCACAAGGAGCCCGACGCCGGCCACGGACCGGCCCCACATCTCGTCGGCGTTCCGGTAGGAGAACCGCACGAGGTGGTGGCCGGCCGGGACCGTCACGCCCCGGAACACGCCGTCGGCCCGCAGGACCGGGGCCCTCCTCCCGTCGATGGTGGCTGACCAGCCCGGGTCCCAGCGGGCCCCGACGCGGAGGAACCCGCCGCTGGGGGCGTCGACCTCCCATGCCTCCCGGTCCGCCGGCGCCGGCCGGGCGGTGGCGGTGCCCCCGGCCCCGGCCACCGTCTCGCCCAGCCCGACCACGGCCGCCGCCGCCGACGGATCCCAGCCCGGCGCGGCGACGCGCCGCCACATCTCGTCCTCGGTTGCCGGCTCGGCCCGGCGCACGACCATGGCACCGCCGGGCGACGGCCGTGCGTAGACCCAGGGTTCGGTGCTGTCCGGCACGAGCCGGGTGTACTGGCCGGGGATGGCCACGTCGCGCTCGGCCAGCACGGTGCGCACGTCGAGCACGTCGAGCAGGGGCGACGCCAGCCGGTCGCCGCTGGACAGGGACGGGGCCAGGTTGAACTCCTCGGCGTAGAGCCCGTAGTCGTCGATGAGGCGCAGGAACCGGTCGTAGTCGCGGGGGAACAGCACGGAGAGCCCGTGGGCGTCGGCCGCGCCGAAGACCATCGAGACGTCGGGCGCGAACGGGGGGAAGGGGCTGCGAACACCGACGGTGATGAACCGCCCGCCTCGCGTCGTCGCCAGGTCGCTCACCACCGACGGTGGGTAGGCGGTTGCCTGGTTGACGCGTGGGTACCACCGCGGGGTGTGGAAGCCCACCTCCCCGAGCGCCATGAGGACGACGGCAGCCACCGCCCACCGGGGCCGGGACCGGGCGGCCCAGCCGGCCCCGGCGACCACGACGATGACGGCGAGGGCGACGAGGGACCGGTTCCGGAAGTAGGCCACCGGCGTGCCCGGCTGGGCCTGTTCGTACGCGAACCAGCCGCCGACAGCGAGCACCGCAGTCGCCGCCGTGGCGCCCAGGGCGGCGCGGGCCCGGCGGGCGCCGGCCAGGAGGTCCTCGAGGCCCAGAGCGGCCAGGGGGAGGGCGAAGACGGGAAGGAGGAACAGCCAGCGGGGGCTCGACCGGAACCGGTCGTAGCCGGGCACCAGGGCGTAGAGCACCCGGTGAGGGAACCCGGTGTAGGCCAGCAGCACCGTGCAGACCGCGCCGGCGACGAGGACCAGGCGGCCCCGTTGGCGGCGGTTGACGCCCCCTAGCGCGGCGCCGGCGAGGAGCACCCCCGTCACCCCGAGGAAGGGCGAGTCCATCCGCAGCTCGTCGTTGGAGCCCTGGAACACGTAGTCGGCGGCGTTCCCCGTGGCGTCGGGCACGACTGCCCGGATGGCCTCCCGCCGGGGGATGTGGCCCGTCTGGGCCTCGGTCTCCCGGGTGCGGACGACCTCCCCGGAGGTGGTGAGCGTGGGCAGCAGGACCGGCGCGGCGATGAGTGCCCCCAACCCCATGGCGGCGGCGAAGGCCAGCGCCGGCCGCAGGACGGGGCCGGTCCGTCGCGCCCGTCGGCCGGCGAGGACGGTGACAGCCACCCCGCCGACGGCCAGGCCGCCGTAGAAGACGTACTGCGGGCTACCGCCCAGGAGCCAGACGCCCACCACGGCGGCGAGGGCGGCCACCCGCCGGCGCGACGGGGCGGCCAGCAACCACCACGTCGCGGCCAGCACCCACGGGCACCACACCATGCCGGCGATGTGGACCAGGTGCAGCGACCAGTGGACCCAGAACGCGGCGGTGAAGGCCAGGAGGCCGCCGGTCCACGCCGCCAGCGGGCGGGTACCCAGCGCTCGGGAGAGCACGTAGACGCCCAGCGCCCCGAGGACCAGGTGGAGGACGACGAAGACGTCGTAGGCGTCGTAGGGCGACAACACCGCCCCCAGCCACGTCGGCGGGTAGTACGGGCTG
This sequence comes from Acidimicrobiia bacterium, assembly GCA_023264995.1. Classification (GTDB taxonomy): domain Bacteria; phylum Actinomycetota; class Acidimicrobiia; order Acidimicrobiales; family AC-14; genus CADCTB01. The sequence continues at coordinate 164,652 of JAHFUR010000004.1, read as the reverse complement.
ACGTTCCCGTTCGGGCTCACCGGCACGCCCGCCAGCAGGTCGGGGTCCCACTGGCGGATCTCGCCGTGGCGCAGGCCGTCGGCCACGTAGTGGAACCACGGGAAGAACTGGAACGTGGCGTCGGAGAGCTGCAGGTTGTGGGGTTCGTGGGCGGTCGGCAGCGCCGAGTACGGGGTCACGATGATGAGCGCGTCGGACGGTACGAGCGTGCGGCCGGGGCGGACCGACGGCCACAGGGCGACCGTGCCGAGGAGGACGTAGCTCAGGGCGGCCCACAGGACTGGCCGCCGCAGCTTGCTGGCCGGGTGCAGGCCCGGACGCACGCCGGCGAGGCTACCGCCCCGGTGGTGACCGGCAGCGCCCGGTGCCGACGGGCAGGGTGACGGGCGGAGCGGCAAGAATCCGGCCGACATGACCCGCGACACTCTCCGCCGGGCCGTGCTCCCCGCCGCCGTCTTCCTGGCCTGCGCCTTCCTGCTCATGCCCCAGGCCATGCTCGGCCAGCGCACGTACGCCGGCGTCGACCTCATCGAGGCCAAGTCGCCCTACCGCGAGGCCTTGCGCCGCCCGCCGTACGTGAAGTCGCTGGTCCAGACCGACCAGGCCGAGTCGCTGGCCGGACCGGTGTCCTTCTTCAGGGCCCTGCGCCACGGGACGTTCCAGATGTGGGACCCGAACCTGGCCGCCGGCCAGCCGACGGGGACCCTGCCACTGAACGGGCTCTTCTCGCCCTTCAGCATCGGGTTCCTGTTCCTCCCGGCCTGGTACGCCATCGGCCTCAAGGTCTTCCTGGCCCTGGTCTTCTGCCAGACGTTCACCTACCTCCTCGTCCGCCGGCTGGGCACGGCGGTCGGGCCGGCGGTGCTGGCCGGCGTGGCGTACACCTTCAGTGGAACGAACCTGGTCTTCATCCACCGGGTCGACGCCGTGTTCCTGGTGCCGGCGCTCTTCTGGGCCGTCCACCGGCTGGTCGGGCATCCCAGCCGAACCGGTGACGGATCTCTGGGCGGTGACCCTCGTTCCGGTCACCAGTTCGCTGGCGGGGGCGGCCTGCGGGGCGCGGCGGCGCTGGCCGGGCTGGTGGCGTGGGCGTGGGCCGAGGGCTTCCCGTCGGGCTGGGTCTTCTGCGTCTACGGCGCCTCGGCATGGGCGGCCTGGCTCTCGGTCCGGGGCGGGTCGAGCCTCCGGGACGCTGTCCGGCGGGTGGTGCTCCCGGCCGCGGCCATCGTGTGGGGGGTGGCGCTGGCTGCGGCCACCCTCGTGCCGTTCGTGTCCGAGGTGCTCGCCCGGGGCACCCTCGATGTCCGGGTCGGGCCCGGCGGCGGGCACATCCCGTCGATCCAGATCTTCGGGCTGCTCGACCTCAGCGCCACCGGCCCGCCCCTCTCCGGGCCGTGGTGGAGCGGCCTCAACCCGGTGGAGAGCGTGTCCCACGTCGGGATGATCGCCGCGGTTGCGCTGGCCGCCGGCCTGGCCGCCGCCGCCCTCGGGCGGGTCCGGCTCCGGCGGGCGGGCGCCGACGCCTGGCCCTTCTTCTGCGGCATGGCCGCCGTCGGTGTGGTCGTGAACTACGTCGGCACGCCGCTGCTGACCGTGGTCGAGCACCTGCCCGGCATCGCCCGCAACCCCGTCGGCCGGTCCCGGTTCCTCATCAGCCTGGCCGTGGCCGTGCTCGGCGCCCTGGCCCTGGATGCGTGGTGGGCCGCCCGGCGCCCCGCACCCGACGCCGCCGTCCCGGCGTCGCCCGCCGCCTCCGGCGCCACCCTTGCCGTCCTGGCCGGCGCCCTCCTGCTCCCCGCCGCCGACTTCCTCCGGACCGCCTCCAGCCACAACCTCCTCCGTAACGTCACCGCCCACTTCGCCCTCGCCATGGCGCTGGCCGGCGTCGCCGCCCTAGTCGCGGGGCTGGCGGTGCGCCGACCGACGGCGCGGGGCCAGGTCGTCGCCACCCTGGCCCTTGCCGCCCTGCTGTTCGCCCAGCTCGGCTGGCCCTTGCGCCACTTCACGCCCGAGGCACCCATCGGCGACTTCTACGGCGAGCGGGCCGGTCACCGAGCCCTGCGCGGCCTCCTGGACGACCAGTACCGCTTCGCGGCCACGGAGTACAACTACTACCCGAACTCCGGGCAGGCCCTCGGGCTCCCCGACCTCCGGGGCCTGGCCCTGCACTCGAAGCAGTTCAAGGCCCTGGTCGGGGCCTTCAACCCCGGTGCCTTCTCTCGGGACGCGCTCAAGATCAACCTCCGGCGCGAGGAGTGGAACCTCACCTCGCCCGTGCTCGACCACCTGGCCGTGCGCTATTTCGCCGAAGGGGCCGACGAGCTGCCCTTCGGCCGGGTCGCCGGCGACGCCGACCTGACCTGGGACCGCTGGGCGTCGGTCGACGGCCTGCCGGCGGACGCCACCTCGGGGTTGGCGCCCGGCCCGCTCAACGGGATCTACGTCCCGCTGCGGGCGTCGAGCAAGGCGTGCCGGGGGGCCTTCGTGACCCTCACCCTGCTCAGCGGCGACCGCCCGCTGGCCCACGCCACCCGCCCGTCCTTCGACATCGGCGGCGGCTGGACGGGGTTCGCCGTGGTCGGCCGGGCGTTGGCCGCCGGCGACTCGTACCGGTTCACGGCCACTTCCGACAAGGCCGGGTGCACCGTCGACATCGGGATGACCGGCCCGCGCGCCGCCCGCCAGCTCCTGATCGAGGACCCCGGCCAGGACGTACGCCTGGTCTCCACCGAGGAGTCGTGGATCTACGAGCGGCCCTCGGCCTGGCCCCTGGTCAGCACCCACGCCCGCTGGCGGGCCTTCCCCGACCAGGCGTCGCTGCTGGCGTGGGCCGCCACCCGGCCGCCCGAGGACGCCGACGTGGCCGCGTACGTCGGCCCGGCCGGCGCCCACCTCGCGCCGGCGCCCGGCGCCCCCCCGCCGCAGGTCCTCTCGTCGCGGATCGGCGACAACACCGTCCACGCCGAGGTGACCGGCGGGGCGACGTCGCTCCTCGTCGTCTCCCAGAACCTGGCCACCGGATGGACGGCGAAGGTCGACGGCGAGCCGGCGCCGGTCGTGGCGGTCGACGGCGCCCTCATGGGGGTGTTCGTCCCCGCCGGCCGCCACACCGTGACCCTGGGCTACCTCCCCCGCCCGTTCGTCGCCGGCGCCGCCGTGACGGGAGTTGCCCTGCTCGCCGCCGGCGTGGCCGTGCTCCCCCCGAGGCGGCGGAGGCGAGGCAGTAGGGTGGTCTGAGGAATGGACGGCCCCCGGTACGACACCGACGTCGACCTCTCGAACCGCAACAACAGCCACACGCTGATGGTCGAGCTGGTCGGAGGCACCAAGCGAGTGCTCGATGTGGGTTGCGCCACGGGCTACCTGGCCGAGGCGTTGACCGAGCGGGGCTGCTCGGTGTCCGGGCTGGAGTTCGACGCCGCCGCCGCCGAAGAGGCCCGCCCGCACCTGGAGCGCCTCGTCGTGGGCGACATCGAGACGATGGACCTGGCCGAGACCTTCGGCGACGAGCGGTTCGACGTGATCGTCTTCGGCGACGTCCTCGAGCACCTGCGCGACCCGCTGGCCGCCCTGCGCAAGGCCCGGGCGCTGCTGGCCGACCGGGGCAGCGTGGTGGCGTCGATCCCCAACGTGGCCCACGGCAGCGTGCGCCTGGCCCTCATGGCCGGCCGGTTCGACTACCAGGTGCTCGGCCTGCTCGACAGCACCCACATCCGGTTTTTCACCCGGTCGTCCATCGAGGACCTGTTCCGCGAGGCCGGCCTTGTCCCGATCGACGTACGGCGTACGACCGCCGGCTTCTTCGACACGCCCGTCCCCGTCCGGGAGTCCGAGTTCCCGCCCGAGGTCGTCGATGCGGTCATGGCCGACCCGGAGTCCGCCACCTACCAGTTCGTCCTGCGGGCGGTCCCCGACGACGCCGACGCTGCCGTCGCCAAGCTCCGGGCCGACGCCGAGGCCCAGCGGGCCCAGATCGCCGTGCTCGAACGCGAGTTGGACGAGGCGCGGCGCACGGTGCAAGAGCTGCTGAGCCGGGCCGAGGACGGCGAGAAGCGGGCCGACGACCTCGAGAGCCGTCTGGCGGGTACGAGCGACGAGCTCGACCGGGCTCGGACCGAGCTCGAGGGGCTCCAGGCCCACTTGAAGGAACTGCTGGCCACCCGCACGATGCGCTGGTCGCACGAGGTCCGCTCGACGTACTCCAAGCTCCGGGCGTGGCGCGGGTTCCCAGGCTTCCGTCCGTCGAGACATGGCTGACCCTGTCGTCGTTGTCGACGGGGTCAGCAAGCGCTTCCGGCTGTACCACGAGCGGAACCGGTCGCTGAAGGCGGCGATCCTGCGGGCCGGGCGGGTGCGCTATGACGAGTTCTGGGCCCTGCGCGACGTGTCCCTCGAGATCGAGGAGGGCATCACCTACGGCCTGGTGGGCGAGAACGGCTCCGGCAAGTCCACCTTGCTCAAGTGCATCGCGAAAATCCTGCGCCCTGACGATGGCCGCATCGCGACCCGCGGCAAGATGGCGGCCTTGCTCGAGTTGGGTTCCGGCTTCCATCCTGAGCTGTCCGGCCGGGAGAACGTGTTCCTGAACGGCTCCATCCTCGGCCTCTCCAAGCGCGACCTCACCGCCCGTTTCGACGACATCGTCGGGTTCGCCGGCCTCGAGCGCTTCATCGACCAGCCGGTGAAGAACTACTCCTCGGGCATGTACGTGCGCCTGGGCTTCTCGGTGGCCATCAACATCGACCCAGATGTGCTGCTCGTCGACGAAGTCCTGGCCGTGGGTGACGCCGTCTTCCAGCGCCGGTGCAACGAGAAGTTCGCCGACTTCCGCCGGGCGGGGAAGACCGTCGTGATCGTCAGCCATGCCACCGACGCCCTGCGCACCATGTGCGACAGGGTGGCGTGGCTCAAGGACGGCCAGGTCGTCGCCGAGGGCCGTTCCGAGGATGTCGTCGACGACTATGTCGACCAGGGCCACGAGGACCGGGTGGAGGTGACCCCCGAGGTGGCCGAGAGCCGATGGGGTTCGGGCGAGGTACGCCTCCAGCACGTGACGCTGGTCGATTCGGCCGGGCGGGAGACCAGTCACCCGTCCACGGGCGACGCGGTCACCATCCGGCTGCGCTACCGGGCCGACAAGCCGGTGGCCAAGCCCGTGTTCGGGCTGGCGCTGGAAACCCTCGACGGCACCTGGCTGTGGGCCCACCACACCCGTGACGCCGGCTTCGTCCCCGACGAGATCGTGGGCGAGGGCGTCGTCGACCTCCACGTGCCCAATCTGATGCTCCAACCCGGCACCTATGACCTGTCCGCGTCGGTGGTCGATTACACGACCACCCACCAGTACGACTACCTGCGCCGCTGCCTGCGCTTCGACGTGGAGCACGGCACGCCCCGCGAGTCCGGCGGGTTCGTGGCCCTCGGTGGCCGCTGGGTGTCGGACAGTTTTGTTGCATGATCAGCGACCGACCCAGACGCTGCACCGCCTGATGGGAGAGAAATGAAGACGCCTCCGGCCTTACGCGCCGGCGTGGTGTCGGTGGTCCTGGTGAACTACCGGGGCGCCGATGACACCATCACCTGCCTGCAATCCTTCGCCTCGGTCAACTGGCCGGCCGACCGCCTCGAGCTGATCGTCGTCGACAACGCATCGGGCGACGGCAGCGCCGAGCGCATCCGGGCCGCGGTGCCCGACGCCAAGGTCATCGATGCCGACATCAACAGCGGCTTCGCCGGCGGGTGCAACCTGGGCGCGGCGAACGCCAGCGGCGAGTACCTGGCCTTCATCAACAACGATGCCCGCCCTGGTGCCGACTGGGTCACCGCTGCCGTCGACGTGCTCGACACCCAGGCCGACGTGGCCTGCGTGGCTAGCAAGGTGCTGGACTGGGACGGGGAGCGGATCGACTACGTCGACGGGTCCCTCACCTGGTACGGCATGGGCTACAAGCGCGAGTGCGAGCAGCCCGACACGGGAGAATGGGACACGCCGAAGGACGTGCTCTTCGCCACCGGCGCAGCGATGTTCGTGCGGGCCAGCGTGTACCGGGCCGTCAACGGCTTCGACGACCGGTACTTCATGTTCTACGAGGACGTCGACTTCGGGTGGCGGCTGAACCTGCTCGGTTGGCGGGTGCGGTACGTGCCGACGTCGGTGGCCTTCCACCGCCATCACGCGTCGATGAAGAGCTACGGGCCGTGGCGCGAGCACTACCTGCTCGAGCGCAACGCCCTCTTCAGCCTCTACAAGAACCTGGGCGACGACCTGCTGGCCACCGCCCTGCCCGCAGCGTTGCTCCTTGCCGTCCGCCGCGGGCTGTCCCGCGGCGACGCCGACAACACCGTCCTCGACCTCGCCGCGTCCCCGCCGGCTGGTGCAGAGGACGAACCGGTCATGGTGTCGCGCGAGACGCTGGCGCCCGTCCTGGCCATCGACGCCCTGGTCGACCAGCTGCCGGGCCTGGCCGAGGACCGTCGCCGGCTCCAGGCCGAGCGCCGGCGCACCGACACCGAGCTGCTCCCGCTGTTCCGCCAGGCCCTGGAGCCGGCGTACGCCCACCCGCGGTACGAGGCGGCCCACCGCATCCTGGTCGAGGCGTTCGGCATCGAGAAGGCGTTCGGCACCCGGCGCCGGATCGTGATCGCCACCGGCGAGACGCTGTCGGCCCGCATGGCCGGCCCCGCGATCCGGGCGTGGGCCATGGCCGACGCCCTGTCGGCCGAGCACGACGTGGAGCTGGTCACCAGCGGCACGTGCACCATCACCAACCCCCGCTTCACCATCCGCTCAGCCGGCCTGGCCGACATGCGGGGCCTCGAGCGCTGGTGCGACGTGTTCATCTTCCAGGGCCTCATCCTGTCGACCTTCCGCTGGCTGATCGACAGCGACAAGGTCCTGATCGCTGACATCTACAACCCGTTCCACCTGGAGCAGCTCGAGCAAGCGAAGGACCAGGGCGCCGAGGGCCGGGCCCGCACGGTGAGCGACTGCACCACGGCCATCAACGACCAGCTCACCCGGGGCGACTTCTTCCTGTGCGCCTCGGAGAAGCAGCGCGACTTCTGGCTGGGCCAGCTCTCCGCCGTCGGCCGCATCAACCCCAAGAACTACGACGCCGACGAGACGATGGGCGGCCTGATCGCCGTCGCCCCCTTCGGCGTTCCCGACCAGCCGCCGGTGCACACCCGGCAGGCCCTCAAGGGCGTGGTGCCCGGCATCGGTCTCGACGACAAGGTCATCCTGTGGGGCGGCGGCATCTACAACTGGTTCGACCCGATCACCCTGCTCCACGCCATCGACCGGCTGCGCCAGCGCCGGCCCGACGTCCGCCTGTTCTTCCTCGGGCTGAAGCACCCCAACCCCGACGTGCCGGAGATGCGGATGGCGGTCGCCGCCCGAGCACTGTCGGACTCCCTCGGCCTCACCGACAAGCACGTGTTCTTCAACGAGGGCTGGGTCGACTACGACGACCGCCAGAACTACCTCCTCGAAGCCGACATCGGTGTCAGCACCCACCTCGACCACGTCGAGACCGCCTTCTCGTTCCGCACCCGGATCCTCGACTACCTCTGGACCTGCCTGCCCATCGTGGCCACCGGCGGCGACACCTTCGCCGACCTCATCGACAGCAAGGGCCTCGGGATCACGGTGCCGGCGGGCGACGTCGAGGCCCTGGAGGACGCGCTGTTCACCCTGCTCGACGACCAGGCGGCCAGCGACGCCTGCCGGGCCCGCCTGGCCGAGGTGATGCCCGACCACACCTGGAGCCGGGTCCTGGCGCCGGTCGTGGCGTTCTGCCGGGCGCCTCGGCGGGCCGCCGACCTGGCCGCCCCCGTCGGCTATGGGAACATGGCCGAGCTGGCCGAGGCAGTCGCCCGCCGGCCCCGGCTGCGCAAGGACATGGCCCTGGCCCGCGAGTACTTCAAGGCCGGCGGCCCGGTGGAAGTGGCCCGTCGTGCCTCCATGCGCATGGTGCGCTACGGCGTGGCGGTGGGCCGGCGGCTGTCGGAGTGAGCTCTGTCGCCGAGCTGGCGGAATCACGCGAGCTGTTCGTCAACCTCACCCTGCGGGAGCTACGGGGCAAGTACAAGCGGTCGGTCCTCGGGTGGACATGGTCGCTCCTGAACCCGCTGGCCAACATGGTCATCTTCAGCGTGGTCTTCCGCTACTTCCTCAAGGTGGCGACCACGGCGGGCGACCCGAGCGGGTTGAAGGTTTTCGCCCTGTGGTTGCTGTGCGGGCTGCTGCCGTGGAACTTCCTCTCGAACGGCATGTCGGGGTCGATGGGCACGCTCATCGCCAACTCGAACCTCATCAAGAAGGTGTTCTTCCCCCGGGAGATCCTGGTGGCATCGAACATCGCCTCGTGGGTGGTGTCGTTCCTCCTCGAGCTGGGGGTGCTGGCCCTTGTCCTCGTCGTCGCCGGCAGCTTCGTCCTGCCCTGGCTCCTGCCGGTGATCGGCCTGGTCGTCGTGCAAACCCTCTTCGTCGTGGGCATCGGGCTGGTCCTCAGCGTGCTCAACGTGTACTTCCGCGACGTCCAGCATTTCATCGGCATCCTGTTGCAGATCTGGTTCTACGCCACGCCGATCGTGTACCCGATCTCCTACGTGCGCGATGCCCTCAAGCACCGCCACGTGCTGTTCACCCTCTACAAGCTGAACCCGATGGTCCGCTTCGTCGAGGCCTACCGCGACTGCCTCTACGACCGGCGGTTCCCGCCGCTGCTGGACACGGTGTTCCTCGTCGGCGTGTCCGTGGCGACATTGGCCGTGGGGGTCTACGTCTTCACCAAGCTCGAGCCCAAGCTGGCCGAGGAGCTGTAAGCCGATGACCGACCGCAATGTGCTGGGTGGCGAGCTGGAGCCGTGTGGTACGGATCCCATGACCGGCTTTTACCGGGACGGGTGCTGTGCCACCGGGCCCCAGGACCGGGGCAGCCACACCATCTGCGCGGTGGTGACGGCGGAGTTCCTCGCCCATCAGCGCAGCATCGGCAACGACCTGGTCACGCCGGCGCCGCACTACGGGTTCCCCGGCCTGGTGCCGGGCGACCGCTGGTGTGTCACCGCGGCGAACTGGTTCCGTGCCCACCTCGACGGCGCCGCCGCCCACGTGGTGCTGGCGTCCACCCATGAGCGGGCCACCGACATCGTGCCGCTGGCCGCGCTCCGGGAGCACGCCGTCGACGTGCCTGCCGATCCCGGTGGGCTGGAAGGCTGAGCTCGGCGAGCCGTCGGATGGTCGACCCCAGCCAGCGGCGGGGGACAGGTGGCCCCGGCGGCGGCTGGGCCGCCTACCTGCGACGGTTCCACGAGGCCAACCCGGGGATCACCGAGGACGTCCTGGCCCACGCCACCGACCAGGGAGCCACGCCGTACGGCTGGGTCGTCGACGCGGTGGGCGCCGGCCCGGTGCTCGACCTGGCCTGCGGTAGCGGTCCACTGGCGCCGGCGCTCGCCGGGCGAGGCTGGGTCGGTGTCGACAGTTCCGCGTCCGAGCTGGCCAATGTCCGCCAGCACGGGACCGGCCGGGTCGCCCTGGCCGACGCTGTGTCGGTGCCGCTGCCCGACGGTGTGGTCGGCACCGTCGTGTGCTCGATGGCCCTCATGCTGGTGGACCCGGTGGACGCGGCGCTGGCCGAGGTCGCTCGCGTGCTCCGGCCCGGTGGGACATTCGTGGCCCTCCTCCCGTCGACCCGCCCGAGGACAGCGTCGGACACCGCCCACTACGCCCGCCTCCTGGCCGTGCTGCGCCGGCGCCACCTCGCCTATCCCAACGACGACCGGCTGGTCGACGCCACCGGCCTCATGGGTGCCCATAGCCTGCGCCTGGTGGAGGACGAACGCCGCCGGTTCGCCTGCCGGATCACCAGTCCCGCGGTCGGCGTGATGTGCGTACGGTCCCTCTACCTGCCCGACGTCGACCCTGGCCGGCTGGCGGCCGGCGAGCACCTGGCCCGAGGCTGGGTCGGCAAGGAGCTGGGCCTGCCCCTCCGCCGGCTGGTGGCGGTACGGGAAGGCGCCGGAGAAGGGACCCAAGCCGGGGAGGTGAGCCCCGGTTCCCGTTCCCGACCGTGACCGCGTGGTGCTCCTGCACGGCCAGCCTGGCAGGGGCACCGAGTTCGGCCGGGTGATCGACGCGCTCGCCCCGACCGTCGACGCGGTCGCTCCCGACCGTCCGGGGTACGGCGACAACCCGCTTCCCGCCGGCGGCGTCGGGGCCAACGTGGACTGGTTGGCCGGCCTCGTCGACACCGGGAGGGGGAGTGGCGCCCCGTTGGTCGTCGCCCACAGTTGGGCCGGCGGGGTCGCCCTCGCCCTGGCGCTGCACCACCCGGACCTGGTCCGCGGGCTGGTGCTGATCGGCTCGGTCGGCCCGGGAGCCGTCTCCCGGATGGACCGGGTGCTCGCCGTCCCCGCGGGTGCGCTCGCCGCCGCCCGGGCCACCTCGGGCACCGCCCCGCGCCGGCGAGCCCGGCGGCGGGCTGTCGTGGCCGCCTTCCTGGCCGAGCAGGTCGCCCTCGTCCGGGAGCTCCCGCTGCTGCTGTCCCAGCTCGACCGCATCGCCACACCGACGACGGTCATCGGCGGCGGCCGTGACCGGGTCGTCCCTCCGGCGACCGCCCTCAGCCTGGTTGCCGCCCTCCCGCGCGCCGAGCTGGTCTCCGTCCCCGACGGCGGGCATCGGTTGCACCGCACCCACCCGGAGCTGGTGGCCGGCGTCATTGGTCGCGCCCTCGCCGGATCCGGGCCGCGGTGATCGTCGGGTTGGCGGCCGCCCTTGTTGCCGCGACCTGTTATGGGTTCGGTTCGGTCCTGCAGGCGATGGCCGCGTCCCGCTCGGTGGCCACCGAACGGCTCGACGTCGTGCTCCTGGCCCGCCTGGTGGGCCAGTGGCGGTACGTCTGCGGGCTCGGGCTCGACCTGGCCGGGTTCGTCGCCGCCGTGGTGGCGCTGCGGACGCTGCCGCTCTTCGTCGTGCAGGCCGCGGTCGCCAGCAGCGTCGGGGTGACGGCCCTGGCCGCGGCGTTGCTGTTGCACGCCCATCTCGTCCGCGGCGAACGCCGGGCGCTCGTCGGTCTCCTGGCCGGGCTCGTCCTGCTGGCCGCCGCTGGCCGCCCCGAGCACGCGTTGCGGCTGGCTGAGCCGGGCCCCGGGCTCCTGCTGGCCGGGGCGGTGGCTCTGGCCATCCTGCTGTTCCTGCCCGTCCGCGCCGCGAACACGCACGCCGCCGCCGGGCTGGCCGCCGGCGCCGGCGCCGCATTCGGCGCGGTCGGGATCGCGGCGCGGGCGTTCCAGGTGCCGGCGCACTGGACGCACGCCTTCGCCGACCCGCTGCTGTACGCGATCGTCGCCCACGGGGTCATCGCATCGTTGCTCCTGGCCCGCGCCCTGCAGCGGGGCAAGGTGACGATCGTGGCCGCGGTGATGTTCGCGGTCGAGACCATCGTGCCGGCGGTCGTCGGTGTGGCGTGGCTCGGCGACCGCGCCCGGGCGGGCATGGTGCCCGTCGCCATCGCCGGCTTCGCCCTGACGGTGGGCGCATGCGTCGCCCTGGCCCGTTTCGCCGAACTCCCCGCTCCGGCGCCGACCGCTTGACGAGGGGACGCGACGAAGCCGGCACGACGGTGGGGGACAGCGTCGTGCCGGCTTCGGATGCTGCACTAGCCGGCGGCGGCGACCAGGTGGACGACGCCGAGGGGGAGGCCGGCGGTGAAGGCCGTCACACCGAAGGTGGCGTTGAGGGCATCGGCGCCGGTCTTGGTCAGCTTGGCGACCGTGCCGTCGAGGGTGACGTCGGAGCCGGCCGAGCCGACCTTGACCGCGGTGCCGTCCAGGTCGAGCAGGGGGATGCCCGACTTGCCGCCGGCCGAAGCGGTCAGGATGGAGTTGCCGGGGTCAACCACGAAGTCGGTGACCGTGAGGGACTTGGCCCCCTTGGAGAACTTCAGCCCGCTGGCCTGGTGGATGACCGTGCCGGCGATGTAGCCCGGCTTGTATCCCAGGTCGGAGTGGATGGCGGCGAAGCCGCCCGTGATGGGGAACGAGACGGTACCCGTCTTGGCGTCGAAGGTGGCGGAGCCGACCGGTGCCACGGCCACGCCCAGGCTTTGCAGGGCCTTGGCCGTGCCGGCGTCGAGGGTGACCGACGTGGACTTCCCGGCCAGGCGGCTGATCACGGTGAGCTTGTCGGTGGAGGTCGTCGCCGCCCCCTTGGCCACCAGGTGGACGACACCGAGCGGCGTGCCCGCCTTGATGGCGTCGGTCTTGAACGCCTTGTTCAGCGCGCCGGCGGCGGTGTCGGTCAGCTTGGCGACCGTGCCGTCGAGCACGACGTTGCCACCCTCCATGCTGACCTTGACGCCGGTGCCGTCCAGGCTGAGCAGCGGGACCATCGGCGTCCCGCCGACCGTGCCGTAGAGCACCGAGTTGCCCGGGTCGACCACGAAGTCGGAAAGGCCGACCTTGGTGGCGCCGGCGGTGAGGGTGAACCCGCTGCCGGCGTGGTCGATCGAGCCGAGGATGTAGCCGGGCTTGAAGGCCAGGTCGCTGTGGATCTCGGCGTAGCCGGAGGTGATGGGGAAGGTGATGGTCGATGTCGCGGCGTCGAAGGTGGCGGAACCGGACGGGGCGATGGCGACGCCGAGGGACTTCAGGGCGGCGGCGGTGCCGCCGTCGAGCTTCACCGACGTGCCGACGCCGGAGAGGCTCGGGATCGCCGTCACCGTGTCGGTGGCAGCCGCTGGGGCCTGGGCGGCGGGCTTCGTGTCGCTGTCCTTGCCACACGCGGCGCCGAAGAGGGCCAGTGCGGCCACCACGGCCGAGACCGTTGCTTTGGTTTGAACTCTCACGCTGGGGCCTTCTCTCTCTCGCTGTACCCGTTCTACGGACCTGCCCGGCAATACAGATCAGTCGCCGTAGTGTCGACGCGATGAAGATCGTCGTCGCCACCCCCGACACCCTCACGGCCCGCATGGCCGGGCCGGGGATCAGGGCGTGGCAGATCGCCGGCGCCCTGGCGGCCGAGCACGAGGTCCGGCTGGTCACCACCACGCTGGCCGACCTCCCCGACGCTCCGTTCCCGGTGCTGGCGGTCGATGACGCCGGCCTGGTCGAGCTCGAGCGGTGGTGCGACGTGCTGGTCTTCCAGGGCTGGCTGGTGCACAAGCGGCCGTTCCTCCTGGAGTCGGACAAGGTGCTCGTCGCCGACGTCTACGACCCGCTGCACCTCGAGCAGCTCGAACAGGGCCGGGACGAGGGCCGGCGGGGCCGGCTGATCGCCGTCCAGTCGGCCACCGCGGTCCTGAACGAGCAGCTCCTACGGGGCGACTTCTTCCTGTGCGCGTCGGAGAAGCAGCGGGACTTCTGGCTGGGCCAGCTCTCGGCCCTCGGCCGGGTCAACCCGGTCAGCTACGACGACGACCAGACGCTGCGCTCCCTGATCAGCGTGGTCCCCTTCGGCGTGCCTGATGTGGCGCCGGCCCGCACCCGTCCGGCCATCAAGGGCGTGGTCCCCGGGATCGGCCCCGACGACAAGGTCCTGCTCTGGGGCGGCGGCATCTACAACTGGTTCGACCCGCTCACCCTCCTCCACGCCGTCGACCGGCTCCGCCGGCGGCGGTCCGACGTGCGCCTGTTCTTCCTGGGCCTCAAACACCCCAACCCCGACATCCCCGAGATGCGGATGGCGGTGGCCGCCCGCGAGCTGTCCGACCGGCTCGGGCTCACCGGCACCCACGTCTTCTTCAACGAGGGATGGGTGGAGTACGACGACCGCCAGAACTACCTGCTCGAGGCCGACATCGGGGTGAGCACCCACCTCGACCACGTCGAGACGGCGTTCTCCTTCCGCACCCGCATCCTCGACTATCTGTGGGCGTCGCTGCCCACCGTGGCCACCGGGGGCGACGCTCTGGCCGGCCTGATCGAGGACCGGGGCATCGGCCTCACGGTCCCGGCTGGAGACGTCGCCGCCCTGGAGGCGGCGCTGGCCCGGATCCTCGACGACGACGAGCTGCGGGCGTCCATGGCCGCCGGCGCCGGCGCGCTCGCCACCGAGCTGACCTGGCCGAAGGTCCTGGCCCCCCTCGTCGAGTTCTGCCGTGACCCGCACCGGGCGCCCGACCTGCTCGACCCCGGGGCCACGGCCGGCCTCCGCCACGACCTCACCGAGGTGAAGGAGCGCTGGCGGGGGCTGGCCTACGACCTCCAGACGGCGGCCGACCACCTGCGGGACGGGGGCGTCGGGCTGGCGGCACGGAAGGCCGCGGGCCGGGTCCGCCGGGCTGTGGTCACCAGGCGCGACCGCGACCCCGCCTAAACTGACGTGCGCATGAGCGCCACCGGAGCGGTCGACCTGAGCGCCCGCGAGCCGTCGCACGTCGCTCCCGACATCTCGGTGGTGATGCCCTGCCTCAACGAGGCCGGTTCTGTGGGCGCGTGCATCGAGAAGGCGTGGGAAGGGATCCGCCGCACCGGCCTCACCGGCGAGGTCGTCATCAGCGACAACGGTTCCACCGACGATTCAGTGGCCGTCGCCACCAGGGCCGGCGCCCGAGTCGTCAGCCAGCCGGAGCGGGGCTACGGCAACGCGTACCTCAAGGGTTTCGCCGCGGCCCGAGGCCGGTTCATCATCATGGGCGATTCCGACGGCAGCTACGACTTCGCCCAGCTCGACCGGCTCATCGCCCCCCTCCACGAGGGCTTCGACTATGTCCTCGGTTCCCGCTTCGCTGGCCGCATCCTGCCGGGTGCCATGCCGTGGACCCACCGCTACATCGGGAACCCCGTCCTCACCGGCGTGCTCAACCGGCTGTTCAAGGTCGACAGCTCCGATGCCCACAGCGGCATGCGGGCTTTCACGAGCGACGCCTACCGCCGCATGGGCCTGCAGTCCGAGGGCATGGAGCTGGCGTCGGAGATCGTCATCCAGGCGGCCAGGGTGGGCCTGCGGGGTACCGAGGTGCCGATCACCTACCACCCCCGGGAGGGCGAGTCGAAGCTCCACTCCATGCGCGACGGGTGGCGCCACCTCCGCTTCATGCTCCTGCGCAGCCCCAACTGGCTCTTCACCGGGCCGGGGATCGCCATGTTCGTGCTCGGCCTGGTCGGCCAGGGCCTGCTGCTCCCGGGGCCGTTGAACCTCGGCTTCCACGCCCTCGACGTCCACTTCAGTGCCCTCTTCGCCCTGCTGGCCATCCTCGGGTACCAGACGCTGCTGTTCGGGGTGTTTGCCCGTACCTGCCTGCCGCTCGAGCAGGGCCCCGGCTCCGACCGGCTCCAGCACTGGTTCGAACGGAACTACAGCCTCGAGCGCGGGCTGGTCGGCGGCGGCCTGATGTTCCTCGTCGGCTTCGTGATCGACGCCGCCATTCTCCTGCACTGGCTCCGCCGTGGCCTCGGCCCCATCAACTCGTTGCGGCCGGCGTTGCTGGCCATGACCCTGATGATGGTGGGCGCCCAGACCAGCTTCGCCGCCTTCTTCCTCGGCCTCTTCCGGATCGACCGGCCACGGTGACGGAGGCCCTGGTGCGGGACCACCCTGGGGCCCTCCCGCTGACATCGCCGGCCGGTCCAGCCCGGTCGGCGCGTACGCTGGTGATCCTGCCCGCCCTCAACGAGGAGGCCGCCCTCACCGACGTGCTCCGCGAGCTGGCCCGGTCGTGCCCCCACCTCGACGTGCTCGTCGTCGACGACGGCTCCACCGACCGCACGGCGGCGGTGGCCCGGGCCGAGCGCGTGCCCGTCGCCGTCCTGCCGTTCAACCTGGGTGTGGGTGGGGCGCTGCAGACCGGCTTCCGCTACGCCGTCAGCCACGGGTACGGGCGCGCCGTGCAGTTCGACGCCGACGGCCAGCACGACCCGAGCCAGGTGCCCGCCCTCCTTGCCGCCCTCGACGAGGGTGCGGACCTGGTGATCGGCAGCCGGTTCTCGGCGCCCGACGAAGGCTCGGAGTACAGCGTCGGCCGCCTGCGTGGCGGCGCCATGGGTGTCCTGCGGCTGGCGGTCCGGGTGCTGTCCGGCCGGAAGTTCACCGATACCTCGTCCGGGTTCCGGGCCTTCTCCGCCCCGCTGCTGGCGTTCTACGCGGCCGACTACCCCAACGAGTATCTGGGCGACACCGTCGAGGCCCTGCTCCGGGCCTGCCAGGCCGGTTTCCGGGTCGTGGAGGTGCCGGTGACCATGCGGGTCCGCGCCGCCGGCACCCCGTCGACCCAGAACTTCCGGCTGGCCTACCACTACCTCCGGGCGCTGCTCTCCCTGCTCAGCCGCGCCCCGATCCGCCGGCGCGAGCGGGCCTTGAGGCGGGCGGTCAGATGAGCGCCGGCGGCCACGTCCTCATCCTGGTCCTCACCGCCATCAGCCTGCTGTTCATCGTGCGCATGGTGCGGCGTAACCAACTGCCGTCGCGGTATGCACTCCTGTGGCTCTCGATCGGTGCGGTGCTCGCCTTCGTGGCCACCTTCCCGCGGGTGCTCGACCGGGCGTCGAGCTGGCTGGGCATCGCCTACGCCCCCGGCACCTTCTTCCTCGGCGCCATCACCCTGTTGTTCCTGATCGTCGTCCATTTCTCCTGGGAGCTGGCCCGCCTCGACGCCCGCACCCGACTGCTCGCCGAGGAGCTCGCCATCCTGCGCGCCGACCCACCTCATGACACCCCCCGCAGCCCGGCGACCACCTCGGAGGACCAGCCTGTCGACCGCTGAGCCAACCGCCGCCGAGCTACGCCGGCCACGCGTCCGGGTGGTCGTCGTCAACCACAACGGCGGCGCGCTCACCCGTTCCTGCCTCGCCAGCCTTCTCCAGTCGGACTGGCCCGCGGCGGCCCTCGACATCGTGATGGTGGAGAACGGGTCCACCGATGGCGTGGCCGCCCGCGTGCGGGCCGAGATGCCGGCCGTCAGGGTCCTGGACGCCGGCGGGAACCTGGGCTTCGGCGGCGGGTGCAACCTGGCACTGTCCGACCTGGACGGCGTGGACTACGTCGCCCTGGTGAACAACGACGCCGAGGTCGACCCGGGGTGGTTGGCACCCCTCGTCGACGTCCTGGAGGCCGACCCGTCGGTCGGGGCCGCCAACCCGAAGATCCTCTTCGCCGACCGCTTCGTCGACATCCGGCTCACTTCGGAGACGGCCGTGCGGGGCATGGGCGACCGCCGGCGGCTCGGCGTGCGCTTGTCGGGCGCCCGGGTCAACGGCCAGGACGCCTCGGAGCGGTGGCAGCTCGTGTCGGGGTTCTGGGGCCTCGAGCACGCCGGCGGCGGGGAGGGCACCTTCGAATGGACGAGCGGCGATGCCCACCTGCGGGTGCCCGCCGGCCGCAGTGGCGAGCTCCCGGTCTGCGAGCTGCGCCTGGCCGCCGACGACGACCGCACGGTGGTGGCCCGCTCGGGGGACCGGAGCACCGAGGTCCACGTCACCCGGGAGCCCGCCTGGCACCGCATCGCCTTGGGGGGCGACCCCTTCGACGTGCTCAACAACGTGGGCTCGGTCCTCCTCGCCGACGGGCACGGCGCCGACCGGGGCTATCTCGAGCGCGATGACGGCCAGTTCGACGAGGTCGAGGAGGTGTTCGCCTGGTGCGGGGCGGCTGTCCTGCTGTCGAGTGAGTACCTCGAGCGCGTCGGCCTTTTCGAGGAGCACTACTTCTTGTACTACGAGGACTTCGACCTCTCGTGGCGGGGCCGGGCCCAGGGCTGGCGGTACTTCTACGTGCCCGGGTCGGTGGTGCGCCACGTGCATTCGGCCTCGTCGGTGGAGGGCTCCCGGCTCTTCCAGCACTACGACGAGCGCAACCGCCTGCTCACCCTGACCCGCAACGCGCCCACCGGCCTGGCGCTGCGCGAGGTGGGCCGCCACCTGCTCATCACCGGGTCCTACGCCCGGCGCGACATCCTCGTGCCCCTGGCCCGCCGGCGGCCGCCGTCGGTCGAGACCGTGCGCCGGCGGCTGCGGGCCTACGGCGCCTATGTCCGCATGGTGCCCGAGGCCCTGGCCGGCCGCCGGCGCCTGGCCACGCGGGGCCGGGTGGCCGGCGAGGAGCTGCTCAGGTGGATGGGCGAGCGATGAGCGGCTAGACCCGAGTCATGCAGGAACAGACATGAAGGCCCTCATCCTCGCCGGCGGCGCCGGCACCCGCCTGCGGCCGATCACCCACACCAGCGCCAAGCAGCTCGTGCCGGTGGCCAACAAGCCCATCCTCTTCTACGGGCTGGAGCAGATGGCCGAGGCCGGGATCGTCGAGGTCGGGATGGTGGTGGGCGACACGGCCGAGGAGATCCGCGCCGCGGTCGGCGATGGGTCGGCGTGGGGCCTCAAGGTCACCTACATCGCCCAGGACGCCCCCCTCGGGCTGGCCCACTGTGTCCTGATCGCCCGGGACTTCCTGGGTCAGGACGACTTCGTGATGTACCTGGGCGACAACCTGCTCCGCCAGGGGGTCAAGGGGTTCGTCGACCGCTTCGAGGCCCACGGTCGGCTCGGCGCCGGCCCCACACCGGCCGTCGCCCAGATCCTGCTGGCCCGGGTGCCCGACCCCCAGCGCTTCGGCGTGGCCGAGATCGGCGCCGACGGTGAGGTGCTGCGCCTGGTCGAGAAGCCGGTGGACCCGCCCTCCGACCTGGCCCTGGTCGGCGTCTACCTCTTCGACCCGACCATCCACGAGGCGGTCCGGGCCATCGCCCCGTCGGGCCGGGGCGAGCTGGAGATCACCGACGCCATCCAGTGGCTCCTCGACCACGGCCACCGGGTGCACCATCAGGTCGTCGACGGTTGGTGGATCGACACTGGCAAGCTCGACGCCCTCCTCGAGGGCAACCGGCTCATCCTGGAGACGCTCGACCAGCGCATCGAGGGCACAGTCGATGCCGACTCGAAGATCGAGGGCCGGGTCGTGGTCTGCGAGGGTGCCGAGGTGGTGGCGTCCACGATCCGGGGCCCGGCCATCATCGGCGCCGGCACCCGGGTCGAGCACAGCTTCGTGGGCCCGTTCACCTCCATCGCCGAGCGGTGCCAGGTCGTGCGCTCGGAGATCGAGCACTCGGTGATCCTCGACGACAGCCGCATCGTCGACATCCCCCGGGTCGAGGACTCCCTCATCGGCAAGCAGGTGGTCGTCACCCGCTCGGCCCGCCGGCCCCGGGCCAACCGCTTCATGCTGGGCGACCATTCCCAGGTCGACCTGACCTGACCGCCGCGCTGGTGACGGTCCGACACGCCCCGGCGTGTTCGATCGTCACCGGTTGGGTCAGGCGAGGGCGGCGGCCAGGCCGGCGACGTCGGCCACCGTGACGGTCAAGCCGGGGTGGCGGAGGCGACCGGAGGGCTCGAGGCCGGGCACCGGTTGGTGGAAGCAGATGCAGAGGCCGAGCCGGCGGTTCGAGGCGAAGGTGAGGCCGTGGTCGACGAGCGACAGGTGGGCCGGCCCGATCGTCGTGTAGGTCCGGTACGGCCCGGTGACCTCCGTGCCGCAGACGTTGGCCAGCTCGGTCGACAGGCGCCAGAACCCGAACCGGGCGATGAGCCGGCCGTCTGCCACCTCCACGAAGGACCGGCCGGGCGTGACGCCGAAGGCCAGGGCGACCGCCCGGTAGAGCGGGTCGAAGTCGAAGTCGAACCTCACCCGGCCGGCGACGGCTTGCGGAAGGCCATCACCGCTTCCACCAGGGTCCGCACGCCGAAGCCGGTGCCTCCCTTACGGAAGTAGTGCTCGTCGTCGTCGCTGCGTGCCGGGCCGGCGATGTCGAGGTGGGCCCACGGCGTGGCGCCCACGAACTCCTGGAGGAACAGGCCGGCGGTGAGGGCGCCGGCGAAGCGCCCGCTGCTGATGTTCTTGATGTCGGCGACGTCGGAGTCGATGAGCTTGCGGTAGTCGTCGGGAAGGGGGAGGGGCCACACGTCCTCGCCGGCCCGGCCGGCCGCCTCGGCCACCTGCTCGGTCCAGTCGGCGTTGTTGCCCATCAGCCCGGCGACCTTGCGGCCCAGGGCCACCACGCAGGCGCCGGTGAGGGTGGCCACGTCGATGATGGCGTCCACGCCGGCCTCGACGGCCAGGGAGAGCCCGTCGGCCAGGACCAGCCGGCCCTCGGCGTCGGTGTTGAGGACCTCGACGGTCGTGCCGTTGCGGATGGTGAGGACGTCGCCCGGCTTCAGGGCCGAGCCGCCGGGCATGTTCTCGGTGGCCGGGATGATGGCGATGACCCTGACCGGCGGGGCCAGCGCGGCGATCACCGACATGGCGCCCAGGACCGCGGCCGCGCCGGACTTGTCGGTCTTCATGGTCTCCATGCCCTCGGCCGTCTTTATGGACAGGCCACCGGAGTCGAAGGTGATCCCCTTGCCGACCAGGGCGACGGCGCCGTCGGCGCCCCCCGGCGGGTCCCAGACCAGCTGGATGAGGCGGGCGGGCTCGTCGGAGCCGAGGGCAACGCCGGCCAGCCCGCCCAGGCGCTCGGCGGCGATCGCCACCTCGTCGAGCACGGTCAACGACAGCCCCTCGGCCTCGGCGATCTCCCCCGCCACCTCAGCCAGCCGGCGGGGGGTCATGGCCCGGGCCGGCTCGTTGACCAGGTCGCGGGCCAGGGCCACGGCGGCCGCCATGCGGGCGCCCCGGGCCAGGCCATGGGCGGCGGCGTCGCCCGACCCGACGACGGTCAGGGCGGCCATGGCGCTGGCCTTCGGGTCGGCCTTGTAGCGCCCGAAGCGGTAGGCGGCCAGGGCCGCGCCCTCGGCGACGGCCTGGGCGGCGAGGGCGGGGTCGAGGTCGGGCGGGGCGGCGGCGAGGAGGGTGGTGGCGCCGGCGGCGGCCCGCCACGCCGTGCGGACGAAGGCGGCCGCGGCCCGGCGGAGGACCTCGGCGGTCACCCGGTCGGGCGCGCCGACGCCCAGGGCGACCACGGTGGCCCCGTCGCCCGGGACGGCCAGGGCCTCGCCGGGCCGGCCCTCGAAGCCCCGCTCGGCCAGGAAGCCCAGGTCGAGGTCGACGCCGGCGCCGGCCGGCAGCACCCGGCCCTTGAAGACGGGCACGCCGATCGGGCCGGCGCCGGCCGGGAGCTCGCCGGCGAGGGTGAAGGTGATGGGCATGGGGGGTTACTCCTCGGTTTCGGGGGCGCGGGCGGGCAGGGCCTGGCCTTCCTGCCAGCGGGCCATGGTCCACAGCAGGTCGGAGAGGCGGTTGAGATAGGGGACAACGGAGGACCCCGGTACGGCGACGGCGAGGGCGCTGCGTTCCGCCCGGCGGACGACGGTGCGGGCCATGTCGAGCGCCGCGGCCAGGGGCGTCTGGCCCGGGAGGACGAACTCGGTCGGGGGGGCGAACCGCCCGGTGAGGTCGTCGATCACCGGCTCGAGGGCGGCGACCATGTCGGCGGTCACCAGGGTGGCGCCAGCCGTGAGGCGGTCGCGGTGCTCGGGGGCGGTGGCCACCTCGGCCATGAGAACCCACAGGTCGCGCTCGAGGCCGACCAGCAACCCGTCGAGCTCCGTGCCCCGGCCGGCGCCGGCCCGGGCCAGGCCGAGGGCGGCCTGGGCCTCGTCGACATCCCCGCACGCCGCCGGCGCCGGGGCGTCCTTGCGTACCCGCCCGCCGTAGAGCAGGCCGGTCGTGCCGTCGTCACCCCTTCGTGTGTAGATCTTCACCGGGTTGCGAGCGTACCGGCGAGGCTCTCCAGGCCCGCGGCCCGGCTGCCCTTGATGAGTACGGCGTCGCCGGCGCCGATCGGCCCGAGGCGGTCGAGGGCCTCGGGCACCCCGCTGACCGCCTCGCCCCCGTAGCCGGGCGCGTCGACGGCGATGACCCGGATGCCGAGCGAGGCGGCGAGGGCCCCGAGGCGGGCGTGCTCGGCCGGGCCGACGGCCCCCAGCTCGGCCATGATCCCAAGCACGGCGGTCCGGCGCCGGCCGGGGAGCGCGGCCAGGGCCCGCAGGGCCGCTTCCACCGAGAGGGGGTTGGCGTTGTAGGTGTCGTTGAGGACCAGCGCGCCCGACGGGGCGTGCTCGAGCTGCATGCGCCAGGGGGAGAGCCGGGCGTCGCCCAGGCCGGCGGCAACCGCGTCCACAGGCGTGCCGCACGCCAGGGCGGCAGCGGCGGCGGCCAGGGCGTTGGCGACCTGGTGGTGGCCCCGCACGGCGAGGGTCACGCCGGCATCCCCCCAAGGCGATCGGAGCCGGAACGCCGGGCGCAGGTCATCGTCGAGCGTGACCGACTCGGCCCGCACGTCGCCGGCGGCCAGCCCGAAGGTGAGGACGCGGGCCGGGGTCCGCCCCGCCATGCCGGCGACCTGGGCCACGTCGGCGTTCAGGACCGCCGTCCCGTGGGCCGGGAGGGCCTCGACCAGCTCGCCCTTCGACGCGACCACGTCGTCGAGCGTCCCGAAGAACTCGGCGTGGGAGAGCCCGACGGTGGTCACCACCCCGACGACCGGCTGGGCCACGGCACAGAGGGCGGCGATGTGGCCCCGGCCCCGGGCACCCATCTCCACCACCACCGCCTCGGCGTCGTCGGGTGCCCCCAGCACGGTGAGCGGCACGCCCAGCTCGTTGTTGAACGACTTGGCGCTGGCGCTCACCCGCCAGTGCCGGGCCAGGGCGGCGGCCAGCAGGTCCTTGGTCGACGTCTTGCCCACCGAGCCGGTGATGCCGACGACCCGCTCGGGCAGCCGGCCACGGGCGGCCGTGGCCAGGGCGGTCAGGGCCACGCTGGTGTCGGCCACCACGACGCTCGTCGTGGCCCCGTGGGGGTGCTCGACGAGGCAGGCGGCGGCGCCGGCGGCAACCGCGGCGTCGATGAAGGCATGGCCGTCCCTCGCCCCCCGGAGGGCGACGAACAGCTGGCCGGCCCGCACCGTGCGGGTATCGATGCCGGCGCCGTCGAAGGTGAGATCGGGGCCGTGGAGGGCCCCTCCGGTCAGGCGCGCCGCGTCGGAGGCCAGGAGTCGCATCGGGGCTAACACTGCCACCCGTTGGACCGCCCTAGACTTCGCAGCCGTGCGCCTTGTCATCCTTTTCGGCGGGCGTTCGGCTGAGCACGAGATCAGCTGCGTCACCGCCGCCCACGTCATTGCCGCGGTCGACCCCGAACGCTACGAGGTCGTCCCCGTGGGGATCGCCGACGACGGCCAGTGGGTGATGGCGGACTACCAGCCCGGCGCCACCAGCCTGGTCGCCGAGGGCCCGGGGGTCGACCCCTCGGTGCTCACCCCGGAGTCACTGGCCTTTCCGCTCGTCCACGGCCCCCTGGGCGAGGACGGCACCATCCAGGGCCTCCTCGAGCTGGCCGGCATCCCCTACATCGGCTCAGGCGTGCTGGCCTCGGCCCTGTGCATGGACAAGGCCATGGCCAAGGACGTGCTGGCCGGCGCCGGCATGGACCAGGTCCGCTACCTGGCCCTTCGTGACATCGAGGTCGACGACGGCGCGCTGGGCGAGGCGGCCGCCGAGCTCGGCTTCCCCCTGTTCGTCAAGCCGGCGAACCTCGGGTCCTCCGTGGCCGTCACCAAGGCGCACGACATGGAGGAGCTGGCCACCGCGGTCAAGCTGGCCCTGGCCTACGACGAGTGGATCGTCCTCGAAGAGGCGGTCACCGCCCGCGAGATCGAGTGCGGCCTCCTCGGCTACGGCCGCCTCCGGGCCTCCCTGCCCGGCGAGGTGCGCCCGAGCCACGAGTTCTACGACTACGAGGACAAGTACACCGAGGGCGCGGCCCAATTGCTGGCGCCGGCCCCCCTGCCCCGCGAGGTCATCGAGGAGGTCCAGGGCATGGCCTTGGCCGCGGGCCATGCCCTGCGGGTCGACGGCATGGCCCGCGTCGACTTCTTCTACGAGGAGAACGGCCGAGGCCTGCTGGTCAACGAGGTCAACACCATCCCGGGCTTCACACCCATCTCCATGTACCCCAAGATGTGGGAAGCCACGGGCATCGGCTACTCGGACCTCATCGAGCACCTGGTCGACGCCGCCCTGGAGCGTCACCACAGCCGGGCCGAGCGCATCGGCCGCACGGGCCGGGCCGGCTGACGCCGGCGGCGGCGGCGTGATGTCGCCGTGCACCACGTTGCCGGCCCAGATCTCGCTGACTGAGGCTGAGCAGCGCACCCTGCACGTCGGCCACTTCCAATGGTCGAGATCTCCGGCCGCCGTATTGACCGATCGGCCCGCGCGTCACCCCCGGTACCCTTGACGGGATGAAGAGCTACCTGGAGGCCGTCCGCGAGCGGGTCGTCATCTTCGACGGCGCCACCGGCACCAACCTCCAGCGCATGGAGCTCACGGCCGACGACTTCGGCGGGCCGCAGTTCGAGGGGTGCAACGAGATCCTCGTCGACACCCGGCCCGACGCCATCGCCGCCCTGCACAACTCGTTCTTCGAGGTGGGCTGCGAGGTGGTGGAGACCGACTCGTTCGGCTCCCTGTCCTACACGCTGGGCGAGTACGGGATCGCCGAGCGGGCCCACGAGCTGAACGTGAAGGCGGCCCGCATCGCCCGCGAGGTGGCCAGCGGGTACGGGGGCTGGGTCGCCGGCTCGATCGGGCCGGGCACCAAGTTCCCGTCCCTTGGCCAGATCCGCTTCGCCGAGTTCCGCGACGCCTTCGAGGTCCAGGCCCACGGCCTGCTCGAAGGCGGGGTCGACCTGCTCCTCGTCGAGACGGTGTTCGACCTCTTGCAGGCCAAGGCGGCTCTCATCGGCTGCCGGCGGGCCATGGCCGCCATCGGCCGCACCGTGCCGCTGCAGGTGCAGGTCACGATCGAGCTGACCGGGCGCATGCTCCCCGGCACCGAGATCGGCGCCGCCCTGGTGGCCCTCGACGCCCTGCGCCCCGACGTCATCGGCATCAACTGCGCCACCGGTCCCACCGAGATGCACGAGCACCTCCGCCACCTCTCCCAGCACTGCCGGGTGCCGATCTCGTGCCTGCCCAACGCCGGCCTGCCCTCGGTGGTCGACGGCAAGATGCACTACGACCTCACGCCCGAGCAGTTGGCCACCCACCACGCCGGCTTCGTGACCGAGCTGGGTGTGAGCGTCATCGGGGGCTGCTGCGGGTCCGGCCCCGAGCACCTGAAGGCGGTGGTCGAGCGCTGCCGCGACCTGGAGCCGAAGCGGCGGACGCCGACCCACGAGTCGGGCGCGGCGTCGATCTACTCCTCAGTCCCCTTCCACCAGGACACGTCGTTCCTCGTGGTGGGGGAGCGCACCAACGCCAACGGGTCGAAGAAGTTCCGCGACGCCATGTTGGCCAGCGACTGGGACACCTGCGTGGCCATGGCCCGTGAGCAGGTGAAGGAGGGCGCCCACGTCCTCGACGTGTGCGTCGACTACACCGGCGAGGACGGCGTGTCCGACATGGACGAGGTTGCCGTCCGCTTCGCCACCCAGGCCAGCCTGCCGCTGATGCTCGACTCCACCGAGCCCCCGGTCATCGAAGCCGGCCTGCAGTGGATCGGCGGCAAGGCCATCCTCAACTCGGTCAACCTGGAGGACGGTGACGCGCCCGGTACCCGCCTCGACCGGTTCCTCTCGCTGGCCCGCGAGTACGGCGCCGCCGTGGTGTGCACCTGCATCGACCAGGAGGGCCAGGCCCGCACGGCCGACTGGAAGGTGCGGTCGGCCACGGCCATCCACGACCTGGCCGTCAACCGCTACGGCCTCGAACCCGGCGACCTGCTCTTCGACGCCCTGGCCCTGCCCCTCTCGACGGGCATGGAGGAGAGCCGCCGCGACGGCATCGAGACCATCGAGGGCATCCGCCGCATCAAGGCCGAGCTGCCCGGTGTCCACACCATCCTCGGCTTGTCGAACGTGTCGTTCGGCTTGGCGCCGGCGGCCCGCCACGTTCTCAACTCCGTCTTCCTGCACGAGTGCGTGGAGGCGGGGCTCGACGCGGCCATCGTCCACGCCGCCCGCATCATGCCGCTGTCGAAGATCCCCGAGCGCCAGCTCGAGGTCTGCCTCGACCTGATCTACGACCGCCGGCGCGAGGGGTACGACCCGTTGCAGGAACTGCTCGGCCTGTTCGAGGGTGTGACCTCGGCGACCCTGGTCAAGGAGGACCGCAGCGGGTGGCCGGTGGCGGACCGGCTCCAGCAGCGCATCATCGACGGCGACCGTGACGGCCTCACCGACGACCTCGACGAGGCGCTGACCACCACGCCGGCGCTGGCCATCGTCAACGACATGCTGCTGGCCGGGATGAAGGTCGTCGGCGACCTTTTCGGCGCCGGCCAGATGCAGCTCCCGTTCGTCCTGCAGTCGGCCGAGGCCATGAAGTCGGCCGTCGCCTACCTGGAACCCCACATGGAGAAGTCCGACCAGGGGGGCAAGGGCCGGATCGTGTTGGCCACGGTGAAGGGCGATGTCCATGATATCGGCAAGAACCTGGTCGACATCATCCTCACCAACAACGGCTACGAGGTCCACAACCTCGGCATCAAGGTGGCCTTGGCCGAGATGCTGGCCAAAGCCGACGAGGTCAAGGCCGACGCCATCGGGATGAGCGGGCTGCTCGTGAAGAGCACGCTGATCATGCGCGAGAACCTGGAGGAGCTCAACCGGCGCGGTATCGCCGACGACACGCCGGTGATCCTGGGGGGCGCGGCGCTGACCCGCCGCTACGTCGAGCGCGACCTGCGCGAGATCTACGACGGTCGGGTCTTCTACGGCAAGGACGCCTTCGAGGGCCTCCACACCATGGACCAGCTCATGGAGATGAAACGGGCCGGCGTGGTCGACCCTGACTTCGGCCGGGTGCCGCTGGGGCGCGTCGTCGTGAAGGAGGCCCAGGCCACACCGGTCGACCTGCCGGCCCGCTCGCCGGCGGTGGAGACCGACAACCAGGTGTTCGTCCCGCCGTTCCTCGGGTCGCGCGTGGTCAAGGGCGTGGCCATCGACGACCTGGCCGGGTACATCAACGAGACGGCCCTGTTCCGCAACCAGTGGCAGTTCCGCCCCGAGAAGGGCGAGACCGACGCCGACTTCAAGACCCGTATCCGGCCGACGCTGCGCGACGAGCTAGCCAAGGCCACCGCCGGCGGCCTGCTCGTACCGCAGGTGGTCTACGGCTACTACCCGGCCAACGGCGACGGCAACGACGTGGTCCTCTGGAAGGACGAGTCGGCCACCTCGGAGCTGGCCCGGTTCTCCTTCCCCCGGGAGGGCACCGACCCCTGGCGCTGCATCGCCGACTTCTTCCGCCCGGTCGCGTCCGGCGAGGTCGACTACGCCGCATTCTCCATCTGCACGATCGGCGACCGGGTGTCGGAGGCCACGGCCAAGCTCTTCGCCGAGGACCGCTACACCGAGTACCTGCTGCTGCACGGGTTGGGAGTCGAGATGGCCGAGTCATTGGCCGAGTACTGGCACCGGCGCATGCGGGAGGAGTGGGGCTTCGCCGGCGAGGACGGTCGCCTCGTCGACATGCTCGTGCGCCAGGGCTACCGGGGCGGGCGGTACTCGTGGGGCTACCCGGCGTGCCCGGACCTGGAGGACAACCTCAAGGTGGCCGAGCTGCTGGAGGCCGACCGCATCGGCGTGGCCGTGAGCGAGGACTTCCAGTACGTCCCCGAGCAGACCACGTCGGCCATCATCTGCCACCACCCCAAGGCCAAGTACTTCGTGGCCCGGGGGTAGCCCGCCGGGCCCATCCGCCGCACGGGTGCCTTACGGCACGTAGCGCCGGCCGTCGGCTGCGCTCTTGACGTCGACCGTCTTGCCCGGAGCGCCGGTGGGCACGATGCCCCCCCACACGATCATCTCTTTCCCGTCCCAGACCCCGGAGCTGAACCGGCCGGTCCAGGTGGGGATGCGCCGCCACCGGTCGGTGGCCGGGTCGTAGGCGGCGCCGTCGGCCAGGTAGTTGTTGAACGTGCCGGGGGTGCCGCCCCAGATCAGCAGCTCGCGGCCCGACCAGGCCTGGGCCGTCCCGACCCGGCCGCTGAGGGGGCCGGCGGCCAGCGGCCGCCAGGTGTTGGTGGCCGGGTTGTAGGCCGCGCCGTCGTTGAACACCTGAGCCCAGTCCTCGCCGCCCCAGTAGAGGATCTCGGTCCCGGTCCAGCTGCTGCCGACGAAGCGGGGGGCGAAGGGCGCCGGCGCCAGGGCCCGCCACTTGTCCGTCGCCGGGTCGTAGGCGGCACCGTCACCGTACGCGTCCTGGCTGGTGCCGCCGCCCCAGAACACCACCTCCTTGCCCGTCCACTCGGCGGCCACCCGGTCGCGCGCCGGCAGCGGCCCGGTGGAGAGCGCCCGCCACGTGTTGGTGGCCGGATCGTAAGCCGCCCCGTCGGCGTAGTAGTGGGTGTTGACGATGTCACGGCCGCCCCAGACCACCAGCTCCTTGCCCGTCCAGGTGCCCCGGGTGCGGCGGGGGGTGAGCGGCGACGGGGCGATGGGGCGCCACGTGTCAGCCGCGGGGTCGTAGGCCGCACCGTCGGCGAAGACGTCGGTGGTGCCCACGCCGCCGCCCCAGATCAGCAGCTCCTTGCCGGTCCATCCCGAGGCGCTACCGGTCCGGGGCGAGAGGGGTGCCGCCGCCAGCTTCCGCCAGGTGTCGGAGACCGGGTTGTACGCGGCCCCGTCGGCCAGGGGGTCGACGTTGTCGTTCTGGCACGGGTTGGCCTTGCAGTTGCCACCGCCCCAGACGAGCAGCTCCTTGCCGGTCCATGCCGTCGCCGCGCCCGACCGGCCGACGATCGGGGCCGGGCTCATGTCCTGCCAGGTCCCCGTGGCCGGGCCGGCGGCCGCCGCGCCGGGGTCGGTCTCCGCACCTCCGCCACCGCTGCACCCGGTCAGGGCCAGGAGCACGACTGTGACCGCGGCGGCACGCATCCGTTGTCCCACGCCCCCATTGTGGTGCCTATGCCCTACCGTCGGCCGAGTGACGCTCAGGAGCGGCCTGTTCCGCACGGTGACGGGGTTCCATCGGGCCGTGTTCCGGGCCTCGGGGGGCCGGCTCCTGGGCCGGATGGGCGGCATGCCCGTTGTGGTCCTGACGACCGTCGGCCACCGCACCGGCCGCCGGCGGGCGACCATGCTCACCACCCCGGTGGCCGACAGCCAACGGGTCGTGCTGGTCGCGTCCTATGGCGGGTACAGCCACAACCCGCACTGGTTCCAGAACCTGCTCACCCACCCCGAGGTGACCGTCACGATGCGGGGGATGGCGGAGCGGCCCATGCGGGCGCGCGTCGCCGGCCGAGACGAACGGGTGGAGCTGTGGGCACGGGTCGTGGCCGCTTATCCGGGCTACGAGCGGTACCAGCAGCGGACGGACCGGCTGATCCCACTCGTCATCCTCGAGCCGTACGCTGTGCCCAATTGACGTCGGTGACCAGGTGGACCCGGTCGCACGGATGAGGGGGGCAGGGATGGGCCTGATCGACAAGCTCAAGGGCGAACTGGTCGACATCATCGAGTGGATCGACGATTCCCACTCGACGCTGGCCTGGCGGTTCCCCCGGTACAACAACGAGATCAAGAACGGCGCCCAGCTCATCGTGCGCGAGGGCCAGCGAGCCGTGTTCGTATACCGGGGCCAGCTCGCCGACTCCTTCGACCCCGGCCCCCACGAGCTGACCACCGAGAACCTGCCCATCCTGAGCACGCTCCAGGGGTGGAAGCACGGGTTCAACAGCCCCTTCCGCAGCGAGGTGTACTTCATCAACACCCGGCCGGTGACCGACCTGCGGTGGGGGACGCCGCAGCCGATCACCGTCCGCGACCCGGACTTCGGGATGGTGCAGGTCCGGGCCAACGGGCTGTGCGTGGTCAAGATCGCCGACGTCGAGGTGTTCCTCCGCGAGGTCATCGGCACCGACAGCGACGTCCAGGCCGAGGAGATCGCCGAGCTCCTGCGCCGGGTGATCACCCTGGCGTTCTCCGACATGGTCATGGCCACGGGGCTCGGGGCCATCGACCTCCAGGGCCGCCAGGTGGAGCTGGCCGGGAAGCTGAAGGACTTCGTCACCGAGCGGGTCGACGACGAGTTCGGGCTGGCCGTCACCGACGTGACCATGAACATCTCCCTGCCCGAGGAGATCACCCAGGCCATGACCGCCGGCGTGGCCCGCGGCGTCGAGCAGAAGGGCTTCCTGCAGAACCTGGGCCCCATCGACCGGTACCAGCAGGTGGCGGCGGCCGACGCCATGGTGGCCGCGGCCGGCAACCCCGGCGGGAGCGCCATGGGCGAGTTCATGCAGGCCGGCATGGGCATGGCCATGGCCGGGCAGATGGCCGGCGCCTTACAAGGGGCGATGGCCCCTGGCGCGGCCCAGGCCGCGGCGCCGGCGGCGGCCGCCGGCCCGCCCCCGCTGCCCGGCCAGGCGCTGTTCCACGTCGACATGGGCAACGGCCAGTCGGGCGGGCCCTTCAACGCCGCCCAGGTCCAGGCTGGCATCGCCAACGGCCAGGTGAACGCCAACACGCTCGTTTGGTCCCAGGGGATGGCGGCATGGGCGCCAGCCGGCACCGTCCCCGCCCTGCAGGCCCTCTTCGCCGCCCCGCCACCCATGCCCGGCGCCGGCGGGCCGCCCCCCGTCCCGCCGTCGGCGCCACCCGCCCAGTGAGCACGGGCGACCCCGGGGCCCCGCCCCCCCTCCCCGAGCGTGCGGTACACCAGAAGACCGAGGACACCCGCACCTACCCGTGCACGAACTGCGGGGGCCAGCTCGTCTTCGACCCGGCGACCCAGAAGCTCAAGTGCCCGAACTGCGGGAACATCCAGGACATCATCGAGGACGCCGGCCGGGTCACCGCCGAGCAGGACTTCCAGGCCGCGGTGGCCAAGTTGCACGCCCAAGCCGCCACCGACGGCCCCCAGCTCGTGGGCGAGAAGGAGGTCGTGTGCCAGAACTGCGGGGGCCACACCACCTTCACCGGCACGCTCACGTCCACCCGCTGCCCTTACTGCGCCACTCCCATCCAGCGTGACGACGTGCACGACGCGCCGGCCCGCCTGCCCGTCGACGGTGTGCTGCCGTTCTCGGTCGACGAGCGCAAGGCCCGGGAATCGCTCGAGGCCTGGATCAACAACCGCTGGTTCGCGCCGAGCGAGTTCAAGAAGTACAAGCAGACAGGGGCCTTCACCAGCGTCTACGCGTCCTATTTCACCTACGACGCCGAGACCGACACCTGGTACGACGGCCGCCGGGGCGAGGAGTACACGGTCACGGTGGGCTCGGGTGACAAGGAGCACACCGAGACCCGCGTCAACTGGTACGACGTATCCGGCCAGGTCCACAACTCCTTCGACGACATCGCCGTGCTGGCCAACGACGGCTTCGACCGCAACAAGGTCACCGCCCTCGAACCCTGGCCGACGCAGCAGGCCCGGCCCTTCTCGGCCGAGTACGTGGCCGGCCACCTCAGCCGCACCTACGACCGCGACGTGGAGGCCTGCCTGGGCGAAGCCCGCGGCCGCATGGACGCCGAGATCGAGAGCACGATCCGCCAGGACATCGGTGGTGACCGCCAGGACATCAACCGGAAGGACACCAACTTCCAGTCGCTGACGTTCAAGCACCTGCTGCTGCCGATCTGGCTGTTGACGGTGGTGTACGCCGGCCGACCGTTCCAGGTGTTCATCAACGGCATCACCGGCGAGGTCCAGGGCCAGCGCCCGTGGAGCAAGGTGAAGCTGGCGGTGGCCATCACCATCGCGGTGATCGTCATCGTGATCGTCGCCATCCTGTGGCGGGGCTCGGGGGGCGGGAGCAGCCAGTGACCCTGGTGGTCGTGCTGGTCCTGTTCGTGGCCGCGGCGGCGACGGCGGCCGCGGTGGTCGTCCGCAACGGGCGGCGCCAGTACGCGGCGGCCAACCAGGTCGTGCCGGGCACGGCCACGTCGGCGCCGGCGGAGTGGGCCGGCGCCCACACCCCCGAAGCCCGGATGCACCGCCGGCTACGTGACGCCGTCGAGGCGGTACGGGCCAACCCGGCCATGGCCGACGCGTGGGCGCTCGACGCCCGGGTCACGCTGGAGCAACAGGCCCTGGCGGTCGACGAGCGGCTGATCGCCGTGGCCGCGCTGCCGGAACGGGTACGGGCCGAGCCGCTGGCCGCGGTGGCCTCGGCGGTGGACGCCGTCGAGGTCGCGGTGGCGTCCCTGGTCGCCGGCCCCGCCGAGCGGCAGGGCCTTGACCGGGCCATGGCCGAGGTCCAGGACCGGATGGCCCAGCTCCAACAGGGCGGTTGAACCGCAGCCGGGACAGTCGTAGGATTTGAGCAGTTGGTCAAACTAGATGATCGGAGCAACTGCTTTGGCCAAGTCCGGGCCCAACGGGGCGGTCGCCCGCTCCATCCGTGAGGGCACCCGCCAGCGCATCGTCGAGGCGGCCGTGCAGACCATCAAGGAGCGGGGCTTCGCGGCCACCAGCGCCCGAGCCATTGCCGCGACGGGCGGGTTCAACCAGGCGCTGGTCTTCTACCACTTCGGGAGCGTGAACGACCTGTTGGTCGCCGCCCTCGACCACACCAGTGCGGTGCGCATGGCCCGCTACCGGGCGGCGATCGGCTCGGTCACCACCCTGCCCGAGCTCCTGTCCGTGGCCAGCGAGGCCTATCAGGAGGATCTGGCCGGCGGCCACATCAAGGTCCTGGCCGAGATGATCGCCGGCGCCTCGGCCATCCCGGAGCTGGGCCCGGCCATCGCCGCCCGCATGGAGCCGTGGATCAGTTTCACCGAGGAGGCCGTGGTCCGGGTCATGGCCGGCTCCAGCCTCGGCCCGCTCGTGCCCAGCCATGACCTGGCCTTCGCCATCGTGTCGCTGTACCTGGGCGCGGCCATGCTCAGCCACCTGTCGGCCGACGCCGCGCCGGCCGAGTCGCTCTTCCGTACCGGTGCCAAGGTGAGCCCGCTGTTCGAGCTGGTGACGTTGCGGGGCGTCGTCGACATCTGACCCGGCCAGCCGGGGTCACAGCGCCTTGATCTGCAGCCGCCGGAAGCCGACCCGGCCGGTGTGGGCCTGCAGGCCGATGAAGCTGGGCGCGCCCGGCGCCGTCGGCAGCCCGCGGGCCGGGTCGGTGTTCACGAAGTGGGTCACCGGGACGCCGTTGAGGGCCACGTCGTAGACCTGGCCGACGGCTCGGATCTCGAACAGGTTCCATTCGCCCGGCGGGTTGACCGGGAGCGCGGCCGGGGCGAACGGCGCGGCCAGGTCGTAGATGGCGCCGGTCTTGTGCACGCCGGCGCCGTCGTCGCGTGCCAGCTGGTCGATCTGCACCTCGAAGCCGAACCGCACGGCCACGAACGCGGTGTTGTCGAAGCCCTTGGAGCCGGGGTCGGGGAACCGGAGGAAGACCCCCGAGTTGTCGGCGTCGGTCCAGCGCCGCCATTCGAGGCGGAGCAGGAAGTCCGCCGGCGTGGGGACCGTGTGCCAGAACAGCCCGATGTCCGTGCCGGTGACCGCCTCGAACCCGCCGTCGACGACGAGGAACCGGCCCGGGTCGTCGTGGCCGGGCTGGTTGCGGATGGTCGACATCTTCCACTTCGACGCGTCGGACCCGTCGAAGAGCGCGGTGAAGCCGGGGTCGGCCGTGAACGGGGCCGGTCGTCCGAGCCGGTCGGCCAGCCGCCGGGCCAGGGCGGTGCCGGTGAGCATGGGGTTGGGGGACCCCACCGTCGGGTGCAGGGCCGGCCCGGCGACGTAGGCGTTGTCGACGTAGTGGAAGCGCCCGTCGGGGTCGGTGACCGAGGTGGTGGGGTCCTCGCCCATGGCGAGGGTGCCGGCCTCGTGATGGGTCGTGCCCAGCCCGTCGCGCCGGGCCGAGAACGGGAGGATCTCCGACGCCGCCTGGCCGGCGGCGGCCGGGGCGAACGTGGTCCGGTTGACCAGGACCTGGTACGCCTTGCCGCCGGCCAGCACCGCAGCCACGTCGTCGGCGGCCTGGTCCATGATCGCCCAAAGGGCGCGGTCGGTCGCCGTCTGGGCGCTCTCACCCGGCTTCGGCGGGCCCTTGGGGTCGCCCATGGAGACCACGGCCCGGGGCATCTGGAACTCGTCGACGTTGCCGTTCAGCGAGACGTGGCTCTCGGGGTTGCGGGGCTGCATCTCCCCGATGCCCCGGATCGTGACCACGACCGTCGTGTCCGTGGCGTGCCGGAACCGTTCGAACAGGTCCACGTCCGGGTTGTTCTTGAACAGCTCGGCCTCCGAGTCGCCGCTGGGCTTCTCGAGCCCGGCGGCGGTGATCTGGAGGTGGAAGTGCCCGGTGGTGGTGGCGTCGAACTGGTAGCGGCCCTTGACGAACAGGGCCGAGGTGGCCAGCTCGTTGCCCAGGCCGGCCGGCAGCGAGCTGGTCGGGATGGCGATGGTCAGGTTGGAACGGAGATGGGCCATCAGGTTGGTCCCCACCAGACCACGGTTGGGCAGCAGCGGGAAGGAGATCTGGGCCAGCCGGGTGCTCTCGATGGTGCCGGTGGCGATGACGACCTTGGCTCCGTGGGGGACCGGGACGGAGCCTTTGCTGGTGAGGATGTTGGTGACCCGGACGCCGGTGGAGGTGGGCTCGGTCTCCAGCCGGACGACGTGGCAGCCCGGCACGACCATGAACCGCTTCTTGACGTCGTCGTTGCCGGACTCGGCGGCCGCGGCGCGAGCCGCCTGCATGATGAGCGGGACGGAGCTGAACTTGCTGAACGGGAAGAACCCCGAGCGGGGTGCCCGCCCCTGCACGGCCAGCGGTGCTTCGAGCTTGCTGATCTCCACGTCGCCGGCGGGGATGCCGTCGAGGTGCAGGGGCAGGTCGGCGCTGTCAAGGGGCACGGCGGCCCCGACCCGATTGGCCTTGATGCCGGCGAAGAGACGCTGGCGGAGCGCCTCGTGCAGGGGGCCGAACACGAAGTCGTTGGTCTCGGTGACCCCGATCTGCTCGCTGGCTTGACGGAAGTAGGGGTCAGACCCGTTGGCGAGCGGCGAGCGAAGGTCGGCCAGGACCGAGGCCGGCCAGGCCGTGGTCTCCGACTCCAACAGCTCGGGGGCCCACCCGCCGAAGAAGATCGACCGCCCGCCCAGGGTGTAGGCCAGCCCGGGGAAGGCGACGTCGGACTCCCACGGCTTGCCCCAGACCTCGGCGCGGGGACCGGGGTCGCCGACGGCCGGGTCGGGGACGCCCAGGCCGACCGCCGGCATGTTCTGGACGTGCTCGGGGAGCGACAGCGGGCC
The DNA here is from genome assembly GCA_023264995.1 of Acidimicrobiia bacterium. Lineage (GTDB taxonomy): Bacteria > Actinomycetota > Acidimicrobiia > Acidimicrobiales > AC-14 > CADCTB01. The sequence goes on along the minus strand of JAHFUR010000004.1, from coordinate 129,501 downwards.
GGCGTCGAGCACCAGCACCCGATGGCTGTGGGCCGTGTCGGCGACCGCTAGGTGCTCGGCGAAGATGGGCCCGAACGACCCGCCACCGATCACGATCACGTCGAACGGCCGGGCGTCGGGGCGTCCGTTGCCGGCGTTCGCGCTGGCCAGGGCCTCGTCGAGGCCGTTGCAGACGTACCGCCCGAGCACGTCCTTCGTGAAGTCGGTCAGCTGGGCCCTCGGCGATGTCATCGTGGTCTCCCGCCATTCCTGCGCCGCCCGTCCATGAGCGACGACGTCCCAGCAGGGAGTTCTCAGGAGGCGGCCCTGATACGCGCCCCCTTAGGCCAGGATGGCGCGGGCCACCAGGTCGGTGCCGAAGGCGGTGAGGATGGCCAGGTACAGGAGCCCGGTGGCGGCCATGACGGCCGAGTACGCCTTCTCCTTCAGGGCGGCCTGGGTCACGAAGGTCAGGACCAGGGTGGCCACCGCGCACGCCACCCAGAACCAGCCCAGGGTGCCGTCCCACCCGTCGTCGACCGAGCCGGAGAGCACGGACAGCATCCCGGTCGGCCAGAGGAGCAGGGCGACCTCAAGTGGCCAGGTCAGCGCCAGCCAGCGGTTGAGCTCGAGCAGCGACCCCCGGCCCAGCCCGGGCTGCACGAGGTACCAGTGGCCGAGCAGCATGGCATCGGACACCGCACCCAGGAAGAGCGCCCCGGCCAGGGTGCGGGCCACGGCCAGGAGGTGGGGCCCGCCGGCGGCGATCCCGGCCGCGACCAGGCCGACCAGGCCGATGAGGGGGGCGACGAGGTCGAGCGCCGGCGGGAACTCCCGGACGGCTCCGGCCGCGGCACCGACGTGGGAGGCGGCAGCGGGCGCGCCGGTCATGGCCGCCACCCTCGCCGCCTTGCGTTCCTTGCGGGCCCGCTCGCCGGCCACGCCGGCTTTGCGGCGAACGATCGACACGCCAAGGGCGACGCCCGCGGCCGCGACCACGCCCAGGGACGCCGCGTCCCGGACCGGGACGGCGTCCAGCAGCAGGCCGGCGCCGGCGGCGCCCAGGGCCAGGAGGGCGTAGACGATCCGGAGCAACCAGCCGTAGCCGATCCCCACCTCGCGGCGGCGAGTGGTGACCCAGAGGAACAGGAGACCGCCAGTGGCCCACTGGAGGAGCACCGTGGCGGCATCGAGGCGGATCACCCGGCCGAGTTTCGCATAGGCTTGGAACACAACAGGTTGCACACACGGGCCGGTTCGGAGACCGACGCATCACTCAAGGTCGCCGCCGCATCGGTCGAGAAGTTCCGCAGGGGCCACTACGTCCAACCGGAAGGAGCGACGAGATGCTGAAGAGCGTGTTGGAGATTGCGGCGTACTGCTCCTTGGCGGTCGCCATGTCGCTCTTGATCGTCCGGCTGTTCTGGCCGAAGCTGGCGCCGAAGGTGGCCACCCGGCGCTTCCGCCGGCGGTTGGGCAAGTTCGACAAGATCATGTCGACCTGGGCCGAGGAGCTCAAGGCGCAGGACGAGGGGAAGCGCCACGAGCAGCGCCACCCCGAGCACACCGAAGACGGTTAGACCAGCCCCACGCTCCGCGCCCCGTCGATGACGAGGGTGGAGCCGCTGATGAACTTCGCCGGCTCCGAGCACAGGAACGCCACCGTGCGCCCGAAGTCGTCGGGGTCGCCCATGGGGCCGGTGGGCACCGAGATGGCTTTCATGCGGTCGGTGGCGTGCGACCCCGGGCAGATCAGGTTGAGCGTGATCCCGTCGGCGAACAGGTCGGCGGCGGCTGTCTTGGCCCACGCCCACAGCGCGGTGCGGGCCGTGTTCGATAGGGCCAGCGACGGGATGGGCTGCTTGATCGACGACGAGGTGATGCAACAGATCCGGCCCCACCCGCCGGCCCGAAGGTGGGGGAGCGCCTCCCGGACCAGGCGGACTGAGGTGAGCAGGTTGGCGTTGAGCGCCGCTTCGAGCTGGTCGTCGTCGACCTCGAGCGACCGCGCCGCCGGCGGGCCGCCGGCGTTGGCCACCACGATGTCGAGCCGGCCGAACCGCTCGACGGCCGCGGCCACCAGTTGCGCGGGCACGGCCGGGTCGGTGACGTCGGCCGGGATGGCGAGCACCTCGGCGTCGGCACCGGCCTCGGCGGCCGCGGCGGCCAGCGCGTCGGCCCCTCGGGCGCAGATGACCACGTTGGCCCCCTCCCGGGCCAGGGCGACGGCGGACGCCCGGCCGAGACCCTTGGAGGCGGCGGTGACCAGCGCCACGCGACCACTGATGCCCAGGTCCATGGCCTAGGACTCTACGACGGCCAGGGCGTGGTCGGCCTGGTTCAGCGAGCTCGGCCCGGCCCCGGTGGCCACGACGATGTCCTCGATGCGGGCACCCCACCGGCCCTCGATGTAGATCCCGGGCTCGACCGAGAAGGCGTGCCCGGCGACGAGCGGGTCGCGGTTGCCGCTGACCAGGTACGGATCCTCGTGCTCCTCCAGCCCGATCCCGTGGCCCGTCCGGTGGATGAAGTTCGGCCCATAGCCGGCCGCGGTGATCAGGTCCCGGGCCACGGCGTCGACGGCCTGGCATGACGTGCCGACCCGGGCCGCGTCGACCGCCGCCGCCTGGGCGCCGGCCAGCACGGCGTACAGGTCGCGGAACTCCTCCGGCGGGTCGCCCGTGAACACAGTGCGGGTGATGTCGGAGCAGTAGCCGGCCATGGTGCCGCCGAAGTCGCACACGACCGCCTCGCCGGCACCGATGGGGCGGGAGCCCGGCTCGTGGTGCGGGCTGGCCGCGTTCGGCCCGCCGGCGACGATGGCGAAGTTGACCGCGTCGTGGCCCGCGCTGACGAGCCGGTCGCCGAGCTCGCGGGAGACCTCGGCCTCGGTCCGGCCGATGAGGGGGATCCCGCCGCTCAGCAGGTCGGCGGCCACCCGGTCGGCGGCGGCCGCTGCGGCCCGCAGGGCGGCCACCTCGTCGTCGTCCTTGACCGCCCGCAGGGGGCCGGTGACGGTGGAGGCGACGGTCCACGTGGAGCGGGGCAGCTCGACCTGGAGAGCGAGAAGGAACGTGGCCCAGGTCCGGTCGGAAACGGCCAGGCGCCGGCGGGACCGGCCGACCACCCCCGTCACCAGCCGGACGGGGTTGTCGGTCTCGGCCCACGGCTGGACCGAGAACAGCTCCGGGCGCGGCTGCACCCTGGCCGCCTCGAGCTGGGGGATGACGAGCACGGCGTCTGTTTCCAAGGGCAGGACGAGCATCGTGAGGCGTTCAAGGGGCATGGCCGTGTAGCCCGTGAGCCAGGGGAGGTCGGCCCCCAGGGAGAGCAGCAGGGTGTCGATACCCAGCTCGCTCATGCGGGCCCGGACGGCGGCCATACGGGCGGCGAGGGCAGAAGTGGTGGGGGACATCCAGGGTCAGGGTAGCCAGGGCCTGACTGTGACAAGCTGCGGGCTCCAAACCGACAAAGGGGGACGTTGTGCGCGGGACACGCAGGTTCGGATGGTTGGCGGCGGCTGCGGTAGCAACCGGGCTTGTGACCGGCGTAGCCCCGGTGGGCGCCGCGACCTCGTACGTCACGGCCGGCGGCGCGCTGTCGGACCTGGCCGTGGGCACCTACAACGCCACCGACGGCGCCTCGGCCCAGCTCTACGCCTTGGCATCTGGTGGTACCACCACCTTCCGGGTCTACTTCACCGGGCTCGACCCCCAGGCGGCCGGCACGACCTTCGGCGCCCACATCCACATCGGCCCGTGCGTGGCCGGCAACGGCGCGGCGGCCCTGGGCCACTACAACATCGGCGGCACCCCGAGCCCGTCCACCGAGGTGTGGCTGGACTTCACCGTGCGGGACGGCGGCTACGGGTATGCCATGACGACCGTGCCCTTCGTCATCGCCTCGGGCGCGGCCAAGTCCATGGTCATCCACGCCCTGCCCACGGCCCCCGGCGGCGCCGCCGGCGCCCGCCAGGCCTGCCTGCCGGTGACCTTCTAGCCACCCACCCTCCGAACTGGTGACAGGTTCGGGGCCTCAACGCCCCGTTCGTGTCACCAGTTCGACAGGGGTGGCCGCGGACGCTGCTTGGCGGGCGTGGTAGCTCGACCGGGTGAGGGGTGACGCCTCGACATGGGCGAAGCCCATGGCCCGCCCGGCCGCGGCCAGCCGGTCGAACTCCGCCGGCGCCCACCACCGGGCGACGGGCAGGTGGGCGGCGGACGGGCGCAGGTACTGGCCCAGGGTGAGGATGGACACACCCACCCGCTGGAGGTCGACCATGGCGGCCAGCACCTCGTCCTCCGACTCGCCCAGGCCGAGGATGAGCCCCGACTTGGTGACCAGGCCGGCGGCCGCGGCGCGGGCCAGCACCGAAAGGCTCCGGGCGTAGGACGCCGACGGCCGCACGTGGCGCTGGAGCCGGGCGACGGTCTCCAGGTTGTGGTTCAGCACGTCGGGCCGGGCGTCGAAGATGGTGGCCAGGGCACCGGGGTCGCCCTTGCAGTCGGGGACCAGCACCTCGACGGCGGTCGCCGGGTTCCGCCGGCGGACGGCCCGGATGGACTCGGCGAACCCGCCGGCGCCGCCGTCGGGCAGGTCGTCGCGGGCCACGGCGGTGATGACGGCGTGGGCCAGGCCCATCTCGGCGACGGCGTCGGCCAGCCGCTCGGGCTCGGCCGGGTCGGCGGGCATCGGCTTGCTGGTGTCGACCTGGCAGAACCCGCAGGCCCGGGTGCACTGCTCGCCGTTGATCATGAACGTGGCCGTGCCGTCCCGCCAGCACTCGTAGATGTTGGGGCAGCCGGCTTCCTCGCAGACGGTGACCAGCTGGCGCGAGCGCATGGTGCGCTTCACGTCGCGGTACCCCGTTCCCAGGTCGACCTTGACCCGGAGCCACTCGGGCTTGCGGGTGGCCACGGGCATGCCCGCCGGCGTCTCCCGCTCCCAGGACACGTCGGCCCGGTCGACCGTGCCGTCGCCCCACCGGCCGGCGGCCGCCTCGATGACCGCGTCGACGACGGTGCGCATGTCGACCGTCATGCCCTCGGCGGCGAGCGACGTCACGCCCCGGTCGGCGATGCCGCACGGCACGATCCGGTCGAACCACGACAGGTCCGGGTCGACGTTGAGGGCGAAGCCGTGCATGGTCCGGCCCCTCGACCGGCGGGTCCCGATGGCGCAGATCTTGCGGGGGCGGGCGCCGGCGGGGTCGACCCAGACGCCGGGTGCCCCCTCGGCCCGACCGAGACCGGGGAGGCCGAGGCTGGCGCACACGTCGATGACCAGTTGCTCGACGGCCCGGACGTGGTCCTTGGGCGAGGCGGTGGTGGAGACGATGGGATAGCCGACGAGCTGGCCCGGCCCGTGCCAGGTGACGTCGCCGCCCCGGTCGGTGGCGACGAGGTCGGCGCCCAGGTCGCCGGCGGGCACCCGCAGGTGGTCGAGCGGGCCCCGCAGGCCGACGGTGTAGACGGGGTGGTGCTCCAGGAGGAGCAGGTACGAGTCGGTGGTACCCGTGAACAGGGCCCGTTGCAGGGCGTGGGCGTCGGTGAAGCGGGCCCGTCCGAGCCAGCGAGCCCGGAGCGGTGCGCCGGCCGCGCCCGCCGGTGCGGCCAGGCTCACAGCTCCTGGGACCAGTCCCGGGTCTCGATGATGTCGCGGCAGCGGGCCAGGAAGGCCGACGCGTAGGCGCCGTCGAAGGCCCGGTGGTCGAAGGTGAGGGCCAGGGTGCCCACCGGGTGGATGGCGATGGCGTCGCTCCCGTCGGGGAGCTGGACCACGACGGGGCGCTTGCGCACGCCGTCGGTGGAGAGGATGGCCACCTGGGGCTGGTTGATGACGGCCGCGGTGAAGAACGTGCCGTAGCCACCCGGGTTGGTGATGGTGAACGTGCTGCCCGAGATCTCGTCGGCGTTGAGCTTCTTGCTGCGGGCGCGCCCGGCCAGGTCGGAGATCTCCCGGGCGATCGACCGCATGCGCTTGCCGTCGGCATCGTGGACCACGGGGACGATCAGGCCCTCGAAGTTGATGTCCACGGCAATGCCGAGATGGACGGCGCGGTGGACGATCAGCGCGTTGTCACCGACCGACGCGTTGACGTGGGGGAAGTCGCGGATGGCGTCGACCACGGCCCGGGACACGAAGGGCAGGTAGGTGAGGGAGAACCCCTCCTCGGCCTTGAACGCGTCCTTTTCGGCCAGCCGGACCCGGTCGACGCCGTCGAAGTCGACCTCCATGCCGATCAGCACGTGGGCCGACGTGGCCTGCGACCGCACCATGTGCTCGGCGGTGCGCTTGCGGATGTTGGTGAAGGGGATGACCTCGTCGGCGCCGGCGCGGGGTGCGGGCACGACCGCCGGCGCGACGGCGGTCCGGGTGGGGGCGGCGGCGGGCTTGGGCGCGCCGGCGCGGGCGCCGCCCTTGTCGAGGTGGGCCATCACGTCGTTGCGGGTGACCCGCCCGTCGATGCCGGTGCCCTCGATCTCGTCGGCGTCCAGGTTGTTGTCGGCCAGAAGCCGCCGGACCAGGGGCGACAGGACCTTGCGGCTGGGGTTGCCGGAGGCCTCCGGCGCCGGTCCCACCGGCTCGGGCGCGGGCACGACCTCCGGCGGGGCCACGGGGGGCGGGACCGCCGCGACGGGCGCCTCGGCCGGCTCCGGCGCTGGCGCGGCGCCGTTGCCCGAGCCGGGGGCGACGCCGATCACTGCGAGCCGGGCACCGACGTCGACCGTCTCCCCCTCCTCGACCAGGATCTCCGCGAGGTAGCCGCCGGAGGCGGCCGGCACCTCGGAGTCCACCTTGTCGGTCGAGACCTCGAAGAGCGGCTCGTCCTCGACGACCTGGTCCCCGACCTTCTTGAACCACCGGGTGATGGTGCCCTCGGTGACGGTCTCGCCGAGTTGCGGCATCACGACGTTGAATGACTCGGTGGCGGCCATCAGCCGTGCAGTCCCCTTCCAGTGAGCGACAGGACCGTCTCGCCGAACGTCTCGGACAGTGTCGGGTGCGGGTGGATGAGCTGGCCCATGTCGGCCGGCGTGGCCTCCCAGTTCACCGACAGCCAACCCTCGCCGAGCTGCTCGGTGACCCACGGGCCGACCATGTGGACGCCCAGGATCGGACCGGCCGTGCCGTCGGGCCGCCGTTCGGCGATGACCTTCACCAGGCCCTCCGCCTCGCCGATGATCATGGCCCGGCTGTTGGCGTTGAACGAGTGCTTGGACACGACGACCTCGTGGCCGGCATCGCGCGCCGCCTGCTCGGTCAGGCCGGCGAAGGCCACCTCGGGGTGGCAATAGATGCACCACGGGACCTTGCCGTAGTCGACCGGCTCGAGGTCCTCGCCCAACATGTCGCGCACGGCGACGATGGCCTCGGCAAAACCCACGTGGGCCAACTGGGGGGTGGGCACCACGTCGCCCACCGCATAGACGCCGGGCTCGGCCGTGCGCTGGCGGTTGTCGACGGAGATGAAGCCCCTGCTGTCGACCTCCACTGCGGTGCCCTCCAGGCCCAACCCGTCGGTGAGGGGCCGGCGGCCCACGGACACGACCACCGTGTCGACGGTGACCGTGCTGCCGTCGCCCAGCCTCACGGCGATCTGCCCGTTGGACCGCTCGTGGCCCTCGACCGTTACCCCGGTGCGCACCGTCATGCCCCGGCGGGTGAAGGACTTGACCACCACGTCGACCACGTCGGCGTCGCAGCCCGGCAGCAGCTTGGGGAGGGCCTCGAGCAGCGTCACCGCGCACCCGAGGTCGCTCAGCATGGAGGCGAACTCGCAGCCGATGGCCCCGCCGCCGATGACCGCCGCCGACGCCGGCAGCACGTCGAGCTCGAGCACGTGGTCCGAGGTGAGGATCGTGGTGCCGTCAGGCTCGAAGCCGGGGATGGTGCGAGGCACCGAACCCGTGGCCAGGACGACGTGGGTGCCGTGCAGCACGGTGCCGGCCGCATCGTCGACGGTGACCAGGTGGCCGGCGCCGAGGGAGCCGGTGCCGGCGTAGGTCGTGATCTTGCGCTTCCGCATGAGCCCCTGAAGGCCCTTCCAGAGCTGGTCGACCACCTTCTGCTTGCGGGCCCGGGACACCCCCAGGTCGAGCTGGGGCTGGTCGGCGTTGACGCCGAACTCCTTGGCGCCGGCCACCGTGCGGAACACCGACGCCGTTTCCAGGTAGTGCTTGGCCGGGATGCAACCGCGGTGCAGGCAGGTGCCGCCCACCTTCTCCTTCTCCACCACCGCCACCGACATGCCCGCGGCGGCGCCATAGAGGGCGGCCGCGTACCCGCCCGGGCCTCCGCCGATCACGACAAGGTCGAACTCCTCGGCCATGGCCCGAGCCTACCGGCGGCGGGATGGGTGGTCGTCAGAGCCGGCGCCTACTTGGCCGCCATGGTGATCTGGAGGGTGAAGGCCACGAGGATGGCCAAGCCGGCGACCATGGCCAGGACGATGAGCGTACGGGTCTTCATTCGGGGTCCCTCGGGAGGGGCTTGCGGCCGGGGAAACCCTCCGACGGGAGGTGCCAGAAGCCCAGCTCACCGTCGTCCAGGCGCCAGCAGAGGAAGTACACGACGCCGTCGGCGCCCTTGGCGTGGAAGTCGAGCAGGCCGGTCATGGCGTCACGGAAGATGATGTCACCTGCCTGCATCTCCTCCAGCGCCTCCTGGGCGTCGAGGATCGGCGCCCGCTTCCCGTTGGTCGAGCCCGCCTCCCCGGCCCGGAGCCGGGCGGCGTGGCGGATGCACTCGGCCAGCTCCTTGACGCGGGGCAGGTAGGCCCGGGCCTCGCTGACGGTCCAGTAGCGCACCCACGTAAGGTAGGCCGGGATGCATGACCCCCTCGTGATCGCCGGCCGGGAGTTCTCCAGCCGCCTTTTCCTCGGCACCGGGAAGTTCCCCTCCAACGCGTCCCTGGCCGCCGCCATCGACGCCTCGGGCACCGAGATGGTCACCGTCGCGCTCCGCCGGATCGACGTGACGGCCGAGGAGGACATCCTCGACGCCGTCGACCCGGCCAAGGTGCTGCTCCTTACCAACACCAGCGGGGCCGACGACGCCGACGAGGCCGTGCGCCTGGCCCGGCTGGCCCGCAGCGGGGGCTACCCCACCTGGATCAAGCTGGAGATCACCCCCGAGCCCCGCTACCTCCTGCCCGACGGGGTGGAGACGCTGAAGGCGGCCGAGATCCTCTGCCGGGAGGGCTTTACCGTCCTGCCCTACGTCAACGCCGACCCCGTGCTGTGCAAGCGGCTGGAGGAGGCGGGCTGCGCCACGGTCATGCCCCTCGGCTCGTGGATCGGGTCCAACCAGGGCCTGCGCACCCGGGCCGCGCTGGAGATCATCATCGAGCAGTCGTTCGTGCCAGTGGTGGTCGACGCCGGCATCGGCGCCCCGTCGCAGGCCGCGGAAGCCATGGAGATGGGTGCCGGCGCGGTGCTGGTGAACACGGCCATCGGCACCGCCGGCGACCCGGCCGTCATGGCCGACGCGTTCCGCATGGCGGTCGTGGCCGGCCGCCAGGCCCGGGTGGCCGGGTTGGCGGCGGTGGGCCGGGCGGCCGAGGCGTCGTCGCCCCTCACCGGCTTTCTCTCGTGACGGCGGTCACTGTCACGCTCGACTCCCGGCCCGATGGTGTCCCCGACAACACGGCGGCGGCGGACTTCCTGGCCACCGACCTGGCCGGCCCGCTGGCCCTCGCCGCCTCGGCCACGGCCGGCGACGTCGACCGGGCGTTGCGGGCCACCCGGCGGTCGCTCGACGACCTCGGCGCCCTGCTCTCGCCCGCGGCCGCCGACCGCCTGGAGGACCTGGCCGTCGCCGCCCACGCCGCCAGCGTGCGCCGGTTCGGGCGGGTGGTGCGGCTGTTCGCCCCGCTCTACCTGTCCAACGAGTGCGTGTCGACGTGCACGTACTGCGGGTTCTCGGCCGGCAACGAGATCGCCCGCCGCACCCTCTCGCCCGCGGAGGTGGCGGCCGAGGCCCGGACGCTCACCGACCGGGGTTTCCGCCACCTGCTGCTGGTGGCCGGCGAGCACGCCCGCATCGTGTCCAAGGACTACCTGGTCGACTGCGTGACTGCCCTGGCCGCCACTGTGCCGTCGATCTCCCTGGAGACCCAGGTGTGGGACACGGCCACGTACCGCCGGCTGGTGGAGGCCGGCTGCGAGGGCCTGGTCGTCTACCAGGAGGTCTACAACCGGAGCACCTACGCCGCGGTCCACCTCAAGGGCAAGAAGCGCAACTACGACTGGCGCCTGGCCGCTCCCGACCGGGGCGCCGAGGCGGGCATGCGGTCGCTCACGCTGGGCGCCCTGCTCGGGCTGGAGCCCGATTGGCGGTCCGATGTCGTGGCCCTGGCCGCCCACGCCTCGGCGCTCCTCCGGCGCTGGTGGCGGTGCGACGTGGCCGTCTCCGTCCCGAGGATGCGCCCTGCCGCCGGCGACTTCGAGCCGGCCCGGCCCGTCACCGACCGGGAGTACGTCCAGATCCTCTGCGCCCTGCGGCTCGTGCTCCCCGACGTGGGCATCACCCTGTCGACCCGGGAGTCGGCCGCGTTCCGGGATGCCGCGTGCAAGCTGGGTGTGACCCAGATGTCGGCCGGGTCGCAGACCGAGCCGGGCGGCTACAGCGAGCCCGGTGAGGCCGAGCCGCAGTTCGAGGTGAGCGACACCCGGTCGCCGGCCGAGGTGGCCGCCGCCCTGCGAGCCGCCGGCTACGAGCCGGTCTGGAAGGACACCATCGGCGCCCGCTCCAGGTCATGATCGCCGCCCTCCTCCTCGTCATCGGGCTGTTCGCGGCGCAGGCCGGGCCGACGACGACTGCGCCGGCGCCGCCGAACTGGGAGCACTGGGTGTCGCTGCCCGGTGTGGTCGACGTGGTCGGCCCTCGCCCCGACGGGGCGCTGGTGGCCGCGGCCGCCGGCAAGCTCTTCCTCGTCCAGCCCGACGGGGGCAAGCCGGCGCCGTTCGGCAACTACTCGACCGACCCGGGCCCGGAGAGCTACATCGCCATGGCCCCCGGGCTCGACGTGCCCGGCGCCGGCTGCCGCTTCGACGCCGGCGAGGTCTACGCCCTGGAGCTGGGCGCCGGCACCCCGCAGGGCGTGGTCCGGGTGGCGGTCGACGGCCAGGCGACCCGTTTCGTGAACACGCCGCCGGTCGACCTGCTCACCGGCATCGCCTTCGACGGCACCGGCCGGTTCGCCAACCAGCTCCTCGTCGCCGGCCGCAAGGGCACCAAGACCGCCATCTTCTCGATCGACTGCCGGGGCCGGCTCAAGACCCTCACCGAGAACGCCCCCCTCATCGAGGGCGGGATGGAGGTGGCCCCCCAGCTCTTCGGCGAGCACGGCGGCGACCTGATCGGCGTGGACGAGAACAGCGGCGACGTGATCTTCATCCGCTTCGACGGCACCAGCGGTGTCCTCATCAACCCCGGGCTGGCTTCCGGGCCGGACATCGGCGTCGAGAGCGTGGGGTTCACGCCGCCCGGGTTCATCGGGCGGGGCGGCACGGCGTACGTGGCCGACCGCCGTTCGCCCGGCTCGCCCACCGAGGGCAGCGACACCATCTGGCGGATGCCGGCCAGCTCGTTCAGCCAGGTGCGCATCGACGAGAACGACCTCGTCGTGGTCAGCGAGACGGGCCACAGCGTCGTGGTCCGCTGCCGCATGACGTGCCGCACGTTCCCCTTCGGCGACGCCCCCAACGCCCACATCGAGGGCCACGTCACCGTCGTGCTCGGCCCGCCGCCGCCGCCGATCCCCCGGGCCGGCACCATGGGTGTCGTCGTGCTGGCGGTCGTCACGGCCGTCCTCATCGCCGGCGGGTTCATCCTGTTCTTCGTCCACAATCGCAGAAAGGTCAGGATCCCGGAACCAGACGCCGGGTAGCGGTCGTCCCACCTCCGAACCAAGCCACAGGAGGTGGGCGAATGCGCAAGGCCCTGATGTCGGTAGGGATCGGAGTGGCGGCAACGGTGATGAGCGCGGGGCCGGCGCTGGCGTGCGGCGGCCTGATCGGGCGCAACGGGTCGGTGAACCTGGTCCGGACCACCACGCTGGCCGCGTGGCACGGCGGCATCGAGCACTACGTCACCGCCTTCAAGTTCGCCGGCGCCGGCGGGGAGTTCGGGTCCATCATCCCGCTGCCCGACGTGCCCACCAGCGTGGAGCGGGGCGGCGACTGGACCCTGCAGCGCCTGGTGCGTGAGGTCACGCCGCAGCCCCTGTTCGCCCGGGCCGCGTCGTCGGCGAACTCGGGCGCCGCGTCCGACGCCGCCGTGGTGCTGCTCGAGACCCGCATCGACGCCCTCGACATCACCGTGCTCAAGGGCGGCGGCCAGGCTGTGGGGGAGTGGGCCACCAAGAACGGCTTCCTGCTCACCCCCGATACGCCCGAGGTGCTCGACTTCTATGCCCAGCGCAGCCCGATCTTCCTGGCCGCCAAGTTCAACGCTGACGCCGCCCGCCAGAAGGGCGTGGCCCTGGGCGACGGGACGCCGGTCCACCTCACCATCCCGACGCCGAACCCGTGGGTGCCGCTGCGCATCCTGGGCGTCGGCCTGCAGCCGGGGGAGCGCATCAATGCCGACGTCTTCCTGCTGACCGACTCCCGCCCCACCCTCCTGCCGGGCGACAAGGCCCCTGGCCTGGTCCTGGACCGTCAGGGCCCGGCCACCTCCACGCTGCTGACCGACCTCCGCACCGACAAGGGCATGGACTGGGTACCGCCCTCGATGTGGCTCAGCTACCTCAAGGTCGACGCCCTGCCCACCCAGCTCACCTACGACCTGGCCGTCGATGCCTCGGGCGCCGGCACCCCGTCGCCGGTGGCGGCCGGGCTGGCTCGGCCCAGCCCCGGCCCCGCGCCCACGGCGGTGGTCGTCGCGCCGAAGGGCACCTCGGTCGTCCCCTGGGCGCTGGCCGGCGGCGTCGCCCTCGCCGTCGTCGCCGGCGGCGTGGCCGTGGCGGTGGCGGCCCGCCGGCGATGAAGCTGCTGGTCGGCCTGGCCGCCGTGGCCACCCTGGCCGGCGCCTGCGCGGGCGCCGGCGCCGCTGGCACGACCGGGGCGCCGCCGGCGCTGACCGTCGACCTCACCGTCCATCATTCGCAGTTCTCCACCAGTGAGATCCGGGTGCGGCCCGGCCAGACCGTGCGCTTCGTGGTGCGCAACACCGACCCGATCGCCCACGAGCTGATCGTGGGCGACCAGGCGGTGCAGGACCACCACGAGGCCGGCACCGAGGCCCACCACGGCGACCGGCCGGGTGAGGTCTCGGTCCCGCCGGGGCAGACCGCGGTCACGACCTACCGGTTCGGGGCCGCCGGCGGCACGGTCCTCTTCGGCTGCCACCTCCCCGGTCACTGGGCCTACGGCATGCAGGGCACGGTCCGGGTGGGGTAGCCACCCGCGCACCACCCGTTCTGGCTGCACTGGCGGGCCAATAGGCATGTCACTGCAGCCAGATCGGTTGACACCCGCCGACCGGCCGGGTTGACTACCCCGCAGGTGGGCCAGAAGCTGCGGGTTCTGCGACCGGACGACTTGGTCGTCCTCGACGTCGAGCTGGTCGGCCTGTCGGTGCAACCAGCGGCTGGCGGGCCGGTGGTGGACGCCGACGGCGCCGGCGGCCCGGAACGGCTGCTCGTCTTCACCCTGCCCCCCCAGCACATCGCCGAGCAGGCCTATCGCGATGACAGCCCCGACGGGTGCGCCACGCCACCGCCCCCGGCCTACGGCTCGGAGGTCCCCGACCCGCCCGGCGCGGCGCGGTCCCGGTTGGCCGGACCGAGCCGGGTGGTGTTCTCGGTCCCCGACGCTCTGCTGCCCATCCCGCTGACGATCGACGACCTCCTGGCCTGGCACCGGTTCACCCTCGTCGTCCCCCCGGCCAGCCGGGCGACGCCCGCCGCCCCGCCGCCGATCGCGCCGCCGGCGGCGCACGAGACGGCCATCGAGCTCCCCTGGCGCCTGGTCATGTCACCGGAGGCGGGGAGCGGCTGGACCACGGCGGCATCCGCGGTGGCCCGCGCGGGCCGGACCGAGCTGTGGCGGGCCGCCCTCGGCCACCAGGACGGCGGAGCCGTGACGCCGGCCAGCTCGGCCGAGCCGGTGGCGGTCCGGGCCGTCTGGTCGCCCGACTGGCGGTCACCGGACCGCACCTGGGCCGACCTCGACGCCATGGTGCCGTTCCGGAGCCTGCCCAATCCCGCCCACCGCCACGAGCTGGTCACGCTCATGTCCGGCTTCAGCGGCTACGAGGTCTACGAGCCCAGCGCCGGCGGCGGGGGGACCGGCGGCGGGGGGACCGGCGCCGGCGCCGGCCTGGTCCGGGAGCGGGTCGCGGTCCCGCGGGCCCTGCGCCGGTGGGTCGGCGACGAGCTGGTGTCCCGGCACCGGGCCTTCGAGCCCCGCCCGGCCGAGGCCAGCCGGCTGTTCCTGTCGGCACTGGGTGCGTCCGTCCGGTTGAAGGGCCAGTGGGACGACAGCGCAGTGCCGGCGCCCCATGACCGTTTCGAACGGGTCCGGCTCCTGCTCGAGCACGCCGTGCTCCAGGTCGACGCGACCCTGGTGGAGCGTGGACCGGGCACGGCCGGCGAACGGGACCGTCGCCTGGCCGAAGCGCTCGAGCGCCACGGCGACGAAGTGTCGGCCGTCCTGGCCACGGCGGTCGACCTCGGCGCGCTCCTGCCCAAGGAGCGGGCCGAGCCGACCGACCTGAGCCTGTGGTCGCACGACGCGGTGTTCGGCCGAGACCAGTACGTGGTCATCGCCACCGAGGGTGCGCTCTTCCCGACCGGGCACCGGGCCGTCCGGATCGACGTCATGGAGCGGCGCATCGAGCGCCCCGGCGGCGGCGGGGCACCCGTCTCGAACCTCTTCCTGTACACCCTGGTCATCCGCCGCCAGCGCCTACGCGAGATCCGGCTGAGCGCCGCCCAGGCCAGGGGTTTCCCGTTCGGCCGGCGGTTCGAGGTGCTCACCGAGCGCACCCCCCACCTGACCGACCCGGCCACCACCCAGGTGGGCGGTACCCAGGCGTTCTGGATCCAGGTGAGCACGGAAACGTCGAGCGTGCCCGTGGCCTTCGCCTGCGCCTCAACCGACGCCGCCCCGGAACGGTTCACGTTCACGACGCCGATGATCTTCGTCCCCATGCGGATGTGGGAGAAGGCGGGCGACATGGCGGCGGTCGCCGACGCCTATACGAAGGCCGCTCCCGTCGCGACCGTCGGCGGCCAGCGGGTCACGATGGCGGCACCGGCCGCACCCGGTCGGACCGAGACGGCGGTGGGCCTCAACTCGTTCACGCTGGCGGCGACGGCCGGCGCCGGCGGGCCCAACGCGTGGGTGCCCATCGTCGCCGGCGCCGACGTGGTCGTGCCCGACATCGCCAAGCTGTCCGGGCCCGAGCACGCCCGCCGGCGGATCAGCTTCGACCCGGGCTACGTGGCGTCGGGCCCCGCCGGCGCAGGCGTGTGGGCCACCGTCGCCCCCGAGGCCGCCGGGCTGGCCGGCCTGGGCCTGACCGCGGCCGCCGCCGGCGGCGTGGCCCTGCCCGAGTTCGCCCCCAGCGCCCTGTCGCGCGAGCTGGGCCCGACGGTGGCCTCGGCGGTCGCGGGCACGTTCAACCCCGCCGGGTTCTTCCCGGGCAACGCCACGCTGTTCGGCGTCGTGCCCCTGAAACTGCTGGTCAACCCGGGTGCCATCGCCGGCCAGGCGCCCAAGGTGGCCAGCCACCAGGAGCCGGGCGCGGTCGTGACCGAGCTGAGCTGGGCGCCGAGCATCGACGGCGCAGCCCTCGACCTCCCGCCGTTCGTGAAGGTCGACCGGGCCGCGGCCAGCCTCGACCTGCGGGCCACCATCCGCCGATCGCTCGACGGCACGACCGGCACGACCACGGTGACCGGCGTGGTCAGGCACCTGGCCGTCACCATCGCCGGCGCCGTCCGCGTCGACGTGGCCGAGTTCCGCTTCACCAGCACCGGGAGCGACGCCACCACCGTCGACGTGAAGCTCGGCGCCGTCGAGTTCGTCGGGCCGCTGGGCTTCCTGGCCGACGTGCAGGAGAAGCTGCAGGCGTTCTCGTCGCTCCTGGGCGGCCCGGGCGGGCCGACCATCTCCGTCGACGCCGGCGCGGTCAGGGTCGACGAGGCCATCGCCCTGCCGCCCTTCGGCCTGGCCGTCTTCTCGCTGCACGACGTCCGCCTCACCACCGGCGTCACCCTGCCGCTGGTCGACGGCCGGCCGGCGCTGCGCTTCGGGGTGGCCGACCGCCACCACCCGTTCGTGCTGACGATCAGCCTGCTCGGCGGCGGCGGCTACCTGGAGCTGGAGGTCGACACCGCGGGCATCCGCGCCCTCGACGCGGCCATCGAGTTCGGCGGCGAGTTCCAGCTCGACATCGGCGTCGCCTCCGGCGGCGTCCGGATCATGGCCGGGATCTACTTCACCTACGACCGTGACAAGCCGTCGGCGGTGATCGGGGGGTTCTTCGAGGCGTCGGGCTACGTGTCGGTGCTGGGCATCGTCACCGTGTCGGTCGTGTTCCGCCTGGAGCTGGGCTACGACCTGGCTCACGACAAGGTGCACGGGTCGGCCACCGTCAAGGTCAGCGTGTCGGTCTGCGGGATCTCCAAGTCGGTGTCGCTCTCGGTCGAGCGCTCGTTCGGGGCCGACGGCGGCGACCCCGACTTCGCCATGCTCGTCACGCCGGCGGCGTGGGACGACTACGTCGAGGCCTTCGCCTGATGGCGGAAACCACGCTCGTCCTCATCGCCGTCCCCGGCGGCCCCGGGCCGGGCGACCCCGGCCTCCGCCGGCTGAGCGTGGCCGTGTTCCCCCGGCTGGCGGGTGGGGCCGTGCTGGCCGACTTCCCGGGGATGCTGGCCTGGACGCAACGGCTGGTCGACGGCGGCCCGACCCTGTACTTCGACATCGACGGCCAACCCTGGTCGGCGGCCGTCGACACCGGGGGCCTGCGCCCCGACCTGTGGGAGGCCCTGCTCCGGCCCGACCTCCCGGTCAACGACTTCGCCATCGACGACTTCCGGGGCCACACCGTGCGTAGCTCGCCGACCGCCGTCCTCGCCGGCCTGGTGCAGGAGAGCTACGCCGACATCGGCCTGTACAGCCCGGCCCGCGTCCCGACGGCCCGCCAGGTGAGCGAGGTCACCGGCCGCCTCCGCCACGGCGAGCCCGACCCGGCGGTGTTCGACGAGGACCGCCGGCACTGGGACCTCGGCGGGGTGGGCCTGGCCGACCGCGAGCCACTCGAGGCCCGCCGGCGCCAGGAGCTGGCCACCAACCCGCCGACGGTGGACGAGGCCCTGCGCCGGTTCCGGGCCGTGCGGGAGCCGGGCCGGGCCGACCGCAGCGACCGGCCGTGGCCGGGCCGCCCCGACCCCCGGGCCACCTCGGACCGCCTCGACGTCCACGGCGTGCTGGCCGCCCTGGCCCACCACCCGGCGCTCCTCCGGGCCCTCGGCCTGGTGTTCGACCTCACCATCCCCGACGACGGCCCGGCGCTGGGGCCGCCGGCGCCGGGGGACTTCTACCCGACCATCGCCCTGCGGCGCTGGTCGCTCCCCGAGCCCCAGCTCCCTGACGGCGACGTGGAGGCCCTGGCCCTGCCCCGCACCGCGGTCGACGCCGCCGACCGCGCCTTCCTGCCCGCCCCGACGGTGCGGGCCGGCGACGTGCCCCGCGGCGGGGTGTACCAGGGCGCGGTCCTGCTCGACCCGGCCCTCTGGTCGGTCGTCCCGCTCGACGTCGAGGGGGCGGTCACCAAGCTCCTCTCCCTGGCCGAGCGCGACCCGGCCGGCACCGCGGCCCCCGATGTCGGCGTCGGCCTGCCGGCGTTGCGGTCCGACGGGCTGGGGCTGGCGTCGCTCACCCAGGCGGCCGAGGCCCTGCTGGCCTTCGACCGCGCCGCCCGCATCGACGCCGCCCTTCGGGGCGCCGGCCCCGAAGAGGTGCTCACCGCCGCCCACCTGACCCAGGGGTACCGGGCCGACGTGTGGCGCGAGTCACGGAACAGTTGGTTCTCGCTCCACCGGCGGGCCCAGGAGTACGACGTGGGCGGCATCGCCTGGCCGGCGGAGGACGAGGGGTTCGCCACCGCCGCCCTGGCCCAGCCACCGGAGCCCCACCGCACCCTGGACACGGCCGAGGTGCTTGTCCGCTGGACGGGTTGGAGCCTGAGCGTGCCCCGCCCGGTCCAGCCGATCGGGCGCGAGGTCGTCCCGGGCAGCGCCGGCACCGAGCCCGAGGGCGCCCCGCCGGCCACCTCCCCGTTGCGGGTGGTCACCTCCCGGCCGGCGCCCCGGTCGCTGCCCGGCCTGCGCTTCGGCGACCGCTACCGGGTCCGCCTGCGGGCCGTCGACGTGGGCGGCGGCGGCCTCCTCCCCGACGCCGGCTCGGCCGGCGCCGGCCTGCCCGTCGAGCCCGTCGGCCGGCGCTACCTGCGCTTCGAGCCGGTGGCCGCGCCGGTCATCGTCACCGCCGGCGCCACGCCCCGCCTGGTCATCGACAGCGCCAACCTGTCGCCGGCCGACGACCTGGTGCCGACGGCCGCCACGGCGGTGGCCCACCTGCTGCCGCCCAAGGCCACCGTCGACCTGGTCGAGCGCCACGGCTGCCTCGACGACGCCACCGGCCGCCCCCGCCCGGCCGCCGCGGTCCACGCCCTGCTCGCCGCCCGCGACGTGGCTGTCGACCGGGCCGCCACCATCGACGACCCGGGCATCCCCCACCTGCCTGACCCCCTGGCCCGGGGCGTCGTGCTGCGGGGCCTGCCCGGCGTGCCCGACGGGTGGTTCGGCACGGTCGACGCCGCCGGCGTCCTCCGCTTCGACGAGAACCTCCCCATCCCCTTCGACGGGGCCGAGGCCGGCGCGGTGGCCCTGCCGTTCACCGGCGCCTGGCCCGACCCGGTCCCGGTGAAGGTGGCCCTGGTCGAAGGGTCGGGCCTGCCCACCTGGGACCACGCCCAGCGCACCCTCACCGTGGGCCTGGCCAAGGGCCGGCGGGCCGACGTCGCCGTCAGCAGCCTGCTCGGCGCCGGCGACCTGGCCCTGCTCGGCGTGTGGGAGTGGTTCGCGGCCCGCCTCGACCGGGATGTGGCCGCGGCCGCCGGCTTCGGCGGCTCGGTGGTGGCCGGCGATGCGCTCACCGACCGGGTCGCCACCCGGGCCCACATCACCCGGCTGGCACTCGAAGGCGGGCACTGGGCCCTGACGCCGGCGGCCACGCTCCGGCTGGTCCACCAGGTGGCCCAGCCGGTGGGGGCGCCGAGCCTGCGTAGGTTCACCGAGCGCGACCACCTGCCCGAGCCCGACCCCGGCACCGGGCCCTTCGACGTGGTGCGGGCCGCCGGCGCCCACACGGCCGAGCTGACGGGCGGCCTGCTGGTCGACCTGCCGAGCACCGGGTCGGTCACGGTACGGGCGGCGTGGACCGACCCCGTCGACGTCCCCGCCCTCGGTCCGCCCAGTCGGGCCCAGCGCGACGAGGCCGTCGGCCGGGTCGAGATCCCCGAGGGTGCCGGCGTCGGCGACCTGCTCGACGCGCCCGGTACGCAGCCGACCATGGTCGTGGGCGCCGGCGCCCTGGCCTGGTCGGGCGAGGGGCGCATCGCCGCGGTCGACGTGGCCCGCTCGTGCCCCCTGGTCCACACCATCGGCGACACCCGCCACCACCTGGTGCGCTACCGGGCCCAGGCCGTGTCCCGCGACGCGGCGGAGCAGCCGGCGGGCACCGAGACCACCCGTACCAGCGACCCGGTGGAGGTGCACGTCCCGTCCTGCGCCCGGCCCGACCCGCCGGTGGTCGTGGAGGTGGTGCCCGCCTTCGCCTGGGACCGCCAGCACAGCACCGACGTGCGTACCAGCGTGCGCCAGGGCCGCACCGTCCGCGTCTACCTGGAGCGCCCGTGGTTCAGCAGCGGCGACGACGAGCTGCTGGGCGTGGTCTGCCTCCCGGCCGCCGAGGCCCTCGGCCCCCGCCTGTGCAACCTGCGCGACCGGGTCAGCCTGTGGGGCCTCGACGGGCTGCACGGCGGCGGCGACCTCGTGCCCGACGCCCCCCGCCGGTGGAGCTTCCCTGAGGCGGTCGCCGGCGCCGACGGCGTGTACCTGCGCCAGTTCCAGCGCAGCGTCGACATCGCCGGCCATACCGTCCACTACGACGCCGGCACTGACCGGTGGTTCGCCGACGTGGTGCTCGACGCCAAGCTGGCCTACACGCCCTTCGTCCGCCTGGTGCTGGTGCGGTTCCAGCCGTACTCGGTGCCCGGGCGGGAGATCTCGGCGCCGGTGGTCGTCGACCACCTCCAGCTCAGCCCGGACCGGGCCGTCACCGTCGCCACCCTGCCCGACGACCCCCACCGCCGGCGGGTGGTCGTGACCGGGGTGGGGCCGGCGGCGGTGGGCATCGGGTTCGGCGCCCGGTCCTTCCGCACCGGCGTCACCGTCGCCGTCGAGCAGGCCGCGCCCGACCTCGGCCCCGAGCTGGGCTGGGAGCCGGCGCCGGCATCGGTCGCCACCGTGGCCGGCGCCGCCCAGTCGCCGCCCACCCAGGCCGTGCTGTGGCGGGGCGAGGTCCACCTGGCCGACCCAGCCGGCGCCGGCCTACGCCTGCTGGTGACCGAGCGCGAGTACTACCCGTCGGGCGACGGCCGGCTACCCGTGATCTTCGGTGGTCTCCTCACCGGCGTCGTGCCGACGGCCAGCCGCATCGTCTTCGCCGAGGCCATCCCGCTCGGCTGACCACCGCCGGACCAGGTCGACCAGCTCGGTGAGGCGCTCGATGCGGGCGTCGGGCTCGATGCCGGCGATGTCGGGGGCGTGGGGGTTGGGGCGCAGGACGGTGCGCATGCCGGTGGACCGGGCGCCGGCGATGTCGTCCCACGGCCGGTCGCCGACGAAGACCGCCTCCTCGGCGTCGACCCCGAGGGCTCGGGTCGCGGCCAGGAACGCGGAGGGGTGCGGCTTCTGGAACGCCATCTCGCTGGTGTAGAGGCGGACGTCGATCAGCGCGGCCAGGCCGTCGCGCTCGAGGAAGTGCTCGTGGAACGTCCGCGGCCAGTGGGTGTTGGAGAGCATGCCGATGCCGATGCCGGCGGCCCGCAGCGTGGTGAGGGTGGCGACCGCGTCGGGGTCGTGGTGGATGTGGGGGGTCCAGGCGTCGAGGTGGCGGACGGCCGCCTCCTCCAGCAGGGCCTCGGCCACGTCGAGGCCGACCTGCTCGGCGGCGCTGGCCAGCAGGTCGGCCAGGGTGGCGCTGCGCTGGTGGCTCGACGTGGTGGCCCAGAACTCGGCCTCCACGTCCACCAGCCGGGCCGTCAGCTCGTCCTCGTGGGCCGGGTCCAGGTGGCGGGCCGCCAGCCGCCACGCGTCGACCATCTCGGCGTCGACGAAGTCCGACAGCGTCCCGCCCCAGTCGAAAATGACGGCGGCGACGGTCATGAGGTCACAGCCTGTCACTCTGTGCCGGGCCGGCGATCATCCGCCGCACCCTCCGCCCCCCGGCGTGAGCATGCGCAGCACGTCGCCGGCATCGAGCCGGACCGTGCACTTGTCGGGTAGCCGCTCGGCTCGGGCGGCATCGCCGGCGGGGAGCAGCCAGTTCTCGCCGGCGGAGCCCGGGCCACCGCCGTCCAGCCCCCACGGCCGGCTGGCCCGGCGCTCGGTGATGAGCGAGACGGTGACGGGCTCGAGCATCTCCAGCTCCCGCTCCACGCCCTCGCCGCCGGCGGCCGCCCCGGCGCCGCCGCTCCCGGTCCGCAGCCGGTACCGGCGCACCCGCATGGCGAAGGACCGCTCGAGCGCCTCGACCGGGGTGTTCTGGGTGTTGGTCATCCCGGTCTGGACACCGCTCATCCCCGCCCGTCCCGGGCGCCCGCCCTGCCCGCCGGCCACGGTCTCGTAGTAGACCCACCCGGTCCCACCGATGAGGGTGTTGTTCATCGTGCCCTGGTTGGCGGCGCCGACCCGGCCCGGGCAGGCCTGGGCCAGGGTGCCCAGGCACACGTCGGCCACCCGCTGGCTGACCTCCACGTTGCCGGCACCCACGGCGGCGGGGGGGAGGGCGGCCACGATGGAGCCGGCCGGGGCGATGACGCGGACCGGGCGCATGGCGCCGCCATTGGCGGGGATGGTGGGGTCGGCGGCCGAGCGCAGGGCGAAGGAGACGCAGCTGACGGTGACGGCCTCGACGGCGTTCACGTTCCCCGGGCGCTGGTCGTCGGTACCGGTGAAGTCGAAGGTGGCCTCGTCGCCGGCGACGGTGAGGGTCACGACGATGCGGGCCGGGCGCTGCTGGTCGGGCTCCGGGCCGCACGAGTCGATCTGGTCCTCGAAGGTCCAGGTGCCGTTGGGCATGGCGGCGAGCGCGGCGCGCATGCGCCGCTCGCCGTAGGCGGTGATCTCGTCGAGCGGGGCGCCGGCGAACGCGGCCAGGCGGGCGACGCCGACGACGTTGGCCCCCCGCTGGGCGTCGAGGTCACCCCGGCGCTCGTCGGGGGTGCGGGAGTTGGCGCACAGGATGTCCTCGACGGCGCCGGTGAGCAGGACGGGCGGGATGCGCAGGCCCTCCTGGTAGATCTCGGTGGCCGCCGCCGGGATCGACCCGGGGGCCATGCCGCCCACGTCGGCGTGGTGGGCCCGGTTGGCCGCCCAGCCGACGAGCTGCCCGTCGACGAAGCACGGGGCGACCAGGGTGATGTCGTTCAGGTGGGTGCCGCCGGCGAAGGGGTCGTTGAGGACGACCTGGTCGCCGGCCCGGACGGTGGCGCCGAACACGTCGATGGCCGCCCGCACCGACGCCGGCATCGAACCCAGGTGGACCGGGATGTGCTCGGCCTGGACGAGCAGCTCGCCGGCCGGCGTGAAGAGGGCGGCCGAGCAGTCGGCTCGCTCCTTGATGTTGGGGCTGAACGCGGCCCGGCGGAGGACGGCACCCATCTCCTCGGCGATGCCGGTCAGCCGGGAGACCAGGATCTGCAGCGCCGCCGCGCTCAGCACGTGAGCACGTAGCTGCCGTCGGGGCCGACGTCGGCCGACCAGCCCTCGGGGATCCAGATGGTGCAGTCGGGCTCGGCGATCACGCACGGGCCCCTCGCCGGCCGGCGGTCGACGGGGGGCAGGTCGCCCACCCGCACGGCGGCGGGCGTGGTCGCCGACGCCCGGAGGGCGACGACCTCGATCGGTGCGCCCGGCCGGGCGTAGCCGTTGCGCCGGGCGTGCTCGGCGGCGAAGTCGTCAACGGTGGCCACCGTCAGCTCGTGGCTCTGGCCGGCGTACCGGCAGTCGACCGAGGTGGTCACCTCGGCGCCGGCGCCGACCAGTGCCGCGGCTCGGGCGCCGAGCTCGGCCAGGGCGCCGGCCAGGCCGGTGACGTCGCCCGGGGTGGGCCACGAGCGGACCAGGCTGCGCCGGCGGGGGGCGCACAGCAGCCCGACGGCCGACAGCACGCCGGCCCTCGGCGGGACCACGACGGCGGCCATCCCCAGCGCCTCGGCCAGGGCGCACGCGTGCAGCGGGCCGGCGCCGCCGAAGGCCACGAGGGCCAATCCCGCAGGGTCGACGCCCCGTTCCACCGACACCGCCCGCAGGGCCTGCTCCATCGCCGCGTCGACCACGGCGACCACCCCTTCGGCGGTGGCGCCGGCGTCGGCCAGCGCCTTCCCGGCGGCGTCGACGTCGAGCGCGCCCAGGCCCGGGAAGACGGCGCCGGCGGGGATGCGGCCGAGGACGAGGTCGGCGTCGGTCACCGTCGGCTGGACGCCGCCCCGGCCGTAGCACGCCGGCCCCGGGACGGCGCCGGCGCTCTCCGGGCCGACGACCAGGGCGCCGCCGGCGTCGATGCGGGCGATCGACCCCCCGCCGGCGCCGATGGTGTGGATGTCCAGGGACGGGACGCGGATCGGGAAGCCGGCCGCCCGGCGGCCGGCCGCCGGCTCGGGCACGCCGTGGCGCACGAGGCAGACGTCGGTGCTGGTTCCGCCCATGTCCAAGGTGATGGCGCCTTCGAAGCCGGCGGCCACCGCCGCGGCCCCGCCGGCGATCACCCCGCCGGCCGGCCCGGAGAGCAGGAGGGCGACGGGGAGGTCGGCCGCGTCGGCCGCCGGGATGAGCCCGCCGGCCGAGGTCATGACCAGGACCTTGGCCGCCAGCCCGTCGAGGCCCCGGAGGTAGGAACGGCACCGCGGCCGCAGGTAGGCGTTGACCACCGTGGTGACGGTGCGCTCGTACTCTCGGAACTCGGGCGACACCTCGTGCGAGCACGACACGTCGTACCCGGCCAGCCCGGCGGCCACCGCCCGCTCGTGCGACGGGTCGAGGTCGGCGTGGAGGAGGCACACGGCCACCGCCTCCACCCCGTCGGGCACCGCAGGCGCCGGCCCGACCGGCTCGATCTCCCGGCCGGCGGCGTCGAGGCGGCCCTCGACCTCCAGGCGGAGCCGGCGGGGCACCAGCGGCGCGGGACGATCGGCCCAGATGTCGTAGAGCGACGGCCGGTCTTGGCGCCCGATCTCGATCACGTCGGCGAAGCCGGCGTTGGTGACCAGGGCGACGGTGGCGCCCCGGCGTTCCAGCAGGGCGTTGGTGGCCACCGTCGTGCCGTGGGCCAGCAGGTCGGGCACCCGCCCGTCGAGCCCGGCGCGGACGGCCCGGCCGGGGTCGTCGGGCGTCGACAGGACCTTGGCGACGCGGCCGTCGGCCATCACCACGTCGGTGAAGGTCCCACCCGTGTCCACCGCGCAGCGCACGGAGGCGACACTATGGCCAACGTGGCCGACCAGGACGCACTTGCCGATGTCGAGCGGTGGTTCCGCTCGCGGGGCATCCCGCACTTCATCGGCGGCTACAGCGCGGCCCGGGACGTGTTCACCCGGTCGCTGCCGGCGCTCACGTTGGTCCTCGTGCTCGAGCTGGTCGGCGCCCTCAACTTCGAGTGGGCCTGGTGGGCCAACCTGGGCGTGGCCGCGGCCAGCCTGGGCGCGTTGCTCGGGGTGTGGGCCGTCGTCAACCGATCCCGCCGGCGGCCGGCGCTGGCCCGGCCCGACCGGGTCGGGCGCACCGAGCTGGCCATTTTCGTCCTGCTGGTGCCGGCGCTCGACCTGGCCGCCGGCGGCCAGGTCCTCACCAGCCTGAACACGCTGCTCGGCAACCTGGCCCTGCTGGGCCTGGTCTACCTGGGCACCAGCTATGCCGTGCTGCCCATCACCCGGTGGGCCGCGGGGCGGTTCTGGCAGCAGCTCGGCGACGTCGTCGGCCTGTTCGTGCGGGCCATGCCGCTGATGCTCCTCTTCGTGACGTTCCTGTTCCTCACCACCGAGGTGTGGCAGGTGGCCGCATCGCTCGACGGGCCGTTCCTGGCCGTGACCATGGCCCTGTTCGTGGCCGTGGGCGTCGTGTTCGTGGTGGCCCGGATCCCCCGCGAGGTCGGCGCCCTGGCCGGTTTCGAGTCGTGGGCCGACGTCGCCACCCTCGTGGCCGGCACGCCGGCGGCCGGCCTGACGCCGCCGGCCGGCGTCGCTGTGGGGTCGACGCCCCGCCTCGGCCGGCGGCAGTGGGGCAACGTCGGCCTGGTCGTCCTGTTCACCCAGGGCCTCCAGATCCTGGTCGTCAGCGTGATGATCGGGGCGTTCTTCGTCGGGTTCGGGCTCCTGACCGTCACGCCCGAGACGGCGGCGCTGTGGGTCGGCGGCGAGGTCCACCTGTTGGTGGAGTGGGAGCTGTGGGGCCGCCCTGTCGTCCTCACCACCGAACTGCTCCAGGTCGCCGGCTTCCTCACCGCCTTTTCCGGCTTCTACTTCACCGTCTACGTGCTCACCGACGGGACGTACCGAAAGGAGTTCCTCGAGGAGGTGCTGGTCGAGCTGCGCCAGGCGTTCGCGGTGCGGGCGCTCTACCTGGCCGCCCGTGGCGCCGGCGATGGATGAGGCCCGGGCCGCCCCGCCCCAGCCGGTCGGGCGGACGCCATGGCGTATCCCCGACCCGGCCACCGGCGACCCCGACGCCGGCGGGGTCGTGGGCTTCGGCGCCGACCTGAAACCGGCGACGCTGGTCGACGCCTACCGCCGGGGCATATTCCCCTGGCCCCATCCCGGCGTGGCCCTCCCGTGGTTCTCACCCGACCCCCGCGCCGTGCTGGAGCTCGACGGTCTCCTTGTCTCCCGGTCGCTGCGCCAGCGCCTGCGCCGGTGCGGGTGGACGACGACGGTCGACGGCGCCTTCGACGACGTGGTTGACGCCTGTGCCGTGCGGCCCAGGGGTGAGGGCACATGGATCGGCCACGGCATGCGCCAGGCCTACAGCCGACTCGGGCGCATGGGCTGGGCGCACAGCATCGAGGTGTGGGACGGCGACGTGCTCGCCGGCGGTCTTTACGGCGTGGCCGTGGGCGGGTGCTTCACCGGTGAGTCCATGTTCCACCGGGCCACGGACGCGTCGAAGGTGGCCCTCGCCGACCTGGTTGCCCGGTGGGCCGAAGCGGGCGGCGCCTTCATCGACGTGCAGCTCCCCACCGACCACCTCACCACCCTGGGCGCAGTCGAGGTGGCTCGCCCGGACTTCCTGGACCGCCTCGGGGCCGTCCGTGACACCCACGTGCCCGTGGTCCTCGACCGCCTTCCGGTCGCCCGTCTCGCCTCCCACGGGGGGAACCGGTGACAGATCTGTCGCGCCTGGCCACCGGATCCGTCACCGGTTCGAGGGGGCTCCCTTTCCGCAGACATACCGTCCAATAGGCTGCGGCCTGGTTCTACAATTCGGTTGGAGGCGGTCATGCAGCCGTTGATTCGCTGGGCAGAGAGCCAGAGGCCGACAGCTCGCCGGCTGGTCGTCGTCCCGCTGCTCACCCTGTTCGTCGGCGTGGGCCTGGTGCTGGCCCGGTCGAGCGTCGGCGCCGTGACCGGGGGCCCGGTGGTCGTGCTGGGGATCGCCGCCGAGAACGGCGGGCCGGGGTTCCAAGGCGACCCGCAGACCGTGTGGGCGCCCCTCGTCCAGAACATCTACAACCAGCGCACCAACGGCGGTACCGGGATCCTCGTGCTCGGGGCCGGCAAGCTGAACCTTCCGATCCTCACCGACCAGGTGAGCGCGTTCTGGAACGCGGTCGGGCCCTTCCTGACCGGCGCTCCGCTCACCTACGTCAACGGCGGGCCGGCCATCACCGGGCAGTCCTTCGTGGGGTACGGCATGGTCGTGGTCGTCAGCTCGGAATCGATCGCGGCCAGCGGGGGCCTCAACCAGGCCGAGGAGACGGCGCTGGAGGGGCGCAGCTCCGACTTCGCCGACTTCGTCAACGGTGGGGGCGGCGTGTTCGGCCTCACCCAGATCGGCTTCGCCAACCCGTTCTTCTACCTCGGCGGCATCGGGACGTTCGTGCACAACTTCCTGGTGACGCCCTACAACGACATCCAGCCCACCATCGAGGGCACCGATGTCGGCATCACCCACGGTCCCACCGTGGTCACCGACCCCCTCGACACCTGCTGCTGGAGGGAAGACTTCACCGACTGGCCGGCGTTCATGGACGTGCTGGCCCTGGGCGTGCACAGCGAGGACCCGCTGGATCTCGGGAACCCGGTGGCCCTGGGCGGGGCCCAGGTCGTGATCACCCTCGACCCGCCGACGACGACCACGTCCACCACGGTCGCGTCGACCACGACCTCGACCTCGCCGGCGACCACGTTGCCGCCCACCACGCCGACGACGATGCGGCCCACGACCACCCTCCCGGGCGGTCAGAGCCCGGTGACGTCAACCACGGTCCGGGTCAACGCCACGACGTCGACCACCCGGTTCCCGACCTCGCCGCCGGCGAGCGGGGTCCCGGGCCGGCCGAGGCTCACCGGCTAGCTCGCCCGGCCCAGTTCCGGCGGCCGGCGACCTCCACCAGCTCGGGGCGCTGCACCGGCTTGTCGATCTCGTCGGCGAACAGGCTGTGCTCGACGGCCTCGTCGTAGGTGATGACACCGTCGCGCACCAGGCTCGACAGCGACATCTCCAGGGTGAGCATGCCCTGGCGCTGACCGGTGAGGATCACGTTGCGGACCTGGCGGGTCTTGCCCTCCCGGATGAGGTTGCGGACCGCGTTGGTGGCCAGGAGGATCTCGAAGGCGGCTACTCGCCCACCGTCGATGCGGGGCAGCAGGCGCTGGGACACCACGGCGGCGAGCGAGCCGGCGAGCTGCATGCGCACCTGGGCTTGGCTCTCGGCGGGGAACACGTCGACGATGCGGTCGAGCGACTGGGCCGCGTCGTTGGTGTGCAGGCTGGCGAAGACCAGGTGGCCGGTCTCGGCGATGGTGAGAGCGGTGCCGATGCTCTCGGGGTCTCGCATCTCGCCGACGAGGACCACGTCGGGGTCCTCGCGGAGGGCGGAGCGCAGGCCCCGGGCGAAGGAGTGGCTGTCCGCGCCGATCTCCCGCTGGCTGATCGCCGCCTTGCGCCGGCGGTGGACGTACTCGATCGGGTCCTCGAGCGTCACGATGTGGCAGGCCCGCTCGGCGTTGATGCGGTCGAGGATCGAGGCGATGGTCGTGGTCTTGCCCGAACCGGTCGGGCCGGTGAGGAGCACGAAGCCCTGAGGCAGGCGTACGAAAGTCTCGAACACCGGCGGCAGCCCGAGCGCTTCGAAGGTCGGGATCTCGACGGGGATCATGCGCAGGCTCAACGCGATCCGGCCCCGGGTGTGGAACGCGTTGCCACGGAAGCGGGCCCGGTCCTGCCACTCGAAGGAGAAGTCGACCTCCTTGTCGCGTTCGAGGGCTTCGAACTGCTGGGGTGAGAGCAGGGCCTGGGCGATGCCCTCGGTCTCCTTGGGCAGCAGCTCCACGGCGGAGTCGAAGGCGGCGATGGTGCCGTCGATGCGGGCCAGGGGGGGCGTGCCGGGCGTGAAGAGCAGGTCGGTGCCGCCCGTGTTCCAGAGGGCGGTGAGCTGGCGCTCGATGAACGGGGTGGCGGCGTGGTTCACGCTGGTCTCTTTCTCGTGAAGGGGCAGGCCCGGCGCTCGGCCGGGCCTGCCCTGTGGATGGCTCGGCTGGGGCCTACGCCGGCGGGATGCCGTAGGCCGTGCACTTGCCGTTCTGCTGGGCGATCGTGTAGCCGGTGGCCGGGGGGCCGCCCGTGGCGGTCAGCGCGTAGTTGGGGGACAGGCTGGCCAGGAACTTGTCGGTCTGGAGCGTCCCCTCGTCGACCCACGTGCCGAACCCGGGGTCGGCGTAGTGGGACTCTTCGGCGGTGACGAGGGTGTTGTAGTCGGCCTTGCACGCCGACTTCTGGCCCTTGTCGGTGAGGCCGGCCAGGGAGAAGACGACGACGGCAGACAGGATGGCCAGGATCACGATGACCATCAGGAGCTCGATCAGGGTGAACCCCGACTCGTCTGACCGGTTCATCCGCTTCACCAGTGATTGGAACATGACTTCCTCCTTTGGTTTGTGTTGGTCACAGCACTCGCCACGAGCGCACCGTTGCTGTGCGGGTCGGGTCGTTGGCGATCTTCACGACGGCGTTCTCCACGGTCGTGATCTCCCCCGCCGCGCCCGAGGAGGCCGTCGAGGTGAGAAGGAGGGTGCGCCGGCCCTGGGCGGCCACGGCCGCCACCGAGCCGGGCGCACCGGCGGTCACAATGAGCTTGGAAGCGACGACGCCGGCCATGAACGGCGGCGTGGCCCGGGTGTTGATGTAGACGAGCGCAGTGGGTGCGTAGAGCAGCCCATGGACGGCGACGGGCACACCGGTGGTGAGCGCCGTGGCCGTGGCGAAGGCGTAGGTGTAGGCGCCGATGGCCTGCCAGGCCTTGTAGCCGTTGGCGGTTACCGGCGCGGCGATCAGGCTGATCCCCGGAGTCGATGTGCTGTCGGCCGCGGCCGGCACCCGGGTGTAGAGCTCGAAGGCCGAGATCGCTCCCGTGTAGTGCCCGACGACGAGCGACGAATGCCCGCCGAGCACGAAGGTGACCCCCTTGCCACTGGCCTGTGACAGGGCGCCGGCGGTGGTGTCGTTGGGCGTGCAGGCCGGGGCCACCACTGCGGTCTCGCCGGCCGGCGCTTGGCCGCCGATCGTGACCCGGTTGGTGAAGTCGAGGTTGCCGACGTCCTCGAAGTAGTAGATGCCGCTTTCGAAGTAGTTGTACTGCGTGAGCTCGGGGTGCTCGGAGAGCACGCTCGTGTACTTGCCGGGGTGGAAGATCTGCCAGGTCTGGCCGCTGCAGAGCGTGGTGTTCGTCGGTACCGACGCCACGGCGGGCGCCGCAGGCAGGGCGTGGGGCACGTCGGGAGTGGCCGCGGTCGTGCATGACCAGAGGTCGGCCCCGGACACGGTGGCCTTGGCCGGCTGGACGGCGCCGGCACAGCTGGTGAGCTTGGTGGCCAGGTCGCCGTCGGAGATGGCGAGGTCGCGGGCCAGCGACAGGCCGCCGCCGGCCCAGACGTCGCCGCCGCTCACCGTGACGGGGTCGCCGGCAAGGTTCACGGTCGTCAAGCTGTCGACGGCCGGGCTGGTGGTGATCACGGCCCACTGCTGGCCGGCGGGCGAGGCGACCGCCCCGACCAGGTCCCGGCAGGTGATCGTGGCGGTCCGGGCGCCGAGCGCCAGGGTGGAGGTCAGCGTCTGCTGGCCGGCGGCGGTGGTGGGGCAGGTGGCGTCGTTGCGAGCCTGGTGGATCCCCCACTCGACCCCGCCGTCGGCAGCAAGGAGGTTCCCGGTACGCCGGCGGGCGCCGTCGTTGGTGCGGAGGCCGACGGTGGACTCCGACAGCAGGGCGGCGATGAAGAGGCCGAACAGCGAGATGAAGACGAGGGCCAGGATGAGGGTGGAGCCGCTCTCGTCGCCCCGGCGGCAGCGCCGCCGGCCCGTGCTCGCCGCCGCCGTCATGCCGACCTCCTCGACCCCGAGACCGTGTACTGCGTGCCGAGGGTGTCGGTGAGGGTCAGGGCGACGGTGGTCCCGCTGGTGGACACGGTCGCCGCCGTGCTGGCCGGCAGGTGGTGGGCGATGTCGACCGGGGTGGCGGCGCCACCCGCCGTGCAGGCGTAGCGCGTCATCTGCCACTCGGTGCCGACCTGGACGAGGCGGTAGTCGGCGACGAAGGAGGTGACCAGCGTCGTCACCGGCGTCGACCCGGCGGCGTTGAACTCGTGCCAGGTGAGCTGCACGACGTTGGTGGTGCCGGCCGGAGCGGCGCCGGCGCATCCCCACGCCCCCGCCGCCGTGTCCACCGCAGAGGCGCTGGCGACGTCGGGGGGGAAGTAGAGCGAGAGCCGCTGGCGGTCGGCCGAGGAGGCCAGGATGGACGCCGTGCGGTCGGCGGTCCGCAGCCCGGTGAACAGTGAGCCGGTCAGCGGGACGATGATGATGGCCAGGATGGTGATGGCCATCAGCAGCTCCGGGAGCGTGAACCCGTCCTCGCCCCTGCGGAGGCCGCTCATGAAGGGTTCCGCTTCACGACGGTGGCCGTCTCGATGGCCCGGCCGCCGGGGGCGGTCACCTGGACATCGAGGAGCTGGAGCTTCGAATCGGGCGACGGGCAGGCGGTGGCCCACGCCGCGCCGTCCCAGTACTTGACGCTCAGGACGGCGACCGCGGCCGCGGTCCAGCCGGTGGGCAGGGTGACGCCGCTGGCCGGGGCGTAGGACGCCGGCGTGGCGCAGCTCTGGTACGGGTTGCCGGCGTTGCTCTTCACGGCCTCGGCCGCACTGACCAGCACGGTGCGGGCCTGGGCCTGCTTGCGCCCGTAGTCGGTGGCGACGATCGACGTGCTCATGCCGCCGACGATGGCCACGATGGCGAGGCCGAGGATGGCCACGGTCACCAGCAGCTCCACCAGTGTGGTCCCGGCCTCCGGCCCCAGCGTCCCCCTGCGGTCCATCAGATGTCGACCTGCCCGTAGATGCCGTACATGGCCGAGACCAGGGCAATGGCGACAAAGCCGACGACGACGCCCACGAAGAGGATCACCGCGGGCTCGAACAGGGTGGTGAGGCGCTTGATCTTGTACTCGAGCTCGATGCCGTAGAACTCGGCGGCCGTCTCGAGCTGCTGGTCGAGGGTGCCGGTCTCCTCGCCGACCCGCACCATCTGGCGGGCGACGCCCGGGAACAGGCCGGTGCCGTCCAGCGGGCCAGCCAGTCCCTCGCCGGTGATCATCTGCTCCCGGGCGGTGACCAACGCCTTCTTGAACACCCGGTTGGCCGTGGTGTCAGTGGCGACCGCCATGGCGTCGGGGAGGGGCACGCCGGCGCGCACCATGGCCGAGAGGATCCGGCAGAACCGCTCGAGGATCGAGTACCGGAACACCGAGCCGACGGCGTACAGCCGGAGCAGGGCACCGTCGCGCTTGAACTTGCCGTTCTCGGTGCGAAGGCCGGCATAGAGGAACGTGCCGACCAGGGCGAAGGCGAGCAGGATGGCCCACCAGAACGAGCCGACGAAGTTGCCGAAGGCGATCAGCATGCGGGTCGGGAGCGGGAGCTTGGCGTCGAAGGAGTCGAAGAAGGTCTTGAACCGAGGCAGGACGAAGCCGGTGAGGACGGCCACGGTCACGATCGCCATCCCCAGCACGATGCAGGGGTAGAGGAGGGCGGAGGTGATCTTGCGGCGGGCTTCGAGGTCCCGCTCGACATAGCCGGCGAGCTGGTCGAGCACCACGTCGAGCGAGCCGGTCAGCTCGGCCGAGCGCAGGATGTCGCGGTAGTAGCGGGGGAAGATCTTCTCGTGGCGGGACAGGGCGTCGGCGAAGGTCTCGCCGCCGGCGAGGGCGTCGCGCAGCTCCCAGAGGACCTGCTGGAAGACCTCGTTCGGGGCCTCCTTGGCGATCACGTCGATGGCGTCGACCAGGGGCACGCCGGCGCGCACGAAGGCGCCAAGCTGGCGGGAGAAGTGCATGATCTCCTCGCGCTTGACCTTCTTCTTGGTCAGCTCGGCGTGCAGGATGCTCTTGCGCTCCTTGAGGTCGATCTCCTGGAGGCCGCGTTCGGCCAGGTCGACCCCGGCCCGGTAGGACGTCTCGGCCTCGACCCGGCCGCGGGCCCGTTTGCCGTTGGCAGCCAGGGCTTTGTACGCGTAGGTGGTCACGCGGGCTCCTAGGTGATGTAGATCGTGCGGAGGATCTCGGAGATGGTGGTGACGTCCTCCTCGACGAGGCGCAGGCCCTCGTCGCGGAGGGTGTGCATCCCGTTGGCGACGGCGTGGGCCCGCAGCTCCTGGGCGCCGGCACCGTTGACGACGAGCTTGCGGGTGGCCTCGTCGAGCACGAGGACCTCGTAGACGCCGATGCGGTCCTGGTAGCCGGTCTGGCTGCAGAAGTTGCAACCTTCGCCGTGCCAGAACGTCGACTTCGGTGCCCCGTCGGCCTCGAAGTAGAAGGCCAGGTCCTCGGCCGGCGGGTCGAACGGCGCCTTGCAGGCGTCGCAGATGCGGCGCACGAGGCGCTGGCCGACGATGGCCAGTACCGAGCTGGCGACCAGGAAGGACTCGATCCCCATGTCGAGGAACCGGAGCAGGGCCGAGACGGCGTCGGTGGCGTGCAACGACGACAGCACGAGGTGGCCGGTGAGGGCGGACTGCACGGCGATGCGGGCCGTCTCGGCGTCACGGATCTCGCCGACGAGGATGACGTCGGGGTCCTGGCGGAGGATGGCCTTCAGACCGCCGGCGAAGGTGATCTCCGCCGTCTGGTTGATCTGGGTCTGGTTGATCCCGGCGACGATGTACTCCACCGGGTCCTCGATCGTCATGATGTTGCGCTCGGGGTTGTTGATCTCGGCCAGCGCGGCGTAGAGCGTCGTCGTCTTGCCGCTGCCGGTCGGGCCGGCGCACACGACCATGCCGAAGGGGGACCGCACCAGCCGCGAGAGCCGGGCGTGGGCCTCGGTCGGGATGCCCAGCTGGCCGAGCTTGTAGGAGCTCCTGGTCTTGTCGAGCAGCCGCAGGACCGCCGTCTCGCCGCGGATCGTGGCGCCCGTCGCCACCCGCACGTCGAGCTCGCGTCCGTCGATCGTGGTGGCGAACTGCCCGTCCTGCGGCCGCCGGCGCTCGACGATGTTCATCGCCGCCATGATCTTGATGCGGCTCACCAGCGAGGGGCCCATGGCCGCCGGCAGGGAGAGCACGTCGTGCAGGGTGCCGTCGACCCGGTACCTGACCCGCACTCGGTCGCCCTGGGGCTCGATGTGGATGTCGGACGCCCGGTCCCGCAGGGCCTGGGTCACGATGGCGTTGACGATCCCGACGACCGGGGCATCCGGCTCGGCACCCCGCTCGACGGCCTCGGCCGGGTTGCGGGTGGCCACGGCGGCCTCGAAGGCCTGGATCTGCTGGCCGAGGGCGTCGATGGCCCGGTAGGAGGCGTCGATGGCCCAGCGGATGTCGCTCTCGGCCGCCAGGACGAACGTGACCCGCAGCCCGACGGCGCGCTCGAGCCGGTCCCTGACCGCCGGTGTGGGGAGAATGGCCACCGCCACCTCAAGGGCGCCCGGGACCTCGCGGATCGGGATGGCGACCAGCTCGCGGGCTAGCGCCTCGTCCAGCCGGGCCAGGGCGTCGCGCTGGGGGGACTGGTGGCGGAGGTCGACGACGGGGAGGCCGTGGTGGGCTCCGAGGGCGGTGGTCCGGCCCCGTTCGTCGGTGGCCGGCGCCCCAGGGGGAGTGGGCTCGACCGGGGCCCGCCGGCGGACGGCGGCCGGGGGCTGGCCCTCGATCGACCGGGCGGCGGCGGCCAGGAGGAGGGGTCGCCGGCCGTTGGTGGCTCGGACGACGGGGGCCTCGTCGGCGGTGCGGCCCCGGATGGGCGGGGCGTCGACCGGCCGGTCACGGCGGCCGACGCTCATGACGCTGTCACCCTTGAGAGGAGCCGTGTGGGCCCGCCGGAAGCTTCCATGCCTCAGAGTTGTCGACCCTGTGACGGGCAGGCCCAAGGGCTGTTCACACCTGGTCGACATGGTGCATTCGCACCGTTTGGCCGGCGCGGGTGCAGCGGGCACCCCAGACCACGGGGCCGGTGGCGGTAGGGTGTCGCGCCGCGACGGGCGCCGGCGAGCGATGGTTTCGAGGAGCGAGTTCCGATGACCGACCGGGCCGGGGGGCGGCGCTGAGCCGGGTACTGGCGGCGGGGGTGCTGCTGGTGGTCGGCGCCGGCACCGGCGCCGGGATGGACGTGGTGGTGCGGCGGCTGCCGGTGAGGGCGGGCACCGAGGGACCGGCGCCGCCGCCCCGATGGCGGCGGCCGGCGATGGTCGTCGCCGTCGCCGGGCTGTTCGCCGGCGCCACCCTGCGTTTCGGGGCCGATTGGGCGCTTCCGGCCTACCTCGTGCTCTTCGCCGCGCTGGTGGCCATCTGCGCCGTCGACCTGGAGCGGCGGATCATCCCGACCCGCCTCGTCTACGGCGCCCTCGTCGCGGCCCTCCCGCTCCTCGCTGCCGCCAGCCTGGCCGCCGGCGAGCCGGGGCGCTTCGTTCGCGCCCTGCTCGGTGCGTCGGTCGCGTGGGCCGCCCTGCTCGCCCTCCACCTGATCGCGCCCGGGGCCATGGGCTTTGGCGACGTGCGGCTGGCCTTCCTGCTCGGGTTGTTCCTCGGCTGGCTGGGATGGGGCCAGGTCATGCTCGGGATGTTCGCCGGCTTCCTGTTCGGGGCCGTGATCGGCGCGGGCCTGATGGCCACCGGGCTCCGGGGCCGCAAGGATGCGCTGCCCTTCGCGCCGTTCCTCTCCGCCGGCACCGCGGTCGTGATCTTCGCCGGGGGCCCGCTCCTTCGACTGCTGCCGCACTGACGCCGGTCCGCGACGGCCGGACGGGCGGGCGGTGCGGTCGTGGCGGTAACGTCGGCCATGCTCCGTCGACTTGCCCTCGCTGGTCTCGCTGCGGCTCTCTTCGCGTCCTGTTCGTCCGGTAAGGAAGGTTCGTCGCCCGGCCTGACGACGCTCCTCCCCAACACCACCACGTCCGCCCTGCCGACGACCCCGGTGATCGGGCGGGCCCTGTCGCCCGACCGTGCCTCGGTGCAGGGGAGCGGCGGGAAGGGCATGGTGGTCGCCCTCACCTTCACGGCCCGCGATGCCACCGTCCTGCCCGCCACCTTCCGCATCGGCGGGGCGCTGCCGGCGCCGGCCGCGCCGGCCAAGCCCGGGGTCAACCCGGCGTTCCCGGGGCTGGTCGTCGGGCTCAGCACCACCGGCTCCGCCCTCGGCGGCCCGTCGGCCAACCTGGCCAACCTGTTCCAGATCGTCAGCCCGTCGCTCCAGCTCGACGGCTCGGCCCAGGTCACCGCAGTCTGGACGAACGGGTCGGTCGATTTCGGCACCGACGTCGAGACCACGCTGACGGCCTTCGTCGTGTCCGGCACCGCGCCCGAGGTCATCCCCCCGACGCTGACCAACGTCGACGTCATCTCCAACACGCTCGATGTCACTTTCCGCATCTCGCCGCTCACCGGGGCGGCGCCGGCGGCCCCCTCGGTGACCGCCGTCTACAACGAGACGACCACCAGCAAGCCGGGGGCCACGACGACGACGTCGAGCACCGTCAAGGCCTCGACCACGGTGGCGCCCACCACCACCCGGGTGTCGACGACCACCACCGTCCCGCCGACGACAACGACCACCAAGTTCCTCGGCCTCTTCTGATTGGCCGACTGGGCTGACGTCGGGCTGGTTGCCGGCGACGATGGCGCCCGGCGGTGCGGCTGGTGCACAGCGGCGCCGGACTACATGGCGTACCACGACGGTGAGTGGGGCCGGCCTGTCACCGACGACGTCCGCATCTACGAGAAGATCTGCCTCGAGGGGTTCCAGTCCGGCCTTTCGTGGCTCACCATCCTGCGCAAGCGGGAGGCGTTCCGGCGGGCATTCGCCGGTTTCGTGCCCGAGGCGGTGGCCGCGTTCGGGCCGGCCGACGTCGACCGGCTCCTGGCCGACGCCGGCATCGTCCGCCACCGGGGCAAGATCGAGGCGGCCATCGCCAATGCCGGCGCCACGCTGGCCGCTCAGGACCGCCACGGGTCGCTCGCCGGCGTGGTGTGGTCGTTCGAGCCGTTTCGGGCCGGCCGACCGGCGCCGACGCGACTGGGCGACCTGACGGCCACGACGCCGGAGTCGACCGCCCTGGCCAAGGCGCTGAAGGCGCTGGGTTTCCGCTTCGTGGGGCCGACGACCGCCTACGCGGCCATGGAGACGCTCGGCGTGGTGAACGACCACCTGGCCGGGTGCCACGTGCGCGGCGCCTGCGACGCCGAACGGGCCGGGCTGGCCCCGCCGGTCCTCAGCCCGCCGGCGGGGTGAGGACCCACACCTCGGCGTCGCCCAAGGTGTCCTGCAGGGCGCGGACGGCCCGGCCGACCACCGGGTCCGTGCCGTCCCACACGGCCACGGCCTCGGCGGCGTGGCTGGCCAGCCAGGCGTCGCGCCGGCGGAGGGCAGCGCCGGCGAGCGCCTTGGTGGCCGGCGCCGAGGCCTGGAGCACGACGGTGGCCGTGGCGCCGGCGACGAGGGCGCGGAACGCCTGGCGCGACGGCGCCGGCCACAACGAGTCCGGGTCGGGGTAGGGGAGGACGGCGACGTAGGGCACGCCGGCGGCCGCGGCCGCCTCGGCGGCCAGCTGCTCGGCCCCCAGGCCCAGGCCGGTGAGCACGACCAGGTCCGTGTCGACCTGCTGCTTGGCGGCCAGCAGTTCCGCCAGCTTGGCCCGCACGGCGTCGGCGGTGGCGTTGGGCCCATAGCCGCCCAGCTCCGGCGGCTTGAGCCCGATCACCGCCAGCAGGCGCCCGGCCGGGAGGCGCGGGTCAGCCCCGGCCCCGGCGCCAGCGCCGGGGGTGTCCGGCGGCCCCAACGACGCCGGCGGCCCGTCGCCGTGGCGGCCCGCTTGGGAGCGGGCTGCCTCGACGGCCAGGCGGTCGACCAGGTCGTTCGACGGGTTGTCGCTGTGGCCCTTGACCCAGCGGAACGTGACCCGCCCCGGTTCGGCCCGCACCGCCGTGATGAGCGGCTCCCAGAGGTCGCGGTTGGCCACCGGCTTCTTGGCCGACGTGGTCCAGCCCCGGGCCAACCAGCCCTCCCACCACCGGTCGCGGAAGCAGTTGACGACGTAGGTCGAGTCGCTGACGACCACCAACGGTCCCGCCAGCGACTGCACCGCCTCCAGGGCGGCGTGGATCTCCATGCGCTGGTTGGTGGTGGCCGCCGCGGCCCCGCTGGCGAAGCGCCCGCCCGGCACGGCCCACGCCCACCCGCCCGGCCCGGGGTTCCCCAGACAGGCCCCATCGGTGTAGACCTCGGTCGCTCCCACCCGCCATCTGTAACAGCCCCCGACGATTCGAGGTCGGATTTCGGGGGTGAGAGACTGGGTTGGTGATTTTCGACGGCTTCAGCCAGCAGCTGCCCGACATCGACCCCACGGAGACGGCGGAGTGGGTCGACGCGTTGGAGATGGTGGCCGACGAGCGCGGTCGGACCCGGGCCCGCTTCCTCCTCATGAAGCTCCTCGAACGGGCCCGAGAGCTCGGTGTCGGCCTGCCCAACACGGTATCCAGCCCCTACATCAACACCATCCCGCCCGAGAAGGAGCCGTGGTTCCCGGGCGACGAGCACATCGAGCGCCGCATCCGGGCCTTCATCCGGTGGAACGCGGCGGTGATGGTCAGCCGGGCCAACAAGCGGGCCAAGGGCATCGGCGGCCACCTGGCCACCTACGCCAGCTCGGCCTCCCTCTACGAGGTGGGCTTCAACCACTTCTTCCGCGGCAAGGACGACGGCCAAGCCGGCGACCAGGTGTACTTCCAGGGCCACGCCGCCCCCGGCATCTACGCCCGGGCCTTCCTGGAAGGCCGCCTCACCGAGGCCCAGCTCGACAACTTCCGCCAGGAGGTCGGTGGCGGTGGCCTGTCGAGCTACCCCCACCCCCGCCTGATGCCGGACTTCTGGGAGTTCCCGACCGTGTCCATGGGGATCGGCCCCATCAACGCCGTCTACCAGGCTCGCTTCAACCGGTACCTGCACAACCGGGAGATGGTCGACACCAGCCGGTCGCGGGTCTGGTGCTTCGTGGGCGACGGCGAGTTCGACGAGCCCGAGAGCACGGCCGGGCTGACCCTGGCCGCCCGTGAGCACCTCGACAACCTGATCTTCGTCGTGAACTGCAACCTCCAGCGTCTCGACGGCCCGGTCCGGGGCAACGGCAAGGTCATCCAGGAGATGGAAGCCCTCTTCCGGGGCGCGGGCTGGAACGTCGTCAAGGTCATCTGGGGCTCGGCGTGGGACCCGCTGCTGGCCCGCGATGTCGACGGTGTGCTCCTCAACAAGATGGGCACCACCCTCGACGGCGAGTACCAGAAGTACGCGGTCGAGAGCGGGGCCTACATCCGGGAGCACTTCTTCGGCCCCGACCCCCGCCTGCGGGCCATGGTCGAGCACCTGTCCGACGACGACCTTCGCAACCTGCCCCGAGGCGGCCACGACTACCGCAAGCTGTACGCCGCCTACTCGGCCGCCGTCGAGACGAACGGCGCCCCCACCGTGATCCTGGCCAAGACCATCAAGGGCTGGACGCTGGGCCCCGGCTTCGAGGCGGTGAACGCCACCCACCAGATCAAGGAGATGTCCAAGAAGCACCTGGCCACCTTCCGGGAGCGCCTCCACCTGGAGGAGGAGATCCCCGAGGCGGCGCTCGACGCCCCGGAGCCGCCCTACTACCGGCCGGCCCCCGGGTCAGTGGAGTACGAGTACATGATGGAGCGCCGGCGGGCCCTGGCCGGGTCGCTGCCCAAGCGGGTCGTGCGCCAGCGCACGCTGCCGGCGCCCGCCCCCAAGGTGTTCGCCGGCCTGCGCGACGGCTCGGGCAAGCGGGAGTACTCCACCACCATGGCCCTCACCGGCCTCCTGCGCGACCTGCTCCGCGACAAGGGCGTCGGCGCCCACATCGTGCCGATCATCCCCGACGAGGCTCGCACCTTCGGCATGGACGCCCTCTTCCCCGAGGTGAAGATCTACGCCCCGTTCGGCCAGCTCTACGAGCCGGTCGACGCCGCCTTCCCCCTCTCCTACCAGGAGTCCCAGAAGGGCCAGATCCTCGAGGAGGGCATCGCCGAGGCCGGTTCCATGGCCTCGTTCACCGCCGCCGGCACCGCGGCGGTCACCCACGGCAAGCCCATGGTGCCGTTCTTCGTGTTCTATTCGATGTTCGGGTTCCAGCGGGTGGGCGACCTGATCTGGGCCTTTGGCGACGCCCGCGGCAAGGGCTTCCTGTGCGGGGCGACGGCGGGGCGGACCACGCTCAACGGCGAGGGCCTGCAGCACGCCGACGGTCACAGCCTGGTGCTGGCGTCGACGGTGCCCAACCTCATGGCCTACGACCCGGCGTTCGCCTTCGAGCTGGGCGTGATCGTCGAGGATGGCATGCGGCGCATGTACGGCGCCGAGCCCGAAGAGGTGTTCTACTACCTCACCCTGTACAACGAGAACTACGTCATGCCGCCCATGCCCGAAGGCGCGGAGCCTGGGATCCTGCGGGGCATCTACCGCTTCGCGCCGGCGCCGGAGGGGCCCTCGCGGCGGGCCACCATCGTCTTCAGCGGGACGGCCCAGGGTGCGGCCCGCGAGGCCCAGCAGGTCCTTGCCGCCGACCACGACGTGGCCGCCGAGCTGTGGAGCGCCACCTCGTTCAAGGCCCTGCGTGAGGACGCCATCTCCACCGAGCGATGGAACCGCCTCCACCCCACCGAGCCCGCCCGCGTGCCGTATGTCACCGAGGCGCTCTCGGGCGCGGCCGGCCCGGTCGTGGCCGTCACCGACTTCATGCGGGCCGTGCCCGACCAGGTGTCGCGCTGGGTGCCCGGCCCGTACCTGTCGCTCGGCACCGACGGCTACGGGCGCTCGGACACGCGGGCCAAGCTGCGCCGCCACTTCGAGACCGACACCGCCCATGTCGTCCTCGGGGTGCTGACCGCGCTGGCCCAGACCGACGACGCCAAGCCTCAGGAGCTGGCCGACGCCATCGCCCGGTACGGGCTCGACCCGGAGGCTGCTGACCCGCTGAGGGCCTGAGCGAAGAGCGCCGGCGGGCTCTTGGCCCGCCGGTTCTTTATCCTGGGGACCGGGAGGGGGATCGGGGCATGACCTGCACGACATGTGGGGCCCAGAACCGGGACGGCCAGGCGTTCTGCACGAACTGCGGCACCCGCCTCGGCTTGGCCTGCGCGAACTGCGGTGCCGCCGCGGACGCCGGGCAGCGGTTCTGCGGCCAGTGCGGGAAGCCCCTGGCCACCCCTGCCGTCGGCGAGGGACAAGGCCCGAGCGGCTCCCACGGCGAGGGGCCGGGCCCAAGCGGGCTCGCGGGCACGGGCCCGAGCGGGCCGCGCCTCGGAGGCCAGGGCCCGAGCGAAGGCCGGGCCCTGATGGCCGCCGGCCCGCCGACCTACGAGCTGCAGGGCGAGCGCAAACAGCTCACCGTGCTGTTCGCCGACATCAAGGGCTCGATGGACATGCAGGCCGACCTCGACCCCGAGGAGTGGGCCGGGATCATGGACCGCTTCGTGCGGCTCCTGGCCGATGGGGTGCGCCGCTACGACGGCATGGTCGACAAGTTCACCGGCGACG
Organism: Acidimicrobiia bacterium; assembly: GCA_023264995.1. Taxonomy (GTDB): domain Bacteria; phylum Actinomycetota; class Acidimicrobiia; order Acidimicrobiales; family AC-14; genus CADCTB01. The sequence goes on along the minus strand of JAHFUR010000004.1, from coordinate 87,925 downwards.
GCATCATGGCGCTGTTCGGCGCGCCGATCGCGCTCGAGGACCACGCCCACCGGGCCTGCCTGGCCGCCCTCTACCTGGTCGAGGCCATCCCCCACTACGCCGAGGAGCTGTTCCACACCAGCGGTCTGGTCCTCCACGTGCGCCTGGGCCTCAACTCAGGGGAGGCGGTCGTCGGCCGGGTCGGGGAGGACCTGCGGCTCGACGCTGTGGGCCCCACCGTCGGGCTGGCCCAGCGGATGGAAGCGCTGGCCGAGCCCGGACGGGCCTACCTCACCGAGTACACCGCCCGCCTGGTGAAGGGGGCGTTCCGCATGACCCCGCTCGGGCCGACGGCGGTCAAGGGCCTACGCGAGCCCCTCGAGGTCTACGTCCTGGACGGCGCCGTCACCCAGTTCCGCACCGGCACCGTCCGGCGCGAGATGGGCCTGGTCGGGCGGGACGACGAGCTGGCCGTGCTCGAGACGGCACTCGATCGGGCCGGGACAGGCCACACCCAGATCGTCGGCATCGTCGGGGAAGCCGGGGTCGGGAAGACCCGGCTGTGCGAGGAGTTCTGCGCGTCGGTCGCCGAGCGGGGCATCGCCGTGCGCCGCACCGCCGGCATCCCCCACGGCCGGGGCGCTCCCCTCATGCCGGTGCTGGCCCTCATCCGGGACTTCTTCGAGATCGACGGCACCGAGGCACCCGACGAGGTGCGGGCCAAGGTCGGTGCCGAGGTCCTGGCGTTCGACCCGGAGCTGGCCGACGACCTGGCCCTCTTCTTCGACTTCATCGAGGTGCCGGACCCCGCGGTGCCGGCGCCCGTGCTCGCGCCCGACGTCCGCATGCGCCGCCTCTTCGAGATGCTCGGGAAGATGACCGCCGGCCGCAGCGCGCAGGAGCTGGTGGTGCTGCTCTTCGAGGACTTCCAGTGGTTCGACCCCCAGAGCGAGGCGTTCATGGGCCGGATGATGGAGTCCTTCGGCGAGACCCGGACGCTGGTCGTCACCAGCTTCCGCAACGAGTTCTCCGCCGGCTGGATGCGACAGCCGTCCTACCGCCAGCTGGCGCTGGCGCCGCTCAGGGTCGAGGCGGTGAGCGAGCTGCTCGGGGGACTGATCGGCGTGGACCTGACCCTTGCGCCCCTCGCCGCGTTCGTGGCCGAGCGCACCGGCGGGAACCCGTACTTCGTCGAGGAGGTTGTCCGCGCCCTAATGGAGGACGGCACGCTTACCGGGTCGGCCGGCTCGTACCGCCTGACGCGGCCCCTCAACGAGGTCCGCATCCCTCCCAGCGTGCACGCCGTCGTCGCCGCCCGGATCGACCGGCTGCCGGCCGTGCAGAAGACCCTCCTGCAGACCGCCTCGGTGATCGGCCGCACCTTCCCCGAGCCGGTCCTGGCTCAGGTGGCCGAGATGGGCGGGGCGGCCCTCGCCGACGCCCTCCACGGGCTCTGCGCCGCCGAGCTGCTCCAGGAGGTCGACGGCGGGCCGACCCCCGAGTACCGCTTCTGGCAGGCCCTCACCGAGGAGGTCGCCTACGGGACGCTGCTCGCCGGCCGGCGCAAGGCCATCCACGCCGGCGTGGCCCAGGCCCTGGCCGACTACGAGCCCGACCGGCTCGACGAGATCGCCGCCGTGCTGGCCGACCACTGGCGGCGGGCCGACCGGCGGCTCGAGGCCGCCCGCTGGGGAGTCCGGGCCGCCGGGTTCGCCCTCCGCAGCGACCTGGGTGACGCCCTCCGTCGGTTCCAGGAGTCCGTCGACCTCCTCGACGGCATCGACGAGTCCCCGGAGAGCCTGGCCCTCGGTGTGCGGGCCCGCATCCGGCTGCTCCAGTTCGGGGCCCGCATCGGCATCGGCCCGGACCAGGCCCACCGGCTCTACGCCGAGGCCGAGGAGCGGGCGTCGCGCCTGGGCGACGTCGGCCTCCGGGGCATGTCGACCATCGCCTACGGCGCCACCCTGGCCTTCGCCGGCGACGTGGTCGGCGGGCTGGCCCACTGCCGGGAGGCGGCCCGCCTCGGCGAGGAGGCCGAGAACCTCGACGTCCGGGCCGCGCTGCTCGTGCCCCTGTGCTTCGCCCTCAGCTACGTCGGCCCGCTCCACGAAGCCCTGGCCGCCGCCGACCGGGTGATCGACGTCTGCGACGGCGTCGAAGGTCGCGGCGCCACCGTCCTCGGCCACGGCGTCCTGGCCCGCGCCCTCCAGTTCCGGGCGTCGGTGCTGGCCCGGTTGGGGCGCCTGGGCGAGGCGGCGGCAGCCCTCGATCGCTCCATCAGCATCGCCCGCCGGCGCAACGAGTCCGAGACCCTCGTGTGGGCGCTGTCCCTGTCGACCCAGCTGCCGTGGCTGGCCGGCGAGCCCGTCGACCCGGCGGAGTCGGCCGAGGCCGTTCAGATCGCCGAGGACACCGGCAACATCACCGGCCTGGTGCTCGCCCTGCGGGCGTCGGCGGTGGCCCACCTGGCCACCGGCAACGCAGCATCGGCGGTCGCCGCCTGCGAGCGGGCCCTCGACGAGGGCCGGCGGAACCGCAGCGGCCTGTTCGAGGAAGCGCCCGTCGTCGCCGCCCTCGCCCGGGCCCGGCTGGCCCTCGGGGATGCCGCCGGCGCGGCCAGTGCGGCCCAGGAGGCCGTTGACCTGGCCCGCGCCCAAGGAGCGCACGTGACCGAGGCGCAGGTCCTGCTGGCGCGTGGCTACGTCGGGCGTTCCGTGGGCGCGCCCGCCGACCAGGTACGGGCCGACCTGCAGGCGGCACTGGCGGTGATCGAGGAGTCCGGGGCTCGGGTGTTCGTGCCCTTCGTCCACGAGGAGCTGGCCCGCCTCGACGGTGACGCCGACGCGCTGGCGAGGGCCGAAGGCATGTTCGAGGCGATCGGCGCCACCGGCCACGCCCGGCGGGTCCGCCAGGAATTGGGCAACTGATGGGCACCCTGGCCTGACCGAGCAGATGTAGCCTCGGGCGAGAGGTAGGGAGCAGAGGGAGCTGACCCGCCATGGACGCCTTTGTGGGTGCGCCGTCGGAGCCGATCGGGCAGGGGCGCCAGGAAGAACCGGACCGGAGCCTCGGGCCTGACCTCGAGGCCGTCACCCGTCTGGCCGAAAGCCTGGTGCAGGAGGCGCGCCAGGAGCTGGCCCAGGCCGAGGCCAAGGCGGTCTGGCTGCTGAGCGCGGCCGTCATCGCGCTCGGAGCGGTGATATCAGGGGCCGAGAGCGGGAGCTGGTCCCCGAACCGCCTCAACTCCGGCGTGGCAGAAGCGGTGCTGTGGATGAGCCTGGCCGCGGCCGCCGCGGGCATCTACTGGCTCGCCATGTCGCTCCTGCCCCGGTTCCACAACGACGGGGCCCGGGACAAGCTGGCCTATTTCGGGCACGCGGCCCAGTTCGGGTTCGACACCAAGGACCGGTCGGTGATCCGGGCGAACCTGGGGGCGGCCCTGGTGAACGTGGCCACCCATGCCGACAACCTCGACCGGTTGGCCGACCGCGTGTTCGACATCAGCACCATCGTCCTGAACAAGTACCGCCGGATCCGCCGGGCCATCCAGGCCTTCGGGTGGAGCGCCGTCCTGTTCGGGTTGGCCATGGCCCTCGAAGTCGTCCTGTCCTGAGCCGAGCGGCAGGCGTTTCCCGTAGGCTCCCAGAGCCGGGGGACGGCCAGGCACGTCGGGACGAGGACGGCAAGATGGGTCGAGTGCGCGTGGCTGGAGCTCGGAGGGGACCCGCTCGCCCGGGTGCGGGCTCGCGCTGATGCAGGTCACCTTCCATGGGGTCCGCGGTTCGTTCCCCTGCTCGTCGCCGCTCAACCGGCGCTACGGGGGGAACACGGCGTCAGTGTCGGTGGAGGTCAGCGGTGAGCCGCCGCTCCTTCTCGACCTGGGCACCGGTGTCCCGCAGTTCGACGACAGCCGTGGCCGACCGACGGGCGAGCCGTTCCGCGCCGTCGCCCTGGTCACCCACCTCCACCTTGACCACGTCCTGGGCCTGCCGTTCTTCGCCCCGGTGCACCAGGCCGGCACCCAGCTCGACATCTACGGGCCGCGCCAGGAGGCGGGCACGCTCCGCGACGGCTTCGCCGGCCTCGTCGAGCCGCCCTACTTCCCGCTCCCGCTCAACGAGATCCTCGGCGACATCCGCTTCCACGACGTCTGGCACGACGAGCTGGAGATCGGGTCGGCGAAGGTCTCCGTCCGGCCCGTGCCCCACGTCGGCCCGACCGTGGGCTACCGGGTCGAATGGGGCGGCGGCACGCTGGCCTACATCAGCGACCACCAGGCGCCGCCCGGTCTCGACAGCATCGACGCCGGCGTGCTCGAGCTGTGCGCCGGCGTGGACCTCCTCGTCCATGAGGCCCAGTACACGCGGGCGGAGTACGCAGCCAAGCCCAACTGGGGCCACTGCACCGTCGACTACGCGGTTCGTGTGGCCCGCGAGGCTGGGGCCCGCACCCTCTGCCTCTACCACCACGACCCGTGGCGGACCGACGACGACCTCGACGCCCTCGTGGTCGAGGCCCGGGCCCAGGCCGGCGGCGCCACCACCGAGGTGATGGCGGCCGCCGAAGGGCTCAGCCTGACCGTGGTCACCCGGGGGTAGGCCACCGCCCCGGGGCCCTGCCTCAGGTGCGCTTGCTGTTGCCGGCGACGGTGGCCACGGCCAGGCCGGCGACCACCAGGCCGATGGCCAGCCCGAGCAGCACCGACGAACCCTTGACCGCCGACTCCTTGTGCACCTTGGTGGCCTTGTCGTTGTGGACCACCGTGGCGAAGTACGAGTCATCGGTGGGCAGGTCGAAGGTGCCATTGCGGGAGTCGGACCAGGCCACATAGGCCTGGTCGTCGGTGGACGCCACGCCGACCGGGCCCCGGAGGTCCTCGGAGAGGTTCATGGTGAACCCCTCGTTCTGGTTCATGCTCCGGTCGCTGATCCGGCTGTTCTTGGCCCAGGTGGCGCCGTGGTCGGTGGACGACGTGTAGAAGATGTCGAAGCAGGTCTCGTCGCGCCGGGTGGTGTTCCCGTTGCCATTGGGGTTGTAGAGGGCGTCGGTACGGAAGTCCCACCAGGCGATGTCCACCCGCCCGTTCGGGGCGATGCTGATCCCCGGGAACATCTGGTCGTAGTTCGGGACGCGCTTCGGGTCGATGTCATCGTTCAGTTGGACCCGTTTGCTGAAGGTGTTGCCGCCGTCGGTGGACTTCATGAACCAGATGTTGCGGTCGTCACGCGGGTTGGGCGGTCCGGTGTCGCTCTGCTCCCAGACCACGTACACGTCACCCGTCTTGGCGTCGACCGCGGCCTCGGGCGTGGTCAGGCACGCCCCGCACACCACCCCGCTGCTGTCGGCGACCTTGGCCTTCCAGGTCTTGCCGTCATCGGTGCTCTTGGACATCAGCAGGCGGGCGCCGGCGCCGGGCTGGCCCGCGGTCGGGACCGGGTTCGGGACGGGCGTCGGGACCCACGGCTGGGCCCCGGGGCTCTGCGAGGCGGCCCGGCAGATGTTGCCCGGGCCGGTCGGCAGCGGCAGGGCGGCCTGGGTGACGCCGGGAGCGGTGGAGAGCGGCGGGCGCTCCTTGGTGAAGGCGTAGATCGTGCCGTCCTTGGCCACGGCCAGCCCCGGCTGGTCGGACCCCTTCACCTCGGTGAGGGGGAAGCTGCTCTCCATCACGTCGGTGAGCGGCCCGAACGTGGCGCCCCCGTCGGTGGACACGGCTACCACGGTGCGCTCGGAGACCTGGGCGACCGGCAGGAACGCGCCCTGCCGGCGGAACCCGACGTAGACCCGGCTGGGGTCGGTGGGGTGGACGGCCAGGCGGATGTAGCCAAAGCGCTCAAAGTCCCGGGCCGTCGTCCCGTCGGGCTTGGCGAAGTCGCGCTCCTCCGACTTCTTGATGATCGTGTACTCCCACGTCTTGCCGAGGTCCTTGCTCCGGGCCACGAAGGGGTCGTTCGGGCCCGATGACGAGGCGGCCTGGCCGGCGGTGCCGGCCACGTACAGCGTGCCGTCGACGCCGAACTTGGCCGCATAGAAGCTGCCGAAGTTGGGCCGGGTGCACGCCTTGTAGCCGGGAGGCAGGACGTTGGCCGGCGACTTGGCCCAGGTCCGGCCGGTGTCGCGGCTCACATAGATCTGGCAGGAGGCGGTGTTGAGCTCGACTTCGGCGATGACCAGGATGTTGGGGTTCAACGGGTACACGAGCATCTGTGGCTCGGTATGCACGCGCCCCGGCGTGATGTCGCGTGTGACCTGGATATTCGGCGTCACGATCGGCCCTGGCGTCTCCTGGGCGACCGCCGGCGTCACGAACGTGGCCGCCATCAGGCACCCGAAGACAGCCAGAAGCACACGTCGGCCCATGAAAGTTCCCCCCTGTGGTACGGACAAGCGACCGCATTCCATCACTCACCGGCAATCGAGTCCAACGACCGCCGGCGGGTGGGTACGCAGCCGTACCTGGGCCGCTCGCGCCACGGTGTAGAGCCCCTCCGGCCCCCGCCGGGCGGCGACCGGTCCGATTGTTCCTCCGGGAAAGGCTTGACGCCCGAGGCGCATCATGGGCAAAATCCCGGTGTCCACATGGCGGTGGGGATCGAATATGGGCTCCGCGGCGGCGGGACGGGAAACGTGCGGTAATCCGTCAATCTGGGGGAGACGATGTCAAGGTCCGTGGTGGGGCGCGTCCAGGGGCGCGGCGGTCGAACGAAGCGTCATCGGGCAATGAAAGCCCTTCTCACCCTTGCGCTGTTCGCCGGTGTGGCCGGCGGGACGGCGTTCGCCAACGGCGAGGGGCAGTCCATCAGCAGCACCATGAACAACTACTGGGGCCATGTCGTCGGCGACGGGACCACCAACGACTGCCTCTGGATGAACTGGGCCATCGCCACCTCGCCGTCCCAGAAGCCGTTCCTCTACACCTATGCCTCGACCGACGGGACGCGGTACGGGCCCTCCGGCGGCGGTGGACCGCGTGATGCCCGGCAGACCTCCAGCGAGGGCGAGTACCCCTGCGGCGACCCGTCACGAGCGCTGTACGGGCCCGAGCTGCAAATCCAGCAGAGCCTGGGCCACTGGCTGGGCTGGGCGAACACGTGGGTCTGGTGCAACTTCGGCCCGTGGGTCGCCAACGGGCCGGGCATGGACCACGACGTCCAGACCGCGTACGCATGGCCGAGCCTTCCCTGCCAGGACCAGAGCCCGGCCGGCCAGGTCGACTCCTGGTTCTTCGGGTGGCACAGCGTGTGGGCCGGCAACTCTCGGGTTGGCGGCAGCACCCAGGTCGGCGTCGTGTCCAACTGGCTGTACTCGTACCGGTGAGAGGGGCAACGGTGGAGAAGCGCACCCTTGGGGCAGTGTTGGTCACGGTGGTCGGGGCCGTCGTCATCGGCATCACCACGCCCGGCTTCGCCGACAAGCCGTCGAAGCCGCCGAAACTGGCGATCGACCAGATCCGCGGTCAGCTGAACGGGCCGCCCGCCGACCCGGACCAGATCTCGGGACCGCTCCGGCCGGGAGCTCCCGGGATCGCCCTGGTCCTGCGCGACCCCCAGACCGGCAACGTCCTGCGTGACCCCGACGGCAAGCCGATGCTGGCTCGGAACCCCGACGGTTCGCTCGCCCAGTTCACCCCAGACCAGATCCCACCCGACCAGTTGCAGGCCCAGGCCCGGCACGAGGAGAAGGTCGCCCGAGCCAATAACGGCGACGTCAAGGCCAAGGCCGAGCTTGCCGATGAGGAAAAGAAGACCGCAGATGCCGTCAAGGCCAAGTAGATCGGTCTTGGCGACGGCGTAAACGGAGGTGATCCCATTCACACGCTGTACGACGAGATCAACCTGCTCTTCGGCACGATCGAGTCCGTGGCTCGGGTGTGCCTGGTCATAGCGCTGATCGTCCTTGCCGGGGCGGCGACGCGCTGGCTCAACGTTCGCACGGACAAGCACCACAGCCTGCGCTAGCCAGCCCGCCGGCGACCCTGCCGACGGGAGCACGCCGCGACCCCGAACCTGCGGTTGCGGGCGGCCGGCGCTGGCCGACGCGCCTCAGCCCGGGTTCGTCGGCCGGGCCTCTAGGCTTCCCGGCATGAAGGGGACCCTGACCGTCACCGGCGACGCCGCTGCCGACTCGCTGCTCAACGCCGACCCGCTGGCCCTGCTGATCGGCATGCTGCTCGACCAGCAGGTGCCCATGGAGAAGGCGTTCCGCGGGCCGTACGACCTGAAGGAACGGATGGGTGGGCGGCTGGACGCGGCGGGGATCGCATCGCTCGACGCCGACGAACTGGTGGCCCTGTTCAAGGGCCCGCCGGCGCTGCACCGCTACCCCGGGTCGATGGCCGGTCGCACCCAGGACATGTGCCGGATGCTGGTCGAGCGCTACGGCGGCGACGCCGCGTCGGTGTGGACCTCGGCGGCGACCGGGCAGGAGCTGTTCGCCAACCTCAAGGCGCTGCCGGGGTTCGGTGAGCAGAAGGCCCGTATCTTCACCGCGCTGCTGGCCAAGCGGGTCGGGGTCAGGCCGCCGGGGTGGGAGGACGTCGCCGGCGCCTACGGGGCGCCGGGCCATTTCTCCGTGGCCGACATCGACGGTCCCGAGGCGCTGGCGGCCGTGCGCCAACACAAGCAGTCCATGAAGGCGGCGGCCAAGGCCGCGCAGGTGAAGTGAACCAGTGACGGTCGTCGCCAACGGCGACCCCGTCGAGCTGCCCGACGGGGCCACGGTCGACGACCTGCTCGTCGCCCTCGGCCTGGGCGGGAAGTGGGTGGTCGTCGAGCGCAACCTCGAGCCGGTGGCCCGAGCCGAGCTGGCCACCACGGTGCTGGCCGACGGCGACCGCGTCGAGCTGGTGCGCGCCGTGGCGGGGGGGTGACCGGCCCGGGAGGCCGGTCCAAAGGGCATGCACTGAGACGCACTCCCAGCGGGCGGGCGTCACAGTGACCGGCCTCGCCGGCCGGCGCCTCTACCTCTGCACCGCCGACCGCCCCGACCTGGCCGCGTTCCTCGCCGCCTGCATCGCCGGCGGGGTTGATGTCGTCCAGCTCCGCGACAAGGCGCTCGACGCCCGGCCGCTCCTGGCTCGCGCCCGGCTGGCCGCCCAGGTCTGCGCCGACCACGGCGTGCCGTTCGTCCTGAACGATCGGCCCGACCTGGCCATCGAGTGCGGCGCGGCCGGCGTGCACGTCGGCCAGGACGACGCCCCGGCCTCGCTGGCCCGCCGCATCGTCGGCCCCGACGCCATCGTCGGGCTGTCGACCCACGCCCCGGCCGAGCTCGACGCCAGTGCCGGCGAGCCGGCGGACTACGTGTCCGTGGGCCCCGTGGCGGCCACGCCCACCAAGCCGGGCCGGCCCGGTACCGGCCTCGACTACCTCAGGTACGCGGCCCGCACCGCCACCCGGCCCTGGTTCGTCACCGGCGGGGTGACCCCCGAGACGTTGCCCGCCATGCTCGACGCCGGCGCCCGACGGTTCGTCGTGGTCCGCTGGCTCACCGAGTCGGCCGACCCGACCGCCGCCGCTCGGGCCGTCCGCCAGGTGATCGACGAGGTCCCGCTCGCCTGACCCTCCCCGAACCGGTGACGGATCTGTCCACCAGGACCCCCAGATCCGTCACCAGTTCGCCGCAGGAGGCTCAGTGGCCGGACTGGCGCTCCATCCAGCCGATGAGGATGGCGATGGCCCGGGGGTCGTGGCGGAGGCGGTGCCCGGCCTCGGAGAGGACCCGCAGTTCGACGGCATCGCCGGCCGCGTCGGCCAGGACCCGGGCGTCGTCGACCGGCACGATGTCGTCGTCGGCCCCATGGACGATGAGGATGGGCCGGGGCGGGATCTTGGCGATGAGGGCCGTCGGGCGGATCTCCCGCAGCTCCCGGCCCCAGCCGGCCAGATCGGCCGGGAAATCGGTACCCCGGATGACGCCGATGGCTTGGGCGTGGAGCAGGAAGCCCTCGGGGTCGGCGGCCCAGTCGCCGAAGTCGGACCGCGCCGAGAAGGTGGCGACGCCCTGCACCCGCTCGTCTTCGCCCGCCTCGCAGAGGGCAAGGGAGCCGCCGGTGCCGGACCCGGCGACCCACACGTCGGACACGCCGCCGGCGGCGAGGAGGTGGTCGATGGCCGCCCGGAGGTCGTCGAGCCACCCGCCGAGGGAAAAGTCGCCCTCCGAGGCGCCGGTGCCCCGGAAGTTGAAGGCCAGCACGGCCCACCCGGTGTCGGCGGCCAGGCGCTCGGCCAACTGGGGGTAGGTCTGCCCGGACGTGGCCGCCCCGCCGGGGCCGGCGGGGAAGCCGTGGCAGAGGACCAGCCCCGGCACCGATGCCAGCGCGGTCGGTTCGGGACGGGCCAGGTAGCCCGAGAGGCGCAGGCCGTCGGATTCGATGCTGCACTGCATGCGGGCTCACCTCCGTGGTGGGGAACGGCGACGCGACGTCGCGCTCGGCGCGACAAGGGGGCGCACGGTGCGCCCCCTTGTCTTTACACAGATTGCTGGAAAGGAAAACTTGGGGGAGACGGACTGCACCGGGAGGGACCAGTTCCCGGACGTTTCCTCCGAGCGGTGGCGGCGGGAATTCCGCCGGCCCGGTCCAGCTGCCGGTTAGCGGGCAGCCACCTCCGAGGTCCCAAAACTACATTCGTTCAGGTGGACCACCTCCTTTCTTCGGTAGTGCAATCAAACCACAAACCCGAAGCCAGATCGAGGCAGTTTCCCGCCGGCGGCTAGAGGTCCGGCCCCTGCTCCTCGACGGGGCCAACGGCGCCGATGTCCTCCAGGTACCCCATCTGGGCGTCGAGGACGGCGTGGATCTGCGTCGGCGTGTAGGGCGACCCGGCCGCCTCCGCCTTCATCAGCACGAAGTCGACGGTCTCCGCCCCGCTGACCACCACCGGATGGTCGGCGTCGGCGGTGTGCCCGTTCGAGGACACCCCCTTGATCCGGAAGAACTCCAGGTGCCAGTTGAGGATGCGGCGGACGTCGTCTGGAGACAGGATCGCCGCCACTTCGGGGCCGACGTGGTCGCACACCCACGCCACGGCGTCCTCGAACTCGAAGACCCGGCCCGGGGCTTTGGCGGCCAGGCGCCGGGCCTCCCGGCCGATCACGATGGCGGCGATGGCGAAGACGGCGGCGACGGCGAGGGCGCCGAGGAAGATCCCCATGACGGCGCAGGGTAGCGGGCCGGTAGCGCCGGCCCTGGAAGCTCAGAGACCGAGGAGGCCGGCCAGCCGGTCGCGGTGCCACCCGGGGTCGCCGAAGAGCAACTGCGACGACCGGGCCCGCTTGAAGTACAGGTGGGCGTCGTGGTCCCAGGTGACGCCCAGGCCGCCATGGACGTGCAGGCTGTCGGACGCGACCCGCACGTAGGCCTCCGAGCAGCATGCCTTGGCCACCGCCGCGGCGGCGGGCAGGTCGTCGGGGGCCTCGCCGGCGGCGACCGCGGCCGCGAACGCCGCCCCTCGGGCCGACTCGAGGTCCAGCAGCATGTCGGCGCACAGGTGCTTGACCGCCTGGAAGCTGCCGATGGGCCGCCCGAACTGGACCCGCCGGCGGGCGTGGTCGAGGGCCATCTCGAGCGCCCGCCCGGCCCCGCCGACCTGCTCGGCGGCCAGCGCCACCACGCAGAGGTCGACGGCCTCCGCCAGCGTGCCGGGCAGCAACCGGGCCGGGGTGGCCGACAGCCGGACGCGGGCCTGGCGGCGGGTCAGGTCGACGGTGGCCAGTGGTTCCCGGTCGACGCCGGCGCCGGCGGCGTCGACCATGAACAGGGCGGCACCGTCGCCACCCTCCGGGCGGGCGGCGACCACCAGTACGTCGGCCACGCAGCCGTCGACCACGTAGGACTTCTCGCCCTCCAGGCGCCAGGCCCCGCCGGCCGACCTGATGGCCCGGGTCTCGACCGAGGCGGCGTCCCACCGGCCCGAGGCCTCGGCCGCGGCAAGGGTGGCGATGCAGAGGCCGCCGGCGACCGCGGCCTGCACGTCGTCGGGCAGGAAAGGCGCGGCGGTGACCGTGGCCAGGTACGGGGCGCACAGCAGGGCGCGGCCCGCCTCTTCGAGCACGATCGCCTGCTCGACCCACCCCAACCCCGAGCCGCCGACCGCCTCCGGCAGGTGCAGGCCGTGCAGCTCGTGGTCGTCGGCCATGCGCAGCCACACGTCGAGGTCGAAGCCCAGGGGGCTCTCCATGAGCCGGCGCACCTCGGTCGACGGCGCGACCTCGGCCAGGAACGCACGCGCCCGCGCCCGGAGGCGGTCCTGCTGATCTGTGGGGAGGAACTGCACCGAGGCATACTCGCGTCCATGGCTCTGCACTATGAAGACGCCCAGGTCCAGATCACCAAGGTGGTCGTCGGGCCGATGGTCAACAACGTGTACGTCGTGCGGTGCGCCGAGACGGGGGCCGCGGTGCTCGTCGACGCGGCTGACGAGCCCGACGTGCTCCTGCCCCTCTGCCGGGACTTGGGCGTCGGCGACGTGCTGACCACCCATGGCCACCGTGACCACATCCAGGCGGTGCCCGCGGTGCGCCAGGCCGGCCATCGGGTGGGCGTCGGGCCCGACGACGCGGAGATGCTGCCCGCCCACGACTTCGAGATCGCCGACGGCGACGTCGTCGAGGTCGGGCGCCTGCGCCTGCACGCGGTCCATACGCCGGGGCACACCCCGGGGTCGACCTGCTTCACGATCGAGGGGTCGCCGGTGGTGTTCTCGGGCGACACCCTGTTCCCGGGCGGCCCGGGGAGCACCCGGGGGAACGCCACCAACTTCGCCATCATCATTGACTCCATCGAGAAGCGCCTGTTCACCCTGCCCGACGACACCATCGTGCTCCCCGGCCACGGGGCCGACACGACCATCGGCGCCGAGCGCCCCCACCTGCAGGAGTGGGTCGACCGCGGCTGGTAGTGGTCAGGCGGTCAGCGGGGCGCGCGGCGAGCGGACGACCTCGACGCCGGCGCCCATGCCTTCGGCGTGCATGCCGTGGCGGTCGACCTCCACCGTGACGCGGCGGCCGGCAAGGGGGATGCGGTCGACGCGGAGGCGGCTCATCACCGGCGGGAGCACGGGGTCGAGCCACACCTTCCCGTACGGCACCCAGGGGTCGAGGCGGAGGATGCTGCGCAGGAACAGCAGGGGTGAGGCAGCCGACCAGGCCTGGGGCGAGCATGACGACGGGTAGCTGACCGGGAAGGGCACCTCGTCGCGGCTCAGCCCGCCGAAGAGCTCGGGGAGGCGGCCCCCGAAGTGGGTGGCCGCGTCAAGCAGGCCGGTGATCACCCGGTGGGCTTCCTCGACGAAGCCGTAGCGGGTCAGGCCGGCGGCGATGATGGCGTTGTCGTGAGGCCAGACCGACCCGATGTGGTAGCTGATCGGGTTGTACCCGGTCATCTCCGAGCTCAGGGTGCGGATGCCCCAGCCGCTGAACATCTCCGGCGACAGCAGCCGGTCGGCGACGGCCCGGGCCTTGTCCTCGTCCACGATCCCGGTCCACAGGCAGTGGCCCACGTTCGAGCCGAGGGCGTCGATCTGCTGCTTGTCGGCGTCGAGGCCCATGGCGAACCAGCCCCGGTCCTCGATCCAGAAGTCGCGGTTGAAGGCGGTCTTGAGCGCGACCGCCTTGGCCCGGTACCGGGCCTCGGTGGCGGTGTCACCGTGCTCGTGGGCGAAGTGGGCCCGGGCCAGGTACGCGCCGTAGACGTACCCCTGCACCTCGCACAGGGCGATCGGTGCCCGGGCCAGGCGGCCGTCGGCGAAGCGGATGGCGTCCCAGGAGTCCTTCCAGCCCTGGTTGGCCAGCCCCTTGTCCGAGGACCGCTGGTACTCGACATAGCCGTCCCCGTCGCGGTCGCCATAGTTCTCGATCCACGCCAGGGCCAGGTCGGCGGCGGGTAGGAGGCTGTCGACCACGTCGCCGGCCAGGCCCCAGCGGCGCAGCTCGCCGAGGAGCATGACGAACAGGGGAGTGGCGTCGGCGGTGCCGTAGTAGACACTGCCCCCGCCGAGGGAGAGCGACGAGGCGTCCCCGAAACGCATCTCGTGGAGGATGCGGCCCGGCTCCTCGTCGTTGCGGGGGTCGACCTTGGTCCCCTGGAACCGGGCCAGGGTCTGGAGCACGTCCTGGGCCAGCGTGGGGTCGACGATCAGGGCCATCCACGACGTGAGGAGCGAGTCGCGCCCGAACAGGGTCATGAACCACGGGGCGCCGGCGGCGAGCACGGCCCGCTCGGGGAAGTCCGGGTCGAAGATGCGCAGGGCGCCCAGGTCCTCGGCGCCTTTGGCCACGGCCTGGTGGAACACGTCGTAGTCGGTGGCGACGGCCGGGACGGCCTGGCGCCACTGGTCGAGGCGCTGGCGGGGCGTGGCCAGCTCGACCGGCTGGCCGCAGAGGTGCCGGGGCTCGATCTCGTCGCCGTCGATGCTCGCCGTGAACTGCACGCACGTGCTCCACTGGCCCCGGGCGGGCACGATGGCCTCCCAGGCCGCGGTGTCGCCGACGAACTGGGCCGGCTCGCTGGAGCTGATGCGCAGGCCGCGGCGGCTGTTGCCCTTGCGATAGTCGAACACCAGCCCGTCGCGCGACGTCGCCAAGGTGACCTGGCCCTCGGGCCGGGCCCGGCCCTCCTTGACCGCGAACAGGTTGGCGAAGTCGGCCGAGAACCGGAGCTGGACCGAGCAGTAGGCCGGCTCCTCGCCGTAGTTGTGGACGACCAGGTCCTCGCGCATGCCGCGCCCGACATAGCGGTAGCGCAGGAGCAGGAGGCTGCTGTCGGCCCGGCCGGCGATCGGCTGGCTGCGCAGGACAAAGGTGGCCGAGAACGGTGTGGTGCGCTCGGCGGCGAGCACCTCCGGCCGGTGGTCGTTGAGGTGGATGTCGATCCCCGAGAGGAACCGCGTGTCCCGGAAGAACAGCCCCTGGGGTGACCCCGGGGCCACGTCGCCGTCGCGGCCGGAGATACAGAAGGCGGAACCCTGCACCAGGGTGACGACACCCTCCGGGGCGTCCATCGGTTCGGCGCCGGCGCCGGCGACGGTCCAGGGCTCGGCCATGAACCCTGAAGCGTAGTTGCGAGGCGAAGAGCCTCCCGACGGGAAGCGGTGGGGCCACCGGTAGGTTTTCCGGTGGTGCGCCGACCTCGAGGGCTCGTCGGGTTGGTCATGGTCCTCGCCATGGCCTGCGCGCCGAGCGCGGTCGACCAGGCTGGTCCCGGCGGCCCGGCCCCGGTCGACGCGGCCACGACCCTGGCCGTGCCGACCACGCCGGCGGCGCCGACGACGACGACCGCGCCCGTCCCCGCCGACATCCAGGACCTGGTCGCCCGGACGACGATGACCGACCGCGGCCGGCGGATCTTCATGGCCGCCAGCCCGGCTATCGAGGACCCGGCCACCTTCGCCGTCAGCTGCGCGCTCGGCGCGAGGACCGACGCCTCGGTCCACACCCAGGGCTGCTACGCCCTCGGCCGCATCCACCTGCTGGCCCCCGAGCGGGCCGAGGGCCGCGACCTGTTGGTCGTGGTCGCGGCCCACGAGCTGCTCCATGCGGTCTACGCGTCGCTCGGGCCGGCGGAGCGGAGCCGGGTCGATGCCGAGCTCGACGCGGCCCGCGCCGGGAACGACCGCCTCGAGGAGCGGCTGAAGCCCTACGGCACCGGGCCGACCATCGTCAACGAGATCCACTCCATCCTCGGCTCCGAGTTCGACGGCCTCTCGCCCACCCTGGAGGCCCATTACGCCCAGTTCTTCGCCGACCGGGCGGCGGTCGTGGCCGTCCGCCGGCGCACGCTCGGTGCCCGGGAGGACGAGATCCGTCGCCTCCGCGCCGAGGTGAGCGACCTCGACGCCCGCATCACGACCGTGAAGGCGGCCCAGGAACAGCTCCGGGGCGACATCCGGGCCTACAACGCCCAGGTCCTGGTGATCAACGGGCTCATCGACCGGTACAACGCCCAGGTCGACGCCCTGAACGCCAGCATCGACGAGTACAACGCCCTGCTCGGCGGTTAGGAGAGGTCCTCCTGCCGGCGCCGATGACTCCCAGCGGTCCAATTACTCCTACGGAGATAGTGCTAATCTGGGATGGTGAGCGCCCCCCCTCTGTTCGAGATCCAGGGACTGCACGTCTCCGTCGAAGGCAAGGAGATCCTGCGGGGGGTCGACCTCACCATCCTCGCCGGCCAGGTCGCCGCCCTCATGGGCCCCAACGGCTCGGGGAAGTCCACGCTGGCCAACACCCTGCTGGCCCATCCCGACTACCAGGTGACCGCCGGGCGCATCCTGTTCAAGGGTGAGGACATCACGGCCTGGCCCACCGACGTGCGGGGCAAGTCGGGCCTGTTCCTGGCATTCCAGTACCCCGAGGAGATCCCCGGGGTATCGGTGATCCAGTTCCTCCGCCAGGCCCTGTCGGCCCGCAAGGGGATCGACCTGTCGATCCTGGAGCTCCGGCTGGCCATCATGAGCTGGATGGGCCGCCTCGGCATCGACCCGGCGTTCGGTGACCGCTACCTGAACGAGGGCTTTTCGGGCGGGGAGAAGAAGCGGAACGAAGTCCTGCAGATGGCCATCCTGGAGCCCGAGTTCGCCGTGCTCGACGAGACGGATTCCGGGCTCGACATCGACGCGCTGAAGGTGGTGTCCAAGGGCGTCCAGGAGGTGCGGGCCGACCGCCCCGACCTGGGCGTGCTGGTGATCACCCACTACCAGCGCATCCTCCAGTACCTGGCGCCGGACGTGGTCCACATCCTGGTCGACGGCCGGATCGTGGCCAGCGGCGGCATGGACCTGGCCGACCAGCTGGAGAAGGACGGGTACGAAGGCTGGCGGGCCGGCGCATGACGCTCGATGTCGGCCGGGTCAAGAAGGACTTCCCGATCCTCGACCGTGACATGGGTGGGCACCGGCTGGTGTTCCTCGACTCGGCGGCCAGCTCCCAGAAGCCGCGGGCCGTGCTCGACGCCATGGACCACTACTACGCCACCACTCACGCCAACGTGCACCGGGGCGTCTACACCATCGCCGAGGAGGCCACCCAGGCCTACGAGGCGGCCCGGTCCAAGGTGGCCCGGTTCATCGGCGCCCCCTCGGCGCGGGGCGTGGTCTTCACCAAGAACGCCACCGAGGCCATCAACCTCGTCGCCCACTCCTACGGCCGGCGCTGCCTGCAAGCGGGCCAGGCCGTGCTGCTCACCGAGATGGAGCACCACGCCAACCTGGTGCCGTGGATGATGCTGCGCGAGGAGCGGGGCGTCGAACTGCGCTTCCTCCCGATCGACGACGACGGCCGGCTCGACCTCCGTGACCTCGACCGCCAGCTCGACGGTGTGGGCCTGGTGGGCCTCACCGCCATGTCCAACGTCCTCGGCACGCTGAACCCGGTGGCCGAGATCGCCGCCGCCGCCCACGCCGCCGGCGCCGTGGTCCTGCTCGACGCAGCCCAGTCCGTGCCCCACGCCACCACCGACGTGACCGCCCTGGGCTGTGACTTCCTGGCCTTCTCCAGCCACAAGATGTGCGGGCCCACCGGGATCGGGGTGCTGTGGGGCCGTGAGGAACTGCTCGATGCCATGCCGGCGTTCCTCGGCGGCGGTGAGATGATCCGCGACGTGCGCCTCGACGGCTGGACCCCCAACGAGCTCCCCTGGAAGTTCGAAGCGGGCACGCCGCCGATCGCCGAGGCCATCGGCCTCGGGGCGGCGGTCGACTACCTGAACGAGCTGGGCATGGACGCCGTTCGGGCGCACGAGGTGGCCCTGACCAGCCATGCCATGACGCTGCTGGCCGACCGCCACGGCGCCGACCTGCGCATCTTCGGCCCGCCCGACGCCCACGACCGCGGCGGGGTGCTCTCGTTCACCTACCGCGACATCCACCCCCACGACCTGTCCCAGGTGCTCGACAGTGCCGGCGTCTGCATCCGGGCCGGCCACCACTGCGCCCGGCCCCTGATGCGCCGCCTCGGCGTGCCGGCGACCTCTCGGGCGTCGTTCTACGTCTACAACGACGAGGCCGACGTCGAGGCCCTCTCCGACGGGCTGCTCGCCGCCGCGGCGATGTTCGCCTGATGGCCGGGCTCGAAGATCTCTACCGGGAGATCATTCTCGACCACTACCGGAGCCCGCGAAACCGGGGCACCCTGCCCTCGCCGCCCGCCCACCGGGTCGAGGGCTTCAACCCGCTCTGCGGCGACGAGGTCGTGCTGTACGTCGACATCGACGACACCGGGCGGGTGACTGACATCAAGGTTGACGGGCAGGGGTGCTCGATCAGCCAGTCGTCGGCGTCGATGATGACCGCGGCGGTCAAGGGCCGCACCGAGGCGGAGACGCGGGAACTGATCCGGGCGTTCAAGGCCATGATGTCGATCCACGAACGGGGCCTCGGCGGGACCGAGAGTGGCGACGGCGGAGCGGTGGAGCCGGACCCCACGGTCGACATGGGGGAGCTCGAGGCGCTGCGCGGGGTGGTGAAGTTCCCGGTCCGCATCAAGTGCGCCACGCTCTCGTGGAACACGCTGGTCCAGGCCTTCGACGAGACCGGCCCCGAGCGCCCTCGCGACTAGGGGCCTGGCCGCCGGCGGGTGCAAGCGGGCTGACGGCGCTCCGGGCGGGCCTCAGAACCCCATTTTGATCAGCTCGCGCGCCGCGAACAGGGGCCCGGTGAGCTGCGACACTGGGGCGTCGGTGGTGGCGACGACGACCGCCTTCCCGGTGACGATGACTTCAA
Source organism: Acidimicrobiia bacterium (assembly GCA_023264995.1). GTDB lineage: Bacteria > Actinomycetota > Acidimicrobiia > Acidimicrobiales > AC-14 > CADCTB01. The sequence continues at coordinate 69,233 of JAHFUR010000004.1, read as the reverse complement.
CGGAGGTGGCGCCTTTCCGCCCCACCACGCCGGTCAGGTCGGGCGCCGGGCCCCCGGAGAGCGGCACGACGAACTGGTACCTCGCCCCACCGACGACGACACCGTTCTCGTGGAACTTGCTGTTGTCATGGATGCCGTCGAGGAGGTTGCGGACCTCGGCTGGTGTGGGTTGGACGTCGTCGGTGGCCGCCCACATCACGCCGTCCTGCCCGAAGATCCCGGCCGACTTCACCTGCGTGTCCTTCACTGCCATGTCCAGGAACTCCTGCCATCCCGGCACGAGCGAACCCCCTCAGTCCGTCGTCACGACGCCCGATTCGGCGACCGTGATCTTGGCGTCGGGTGCCCCGCCCTGCGACCCGTGCTTCTCGATGGCCGTCACGACGTCCATGCCCTCGGCGACCTCGCCGAACACGACGTGCTTCCCGTCCAGCCAATTGGTGGCGGCGGTGGTGATGAAGAACTGCGAGCCGTTCGTGTTCGGGCCGGCGTTGGCCATGGAAAGGAGGCCGGGCTTCGTGTGCTTGACCTGGAAGTTCTCGTCGGCGAACTTCGCGCCGTAGATGCTCTTACCACCCGTGCCGTCGCCCCGGGTGAAGTCGCCACCCTGCAGCATGAACTGGGGTATCACCCGGTGAAAGGGTGAGCCCTTGTAGCCGTACCCGTTCTGCCCGGTGGCCAGCTCCCGGAAGTTCCTGGCCGTGATGGGGACGATGTCATCGTAGAGCGTGAAGACGATCCTGCCCGCGGCTCGCCCGTCGATTGTGATGTCGAAGAACACGTTGCTCATGGGCAGCAAGCGTAGTGCCAGGCAATGCCCGGGATGGGGCCCGGTCGGTCCGGCAAAGGCGGATCTTCGGGCAACGGCCAGCTGACCGGCCGACCTGATCTACCCGCCGGCGGCTCCTGGCGCAGGCACGACCCCGATCTGTTGCAGCAAGCCCAGCGTGTCCCACACCTCCCACGTCTCGGCGATCTTGCCGCCATCCATGCGGTGGACCGAGATGGCATCCACCCTGATGGGCCGGTTCGTCGGCGGGATGCCGTTGATCTCGCCGACGTGGGTCCCGCTCCCAGTCCATCGCACGATGACGCGGTCGGCCGTCGAGAAGATCTCCTCGATCGTCCAATGGCCGTCGACGCTGTTCTGGCCGCTCCCCGCCAGCCCGACCCTCGAGGATCTCAGGTCCTGGGGCCAAGCGTGCATCCGGCGACAGGCGGGCAACAACGTACCCAGGCCGAGCCGTCGGCGCTCTTCACCGCCAAATTTCAGTCCCGGCGGGCCTCGATGAACTCGAGGATGCGCCGCCAGGCGTCGGCGCACTCGCCCTCGTAGTCGTCGTCGAAGTGGCGGTCGAAGAAGCCGTGGGGGGCGTCGGGGTAGACGTGGAGGTCGGCCTTGGTCCCGGCGGCCCGGACGTCGGCGGCGAAGGCCTCGACCTCGCTGACCGGCGTCTGGTCCTGGCCGGCGGCCAGGAGGAGGACCGGTGCCCGCATGCGGGGGATCGCGTCGCGAGCGTGGTCGGGTGTGCCGTAGAAGCCGACGCACCCTGACAGCGCGGGGTTGGCGGCCGACTGCCGCCACGACAGGGCCCCGCCCAGGCCGAACCCGACGGTCACGGCGGTCGTCGCCGCCCGGCCGAGCCAGGCGGCAGCGGCGGCCACGTCACCGTCGACATCGGCCGGCTCCATCTGGGCAACGTGATCGCGGAAGTCAAAGTCGTCGGCCCGGGCGGTCGTGCCCGCGGAGCGGCCGAAGTAGTCGATGGCCACGGCGTGGTGGCCGGCCTCGGCGAAGCGGTGGGCCAGGTCCCGGTAGAAGTCGTGCAGCCCGCGGCCATCGGGAAGGATGACGACGCCCGTCGCCGACGGGATGTCGGGGTGGGCGAAATGGGCCGTGAAGTAGCTCCCGTCGACGGACCGCATCACCATGTCGCCGCCGGACGCCACCCCGGCCCGGACCGGGGCCAGGGGCGGGCGGGCATCGCCGTGGTAGCACACGCTGGCGAAGCTAGTCCCACGTCCGGGCCCGCAACGGGGAAGGGCAACGGGGCGGCCTGCGGCGGAACGGACCGCAGGGCATTGAGCCGATCTGGACGCGACGATGGTCCGCACGCCGACCTTGGAGGGTGACACCGTGGCGACCATTGAGAGCATTGTCCGGACGATCAACCGCGAGCTGGTCCCGCTGTTCGAGGAACGGCTGCGGGCCGAGTTGGCTACCCGCGACCGGGACTGGCTCGTCGACCAGGTCGTCCGCCTGACGCTCGACGCCCACAGCCTCGAGGAGGCCGACCGCCGCATCGTCATGGAGGCCAAGGCCAAGGCCCGCGCCGACCGCCTGTCCCGCGTGACCAGCCTCGCACTCGACCAGCCCAAGCTGGAGGCCTTCCTCGCCGACCACGGCGGCGCCACCCGCGACGGTCTGATCGCCGCCGGCCACCTGGCGGCGACGGCGCCGGACAAGGGGACGGCCCTCATCGGCCCGGCCGACCGTTCGACCGAGGGTGACGCCCTGCTGACCCTGGCCAAGGACGTGCTGTTCGCCCTCCTGTTCGGCGACGATTCGAACGGCACGCACCTCGTCCGGGTGCAGCAGGAGCTGCTGACGATGGCACTACCCCGGTTCAAGTCGGGCGCCCTCGACTTCATGAAGGCCTCCACCGAGTTGACCGCCGCCGGCACCTGGCAGGACCCTCACAGCGTTTCGAACGACGAGCGCGCCGACAACGTGCTCCTCGAAGTCCAGTTCGGCGAGGTCGAGGCCGAGCTGGTCGGCCGAGGCATCGTCGCCGCCCTGTCGCTCATCAACAACCTCGAGGTGAACGAGCAAATCCTCTACGCCCGCATGATCAACATCGAGGAGGCGACCCTGATCGCCTGAAGCATGCCCGAGCCTGGGTGTACTCCAACATGTGGGACGGCGTCCGTAGCGGCGCGCTCTCCTGACGCCGGTACGTGCGCGCGTGGTGACCCGCCGAGGGGCGCCGCAATCGCACGAGCCACTAGCGTCGTCGTCATGCGACGACTGGTTGTAGGTCTCGGGCTGGTAGCCGTGCTCGGCTTGACCGGCTGTGGTGGCGGTTCCGACAAGACGGCGGCGCCGGCGGCCACGACCGCCCCGCCGGCCACGACGGCGACAACCGCGGTGACGGGCAAGGACCAGGCGGGCACGCCGTTCTGCCAGCTGGCTCGCACCTACACCGAGAAGTTCGCCGCCCTCATCCCGGCGGCCGCCGACCCGGCCAAGCTGAAAGCGGAGACCACCGATGCCGAGGCGGCCATCCGCCAGGCCCAGGCCACCGCCCCGGCCGCCATCAAGGCCGACGTCGGCGTGGTGGCCACCACGGCCAGCGCGGCCCTGACCGCTCTCCAGAAGAACAACTTCGATCTCAGCAAGACCCCCGACGCCCTGGCCAAGCTCCAGGACCCGGCGTTCCAGACGGCCCTGGCCAACCTGAACCGCTACACCCAGGCCCACTGCGGCCTGTCCTGAGGCCGATCCGTGAATGGCGACCACCTCCGTTCCCAGCTCGGATCGGGCCAGACCGTGCTCATGCCAGGCGTCTGGGACGCACTGTCGGGGCGCCTGGCCAGTGACGCCGGGTTCGAGGTCCTGTTCCTCTCGGGCTACGCCACCGCGGCCAGCCTGCTCGGCCTACCGGATTTCGGGTACCTGACCCAGGCCGAGATGGCCGACGTGGCCCGCAGGGTGTGCCGCACGGTCGGGGGATGTGCGGTGGTCGTCGACGGGGACACGGGCGGTGGCAACGCCCTCAACACCATCCGCACCGTCGAGCTGTTCGAGGCCGCCGGCGCCGCCGGCATCTTCCTCGAGGACCAGGTGTGGCCGAAGAAGTGCGGCCACATGGCCGGCAAGCGGGTCGTGCCGCGGGAGGACTGGCTGGGCAAGCTCCAGGCCGCCCTCGACCACCGGTGGAAGCTGTTCGTCGTGGCCCGCACCGACGCCCGGGCCGCCGAAGGCCTCGACGAGGCCATCCTGCGGGCCCGGATGGCGGCCGAGCTCGGTGTCGACGCGGTGTTCGTCGAGGCCCCGGAGTCGGCGGAGGAGATGCGGGCGGTGGCCGAGGCCCTGCCTGGAGTGGTCCTGGTGGCCAACATGATCGAGGCCGGGAAGACCCCGCTCCTCACCCCCGCCGAGCTGCACGACCTCGGCTTCGACCTGATCGTGTCGCCCCTGTCGGGGCTCTTCGCCATGGCCAAGTCGGTGGGCACGGCCTACCAGGTGCTCGCCGACCAGGGCACCCTGCGCAACCACCTCGACCTGGTGACCGGGTTCGACGAGTTCAACCGCGTGGTCGACCTCGACAGCCACTACCGGCTGGAGGCCAGGTACCAATCGCCCGAGTGAAGGTCCTCTCCCTGGCGTCGCTTCGCCCCCTGCGCCGGCGGGACTTCGCCCTGGTGTGGAGCGCGGCGCTCGTCTCCAACATCGGCTCGTGGCTCCAGACGGTGGCCGTGGGTGTCCTGGTCACCGAGCTGACCGGGCAGGCCCGCTGGACCGGCCTGGTGGCCGCGGCCGCCTTCGTGCCCGTCGGGGTGCTGTCGCCCGTCGGCGGCGCCATCGCCGACCGGGTCGACCGCCGGCACCTGCTCCTGGCCACGACCGTCGGCGAGACGGTGTTCGCCGCCCTGCTGGCCGTCCTGGTCGGCACCGGGCACGCCTCGGCGCTCGGCGTGACCGCGGTCGTCTTCGCCGGCGGCTGTATGACCGCGCTGGGCTTCCCCGCTTACCAGGCCATCCTCCCCGACCTGGTGGACCGTGACGACCTGCTTGGCGCCAGCTCGCTGTCGATGGCCCAGTACAACATGGGCCGGGTGGTCGGGCCGGTGCTGGCCGGCGTGGTGCTGGTGGTCGGCTCCTACACGTGGGCCTTCACGCTGAACGCCGTCTCCTACGGCGCCGTCATGGTGGCGCTGCTGCTCGTGCGCATCAAGCCGCCGGTGGTGAGCGACGAGCCGCCCGGGTTGCGGGCCCGCATCGCCGCCGGCGCCCGGGGTGCCCGGGGCGAACCGGGGTGCCGGACGGCCATCATGACCATCGGGGTCGTTGCCCTCCTGCTGTCGCCCTTCATCGCTCTGATCCCGGCGGTGACGGTGAAGCTGTTCGCCGGCGGCGAGGGGGCGACGTCGCTGCTCATCGGTGCCCAGGGGGTGGGGGCGGTGGCCGGCGCCCTGAGCGTGGCCCCCCTGGCCGGGCGGTTCGGGCGCCGGCGGGTCTTGGTGGCCGACCTGTTGGTGCTGCCCTTCCTGCTGGCGGCCTACGCTGTTGCGCCGACGCTGGCCGTCGCCACGGTCGTGCTGGTCGCGGTCGGCGCCGCCTACGTGGGCGTCCTGTCCGGGTTGGGCACGGTCGTGCAGCTGCGGGCGCCGGCGGCCCTGCGAGCGCGGGTGCTCAGCCTCTACATGGTGGCGCTGGGCATCGTCTATCCGCTCGGAGCGGTCCTGCAGGGGGCGTTGGGCGACCGTCTCGGCCTGCGCACCGTCACCGGCGGCTGCGCCGCCCTCTTCCTGACCGTCGTCGTGGCCGCCGGGCTGGCCCGGCCCGACCTCGTGGCGGCCCTCGACGACCCGATGCCGACCGGTGACAGTTCGACAGGCCAGGGCGTGGCCGACCGTCACCAGGATGTGAGCTCGTGAGCTGACCCGCACGGGGTCAGTGCATGTTGCGGCTGCCTCAGCCCGGGCGGTAGGGGCGGAGGCCGTCGTCGGGGGTGGACAGGGGCTCGACACCCACGCTGGCGGCCAGCTCGTTCCACGTGTCGCGTCCCCAGCCGGCGATGGCCTGCAGGATCTCGCCGTCGGGGGCGATGCGGAACACGGTGGGGACGGCCTCAAGCCCGTATGCCTCCGACACTCGGTAGGGCGACGGCTCGCTCACCGCGGGCACCCGCTGGCCCTCGGTCTCGTTGTACCGGGCGATGGCCTCGGGTGGGTCCTCGCCCACAGCCACCACGCGGGCACCCCCCTCGGCGAGGGTCGTCAGCATGGGGGCGACCATCTTGCAGACCGGGCAGCTCACCTTGAAAAAGGCGACGATGGTGGAGCCGCCGGCGGGCGCAGCCGTCCACGGGTCGGTGACCTCAGCGCCGCCGTCGACCGCCGGCAGCGTGAAGGAGGGGGCCTTGTCGCCGATGTGCAGCATGACGGCGATGGTAGGTGAACGCGGCACTAACCTCGGCCACCATGGCCTCCAAGAAGAAGCGGCCCTCGCCGCGCCCGCAGTCCGGCGCCCGGCCGGCGGCCAAGCGGCCGGCCACGCCGGCGGCAAAGGCGGGGGGCACCGGGCCCGGCGCGCCGGCCAAGCCGGCGGCCAAGTCGGCTCGCGAGCGCACGGGCCCCACGCGCTCGGAGCGCTTGGCCGCGGCCGAGGCGGCCCGCCGGCGCAAGGAGTCCCGGACCCGCGCGCTCGTGGTGGGTGGCCTGGTGGCCGTCCTGGCCCTGCTCACGGTCACCATCGTCAACAGCCGGCGCTCCAACGACCGGGTGGTCAGCGACCTTCAGGCCAGCGGCAACTGCAAGTACGACTCCAAGTCCGACTCCGACGCCGGGCCGGGGAAGAACCACATCAGCGGCGACCTCACCTACAAGGTCAACCCGCCCGCCGGCGGGAACCACAACCCCACCGCGGCTCCCCCCGGCGTCTTCACCGCCGCCGACACGCCACCTGACGGCCAGATCGTCCATGCTCTCGAGCACGGCTATGTGACCATCTGGTACCGGCCCGACGTCGACGCCGCCACGCTCGGCTCCCTGACGTCGCTGGCCCAGCGCTACGACCGTGATGTGCTGCTGGCGCCTCGGGCGTCCATGACCGCCGTCCCGGTCGCGGCGACGGCGTGGCACCGCCGGTTGCTCTGCCAGCGGCCCGACAGTGCCGCGCTCGAACGGTTCGTCACGGCATACCGGAACAAGGGCCCCGAGAAGATCCCCCACTGACGCGCGCGACACTGCATGGGATGAGACGGACCGGCCGGGCGTGGGTGCTGCTCGCCGGCGTCGTGGGCCTGGTGGCGTCGGCGTGCTCCGACGGGGGCCCGAGCGACATCGAGCGAGCCGCGGCCGCCCTGGCCGTGCCGGCCACCACGACGGTCGCCCCCAGCACCGTCGCCCCCACCACCGCGGCACCGAAGCCGTCGACCACCACCTCGGTGGTGACCACCATCGCCGGCGTGGCCACGCCCACCACCGCACTGGCGGGGCTCCGCACCGGGGCCCGGGGCCCCGACGTGGCCGCCCTCGAGCAGCGCCTCGACGCCCTCCACTACGACGTGGGGGCGGTCGACGACGTCTACGACCAGAACACGGCGTACGGGGTCATGGCCTTCCAGAAGGTGAACGGCATTGCCCGCACCGGCCGGGCCACTGACGACGTCCTGGCGTCGCTGGCCACGGCCACCGTGCCCCCGCCCCTCGTCCCGACCGGTGGTGCCGACCGGGTGGAGGTCGACATCCCCCGCCAGGTCCTCTTCCTCTACAAGGGTGGCGCCCTGCAGAAGATCCTCACCATCTCCAGTGGCAGCAACCAGCGCTTCTGCTCGGAGGGGTACTGCCGCCAGGCCGTGACCCCCGGCGGGTCGTTCGCGATCTACCGGCAGGGGAGGGGATGGGAGTACGGCCCCCTCGGCGGCCTGTACAACCCGGCGTACTTCAACGGCGGCATCGCCATCCACGGGGCCACGTCGGTACCGGCCACGCCCGCGTCGCACGGTTGCATCCGCATCCCCATGGCCGCCGCCGAGTGGTTCCCGGGCCAGGTCCACATCGGTATGGCGGTCCACGTGGTCGGCGTCCCCGGCCAGCCGCCGACGCCGGGCGCGGGCGTGGCGGCCGCGCCGGCCTCGACCACCACCGTGCCGGCCCCGACGACCACGGTCCCCGACCTGCTCGGGGGCCTGCTCAAGCCGCTGGTGCCCTAGCGGGCTAGTCGGAGTAGCCGGCGTAGCCGGTGGACTCCAGCTCCTCGGCCAGCTCGGGACCGCCGGTGGCGACGATCCGGCCTTGGCGCATCACCGACACGACGTCGGGGCGCAGCTCGCGCAGGAGACGGCTGTAGTGGGTGATGACCAACACGCCGAGGCCGACCTCGTTGGTGATGAGCTCGACCCGCTGGGAGACGGCCTTGAGGGCGTCGACGTCGAGGCCGGAGTCGATCTCGTCGAGGACGGCGATCTTGGGGGCCAGCACCGCCAGCTGGAGCGTCTCGTTGCGCTTCTTCTCGCCCCCGGAGAGGTCGACGTTGAGCGGTCGGGCCAGCAGGGCCGTGCTGACGCCCACCCGCACCGCCTCGGCCGCCACCAGCTCGGCGACTTCCGCCGGCGCCCGCCCCTGGGGGGCCAGGGCCGCGGCCATGGCGTCGGCGAGGGACACGCCGGGGACCTCGGTGGGGTACTGCATGGCCAGGAACATGCCGGCCTGGGCCCGTTCCCACGTGGGCAGGCCGAGGAGCTCCACCCCGTCGAGGGTGACGCTGCCTTCGTACACCTCGTAGCCGGGCCCGCCCATGATGACGTTGGCCAGCGTGGACTTGCCCGAGCCGTTCGGCCCCATGACCGCGTGCACCTGGCCGCTGGTCACGACGAGGTCGACGCCGCGCAGGATCTCCTTGCCGTCGACGCCGGCCCGCAGGCCGGCAACCCGAAGCTCGCTCATTCGCTCACCCGGACGAACACGTCGTCACCCTCCACCCGTACGTCGTAGACCGGCACCGCCACGGTGGCGGGGAAGGACTGGGGTTCGCCGGTGACGAGGGAGAAGGTGCTGCCGTGCTTCCAGCACTCGATCTCCTTCTCGTCGGGCCAGACCTCGCCCTCGGCCAGGGAGAAGTCGGCGTGGCTGCACCGGTCGCCGATGGCGTAGAAGTCGTCGCCGATGCGGACCAGGCAGATGCGGGCCTTGCCGATGTCGAACCGCTTCGCCGTTCCCGGGGCCACGTCGGCGACCTTGCACAACCGCTCGGTCATCACCGTCATGACGAGCCGTCCTGCACGGAGCCGGCCCGCTCGGCCAGCCGGCGGACCAGCGTGGCCCGGAGGCCGGCGACGGCCTCCGACAGGGGCAGCCGGTCGAGGACCTCGCCGAAGAAGCCCAGGACGATGAGGCGCTCGGCCACCTCGGGCGGGATGCCCCGGCTCTCCAGGTAGTAGCGCTGCTCGTCGTCGATGGGCCCGACCGCGGAGGCGTGGCTGCAGATGACGTCGTTGGTCTCGATCTCCAGGTTGGGCACGGACTCGGCGCCGGCGCCCTCGGAGAGGACCAGATTGCGGTTCGTCTGGAAGGCGTTGGTGCCCCGGGCCTCTTTGCCCACCCGGATCAGGCCTGAGTACACCGAGCGGGCGTTGTCGGACACGGCGCCCTTGAACAGCAGGTCGCTGGTGGTCTTGGGGGCGATGTGGTCCTGGATGGTGCGGAAGTCGTGCATGCGGCCGCCGTCGGCGAAGTAGACGGCGGTGAGGTAGCTCGTGCCCCCCTTGCCTTCGAGGCGGGAGTCGGTGCGCACCCGGGCGTAGTCGCCCCCGAGGGCCACCACCGACGACCGCAGGGTGGCGTCGCGGCCCACCCGGCTGGCTTGGTAGCCCACCTGGAACACCCGCGAGCCGAGGTCCTGCACGTTGAGGTACCTGAGCTGGGCCGCGTCGCCGACCTCCAGCTCCACGATGGGGTCGGAGAACGCGGCCACGTCGGAGGACGACTGGTGCTCGATGACGGTGGCGTCGGAGCTCTCGCCGGCCAGCACCAGGGTCCGGGCGAAGGAGGCGATCCCGTCACCGTCGAGGTGGTGGACGATGACGATCGGCCGCTCCACGACCATGCCGCGGGGGATCCGCACCACGGTGGCGCCGGGCAGGAACGCCGTGTTGAGGTCGGTGAAGGCGTCGGCGACGTGCAGGCGGCTCAGGAGGTCGTCGCCGTCGGGGAGGTCGGCGGCATCGGCCACGACCAGGCCCCTGGCGGCCAGAGCGGGGTCGACCTCGATCCGGGCCGGGCGGCCGTTGCGGACCACCACGAGCGCGGCATGCTGGCCCGTGCCCTCGGGCAGGGCGGGGTCGGCCGCGTCGGTGGGCCCGACCAGCGCCGGCCGGTAGGCGTCGAGGTCGAGCTCGTCGATGCGGCTGTACCGCCAGATCTCCTCGGAGGGGTGCGGGAGCGACCCGGCCGAGAACCGTTCGGCTGCGGCCAGCCGGCGGGCCCGGAGCCAGTCCGGCCCGCCCAGGGTGGCGGCGGCATCAGGGGTGAACGTGCTCAGAGAGTGCCCTTCGTCGCGAACTTCTGGACCGTCGGCTCGGTCGTTTCCGGAGTCTAGATCGCCTGGTCGGTCAGCCCTTGCCGGGCGTGAGCGCCTCGGGGGACTGGGGGGCCCGGGCCGGCCGCACGACCCGGCCGGCGGCCTGGTCGACGAGGCGGCCCACCTCGGCGCCATCGATGGTCTCCTTCTCCAGCAGCGCCCGAGCGACGAGGTCGAGGCCACCCCGCAGGGAGCTGAGGACCTCGCGCGCCCGGTCCTCCTGGCGGCGGAGGATGGCCTCGACCTCCTCGTCGACGACCCGTGCCGTGTCGTCGCTGTAGTCACGGCTGTGCATGAGGTCCTCGCCGAGGAACACCATGCCCTGGGAGCCCCACGCCATCGGGCCGACCCGGTCGCTCATGCCCCACTCGCGGACCATCTTGCGGGCCAGTTCGGTGCAGCCCACCAGGTCGTTGTTGGCGCCGGTGGAGCGGTTGCCGAAGACCAGCTCCTCGGCGATGCGCCCGCCCAGGCGGACGACGAGGGAGTCTTCGATGTAGGGCTGGGTGTAGATGTGGCGCTCCTCGATGGGGAGCTGCTGGGTGACGCCGAGCGCCATGCCCGACGGCAGGATCGTGACCTTGTGCACGGGGTCGGCGTGCTCCAGGGCGTACGCGAGCACGGCGTGACCGCCCTCGTGGTAGGCGATGACCTCTTTCTCGGCACCGGAGAGGGCCATGGAGTCACGGCGCTGGCCCATCAGCACCCGGTCGCGGGCGGCCTCGAAGTCGTCCATGTGGACGTCCTTGGACTCCCGGCGCACGGCGTGGAGGGCGGCCTCGTTGACCAGGTTGGCCAAGTCGGCACCGCTCATGCCGGGCGTGCCCCGGGCCACGACCGAGAGGTCGACGTCGTCGGCCATCCGCTTGCCCTTGGCGTGGACCTGGAGGATCGGGAGGCGCTCCTCCAAGTCGGGGAGGGGGACGACGATCTGGCGGTCGAACCGCCCGGGGCGGAGCAGGGCGGGGTCCAAGATGTCGGGCCGGTTGGTGGCGGCCATCATCACGACGCCCTCGGTGGACTCGAAGCCGTCCATCTCCGAGAGCATCTGGTTGAGCGTCTGCTCCCGCTCGTCGTGGCCGCCGCCCATGCCGGCGCCGCGCTTGCGCCCGATGGAGTCGAGCTCGTCGACGAAGATGATGCACGGGGCCTGTTTGCGCGCCGTCTGGAACAGGTCGCGGACCCGCGCCGCGCCGACACCGACGAACATCTCCATGAAGTCGGAGCCGGTGATCGACATGAACGGCACGCCGGCCTCGCCGGCGACGGCCCGGGCGATGAGGGTCTTCCCGGTGCCAGGGGGGCCGACGAGGAGCACACCCTTGGGGATGCGGGCCCCGATGTCGCGGAACTTACCGGGCGTCTTGAGGAAGTCGACGACCTCGCGGATCTCCTGCTTCACGCCCTCGTAGCCGGCCACGTCGGCGAAGGTGGTCTTGGGCTTCTCGGTCGTGTACACCTTGGCCTTCGACCGCCCGATCGACATGATCCCGGCCATCTGGCCCTGGGCCCGCCGGCCCATCCACCACCAGAAGAGCACCAGCAGGCCGATGGGCAGGACCCAGACCAGGATCGAGCCGATGAGGTTGGAGCTGGGCGGGTGGTAGTCCTCTTTCACGCCCTTCTCGCGGAGGAGCGAGATGTCCTGGTCGGGGATCTTGGCCGGGGCGGTGGTGGTGAACTTGGTCTTGTCCTTCAGCTCCCCGGTGATGTGCGAGGTGGCGTTGTCGACGTCGACACTGATCACCTCGCCGGCGCGGACACGGTCGAGGAAGGTGGTGTAGTCGATCTTCTTGGTGCCTGAGCGGGTCATGGCCGGTGCGGCCAGCAGGGCCAGGAGGGCGACGCCGATGAGGACCCACACCACGGGGCGGGGCCAGCTGGTGCCCGTGCCCGGCAGGTTCGGTGTGCCCGGCGGCCGGTCCTTGCGCGCGCCGCGCGGGTCGGGAGGCGGGGGAGTCATTGTCGACCATGGTAGGCCGCACCGGCTCTTTACCGGCGCCGTGGGCCGAGGCATCCGCGTCGAGAGCGGGGCCGGCGGGTACGTTGCCCACATGTTCCGCCCGCGCCTTTGCGCCCGTCCGGGCTGCGGCGCGCCCGCCACCGCGGTGCTCACCTTCCAGTACGCCACCCGCACGGTGTGGCTCCTCGACCAGGGCGACCCGGATCCGGCGGCCATCGACCTGTGCACCCGCCACGCCGACCGGCTCTCCCCGCCCCGGGGCTGGACCGGCCACGACCGGCGGGCCACGGCGGCCGGCATGTCGACGTCGGTGGCCTCCTAACTCTTCACCCCGCATCCGCACTGGGGCCGCTCGGGCCTGGCCGTACGCTGGGCCCGTGGAGCCCACGTCACCGTCACCGCCCACCGAGCTTGGCCCGGGTGCGACGCCGGCCCCGCGGTGGGGCCTGGGCGACTTCCTGGTCGGGCTGGTCGGCGGCTACGCCTTGGCCAGCCTGGTCGCGGCGGTGTGGTTCGCGGCCTCGGGCGACGCGGAGCTGAGCCTCCTGGGCCAGGCCGCCAGCCAGGTCGGCCTGTGGACCGGGATGGTCGGTTCGGCGTGGGTGGCCAGCCACCGCAAGGGCGCCGGCCGCCTGGCTGAGGACTTCGGCTTCCGCGCCCGATGGCCTGACCTGGGCATCGGGGCCGGCGTGGCCCTGTCGGTGCAGCTCCTGGTGTTGCCGGCCATCGCCTACCTGATGCGGCCGCTGGTCGGGAAGCCCGAGGTCTCCGGCCCGGTCCAGGACCTGCTGGACAAGGCGCACGGGCCGGCGTTCCTGGGCCTGGTCCTCTCCGTGGCCGTCGGCGCCCCGATCGTCGAGGAGCTGTTCTTCCGGGGCCTGCTGCTCCGATCGCTGCAGCGGCGGGTGCCGGACTGGGCGGCCATCGCCCTCTCGGCCGTCGCCTTCGGCCTGGCCCACGGCAGCGCGCTCCCGGCCGACGCCGTGGTGCTGGTCATCACCAGCCTCACCGTCTTCGGGGCCATCCTGGCCACCCTCGCCGTCCGCACCGGCCGCCTCGGGCCCGGCATGGTGGCCCATGCCATCTTCAACCTCTTCACCCTGCTGTACCTGACCTTCACCCACTGACCCCGGGCGAGCCCGTGGCTACGGGACGACGGTGGTGGTGGTCACGGTCGGGGGCAGGGTGACGGGGACTGCGGTGGACGTCGTCGTGGCCGGGACCGAGGTGGTGGTTGTGGAGGGCGCCGGCGCGACGGTGGTCGGGGTGGTGTCGGGCGGGGCCACCGCGTTCGGTACCGCCTTGCCCTCGTCGGGCGGGGCCACGGCCTCGGGGCTGTTCAGCACGTGGACCCGGGTGCCGCCGGCGACCTGGTCGAAGAAGGTGGGGGCGGCGTACATGGGGATGCGGATGCACCCGTGCGACGCCGGGTAGCCGGGCACCGAGGGCGAACCATGGATGGCGATGCCGCCGTTGAAGTACATCGGCCACCAGAGCTCGCCAAGCGGGGCGATCTCGAGGCCGGCGGCCTTGCGGCCGATCCGGAAACTGCCACCGGGGGTCACGGCCACCGAGCACTCGCCCTCGACGCAGTACGCCTCGTTGTTGCCGGTGGACACCGGGAGGATACGGGCCAGGGACCCGTTCACCCAGTAGAAGAGCACCTGGCGGGCCACGTCGATCTCGATGCGCGTGGGGGAACCGCCCGGGAGCATCGGCCCGGGCTTGGTGGCTGTGGCCAGTGCGGCCTGGGTCTGGGGGCCGTCCTGGCCGTCCCGGCTGAGGCCCTCGACCTTCTGGAAGGCCATCACGGAGTACGTGGTCCGCGAGCCCCATTTGCCGTCGATCGGCCCGACGTCGTAACCCAGCTCGGTGAGGCGCTCCTGGAGGGCCCGCACCGCGGGGATCGACGCGTCGGCCGACGCCACAGGGGCGGTGGTGGAGGTGGTGGGCGCCTCGGTGGTCGACGTGCTCGTGCTGGTGGCCGGCGCGAGCGTGGGGAGCGGGGCCAGGGTGGTGGCCGACGCAGCCTGTGACTTCTCCGGCCCGCTGCCCGCGCCGGCGGAGGAGCACGCCGCCAGCGTCAAGGCCAGCGCCGCCGTGGTCCCTATGCTCCGCAACCGCATTTCGTTCCTCACAACTGCTTTTGACTCTTCCCGGGTGTCAATCGTTCCACATTTTTTCCACCGGCCAAACCGGCCGCTCAAGTCGGAGGCCCCGCATGCCGATACTTGTCCTGCCTTGGGAGGCTCGAAAACTGAGGGGGTTCGCCATGACGTGTCCGTCCTGCCGCTCGACCAATCTCGTAGAGATCGGTCTGCATGTCCACGATGAGCTGGTCACCATGCACTCGTGCTCGTCGTGCGAGAACCGCTGGTGGGACCGGGCCGGCGTGCAGGTCACCCTGCCGTCGGTGCTGCAACTCGTCGGCGCCAAGTAGCGCCGGCTCGCCGGGCTCGGCGGCGGCCTGAAACCAGCACTCCGGGTCTGGGTGACAAGATAGGGGCCATGCCAGGTTCCCGGTGGCCGGCGGTCGATGCCGCCCGGCGGAGGATCGTCGACTCGACGAGGGCCCGGCTCACGACCAAGCCCTCGGTGGAGTCCGTCATCACCTTTGGGGTGGTCGCCGCCGCGGTCATCTTCACGTTCGCCCAGCTCCAACCGGGCCTGATCTTCGCCCACACCACGCCGGCCGGCGGCGACACCGGGTCCCACGTGTGGGGCCCGGCCTTCATGCGCGACCACCTCCTGCCCAAGGGCCGCCTCACCGGGTGGGCACCCGACTGGTACTCGGGTTTCCCGGCCTACCAGTTCTATTTCCCGCTGCCGGCCCTGGCCATCGCCCTATTGAGCTTCGTGCTGCCCTACGGCGTCGCGTTCAAGCTCATCACCATCACCGGTCTGCTCACCCTGCCGGTCGCGGCGTGGGCCTTCGGGCGGCTCTCGGGCATGCGGTTCCCCGGGCCGGCCGTGCTGGCCGTCGCCACAGTGCCGTTCCTGTTCGATCGCGGCTTCACCATCTACGGCGGGAACATCCCCTCGACGTTGGCCGGGGAGTTCGCCTTCTCGATCAGCCTGTCGTTGGCCATCCTCTTCCTCGGTGTCGTGGCGCGCGGCCTGGACAACGGCCGCCACCGGGCCCTCGCGGGCGCCCTCCTGGCCATGACCGGGCTCTGCCATCTGCTCCCGACGGTCTTCGCCGTGGTGGGCGCCCTCGTCCTCTACCTTCTCCGGCCCGGTCGCCGGCGGCTGGGCTTCGTCGCCGCGGTGCTCGGCGTGGGGGCGCTGCTCGCCGCCTTCTGGTCCGTCCCGTTCGCGTTCCGGCTGCCCTACGCCAACAACATGGGCTGGGAGAAGCTCACCGAGTACAGCAAGAACCTTTTCCCCCACAACATCCGCTGGGTGGTGGGCCTCGCCCTGCTCGGCGCCGTGCTCAGCGTGGTCAACCGCCGGCGCTCCGGGCTGTTCTTCATCGGCATGGCCACCCTCTCCGGTGCCCTGTTCATCACCGCCCCCCAGAGCCGGCTCTGGAACGCCCGCATCCTGCCGTTCTGGTACCTCTGCCTCTACATGCTGGCCGGCGTCGCCGTCACCGAGGTCGGCCCCGCCATCGGCCGGTGGTTGGCCAAGGACCCCGAGCAGCCTTCGGCGCTCGGCCGGCTGCTCACGCCGATCGGCGCGGCGCTGGCCGTGTGGATCGTCGTCGGCCTGCCGCTCGGCGTCCTCCCGAGCTGGTTGCCCAAGCCGTCCACGACCGATGTCAGCTTCATCCCGTCGTGGGCCAAGTGGAACTACTCGGGCTACGAACGCAAGGCCGCCTACCCCGAGTACAAGGCCATCGTCGACACCATGGCCGACGTCGGCCGGAAGGACGGCTGTGGCCGGGCCCACTGGGAGTACGAATCGGGCCTTGACCGCTTCGGCACACCGATGGCCCTCATGCTCCTCCCGTACTGGACCGATGGCTGCATCGGGTCCATGGAGGGCCTGTACTTCGAGTCATCGGCCACCGTCCCGTACCATTTCATCTCGGCCGCCGAGCTGTCGAAGGCCCCGTCGAACCCCATGCGGGACCTGCCCTACCCGACGATGGACGTGGCCAACGGTGTCCGCCACCTGCAGCTTCTCGGTGCCCGCTACTACATGGCCTTCTCGCCCGAGACGATCGCCGCGGCCAACAGCAACCCCGACCTGCGCCAAGTTGCCACCACCGGGCGCTGGGTCGTCTACGAGGTAAAGGGCTCGGAGCTGGTGTCGCCCCTGAAGTTCCAGCCGGCCGTCGTCACCGGCCCGGTCAAGGGCGAGGTGCCGTGGCTCAACATGAGCGTCGACTGGTACACCAACTTCAGCGGCCAGGACGTCTTCTTCGCCGCAGCGGGCCCGAAGGAGTGGGAGCGGGTCAAGGCCCACACGGTCCCGTCCGACGTTAAGACGAAGGGCTCCAACGTCACCGTCGACGAGGCCGAACGGCGCCCGGTCACGCCGGCGGTGGTCACCAACATCTCCTCGGACGACAACGACATCCGCTTCGACGTCGACCGGGTCGGTTCGCCCGTGCTGGTCAAGGCGTCGTACTTCCCCAACTGGAAGGTCTCCGGCGCCAAGGGGCCCTACCGGGTCACGCCGAACCTGATGGTCGTCATCCCCACCTCGACCCACGTCACGCTGCACTACGGCTTCACGCCGGTCGACGGCCTCGGGTACCTCCTCACCATCGGCGGCGTGGCCCTGGCCATCGCGTTCTTCCGGCAGGGCCCGGTGGAGTTCGGCGACCCCCGGCTCGACACCGAGCCGGCCGTTTCCCTGGGCGAGCTGGGCGCATCGCCCCCGCCCCCGTCCCGCCCGCCGGTGACCGTCCCCGACCGGGGTAGCTGAGCCACCGAAAGACAGACGCGTTCATGGATATCACTGAGGCCGTCGCCTCTCCTCGTGCCGGCACCCGGCGCGCCGAGCCCACGACCGTCGCCCCGACCGACCGCGTGCCGTGGCTGGCCGTGGCCACCGTCGCCGTCCTGGCGGTGGGCGTCGTTATCCGCTTCGCCACCGTGTCGCCCCTGTGGCTCGACGAGGCCCAGACCGTGGCCATCGCCCGTGCCCCGTTGTCGGGCCTGGCCGGCGCCCTGCGCCATGACGGTGCCCCGCCGCTCTTCTACGCCCTCCTCCACGTGTGGATGCGGATCTTCGGCGACGGCGACCTCTCGGTCCGGTTCCTGCCCGGCCTCTTCGGGGTGGCCGCCCTGCCCCTGATGTGGGTGGCCGGGCGCCGGCTCGGCGGCCCGTCCGTGGGGTGGTCGGCGCTCCTCCTCCTGGCCGCCTCGCCGTTCGCCGCCCGCTACGCCACCGAGGCCCGCATGTACTCCCTCGTGGTCCTGCTGGTGCTGGTGGGGTACCTGGCCCTCACCGAGCTGCTCAAGGACCCGACCTCGGTGCGGGCGACGGCCGGCGCCGGGCTGGTGACCGGCGCCCTGTTGCTCACCCACTACTGGTCGCTCTACCTGCTCTTCGTCGTCGGCGTGACGCTCGTCGTGCTGGCGCGCCGGGCGCCGGCGCCGGCCCGCGACGGCGCCCGCCGCGGCCTGGTGGCCATGGCCGTGGGGTCGCTGGCCTTTGTGCCGTGGATCCCGTCGTTCCTCTACCAGGCCGCGCACACCGGCACCCCGTGGGGGGGCGCCGGCCGGCTGCGGTCGATGGTGGACACGGTGTTCCACTTCTCCGGCGGGTACTGGGACCCCGGCCTGCTGTTGGGCATGACCACCTATGCCCTCATCGCCCTGGCCCTCTTCGGCCGGGCCGTCGACGGCCGGCGCATCGAGCTCGACCTCCGCACCCGGCCCGGCGCCCGCCACCTGGCCGTTGTCGGGTTCGGCACTCTGGCCGTCGCCATCGTGGCGACCATCGTCGGCCGTTCGGCGTTCGCCGTCCGGTACGCGTCGGTGCTCTTCCCGGTCGTCCTGCTCCTGGCCGCGTACGGCACCGGCCTGCTCCTCGACCGCCGCCTCCGCACTGCGGTGCTGGCCGTCGCCGTCGTGTCGGGGCTCTGGGCCGCGGCGCCCAACGTCTTCGGCGACCGTACGTCGGCGGCCCGGGTGGCGGCGGCGCTGGCGGACGGGGTGGCGCCAGGCGACGTGGTGGCCTACTGCCCCGACCAGCTCGGGCCTTCGGTCAGCCGCCTGCTCCCCGACGGGCTGGGCGCGTCACAGCTGACCTTCCCGCGGGCCACGGCCCCCGGGCTGGTCGACTGGGTCGACTACGCCACGGTGAACAAGGCCGGCGACCCGGCCGCCTTCGCCCAGATGCTCCTGGGCCGGGCCGGGCCCACCCACACCGTCTGGGTCGTGTGGGCCCCGGGCTACAAGACGTTCAAGGACAAGTGCCAGGGCCTGCTGGCCAATCTCGACCTGGCCCGCCGCACGAACACCCGGCCGGTGAAGCTGCCCAAGAACTTCGAGAAGCCGGCGCTGATCCGCTTCCCGCCGCAGTGATCGGCCCCATCTTTGTGAGCTGGACAACCGCAGCGGTCGCTCAGCTCACAACGAACGGCTGGTCAGGCCCTGGCCTCCTGCCACAACGCCATCCGCAGGCGCACCAGGTTGGCCATCGTGCGGGGGATGCGGCGGGCGATGGAGCTCCGCGACGGCCGTAGCTCCTGGACGACCACCGGGACCTCGCCGGAGCGCAGCCCCGCCCGCTCGGCCCGCAGGATGAGCTCGGTGTCGAACAGGTCGGTACCGAACCGGCACGCCTTGGCGAGGGGGACCAGCGGTTCGCAGCGGAGCACTTTCATGCCGTGGGTGTCGGACACGCTCAAGCCGAACCCGGCCCGGAGGATCGTCGAGAACACCAGGGTCACCATCCGGCGGGGCCACGGTCGGGTATCGAGCGCCCCCTCGCCCCGCTTCGAGCCGACCACGACGGCGGGGCCGTCGGGCGCCTCGATCAGGGCGACGGCGCGGTCGAGGAAGCCCAGGTCGTAGTAGTCGACGTCGAAGAAGGCGGCGACCTCGCCCCGGGCGGCCAGGAAGCCCATCCGCAACGCCTTCCCGTAGTCGGCGCTGCCCAGGGACAGGACCCGCAGCTCGGGGATCTCCTCGGCCAGCTTCTTGGCCACGTCGGCGGTGGCGTCGGTGGAGCCGTTCTCGACGACCACCACTTCGAACTCCCCCCTCGTCCGCATGCCCGCGGCGACGTCGCGTACGGCCGACGCCAGGAAGGCCTCCTCGTCGTGGGCGGGCATGACAACCGAGATCACGTCCGACATCCTGGCCCAACTAGGGTCATCGGGGTGTCCAGGCTCGATTCCATCTTCAAGGCGTACGACATCCGGGGGGTTGTGCCCGACGAGCTCGACGCCGGCATCGCCCGTTCCGTCGGCGCGGCGTTCGCCCGGTTCACCGGCGCCGGCCGGGTCCTCATGGGCCGCGACATGCGGCCCTCCGGCGTCGACCTGACCGCGGCGTTCGCCGACGGGGTCACCTCGCAGGGGGTCGACGTGGTCGACCTCGGCCTCATCTCGACCGACCTTGCCTACTACGCAGCCGGTTCCCTGGATGCCCCGGCGGCCATGTTCACCGCCTCCCACAACCCGGCGAAGTACAACGGGATCAAGCTGTGCCTGGCCGGGGCCAAGCCCGTGGGCCAGGACACCGGCCTGGCCGACATCAAGGCGGCCGTGGCCGGGGGGACCATGCCCGACGCCCCGACCAAGGGCACCGTTTCCCAGCTCGACCTGCTGGAGAAGTTCGCCTCCCATGTGCGGTCCTTCGTCGACGTGGGCGCCCTCCGTCCCCTCAAGGTGGTGGCCGACACCGCCAACGGCATGGGCGGCCTCATCGCTCCCGTGGTGTTCGATGGCCTGCCCTACGAGCTCGAAGTCATGTACGGCGAGCTCGACGGGACGTTCCCCAACCACCCGCCCGACCCGATCAACCCCGACAACCTCAAAGCCCTCCAGGCCCGGGTGCTCGAGGTGGGCGCCGACGTGGGCCTGGCCTTCGACGGCGACGCCGACCGCGTGTTCCTCATCGACGAGAAGGCCCGGCCCATGTCGGGCTCGACGACCACCGCGTTCGTCGCCAAGTCGATCCTGGCCAAGCGGCCCGGGTCGGCGGTGATCTACAACCTGATCTGCTCCAAGTCGGTGCCGGAGATCATCCTCGAGAACGGCGGCCGCCCGGTCCGGACCCGGGTCGGGCACTCGTTCATCAAGTCCGTCATGGCCGAGACCGACGCCGTCTTCGGCGGCGAGCACTCGGGCCACTACTACTTCCGTGACAACTACCGGGCCGACTCGGGGATCATCGCGGCCATGGTCGTCCTCGAGGAGATGTCCCGCGTCGACCAGCCGCTCTCGGAGCTGCGCCGGCCCCTGGAGCGCTACTCGGCCTCCGGCGAGGTCAACGTGGAGGTGGCTGACCCGCCCGGCACCGTCGACCGGGTGGCGGCCGCCTACGCTGGGGCCAGCCAGGAGCGGGTCGACGGGCTCACCGTGGACCTCGGTGACTGGTGGTTCAACCTGCGCCCGTCGAACACCGAGCCCCTGCTGCGGCTCAACCTCGAAGCCCCGGACGACGGTTCGTGTTCGGAGCACCTGTCCGAGGTGCTGGCGATGATCAAAGAGGAGAAGTAGCGATGGCGCTCGACCCCATGCTGTTGGAGATACTGGCGTGCCCGGAGGACAAGGGCCCGCTGCTGTACTTCGCCGACGAAGAGTCCCTCTACAACCCCCGGCTACGCCGGCGCTACGCGATCCGTGACGGGATCCCCGTGATGTTGATCGACGAGGCCGAGACGGTGGCCGACGCCGAGCACGACCGGCTGACGGCCAAGGCCGAGGCCGAGGGGTTGCACCCGACCTTCGAGGCCGGATGACGAAGACCACTGAGCCCGTCGCCGGGGTGCTCGACACCGACGGCATGCTCCAGGCCACCCTCGGCCTGCCCGAGCAGGTCGCCGCCGCCCGCGACAGCGCCCGCGGGCTCGATGGCCTTCCCGACCGGGAGGAGATCGAGCAGGTCGTCGTGCTGGGCATGGGCGGGAGCGGCATCGCCGGCGACGTCCTCATGGCCGCCGCCGGCCCGTACCTGCCGCTTCCCGTGCTGGTGTTCCGGAGCTACCACGTGCCGGCGTTCGTCGACGAGGGCACGCTGGTGTTCGCCATCTCCTTCTCCGGCGATACCGAGGAGACGGTGGAGGCGGTCACCGCCGCCGCCCTGCAGGGTGCCCGGGTGGTGGCGGTCACCCGAGGTGGTGACCTCGGCGACTTGGCCGCGTCATGGGGCGTACCGGTGATCGGCGTCGCCGACGACATCCCCCAGCCCCGCGCCGGCCTCGGCGCGCTGGCCATCCCGCCGCTCGTCGTCCTCGAGGAGATCGGCCTGTTCCCCGGGGCGACGTACTGGATCGACGCCGCAGTCGAGCAGCTCAAGGCCCGCCGCGACCAGCTCGTCAAGCCGGGGAACATGGCCGAGCAGCTCGCTCGCCGCATCGGCCGCACCATGCCGCTCATCCACGGCGGGGGCGGCCTCGGCGCGGTGGCGGCCCAGCGCTGGAAGACCGATGTCAACGAGAACGCCAAGTGCCCGGCGTTCTGGAACACCCAGTCCGAGCTGTGCCACAACGAGCTGTCGGGCTGGGGCCAGCATGGCGACCTCACCCGCCAGATGTTCACGCTCGTGAACCTCCGTCATGACTTCGAGCACCCGCAGGTGATGCACCGGTTCAAGCTCACCGCCGACCTGCTCGACGAAGTGGTGTCCTCTGTCGAGGAGGTGCAGGCCGAGGGTGAGGGCGAGCTGGCCCAGCTCCTCGACCTGATCCTCGTCGGCAACCTCACGTCGTTGCACATGGCGTTCCAGGAGGGGATCGACCCCGGTCCCATCCCGGCGCAGGAATCGATGAAAGCAGCCCTGGCCACTGCCGCGGGCGAAGACCAAGGAGCTTCCGAATGACCGACGAGACCGTCACCTACGACATCGCCGATGCCGGCCTGGCCGAGCTCGGCCGCCAGCGCATCGCCTGGGCCGACAGCCACATGCCGGTGCTCGCCAGCATCCGGGAGCGCTTCGCCAAGGAGCGCCCCCTGGAGGGCATCACCATCGGCGCCTGCCTCCACATCACCACCGAGACGGCCAACCTGCTGCGCACCCTCAAGGCCGGCGGCGCCACGGTCGTCGCCTGCGCCTCGAACCCGCTGTCCACCCAGGACGACGTGGCCGCGTCCCTGGCGCTCGACGAGGGCATTGCCACCTTCGCCATCAAGGGCGAGGACACCGACACCTACTTCCGCCACATCGACGCCGTCCTTGACGCCCGGCCCCAGATGACCATGGACGATGGCTGCGACCTCGTCTCCCGCCTGCACCGTGAGCGCCCCGAGCAGGTGGCCGACGTGCTGGCTGGCACCGAGGAGACCACCACCGGCGTCATCCGGCTGCGGGCCATGGAGGCCGATGCCGCCCTCAAGTTCCCGATCGTCGCCGTCAACGATGCCGACACCAAGCACATGTTCGACAACCGCTACGGCACCGGCCAGTCGACCCTCGACGGCATCATCCGGGCCACCAACGTGCTGCTGGCCGGCAAGGTCATGGTTGTCGCCGGCTACGGGTACTGCGGCAAGGGCCTCTCCGAGCGGGCCGCCGGCATGGGCGCCAACGTGGTGGTCTGCGAAGTCGACCCCCTGCGGGCCCTCGAGGCGGTCATGGACGGCTACCGCGTCATGCCGATGGCCGACGCCGCCCGCATCGGCGACATCTTCGTCACCGTGACCGGCGACCGCGACGTGCTGCGGGCCGAGCACTTCCAGGTCATGAAGGACGGGGCCATCCTGGCCAACTCCGGCCACTTCGACATCGAGATCGACCTGGAGGCCCTGGCCAAGATGGCCGGCGGCCGGCGCATGGCCCGGGCCATGGCCGAGGAGTTCCAGGTCGAGGGCAAGCGCATCCTGGTGATCGCCGAGGGCCGCCTGGTCAACCTGGGCGCGGCCGAGGGCCACCCCGCGGCGGTCATGGACATGAGCTTCGCCAACCAGGCCCTGGCCGCCGAGTGGGTCCTGGCCCAGAAGGGCGCCCTCGAGCCCAAGGTCTACCTCGTCCCCAAGGACATCGACGCCGAGATCGCCCGCCTCAAGCTCGAGACCATGGGCATCGAGATCGACGTCCTGACCCCCGAGCAGGTCGAGTACCTCAGCAGTTGGACCGTCGGCACCTGAGCCGTTCATTGTCCGCTTGAGTACCTCTGAGGTACATCAGCGGACAATGAAAGAAACTGTCACACCCGGTCCGTAGTCTCGGGCTGTGTTCCTCCCCACGAGCTGCCCCGTCTGCGGGGCACGCGGGCCGGCACCGTGCGCCGGCTGCGCCGCCGACCTGCGGCGCGCCCCGCCGCTGCCGGCGCCCCCGGGCGTCGACAGCTGCGGGGCGCTGCTCGCCTACGACGGGGCCGGGCGGGAGCTGGTGGCCCGGCTCAAGTACCGCAACGCCCGCAGCGCGGTGCCCTTCCTGGCCCGTGGGATGGCGAGCGTCGCCCCGCCCGGCGTCGACGTGGTGACCTGGGCACCGACCACGCCGGCCCGCCGGCGGGCCCGGGGGTTCGACCAGGCCCAGGTCCTGGCCCGGGCCGTGGCCCGCCGGCTCGGCGTCCCGTGCCGGCCGATGCTCCGCCGGGCGGCCGGGCCGGCTCAGACCGGGCGGGGTGCCGAGGCGCGCTACGCCGGCCCGATCTTCCATGCCCGCCGCCGCGCCGACGGCTGGCGGGTGCTGCTGGTCGACGACGTCGTGACCACCGGGGCGACGGTTGCGGCCGCCGCCCGGGCCCTCCGCGAAGCGGGGGCGGCCGAGGTGCACGTCGCCGCCGCCGCCCGGACGCCTCCCAGCCGGCGCAACGTACACTCGGTCTTGTCGGCAACGAGGAGGCAGTTGTGGAAGTGACGATCCGGGGTCGCAATGTCGAAGTCACCGACCGTCTCCGTCTCGCGGCAGAGGAGAAGGTGTCCCGGCTTTCCCGCCATCACGAGGGCTGGGAGCAGGCCGAGGTCCACTTCATCGAGGAGCGCAACCCCCGCATCTCGGCCAAGGAGGTCTGCGAAGCCACCCTCCGGGGCCGGGGCCGGATCATCCGGGCCAAGGCTGCCTCGGCCGACTCGCTGACCTCGCTCGACAAGGTGGTCGACAAGCTCGAGCACCAGATCGGCAAGCTGAAGAGCCGGTCGATCAGCCGGACGCACCCGAAGCACCACCAGTTAGACTCGGTAGAGGTCGCGGGGCCCGCCGATGACGACGACGGTGCCGGCGAGCAGGGCCCGCCTCGGATCGTGAAGACCAAGCAGTTCGACATGAAGCCGATGACAGCGGAGGAGGCGGCCTTGCAGATGGACGTGCTCGGGCACGACTTCTTTCTCTTCAACACCACCGACGGTGTGGCCGCCGTCGTCTACCGTCGCAACGACGGCGACATCGGCCTCATCGAAGCCAGCTAGTGCCTCAGGTCGGGCCGAGCGGCGAAGAGCCCATCCGGGTCGTCATCGCCGACGATCACGACCTGTTCCGTCGCGGGCTGAGGATGGTGCTCGAGGCCGAGGAGGACATCGAGGTTGTCGCCGAGGCGGCCGACGGGCAGGAAGCGGTGGCGCGGGTCGAGGAGCTGGCGCCCGACGTGGTCCTGATGGACGTCCGGATGCCCCGGATGGGCGGGATCGAGGCCACCAGGCTGATCCGCCAGCTCTTCCCGACCACACGGATCATCGTGCTCAGCGTCAGCGACGAGGAGGACGACCTCTATGGCGCGGTGAAGGCCGGCGCCAACGGCTACCTCCTCAAGGAGGTCTCCATCGAAGAGGTGGCCGATGCCGTCCGGAAGGTGGACGCCGGCGAGAGCCTGATCTCGGCCCCATTGGCCGCCAAGCTGCTCGCCGAGTTCTCCGCCCCGACCACGGGCGCAGACGAGCCAGGCTCGGGTTCGTCACGCCTGACCGAGCGAGAGGTGGCCGTGCTGAAGCTGGTGGCCCTGGGCCACGACAACACCCGGATCGCCACCGAGCTGGCCGTCGCCGAGAGCATGGTCCGCAACCACGTGGCCAACATCCTCACCAAGCTGCAGCTCCGCTCCCAGATCGAACCGGCCACCTGACGGTGGCCACGTTCAAGGGCCTGCGCCGGCCCCGTCCCACCCCGTGCGGCACCTATACCGAGTGGCGATGGCCACCCTCGACGTCGTTCGCCCGGACCCTGCTGGCCGGGTACACGAGCTTCGAGCACACCCTGCTCCCCGAGACCGACCCCGGCCCCGACTCCACGTACTTCTGGGCCCACCAGTTCCGCCTCATCGGCGGCGAAGGCGGGTACATCGGCCTCCAGACCAAGGGCAACCGGGCCGACGGCAGCCTGGGCAAGATGGCCATCTTCTCCATCTGGGACGCCGAGGAGGCCGCCGGCCCCGGCACGACCCGCTTCAGTGGCGAGGGCACCGGGTGGAGCTGCCGCATCCCCTACCTGTGGCAGCCCGGCCGGGCCTATGCCATGAAGGTGTCGACCCCCGGCGGGGGGTGGTGGGCGGCCAAGGTGCGCGACGAGGTCACCGGCGTGATCAGCGAGATCGGCGGCATCCGGGTGCCGGGGCACTGGCGCAACCTGGACTCCTGGTCGGTCATGTGGACCGAGTACTACGGCCCCCCGCTCAACGCGTGCAGCGACCTGGCCTACTCCAGCGTGGTGTTCGGCACGCCGACCGCCAACGACGGGGAGGCCAAGCCGGCCGGTTCCCACAGCCACCTCAGCGAAGGTACGTGCGAGACGTCGCACATCGAGGCCCTGGCCGGCGGGGTACGCCACCAGATGGGCATGCCGGGATGAGCGCCGGCGGCGGCCGGTCCGGTCCGGGAGGCCGGTCCCGGCGGTGAGCGACGCCGGCGAGGCGGGGCCGCCGAGCCAACGCTGCCTCTCGGTGGTCATGCCCTGCTACAACGAGGCGCCCACCGTCGCCGGCGTGGTCCGTCGGGTGCTGGCGTCACCGTTCGTGGGCGAGCTGGTGGTCGTCGACGACGGGTCCACCGATGCCACCCGCCCGGTCCTCGCCGAGCTCGCCGATCCCCGCCTGCGGGTCCTGCTCCAACCGCGGAACCAGGGCAAGGGCGCGGCCCTGCGCCGCGGGTTCGCCGAGACAACTTTGCCGTACGTCGTCGTCCAGGATGCCGACGACGAGTACGACCCGGACGACTATGGGGCCATGCTCGCCCCCCTTCTCGACGGGCGGGCCGACGTGGTCTTCGGGTCGCGCTTCCACTCGTCGCGCCCACACCGGGTGCTGTACTTCTGGCACAGCGTCGGCAACCGGCTGCTCACGATGCTGTCGAACATGGCCACCGACCTGAACCTCACCGACATGGAGACCTGTTACAAGATGTTCCGCCAGGAGGTCCTCCGGAGCATGGAGCTGCAGGAAGACCGGTTCGGCATCGAGCCTGAGCTGACGGCGAAGGTGGCCGGCGGTGGCTGGCGGATCTACGAGGTCGGCATCTCCTACTCCGGCCGCACGTATGCCGAGGGCAAGAAGATCGGCTGGCGCGATGGCTGGCGGGCGCTCTACTGCATCGCCCGCTACTCCCGCGTCGCCCGCCGCGTGAAGACCTTCGCCGGCGGTTAGCCGGGCGGGCGGGCCCGCTCGGCGACGATGATCCCCATCTCCGACGACCGCACGACGAACTCCCCGCCGGGGCTGGTCAGGCGGTTGTAGAGGGCCCGGTCGTGGTCCTGCAGGAGCGCCTCGTCCAGTAGGAGCCACTGCACGCCGGCGGGGTCGTCCAGGTTCTCGCCCCGCACCCCCCAGTTGGCCGGCTCCCACGGCGCCGGCCACTCGTAGATCTTGGCCCGGTGGGTGAGGTGCGGGGAGTACTGGTAATGCACGGTGGCCGACGCGCCCGGAGGGATACGGGCGACGGCCCGCTCCCGGGCCGCCTGCTGGGTGGTGGGGTTCAGGGCCCAGAGGCCCGACCGGAACTTCACACTGATCGGCGAAGGGCCCCAGGCCACGGTGCCCGCCAGCGACGTGGCCGCCACCAGGCCGACGAGGAAGGCGCGGGCCGCCGGGGTGCGGCCCAGGAGGGCGATGGCCTCCACGGTGGCCAGGATGATGCCGACCAGGACGAGCGCGGCGTAGTGGTAGCGGATCTCGTGCTGGTAGGGGAAGGAGGAGAGGGCGTTGATGCCGAGCATGGGCGCGCCGATGAGCAGCGTCGGCACCGCGAACAGCGGGACCAGGGCCACCGGCGCGAACATCATCCGGTAGTAGCTCAGGCGGTCCGGGCGGGTGGCGACGTCGAAGGCCTTGCCGGGATGGGTGAGGACGTTGCCGGCCACCTGGCCGGCCGAGGAGCCGAACTCGCCGAAGAAGGAGTCGTAGAAAGGCCCGATCCCGTTCGCCGCCGGGATGATCACCCGGGTGGCGACGGCGAACCAGGCCGCGGCGAGCACGGCCACCAGCGCGCCGATGCGCCGGTCGCCCCGGACGGCGATGAGCAGGCCTATCACCACCATGGCCAGGGCGACGTCCTCCTTGCAGGCCATGGCCAGGACGGCGGCGAGGGCGAACCACCGCCAGCGCCGGGCCCGCGCCGCCCAGTAGGCGAACAGGAGGGGGCCGACGGCGAGGGCGTCGGGGTGGAAGTACTCCCAGGCCAGATACTGGTAGGTGGGGTGCAGGAGGAGCACGCCGGCCAGGGTCACCGCCGGCCACCGCGCCGCCAACCGGTCGCGGGCCAGCAGGAAGACGGCGATGGCGCCGGAGGCCTGCGAGGCGACCTGGACGACGAGGAGGAACTTGGGCCCGGCGCCCAGCCAGTAGAAGGGCACGAGGAGCAGCAGGGCCGGGTTGACGTGGTGGCCGAAGAACTCCAGGCCCCGGATGGTGATGAACGGGTCGCGGAACCGTGAGAGCAGCCAGATGGCCTGGTCGTAGATCCCCAGGTCGAAGCCGAACGTGCCGAACCGGT
Source organism: Acidimicrobiia bacterium (assembly GCA_023264995.1). Lineage (GTDB taxonomy): Bacteria > Actinomycetota > Acidimicrobiia > Acidimicrobiales > AC-14 > CADCTB01. Next base: position 40,979 of record JAHFUR010000004.1, on the reverse strand, counting down.
CGTGGCGCTGGAACCCGAGGCGGATGAACGTCAGGGACCAGACGAGGACCATGGCGCCCAGCGCCCAGCGCACGGGGTCCCTCCGCTTGGCCCATTGGACGAGCCGGTCAAGGTCAACCTGGTCCGCAGCCGGCGCCGGCGGCGGGGTCCGGACCGGGGTGGGGAGGACCACGGCGACATTCTGGCCGAGTGCCGAACCGCCAGCGTGGCAGGTGTCCCCCACCGGTAGACTCGACGCCATGTCGTTCCTGACCAAGGTCCTGCGCGCCGGCGAGGGCAAGAAGCTGAAAGCCCTGCAGACGTTGGTGCCCGACATCAACGCCCTCGAGCCCGAGATCCAGGCTCTCTCCGACGAGGCACTGCAACACAAGACCGTGGAGTTCCGTGAGCGGCTGGCCCAGGTACCGCCCGGCGAGCTCGACGACGCCCTCAACGACCTGCTGCTCGAGGCCTACGCCGTGACCCGGGAGGCGGCCCGGCGGGTCATCGGCCAGCGCCACTACGACGTGCAGCTCATGGGCGGCGCTGCCCTCCACTTCGGCTGGATCGCCGAGATGAAGACCGGCGAGGGCAAGACCCTCGTGTCCACCCTGCCCGTGTACCTCAACGGCCTGTCGGGCCGCGGCGTGCACGTCATCACCGTCAACGACTACTTGGCCAAGCGGGACTCGGAGTGGATGGGCCGCATCCACAAGTGGCTCGGGCTCGACGTCGGCCTCATCATCGCCGACATGCAGGATCCCGAGCACAAGCGGGCCATGTACGCCTGCGACGTCACCTACGGCACCAACAACGAGTTCGGTTTCGACTACCTCCGCGACAACATGGCCATGTCGAAGGACCAGATGGTCCAGCGGGGCCACAACTTCGCCATCGTCGACGAGGTCGACTCGATCCTGGTCGACGAGGCCCGGACCCCCCTCATCATCAGCGGCCAGGTCCAGGACGCGGCGGCGCTGTACTACAAGTTCGCCGGCATCGTCCGCACCCTCACCCGCGACCTCGACTACGAGGTCGACGAGGAGAAGCGCACCGTCGTGCCCCTGGAAGCGGGCATCGAGAAGGTCGAGAAGTCCCTCGGCGTCCAGAACCTGTACGACGAGCTGTCGTCGAACTACGTGCACCAGCTGCTGGCCGCCCTGCGGGCCAAGGAGCTCTACAAGCGCGACGTCGACTACGTGGTCCAGCACGGCGAGGTCAAGATCGTCGACGAGTTCACCGGCCGCATCCTCGAGGGCCGGCGCTGGTCGGAGGGCCTCCACCAGGCCATGGAGGCCAAGGAGCGGGTCCGGATCAAGTCCGAGAACCAGACCCTGGCCACCATCACCCTGCAGAACTACTTCCGCATGTACGACAAGTTGGCGGGTATGACCGGCACGGCCGAGACCGAGGCCGCCGAGTTCGCCCACACCTACGACCTGGCCGTCGTCCCCATCCCTACCCACCGGGGCATGGTCCGCCTGGACCAGGCCGACCTCGTCTACAAGACCGAGGAGGCCAAGTTCGACGCCGTGGTCGAGGACCTGGTCGAGCGGTACGAGGCCGGCCAGCCCGTGCTGGTCGGCACCGTGTCGGTCGAGAAGTCCGAGCGGCTGTCGCGGATGCTCGACAAGCGGGGCGTGACCCACGCGGTGCTGAACGCCAAGCACCACGAGAAGGAAGCCATGATCGTGGCCCAGGCCGGCCGCCTCCACACCGTCACCGTCGCCACCAACATGGCCGGTCGCGGCGTCGACATCATCCTGGGCGGTTACCCAGACGGCATGGCCGAGCTCGACGTGATGGCCGAGGGCCTGCTCATGGGCTCGGACGAGGGCAAGGCCCGCTTCGACCAGCTCCTGGCCAAGTACAAGGAGGAGTGCGCGGCCGAGGGCGAGAAGGTGCGCGGCCTGGGCGGCCTCTACGTGCTGGGCACCGAGCGCCACGAGAGCCGGCGCATCGACAACCAGCTCCGGGGCCGGGCCGGCCGCCAGGGCGACCCGGGCGAGAGCCGGTTCTACCTGTCGCTCGAAGACGACCTCATGCGCCTGTTCGCCACCGGGGCCATGAGCTGGGTGATGGGCAAGGCCCTGCCCGACGACGTGCCCATCGAGGCCAAGATGGTCACCAAGGCCATCGAGAAGGCCCAGTCCACCGTCGAGGGCCGCAACGCCGAGATCCGCAAGGACGTCCTCAAGTACGACGAGGTCATGAACCAGCAGCGCAAGGTCGTGTACCGGCGCCGCCAGGCGATCCTCGACGGGGCCGACCTCCGCGAGGAGGCCCTCGAGCACCTCCACACCGTCATCGGCCGCGAGGTCGATATCTTCTGCCCCAACGACTTCTCCGAGGACTGGAACCTGGAGAACCTGCTCCACGATGTGGGCGCCTACTACCCCACGGTCTTCACCGTCGACGAGCTGGCCGAGGCCCGTAGCCCCCAGCAGATCCGGGAGAGCCTGGTCAGCGAGGCCGTCCAGTACTACGAGCAGCGCGAGGAGTCCCTCACCCCCGACGTCATGCGCGAGATCGAGCGCCGGGTGATGCTCTCGATCATCGACCAGCGCTGGCGCGAGCACCTCTATGAGATGGACTACCTGCAGGAGGGCATCAACCTGCGGGCCATGGGCCAGCGCGACCCCCTCACCGAGTGGCAGCGTGAGGGCTACGACATGTTCGGCCAGATGATCGCCGCCATCTCCGACGACTTCATCCGTTATGTCATGCACCTCGACGTGGTCGTCGAGCAGGCGCCCCAGCCCGAGCTGCGCAACGTCCAGTACTCCGCCCCCGAGGACCCCTCGGGCGACGGCGGCGGGGGCATGCAGGCGGCCGCCGCCCGCCAGGCCGCGGCGACGGGCGACGACGCGCCGGCGGCCGCACCCGAAGAGGTCACCCAGGCGCCCATCGTCAAGGGCGAGCACGAGAAGTTGGGGCGGAACGCGCCGTGCTGGTGCGGTTCGGGGAAGAAGTTCAAGCTCTGTCACGGCAAATGACCCGATCTGGCAGCAGTTGCCCGCCAATCGGCAGGCAGGTGCAGCCGGATCGGAGGCGGGCTGATGCGCGACCTGTCGGCTGATCTGGTCGAGTTGCACCGCCGGCTGTCTGAGTCGTCCAAGGACCTGGGCCTCGACGCCAAGCGCGCCCGGCTGGGCGAGCTGGAGAAGCGCGCCTCCGACCCGTCGCTCTGGGACGACCCCAACGAGGCCCGGAAGGTCACCGGCGAGCTGGCCATGGTGAAGGACGACATCGACATGCTCGACGGGCTCGAGGCCCGGCTGTCCGACGTGGAGGTGCTCTTCGAGCTGGGCCGGGAGGAGGACGACGACTCGGTGGAGGCCGAGGTGGAGGCCGGGCTGGCCGCCCTCACCAAGGAGTTCGACGCGCTGGAGCTGCGGTCGCTCTATTCCGGCGAGCACGACGAGCGCGACGCGGTGTGCGAGGTGCACTCCGGCGCCGGCGGCACCGACGCCCAGGACTGGGCCGAGATGTTGCTGCGCATGTACCTGCGCTGGGCCGAGCGCCGGGGCTTCAGCGTGGAGCTGGAGGAGGTGACCTCGGGCCAGGAGGCGGGGATCACGTCGGCCACCCTGATCGTGCGGGGCCGGTTCGCCTATGGGCTGCTGGTCGGGGAGAAGGGCGTGCACCGGCTGGTGCGTATCTCCCCGTTCGACGCCCAGGCCCGCCGCCACACCGCCTTCGCGTCCTTCGAGGCTGTGCCCTACCTCGAAGAGGCGTCCGAGGAGGTCGTGATCGACGAGAAGGACCTCCGGATCGACACGTACCGCTCGTCGGGCGCCGGCGGCCAGCACGTCAACGTCACCGACTCGGCGGTGCGCATCACCCACCTGCCGACCAACATCGTGGTGTCGTGCCAGAACCAGCGCAGCCAGCACCAGAACAAGGACGTGGCCATGAAGATCCTGGCCGCCAAGCTGGCCGAACGGGCCCGCCAGGAACGTCGGGCCGAGCTCGATGCCATCGCCGGCGAGCAGCGGGAGGTGACGTGGGGGAGCCAGATCCGCTCCTACGTCCTCCAGCCCTACCAGATGGTCAAGGACCTGCGTACCGGCCATGAGTCCGGCAACGTGACCGCAGTGCTCGACGGCGACCTCGACGGCTACATGGAGGCCTACCTGCGCTGGCGGAAGCGGCCGGCGTAGGGCCCGCCCGCCGTTCTTTGTTGCCTGCGCGACCCCAGCGGTCTGCGATGACGGTTGCGCGTCGACGTCTTTCCCGTCGCCAACCGCCACCCGACGGGCCGCCAACGCCGTCCTGCCGTCACGTCCGGCTCCTCACAGCCTGCTCATAAGTGCTGGGGGTACTGGCATTGAACAGGCAGCGTCGTTACCATTGGCCCGTGCTTCCTGCCAGCAGTGGCGTGGGGCCCCGGGGGGGGAGTCGCACGGACACCATGATCCGACCGCTCTCGTGATACGGCTGCGTGACGTCAACAAAACGTACAAGGGGAACGTCGTCGCCCTGCGGGACGTGTCTCTCGACATCGCCAAGCAGGAGTTCGTCTTCATCGTCGGCCCGACCGGGTCGGGCAAGTCGACGATGATCCGCCTCCTCATCAAGGAGGAGAAGCCCGACTCGGGCCGCATCTGGGTGGCGGGCAAGGACATCGGCCAGCTCAGCTCGTGGAAGGTGCCGCTGCTGCGGCGCAACATCGGCTGCGTATTCCAGGACTTCAAGCTGCTGCCCAGCAAGACGGCGTACGAGAACGTGGCCTTCGCCCTCGAGGTGATCGGCCGGCCCCCGCACGTCATCAAGCAGCAGGTGCCGCAGGTCCTCGACCTGGTCGGCCTGACCAAGAAGCGTGACCACTTCCCCAACGAGATGTCGGGTGGTGAGCAGCAGCGGGTCTCGATCGCCCGGGCCTTCGTGAACCGGCCCCTGATCCTGCTGGCCGACGAGCCCACCGGCAACCTCGACCCGAGCACGTCGGTGGGCATCATGCGCCTGCTCGACCGCATCAACCGCACGGGCACCACGGTGGTCATGTCCACCCACGACTCGAGCATCGTCGACACCATGCGCCGGCGGGTCATCGAGCTCGACCGCGGCGTGATCGTGCGCGACCAGGCCCGCGGCGTCTACGGGGCGTTCACCTGATCCCGCTCCGGGCCCCCGGAGGGAAGGCATAGTTGGCTGTCAACCTCGAGTACGTCTTTCGCGAGACGGTGTCCAACCTGAAGCGCAACGTCTCGATGGCGTCGGCGGCGCTGCTCACCGTGGCCGTGTCGCTCACGCTGGTCGGCGGCGCGTTGCTGGTGAAGCGGGGCGTCGACCGGGCCACGGTGCAGTGGAAGGGCAACGTCGAGCTGTCGATCTTCATGAAGGCCGACGCGTCCCAACCTGAGTCCGACGCCATCGACCGCCAGCTCAAGAGCATGCCCGAGGTGAAGAACTACCGGTACGTCTCCAAGCCCGAGGCGTTCGAGGAGTTCAAGAAGATCTTCGCCAACGAACCCGACGTGCGCGACAGCCTCACCGTCGACCAGATCCCGCCGTCGTACCGGGTCGTCCCCCGGGCGGCCGAGCAGACCAAGATCATCGGCCAGCGCTTCGAGGACACCGCCGGCGTGTTCCGGGTGAGCTACGCCAAGGAGGAGGTCGACGCCCTGGTGTCGGTCACCAACTTCCTGCAGATCATGCTGTGGGCCATCGCCATCGTCCTGCTCTCCGCCGCGTCGCTGCTGATCCTGAACACCATCCGCATGGCCATCTTCGCCCGCCGGCGGGAGGTGGCGGTCATGAAGCTGGTGGGGGCCACCAACTGGTTCATCCGGGTGCCGTTCATGCTCGAAGGCCTGCTGCAGGGCCTGGCCGGGGCCGCGCTGGCCTTCGGGGTGGTGTGGGTCGGCCGCGACCTGATCCAGAACCGCATCGCCGGCGCCCGCAACGACATCCAGCTCTTCAAGCAGTTCCTGGTGACCAGTTCCGACGTCACGGGCACGGGCATCCTGTTGTTGATCGTCGGTGTCGTGGTGGGCACCGTCGGGTCGGCCCTGGCCGTCAGCCGGTTCCTCGACGTTTGAGCACGGCGTAGTACCCCGGCGGGAACGCGCACAGTCCGTTGTTGCTGGAGTGAGTGGTGGGGCGAACGTGGCCAATGTGAAAGTCCGGCGCCGGGGGCTCATGGCGGTGCTGGCCGCCCTGTCCCTGGCCGCGCCCCTCCTCTCGGGCTCGGCCGGCGCCCAGACGGCGGCGGACAAGACCAAAGTCGACCAGCAGATCGAGGCCACCAAGAAGCAGGTGGACACCGCGTCGGCCGAGGAGCAGCGCCTGCTCGGCCTCATCGGCGACTCGAACGCCCGCAAGGCCGTGCTCGATGCCAAGGTGGCCGGTTTCGACGGGCAGATCGCCGCCGTGCAGCGCCAGCTCGACGCGGCCCAGGCCAAAGTGACGGCCCTCGAGGGCCAGCAGCGGGTGGTGGAAGGCCGGCTGGCCGATGCCCGCCAGGCCCTGGCCGACGCCAAGGACGAGCTTGGCCGCCAGGCCATCGCCGCCTACACGGGCCAGTCCGAGGCGGCCAACTACGCCTCGATGCTCCTCAAGTCGTCCAACCTGGGCGACCTGGCGTCGAAGCGGTCATACCTGCGGGCCGTCGTCGGGTCGCAGGCCGATGCCATCTCCGCCACCGAGCGCCTTCGCGACGAGGTCGGTGACCTGGGCAAGCAGCTCGACGCATCGCGCGCCGAGGCCCAGGGGGCGCGCGACCTGGTGGCCGGCCAGCGGGCAACCCTGCAGGTGAGCCGTGACGCCCAGGCCGCGGCTCGGGCCCAGGTGCAGGCCGAGATCAACCAGACGTCCAAGCTCCGGGCCGAGGTGCTGGCCCGCAAGGACGAGTTCGAGGCCCAGGTCGGCAGCCTGGAGAAGGAGTCGGCGGCGATCGCCGAGACCCTCCGCCAGCGCCAGCTGGCGGCCGAGGCCGCGGCCCGGGCCGCAGCCGCCAACCCGTCGGGGGCGCCGGCGGCGCTGACCAAGGCCCCCGGACGGCTGATCGTGCCCGTGCCCGGCGCGCCGATCACCTCACCGTTCGGCTACCGGATCCACCCCATCTACGGCACGGCCCGGTTGCACACCGGCATCGACTACGGCGCCGACGAGGGCACGCCCATCCGGGCCGCCGCCGACGGGGTCGTGGTGAGCGCCGGCTGGTACGGGGGCTACGGCAACGCCACCATCATCGACCACGGCGGTGGCATCGCCACCCTGTACGGCCACCAGTCGGTGATCAACGTGTCCGCCGGCCAGAAGGTCACCCAGGGCCAGACCATCGGCCGGGTCGGGTGTACGGGCGACTGCACCGGGCCCCACGTCCACTTCGAGGTCCGGGTGAACGGCGACCCGGTGAACCCCGAGGCCTACCTGTAGTCAGCCCCGCTGGCGGAGGCGCAGGACGGGTGCCGGCGGGGGGCCGATCCAGGTCTCGAGCAGCTCCTGGCCCCGCTCGGCCCATTCCTCGGAGGTGAGGGCGTAGCGGATGTGGTCCTCCCACCTCCCGTTGATGGCCAGGTAGCGCACGGCGACGCCCTCCTCCCGCAGGGCCAGCTTCTCGACCACCCGCCGGCTGGCCCGGTTGCGGGGGATGATGGCGACCTGGAGGCGGTGGAGGTGCAAGTCCTCGAAGGCGAAGCGGGACACGGCCACGAGCGACTCGGGCACGTACCCGTTGCCGGCTCGGGCCTCGTCCATCCAGTAGCCGACGTAGGTGTTCTGGAACGGCCCCCGCTGCACGCCCGAGAGGTTGATCTCGCCGGCCATGGCCCCGTCGACGAAGATGCCGAACCCGTAGCCGGTGCCCAGCTGCCACTCCCGCTCGCGTGCCCCGCAGCGGGCGTTGAACGCCGGTTTGCTCTCGGTGTCGTCGGGCTGGCCGGGCGGGGGCTTCGGCTCCCACTTCATCAACCAGGCCCGGTTGCGCTGGCGCACCTCGCGCCAGGCCTCGAAGTCGCCGAGGACGAGGGGGCGCAGGAGGACCCGCCTGCCGCGCAACTGGGTCGGGAGAGGGCCGGGGGCCACGAAGGGACTCTACTTACGCAACGAGCGAACGAGGCCGTCGAGGATGTCGGCCTCGCTGACCAGGCACTCGCCCAGCTCGAAGTAGCGCATAATCGCTACCACGATCACCGCCCCGGCCACGATCACATCGGCCCGGGCCTCCTCCAGCCCGGGGTTGTGGAGGCGCTGGCGGCGGGGCTCGGTGGCGAGGGTGCGGAAGACGTCCTCGGCGGCGGTGCGGGTGAGGACGAAGTGGTGGATGCGGTCGCGGTCGTAGGTGGCCAGGCCCAGCTCGACCGCGGCCATGGCGCTCACCGTGCCGGCCAAGCCGACGAACCGCCGGGCCTCGGCGGCCGAGGGGATGACCCGGGCCACGTCGTCGAGGTGGCCGCGGACCACGTCGAACATCTGGCTCAGCTCCTCGGGCGCCGGCGGGTCGGAGCGGACGAACTTCTCGGTCAGGCGGACGCAGCCGATGTCGGTGGACAGCACGCCGTCGGGGTCGGCCCCGCCGGCGCCGACGGCGAACTCGGTCGAGCCGCCGCCGATGTCGGCGACCAGGTACGGGCCGCCGTCGGGGTCGAGCTCGGCGGTGGCGCCCAGGAAGGACAGGCGGGCCTCCTCGTCGCCGCCAAGCAGCTCCGGCGCGACGCCGACGGCCTCGGTGGCGGCGGCGAAGAAGTCGTCCCGGTTCGACGCGTCACGCGCCGCGGACGTGGCCGTCATCCGCACCTGGCCCACGCCGTGGCGGTCGAGGACCTCCCGGTAGCCGGCCAGGACGCCGACCGTGCGGGCGATGGCCTCCGGGGCCAGCCGGCCCGTGGCGTCGACGCCCTGGCCGAGGCGGGTGATGGTCATGAGCCGTTCCACGGTGCGCCCGTCGGCGTCGGCCACCAGCAACCGGGTGGAGTTGGTCCCGCAATCGATACCTGCGTACATGGTCATCTCGGCCGGTCGGTCATCACAGCCGCTCGGCGACCCACCGGCCGATGGGGTCGTCGCCGCCGGCCAGGTGCCAGGCGTAGTGGGCGTGGAGGCACTTGACGCCGGTGCGGGTGCCGGCCACGCCGCCGGAAGGCCGGGGCCCGGTGTGGCCGGCGGGGAGGGCGGCGTCGCGCTCGGCGGCGTAGCGGGCATGGGCGGCGGCCACGGCCGCGCCGTCGATGGCCGCCTCGGCCGCCCGCACGCCGCCGCCGGCTTCCAGGGTGCTGACCCGGCGCCGGAGCTCGTCGTCGACCAGCCAGTACCGGGTGGGCATCGGGGTACCGTCGCCCAGGAGGGGGGCGTTGCGGATGACGACGGGCGCCCCGTCGGGCCGGCGGACGACGACGTCGAAGTCGCCCTGGGGTTCCCGGCCGAGCAGCTCGGTGACCGCTTCCAGATCGGTGGTCACGCCAGGCGCTCGGCCAGCTCACGGGCCAGGCGGGGGCCGGTGGCCGCGTCGTCGTGCTTGAGGAAGACGTAGGCGTCGCGCCCCCCGGCGGCCACGGCCGCCAGGCGGGCGGCCCACCCGTCGAGGTCGGCCGGCGTGTAGGCGGGCCGGCGCAGGCGGACGTAGGCCACCGGGCCGACGCTCGGGATGGCCGTCGCCGGTCGCTCCGGGGTGTCGCTCACGACCAGGGTGGCGCCGGCGGCGTCGAGGCGGTCGAGCACGTCGGCCCGCTCCCACGCCGGCCCGGCCTCCAGCGCCGCCGTGGCGGTGAAGGCGGCGAGGATGCGGCCCAGCCGGTCGAGGTCGGGCTCCAGGTGGGGGAGGGCGACGAGCACCGGCCCCCGGGCCGGCCCGAGCGGGGCCACGGCGTCGAGAAAGGTGGTGACCCTGTCCTCGACGCCCTCGAGGTCGCGCCGGTGGCTGATCCCCATGTGGGCCTTGGGCGCGAACCGGAAGCCGGACGGGACGGTGGCGGCCCAGCGTTCGAGGGCGGTGGCGGAGGGCAGCCGGCGGTAGGTGGCGTGGGCCTCGACCGTCCCGAAGGCCGCGCTGTAGACGCCGAGCATGCGGGCCGCCGAGGTGCCGGCCGGGTAGAACGGGCCGACCCACGCCGGGTACGACCACCCGCTCGTCCCGACGCGCACGACCCCCACCCGGCCCAGGGTAGGGGACGTCAGAAGATCGAGGTGATGCGGGACCAGAGCGACGGGGCGCTCTTGGGGGCGGGCCCCGCCGGCGCCGGCGCCGCCGTCGTCGGGGGCGCCCCGGCCTGCGGCCGGATGAAGTACTGCTCCTCGCCCGGCTTGACCAGGTTGTACTGGCGGGCCAGGCGCTCGATCTCCGCGTCCGAGCGCAGCAGGTCGGTCCGCTGCTGGAGCGCCTGGTTCTCCGCCCGCAGCGCCGCGTCCTGGGCCACCAGGGCGCGGTGGTCCCGGCGCTGGTCGAGCCAGGCCTGGGCCGGGAACACGGACAGGGCCAGTACGCCGGCGAGGGCCAGGGCGGCCACCACCACGCCGGCCCGGCCCTTCATCGAGCGGTGCCCACGGCGAACTGGTGACGGATCCGGGGGCTATGGCCCCGGCCCGCGTCACCGGTTGGGTGGGGGGTCATCGCCGGGCCAGGGCGGCGCCGCCCCAGAACGCGGCCGACTCGCCCAGCTCGTCCTCGATGCGCAGGAGCTGGTTGTACTTGGCCACCCGCTCGGAGCGGGCCGGCGCACCGGTCTTGATCTGGCCGCAGTTGGTGGCCACGGCCAGGTCGGAGATGGTGGTGTCCTCCGTCTCCCCGGAGCGGTGCGACATGACCGCGCCGTAGCCCGACCGGGTGGCCAGGGCCACGGTGTCGAGCGTCTCGGTCAGGGTGCCCACCTGGTTGGGCTTGACCAGGATGGCGTTGGCCACGCCCGCGCTGATGCCCCGCTCAAGGCGGGCGACGGCGGTGACGAACAGGTCGTCGCCGACGAGCTGGACGCGGGTGCCGGCGGCCCGGGTCAGCGTGGCCCAGCCGTCCCAGTCGTCCTCGGCCATGCCGTCCTCGACCGACACGATGGGGTGGCGCTCGGTGAGGTCGACCAGCCAGGCCGCCATCTCGCCGGAGCTGAGGGCCCGGCCCTCGCCGGCCAGGGTGTAGGTGCCGGCCCCGGCGTCGTAGATCTCGGTGGCGGCCACGTCGAGGGCGATGGCCAGCTGCTCGCCCGGGGCGTAGCCGGCGGCCTCGATGGCCTCGACCAGGACCCGGATGCCCTCCTCGTTCGACGCCAGGTTGGGGGCGAAGCCGCCCTCGTCGCCGACCGCGGTCGACAGGCCCCGGGCGGCCAGGATGGCGGCCAGGGCGTGGTAGGCCTCGACGCCCCAGCGCAGGCCCTCGGTGAACGAGGCGGCACCGACCGGCACGAGCATGAACTCCTGGACGTCGAGGTTGTTGGGGGCGTGAGCCCCGCCGTTGAGCACGTTGAGCATCGGCATGGGCAGCACGTGGGCGTTGGTGCCCCCGATGTGGCGGTACAGGGGTAGTTCGAGCTCGTTGGCCGCGGCTCGGGCGACCGCCAGGGAGACGCCGAGGACGGCGTTGGCGCCCAGCCGGGCCTTGTTGTCGGTGCCGTCGAGGTCGATGAGCTGGGCGTCGACCCCGCGCTGGTCGAGGGCTTCCCACCCCCGGAGGACGTCGTTGATCTCGTCGTTGACCGCGTCCACCGGCCCGGACACGCCCTTGCCACCCCACGCCGGCCCGCCGTCGCGCCGCTCGACCGCCTCGTGGGCGCCCGTGCTCTTTCCCGAGGGCACGCTGGCCCGCCCCTTGGCGCCGCTCTCCAGCTCGACCTCCACCTCCACGGTGGGGAAGCCCCGGGAGTCGAGGATCTGCCGGCCGGTGACCCACTCGATACTGCTCACTGTTGCTCCTGTTGTTGGTGGGGACAAAGTTAGCTGACGCTGCCCATTCGCCGGTTCATTGGGGTATGACGTTCCCCATGGACCACGTGGCCACCGAGGCGGGCGCCTGAACGCGCTCGACGTCCTGGTCGTGGCCAGCGTCGGCCTGGCCAGCCTCGGGGGCTACCGCATGGGCTTCCTGGCCCGGGTGGCGTCGTGGGTCGGCCTGGGCGCCGGCGCCTACGCCGCGTCCCGCCTGGCCCCGGTCGTCCTCGACGTCTACCAGGGCGGCGCGGCCGAGTCCCGGTTGGTCGTGGCCCTCGGGCTGTTCCTGGTCCTCACCACCGCCGGCGCCAGCCTGGGCGCCATTGCCGGCGCCAGCGCCCGCAAGCTGATCCCGCCGGGCACCGGGCTGCGCACCGCCGACCGGGCCGCCGGCGGCGTGGTCGGGGCGCTCGGTGCGCTCGTGCTGGTGTGGGTGTTGGTCCCGATCCTGGCCGAGGTGCCGGGGTTCGTGTCCGAGACGGCCCGCAACTCGGCCATCGCCCGCTCCATCGACCAGTACGGGCCGGGCACGCCCCAGGCCCTCCAGGACCTCCGCCGCCAGGTGGCCGACGTCAACTTCCCCGAGGTCTTCTCCCGGCTCGGCCCGTCGCCCGTCACCGGCCCCCCGCCGGGCGCCGTGGCCCTGCCCGCCGCCATCCGCGACCGGGTGGCGGCGTCGACGGTGAAAGTGAGCGGGACGGCGTGCGGTCGGGTGCTGTCGGGGAGCGGGTTCTCGCCAGCCCCGGATGTGGTCGTCACCAACGCCCACGTGGTGGCCGGCGTCGACCGGCCGAGCGTGCTGCGCACCGATGGCAAGCGCATCCCGGCCACGGTGGTGGTGTTCGACTCCAACCGGGACCTGGCCGTGCTGCGGGTGCCCGGTCTCGAGCGGGCCGCCCTTCCCGTCGCCGACCCGGGCACGGGCGACGAGGGGGCGGTCTACGGCCACCCGCGCGGCCAGGACGACCTGGCCATCCTCCCGGCCCGCATCGAGTCCAAGGTCAACGCCCAGGGCCTCGACCTCTACGGGGAGCATCAGATCCGTCGCGAGGTGCTCATCCTGGCCGCGGCGCTGGTCCCGGGCGACTCGGGCGGCGCCCTGGTGGACGTGAGCGGGCGGGTCGTGGGCGTCGCCTTCGCGGTGGCGCCGGACAAGCCGGCCACCGCGTACGCGCTGGCGGCCAACGAGCTCCGGGCCGTCCTCGGTGCGCCTCGGGCCGACCAGGCCAGCACCGGTCCCTGTATCCGCAGCTAGGCAGCGGGGGCCGGCGGAGGGCGGCCAGCGGGGGCGGTACGCTGGGACCGTGGCGAGATTGGGCGCGGTCATCACGGCGATGGTCACGCCCTTCGATGCCGAGGGCGCCCTCGACCTCGCCATGGCCGCGCGGCTGGCCCGCTGGCTGGCCGACCACGGCAGCGACGGCCTGGTCGTCGCCGGCACGACAGGGGAGGGCTCCACCCTCACCGACGACGAGCGGCTCGACCTGTTCCGGGCCGTCACCGAGGCGGTCACGGTCCCTGTCATCGCCAACACCGGCAGCAATGACACCGCCCACTCCGTCCATCTCACCCGCCAGGCCGCGGGGTGTGGCGCCGCCGGCGTGCTGGCCGTCACCCCGTACTACAACCGGCCGTCGCAGGCCGGCCTCGAAGCCCACTTCCGGGCCGTGGCCGAGGCCACCGACCTGCCGGTCATGCTCTACGACATCCCCGTCCGCAGCGGGCGGAAGATCAGCCACGACGTCATGGTCCGGCTGGCCCATGACGTGGCCAACATCACCTCGGTCAAGGACGCGGCGGCCGATGTGGCCGCCACTGCCCGCCTCATCGCTGGCGTACCCGACCGTTTCGAGGTCTACAGCGGCAACGACGACCACACCTTGGCGCTGCTGGCCCTGGGCGCGGTCGGCGTGGTCGGTGTGGCCACCCACTGGATCGGCCTGGAAATGGCCGAACTGGTCGCCGCTGCCGGCAAGGGCGACCTGACCACCGCACGAGAGATCAACGGCCGCCTGCTCGAGTCCTACGTCTTCGAGTCAAGCGACGCCGCCCCAAACCCCATCCCGGCCAAGGCCATGATGCGCACCCTGGGCTTGGCCGTCGGCGAATGCCGCCTGCCCATGGGCCCCGCGCCTGCTGGCCTTGAAGACCGGGCAAGAGAGGTCTACGCGAACCTGCATGGCTAAAGCCACCAACGGCACTGTGTCTCTGAACGGCTCTGTACGCATCACCTTCCTGGGCGGCTTGGGCGAGATCGGGCGCAACTGCGCCTGCATCGAGCAGGACGGCCGCATCATGATCCTGGACTGCGGGCTGATGTTCCCCGACGCCGAGATGCCAGGCGTGGACCTGGTCCTCCCCGACTTCACCTGGCTGCGCCAGAACGCCTCCCGGGTCGAGGGCTGCATCCTCACCCACGGCCACGAGGACCACATCGGCGCCCTGGGCTTCCTGCTCCGCGACCTGTCGTTCCCGATCTACGGCTCGGCCCTCACCCTGGGCCTGGCCAAGAACCGCATCGACGAGGCCGGCATGCTGGGCCGGACCAAGCTCATCCCCGTCGCCGACGGTGAGCGCCGGCGCATCGGCCCCTTCGACTGCGAGTTCATTCCGGTCACCCACTCGGTGCCGCACGGGTTCGCCACCGCCTTCCACACGCCGCAGGGCGTGATCCTGCACTCAGGCGACTTCAAGCTCGACCTGACCCCGGTCGACGGGCGGGTCACCGATCTGGCCCGCATCGGCGCCATCGCCAAGGAGTCGGGCATCCGCCTCCTGCTGGCCGACTCCACCAATGCCGAGGAGCCGGGCCACACGGTCAGCGAGCGCAGCGTGGGCAAGGTGCTGCGGGAGATCTTCGGGGCCAACCCGGGCAAGCGCATCATCACCGCCTGCTTCGCCAGCCACATCCACCGCATCCAGCAGATCGCCGACGCGGCCATCGCCAACGGGCGCACCGTGGCCACCCTGGGCCGGTCGATGATGAAGAACGTGGCCCTGGCCCGGGACATGGACCTGCTCCACATCCCCGACGCCTCGCTGATCGACATCGAGAAGATCGACAGCCTGCCCGCCGGCAAGGTCTGCATCATCTCCACCGGCTCCCAGGGCGAGCCCATGTCGGCGCTGTCGCTCATGGCCGCCGGCGAGAACAAGTGGATCAAGCTCACCGAGGACGACGTGGTCATCCTCAGCGCCCACGCCATCCCCGGCAACGAGTACAGCGTCAACAAGGTGATCGACGGGCTCTACCGCCTGGGCGCCGAGGTCATCCACTCGGGCAAGGCCGACGTGCACGTCACCGGCCACGCCATGCAGGGCGAGCTGAAGACCCTGCTCTCGATCGCCAAGCCCGAGCACTTCATCCCCGTCCACGGCGAGTTCCGCCACCTCACCCACCACGCCCGCCTGGCCATGGAGATGGGCGTGCCGGTCGCCAACGTGCTCCTGGCCGAGGATGGCGACGTGGTCGAGCTGACCTCCAAGGGCCTCGACTTCGTCGACACCGTGCCGTCGGGCTACCTCTACGTCGACGGCATCGTGGGCGACGTCGGCCACGGCGTGCTCCGCGACCGCAAGGTGCTGGCCGAGGAGGGCGTCATCGTGGTGGTCGTCGCCGTCGACGCCACCTCGGGCGAGATCCTCACCGGCCCCGAGATCATCACCCGGGGCTGGGTCCACGCCCCCGAGGCCGAGGACCTACTCGAGGAGGCCCGCCAGCGGGTCACCGAGGCGCTGCAGAGCTCTACCGGCGCCGGCAACCTGGACTTCGACACCCTGAAGCGCCAGATCCGCCAGGCCCTCGGCCGCTTCGTCAACGAGAAGACCAAGCGCCGGCCCATGATCGTCCCCGTGGTCATGGAGGCCTAGACCACCAACTGGTGACAGTTCGACAGGCTGGGGCCTGTCCGATCGTCACCAGTTCGGATGGCCTGTTGCTGGTGTTGCTCCTGTTAGCGTTGTTGTCACTGTGGCCACCAGACCGACCACCAAGCGGCCGACGCCAGCCAAGAAGACGCCGGTGAAGAAGGCGCCGGCGGCCCGGAAGGCGCCGGCCCGAAAGGCGCCGGCTAGGAAGGCGCCGGCGGCCAAGGCGGCGGCCCCGCCCAAGGAGAAGCGGCCCCGGCTCGGGGGCCACGGCTACGACGTTGCCGGCCTCCTCCTCCTGCTGCTGGCCCTCGTCACCGCCCTGTCGGTGTACGCCGACCTGGCCGGCCCGGCGGGGCGGGCCATCGCCGACGGCGCCGGCGTGGTCCTGGGCTACGGCCGGTGGGCCCTCCCGTTCCTGTTCGCCGCCGCCGGCGGGATGCTCCTGTGGTGGGAGACGCCGGCCGAGCCCGCCCGGCTGGGGGTCGGGCTGTCGATGGCGGCGGCGGCCGGCTGCGGGCTGGTGCACCTGGTCAACGACGGGCCCGGCTGGGGCGCCCCCGCCGCCGAGCTGCGCACGTCGGGGGGCATCGTCGGCACCCTCGCCGCCGTCCCCCTGCGGTCGGTGCTGGCCACGGCCGGCGCCGGGGCCGTCCTGGCCACCGTCCTCGGGGTCGCCGCCCTCGTCCTGGCCCGCACCACGGTCCGGACCGCCACCAGCCAGGCCGGGGGCGCGGCCCGGCGGGGCGGGAGGGCACTGGCGTCGCTCGGGCGTTCCCTGACCGAGCTGCGCCCGCCGGCGCTGCCGCCCCTGCCCGAGGCCGAGCTGGAGGTGCCGGCGCCGGCCCTGCGCAACCCGGCCGTGGCTCGGGAGATCCCGCCCATCCCCGCGCCCTCGGTGGAGATCCACCTGCCGCCGACGCCCGTTGACCCGCCGGCCGAGCCGCCCCAGCAGCTCGCCATCGACCTGGGCCCGAGCGGCCCCCAGAGCGGGGGGCTGGGCCCGGCCGCCGAGCCCAGTCACTGGAAGCTGCCGCCCCTCACCCTGCTCAAGCGGGGCAAGGTCCAGGAGATCGACCACGCCATGGTGGAGGCCGAGGGCCGCACCCTGGAGCGGGCCCTGGCCGCCCACGGGGTCGACACCGCCCTGGTGGGCATGACCGTCGGCCCGACCGTGACCCGTTACGAGCTGGCCCTGGGCCCTGGCGTGAAGGTGTCCCGGGTCACCAACCTCCACAAGGACATCGCCTACGCCATGGCGTCGGCCGACGTCCGCATCCTGGCCCCGATCCCCGGGCGCAGCGCCATCGGCGTCGAGGTGCCCAACAAGCAGCGCCAGCTCGTGCTGGTGGGCGACATCCTGGCGTCGCCCGAGGCCCACAAGGCCGTCCACCCGCTGGAGGTCGCCGTGGGCCGCGACATCGCCGGCCGGCCCATCCTGGTCAACCTGGCCGAGGCGCCCCACCTGCTCATCGCCGGCGCCACCGGCGCCGGCAAGTCCTCGTGCCTCAATTCGCTCTTAACCTCAATTCTCGTCAGATCGACCCCTGACCAGGTCAGATTGATCCTCGTCGACCCCAAGCGGGTGGAGATGGGCCAGTACAACGGCCTGCCCCACCTGCTCACCCAGGTGGTCGTCAACCCCAAGAAGGCGGCCAACGCCCTGTCGTGGGCCGTGCACGAGATGGAGCGGCGCTACGACCTGCTGGCCGAGGTGGGCGTGCGCGACATCAGCGGCTACAACGCCGCCTACGACCGGGGCGACCTCGTGCCCGACCCGGGCAGCGACACCACCTACCACCGCCTGCCGTTCATCCTGCTGGTGGTGGACGAGCTGAACGACCTGATGATGGTGGCCGCCCGCGACGTGGAGGAGTCGATCTGCCGGATCGCCCAGATGGCCCGGGCCGTCGGCATCCACCTGGTGATCGCCACCCAGCGGCCCTCCGTCGACGTCATCACCGGCGTGATCAAGGCCAACGTGCCGTCCCGGCTGGCCTTCGCCGTCAGCTCGGCCACCGACAGCCGGGTCATCCTCGACCAGGTGGGCGCCGAGCGCCTGGTCGGCCAGGGCGACATGCTGCTGGCCATCGCCTCCTCCAGCGTGCCCCTGCGGGTCCAGGGGTCGTGGGTGGGGGAGGACGAGGTCCGCAAGGTGGTGGCCCACTGGCGCCGGCAGTCGCCCCAGCCCCAGTACGTGGAGGGCGTGGAGGGCGACGAGCCGGGCGCCGGCTACGACGGCGCCGGCAGCGGGGCCCACGACGACGACGACGGCATGCTGGAGCAGGCCATGGAGCTGGTCGTGCGCTCCCAGCTGGGGTCGACGTCGATGCTCCAGCGCAAGCTCCGCCTGGGCTTCGCCCGGGCCGGGCGGATCATGGACCTCCTCGAGCAGCGGGGCGTCGTCGGCCCCTCGGAGGGATCCAAGGCCCGGGCCGTGCTCATGACGCCCGAGGAGCTCGACGAGCTGAAGGCCCGTCCTTAGAGGAAAAAAGACCGCCGGCAGCCCCTCCTCATTGAGGTGCTGCCGGCGTCGGTTATTGCGGGGGCGCTACGCGGCGATACGGGGGCGTTCGTTGCGGATTCCGGCGGTGCCGGCGGCCGAGCCGGTCCCGAGCCACCCGAGTACGGTGGCCCAGGCGCTGGCCAGCGAGCCGACGACCAGACCGGTGCCGACGGTGCCCATCCACGCTTCGCGCACCGTGATCCCGAACCCGGCGAAGACCGAGTAGTCGAGGGCGACGGCGACGACGATGGCCAGGACGAACGTGAAGAGCGTGCGGATCCGGTCGAGCCCGGGGACGTTCTCGATGACGAGGTCGGTGACCTTCAGAGCCACCAGACCGAGCAATGTGACGGTTGCGAACTCGTACATGGAAGGGCCTCCTTTAGCTTTTGAACCTTCCGATCTTCGGACCATGAATGGGTGAAGAAGGTGACACCCGGCTTGCGCCGCGGCCGCGGATCTGGGCCAGACTGTCCCCATGGCCAACTACGAGGGTTACTGCGTCAAGTGCCGCGAGAAGCGGGAGTTCGAGGGCAACGAGGTGGAGCTCGCCAACGGTCGGCGGGCGGCCCAGGGTGCGTGCCCGACCTGCGGCACCAAGATGAACCGCATGCTCGGCAAGCAGAAGTAGCCCGGGGCCGGCGGCGGGCGGCGCCTACTCGACCTCGTCGAGGTAGGCCGACGCCTGGAGCGTGAACATCTCGGCGTACCGGCCCTGCCGGGCCATCAGCTCGGCGTGGGACCCTGACTCGGCCACGGCGCCCTTCTCCAGCACGTAGATCCGGTCGGCCGAGCGGACGCTCGAGAACCGGTGGGAGATGAGCAGGACGGCCCGGCCCTGCTGGAGGGCCCGGATGCGCTCGAACAGCTCGTACTCCGCCTCGGCGTCGAGCGCCGCCGTCGGCTCGTCGAGCACGAGGAACGGCGCGTCCCGGAAGAAGGCCCGGGCCAGGGCCACCCGCTGCCACTGGCCGATCGACAGCTCGGTCCCGCCGGCGTAGGACCGGCTGAGCCGGGTGCCATAGCCGTCGGGGAGCCCGGACAGGAGCCGGTCGACGCCGGCCAGGGCGGCGGCGCGGTGGACCGCGGCCATGTCGTCGGCCCGGCGGTGGTCGCCGAGGGCGATGTTGTCGCGCGCCGGAAGGTCGTAGTGCACGAAGTCCTGGAAGATGGCGGTGATGCCCCGCCGGAGCTCGGCCGGGTCGGCGCCGGCGACATCGGTGCCGTCCCACAGGATCCGGCCCGACGTCGGCTGGTAGAGGCCGCAGAGGATCTTGGCCAGCGTGGTCTTGCCCGAGCCGTTGCGGCCGACGAGGGCGACGATGTCGCCGCCGCCGATCTCGAGGGAGACGCCCGACAGGACGGCGCGGGTGGTGCCCGGGTAGACGAAGGAGACGTCGTCGAGGGCCAGCCGGCGGAAGGACGCCGGCGCCGGCCCGGTGGGCCGCTCGGCCTGGATGGTGGTGCGGAGGTCGAGGAAGGAGATCAGGTCGTCGAGGAACAGGCTGCACTCGTGCAGGGAGGCGGTGCTCGAGTTGATGGCCCGCAGCCGGTAGGCCAGCTGCTGGAGGGCGACGGCCGCCACGCCGGCGTCGGCCGGGGAGATCCGCCCGCTGAGGGTGAGCTGCAGGAGGGCCCCCAGGGCCACGATGGTCACGATGGAGTTCCCGCCGGTGGCCAGGAGGGCCCGGCGGAGGCGCCGGCGGACCACCCGGCGCAGCTCGGCGATACGGCGGGCGTAGAGGTCGTCGTAGCGCCGGCGGAGGAAGGCGGACAGGTCGAAGAGCCGGATCTCCTTGGCCTCGGCCTTCCCCGTCAGCACCTCGCTCAGGTAGGTCCGCTCGCGGTCGGCCGCGGTCATCTCGTAGGCGAACTCGTAGGACGCCCGGCTGTTGCGCCCGGTGGCCAGGGCCAGGGGCACATAGGAGACCAGCACGAGGGGGAGGACCAGGGGCTCGATGCCGGTGAGGACGGCGCCTAGGGCGACCAGGCCGGTGAGCCCGCTGGAAAGGGTGACGAGGGCGTAGGTGACCTCCCAGCTCCGGGTGGCGGCGTTGACCCGTGCCCGGCGGAGGCGGTCGTGGAAGGTGGCGTCCTCGAAGGCGGCCAGGTCGACGTCGGAGACGGCATCGATGATCTGGCCCTGGACGTGGCGCTCGACCAGCTCGGACAGGATCTGGCGGCGTTCGGCCAGCGCCGCGCCGGCAAAGCCGAGGGCGGCGGTGACCGCCGCCAGCCCGAGCAGCTCGGGGGCCACGTCGCCCAGGCTGCGGTGGGCCGTCGAGCCGGCCACGACCACGGCCAGGACCCGCCGGCCGAGGAGGAGCTGGACGCCGATGCCGGCGGCCGACGACGTCTGAAGGGCCACGTAGGCCAGCAGCTCGCCTCGGGCCGCCTTCCAGACCAGCCGGACGGCCCGTAGGGCCAGGTCGGGGAGCCGGCGCAGGCTCGGGCGCCGGGCCGGCGGGCCAGCCTCGTCTGTTCCGGTCACTGGGCTCGATTCTGTACGCTTTGCGTGGCCATGACCTCACTCTCCTTCGCCATGCGGGTGTCGACGCCGGCCCAGGTTGTGACTCGCCCGCTCGACGGCGAGCTGGTGCTCCTCAACCTGGGCACCGAGACCTATTTCGGCCTCGACGAGGTTGGCGCCCGGATGTGGGACGTCCTGTCGTCGTCGCCGTCGATCGAGGCGGCCTTCGAGCAGCTCGCCTCCGAGTACGACATCGACGCCCCGACCCTCCGCAAAGACCTCGAGGCGTTGCTCGGCCAGTTGGTCGACCATGGCCTCGCCGAGCTCCACGACGCCTGACCGCCGGGCGCTGCTGGCGCTGAGCCGGCGCGAGTGGGCCCTTCTCGGCGCTGCCGCCATCCTGCTGCCAGCCACCACGGCCGCCCTCAAGGTGTTCGGGTACGGGCGGGTCGAACGATGGAGCCGGCAGGCCGTGCCACTGCGCCGGCCGAAGGCCGGCGAGGCCGGCACCGCGGCCACGACCGCCCGGGTAGTGAGGATCGCCGCCGGGCGCCTGCCGGTGCCGTCACGGTGCCTGGCGCAGTCCATCGTCCTACGGACGCTGTTACGCGCCCAGGGCGTCGACAGCCAACTCCGCATCGGCGTCCGCCTGGCGGCTCGCGACCTCAGCGCCCACGCCTGGGTCGAGCACGCCGGCCGGCCCCTGAACGACACCGCCGACGTCGCCGAGCGCTACGGCCCCCTGCCCCTCCCGCCGGCGTGAGCGGGATCGCCGGCATCTTCCACGTCGACGGCCGGCCTGCGGCCTTCGATGACGTGGCGGCTATGACTGCCGCCATGGCCCACCGAGGCCCTGATGGCATCCACCAGTGGGCCGCGGGGCCGGTCGGTCTGGGCCACTGCCTGTTCCGGACGACCGAGCAGTCGCTCGCAGAGGCCCAACCCGTGCGGTCGGAGGCGCCCGAGCTGGGCCTGGTCATGGACGGCCGGGTCGACAACCGCGACGACCTGGTCGCCGCCCTCGGCCCGGCCCGCGACGACCTGCGCGACGGCAGCGACCCCGAGCTCGTCCTGCGCTGCTACCAGCGGTGGGGCCTCGCCGGCATCACCCGCATCGTCGGCGACTTCGCCTTCGCCCTCTGGGACGGTGCCCGCCAGGAGCTGGTGTGCGCCCGCGACTTCCTGGGCAAGCGGCCCTTCTACTACGCCTCGACCAAGTCCACGTTCCGGTTTGCGTCCGAGCCCCAGGCCGTCCTCGTCGACCCGTCGGTGCCGCGCGAGCCGAACGAGGCCATGATCGCCGAGTTCCTCAGCATGCGGTTGTCGAACAGCGACGCGACGATGTACCGCTCGATGGCGCGGCTTCCTCCGGCGCACTACCTGGTCGTGTCGGCCCGTGGGGCCCGGCTGCTGAGGTACTGGGAGTGGGACCCGGGCCTCGAGGTCCGCCACAGCAGCGACGAGGAGTACGCCGAGCACCTCCTCGACCTGTGCGCCCAGGCGGTCCGGGCCCGCATCGGCGGTCCGTGGCGACAGGCCGTCTCGTTGAGCGGGGGCGTCGACTCGTCGTCGGTCGTCGGCGTCATTGCCTCCTTGGGAACCGGCGCGCTCACCGGCGGCGACATCGACGTGTACTCCATGGTGTTCCCGGGCCGGTCGTGCGACGAGACCCGGTATGTCGACGCGGTTGCCGAGCATCACCAGCTGGATGTGCGCCGCTTCCAGCCCGGCCCGTTCGGGCCGGCGCCCTACGACGCCCAGGTGCACCGGTACCTCGACCTCCCTGACTACCCGTCGACCATGGCCCACACGGGGTACTGGGCCGAGGCCCGCCAGCGCGGGTGCCGGAGTGTGTTCACGGGCGCCGGCCCCGACGAGTGGCTGGCTGGGAGCTACCTGCTCGCTGACGCGCTGCGTCGCGGTCACGTCCGGGAGGTCGGTGCCCGGCTCCAGGCCGAGATAGGAACGCCCACGCCCCGCGGCATGGCGCGGCACCTGTGGCGCTATGGCGTCAAGCCCCTCGTGCCGGCTCCGGCCAGGCGTGCCCTGCGCTCGGCCACCGGTCGCCGGACGATCCCTGACCACATCCGGCCGGCGTGGGCGACCTCGGTCGGCCTCGACGCCCAGGTGGAGGAGTCCTTCGGCCGCCGGCCCAGCTTTGCCGTCGCCGATCTCGCCGGGCGGCTGGTGAGCGGCTGGCACGCCCACGCCTACGAGATGGCCGAACGGGCCAACGCCTGGGCCGGGCTCGAGCTGCGGGACCCCTTCGACGACCGTCGCGTCGTCGAGTTCGCCCTGGCCGTCCCGGAGGATCAGCGGCGACGGGACAGCGTCACCAAGTACATGCTCCGCCAGGCCATGGTCGGGCTGGTCCCCGAGCCGGTCCGGGCCCGGCGGGACAAGGCCAACTACGCGTACGTGTTCGCGGCTGAACTGGAGAGCCAGGATGGAGCGGCGCTCTTCGCCGATCTGGACGTCGACCGGAGGGGATGGGTTGACGGGTCTCGGGTGCAGGCCATGTACGCGGAGACGGAGCGCAACTACCGGGCCGGCCAGGCCTTCCACCGTCACCTGTGGTACCTGTGGATGGTTGCCTCAGTCGAGCGCTGGCTCGGTGCTACCATCACGTCGGCGGGAACGCACGGTGGTATTGGCGGCTGATTCGGCAGACGAAGGGGAGCGGGATGATGGCAGCGAGCGGGCCCACAGACAATGGCAAGAGGGCCTACACCACGCCCACGCTTGTCATCTACGGGTCCATCACCGCGCTCACCCAGAACGGGGTCGGAAGTGGCATCGACGGGGGGCTCATCCCCGGAATGACCCGCCCGACCTAGTCAACGGGAGGCCCGCGATCGGCGTGGCGCCGCCGACCACACTGGCCTTGGGGGTACGCGCGGTCATGTCGGCGTACGTGGTGGCCGGGCTCACGCTCGTCACGAGCGTGCCTCTTCCGGAGATGTCCGGAACTGTCGCCGGCGGTGCCGCGTGGCGGTTCGACCTGGCTACCTCACCTCCCGTGGGCGACCTGCCCTTGGTTCACCAGGCCGTCACCGCCGAGGGCACGGTGGGGCTGCGTATCGAGGGTGACGGCCAGCGCTACCTGCTGCGCTTCGCCGGCGTCGCCGACTTCGTCGTCACCCCCGCCGAGCGCGCCATCACCTGTACGCCGGGCCCCGAGACGGGCCCCGCGACCGTGCGCCACCTGCTGCTCGATCACGTCGTACCCCACATCCTCGCCCTCGACGGGTCGCTCGTCCTCCACGCCAGCGCCGTCGTCGCCGGCGCCGGCGCCGTCGCCTTCGTCGGGCCCTCGGGGGCGGGCAAGTCGAGCCTGGCTGCCGGCTTCGTCGCCGGCGGCGCCACGTTGGTGAGCGATGACTTCATCCGGCTCGTGGAGGCCGGCAGAGGGTTCGCGGCCGTGCCGACGTACCCGGGCGTGCGCCTCTGGCCGGACTCGGCGGCTGCGTTCGCCGGCGACGGAGCGACAGCCAGGCCGGTGTCGGAGACGAACGCCAAGCGCCGCGTCGTGGCCGGCACCCTGGCCCCCGGCCCGGCGGTGCCGCTGCGGGCCATCGTCCTCCTGGGTGATCCGGCCGAGGAGGTCTCTGTCCGCCCTGTCCCCGCCCGCGACGCGATGATGGCCCTGTACCCCCAGGCCTTCCGGGTGGAGCGCTCGGGCCGGGAGCGCCAGGTGGCCGAGCTCGACCGGTTCACCCGCCTCGTGACCTCCACGGCCCTCCTGCGGGCTGGCTACCCCCGCGACTACACGGCACTCCCGGCGGTGCGGGCCGCGATCCTCGAGGTCATCGGCAACCTGCCGTAGCGCTGGGGCCTATCGTGGGGGTCGTGCCCGAGCGTTACTGGTTGGAGACCCTTGGGTGCCCGAAGAACCAGGTCGACTCGGACAAGCTCGCCGGCACCCTTGGCGCCGAGGGCATGGTGCCCGCCGACCGCCCGGAGGACGCCGACCTGGTCGTCGTCAATACCTGTGCCTTCATCGAGGCGGCGCGCGAGGAGTCGATCGAGACCATCCTGGCCCTGTCCGGCGCCCGCCGGCCGGGCGCCCGCCTGGTCGTCACCGGCTGCCTGGCCGAGCGGGCCGGCGCCGAGCTGGCCGAGGCCATGCCCGAGGTCGACCAGGTGGCCGGCTTCGGTGTCTCGGTCACCCTCGGGTCAAAGCCTGGCGGGCCGGCGGCCGTGCCGAGCTTCGACCTGCTCAACCTGCCCCGGCCGAAGTCCGACGCCCCGTGGGCCTACGTGAAGGTGGCCGAGGGCTGCGACCGCACCTGCGGGTTCTGCGCCATCCCGTCGTTCCGGGGCCCGCAGCGGTCACGCACCGAGGCGTCGATCTTGGCCGAGGTCGAGGCCCTCGAGGCGGCCGAGATCGTCCTGGTGGCCCAGGACCTGGCCTCCTACGGGCGCGACGTCGGCCGCAAGGGGGCCATCGTGGCCCTGGTCGAGGCGGTGGCGGCCCGGGTGGCCCGCACCCGGCTGCTCTACCTGTACCCCTCCGAGCTCGACGACCGGCTGGTCGAGACCATTCTGGCCACGGGCGTTCCCTACTTCGACCTCTCCCTGCAGCACGCCTCCAAGCCCCTGCTGCGGCGCATGCGGCGCT
Source organism: Acidimicrobiia bacterium (assembly GCA_023264995.1). Taxonomy (GTDB): domain Bacteria; phylum Actinomycetota; class Acidimicrobiia; order Acidimicrobiales; family AC-14; genus CADCTB01. The sequence continues at coordinate 15,680 of JAHFUR010000004.1, read as the reverse complement.
GGGGCGACGGCCCCCGCTTCCTGGCCCGGATCGAGGCCATCCGCCGGCTCGACCCCTCCGCCGCCTTCCGCTCGTCGTTCATCGTGGGCTACCCGGGCGAGACCGAGGACGACCACGACCTCATGCTGCGCTTCGTGGAGGAGGCCCAGCTCGACTGGGCCGGCTTCTTCTCCTACTCCCGCGAGGACGGTACCTACGCCGCCGGCCTCGACGGCGCCGTCGACCCGGGCCTGGTGGCCGAGCGGCTGGGCGAGCTGTCGGAGCTGCAGGACCGCATCACCGCCGCGCGCCGGAGCGACCTGATCGGCGAGCTGGTCGAGGTGCTGGTCGACGAGGCGGGCGTCGGCCGCAGCCATCGGGAGGCCCCTGAGATCGACGGCATCATCGCCGTGCCCGAGGACCTGGCCCCGGGCACGTTCGCCAAAGTCACCATCACGGGGGCGGCGGGCCCCGACCTGGAAGCGGCGTAGGGCCGCCCGCCCACGCCGATGGCCACCAACACCTTCGGGCCTACGGCCCTGGCCACACCGGCCAACGCGGTCACCCTCGTGCGCATCCTGGCCCTGCCGGTGCTGGTCGTGCTCATCCTCGACCAGGGTTCGGAGTGGCCGGCGCTGGCCCTGTGGGTCGTGCTGGCCGGGAGCGACTGTGTCGACGGGTGGCTGGCCCGCCGCCACGGCGCCACCCGCTCCGGCGCCTTCCTCGACCCCCTGGCCGACAAGTTCCTGGTCCTCGGGGCCATGGTGGCCCTCGTGGCCAAGGGGGCGCTGTGGTGGGTGCCCGTGGCCCTGATCGCGGTGCGGGAGGTGGCGCTGAGCGTCTACCGGTCCTACGTCGGCCGGCGGGGGGTCTCGGTGCCCGCCCGCATGCAGGCCAAGGTGAAGACGTGGGTACAGGCGGTGGCCGTCGGCATGGCCATCGCCCCCATCTCGGGCGACGCCTACCACGGCGTGCTGGTCGCCGTCCTGTGGGTGGCCGTCGCCCTCACCCTGGTCACCGGCGCCCAGTACCTCTGGGACGGGCGGAACGTCATCCGTGCGCTGTGAGGTCGTGGCCGTCGGGACCGAGCTGCTCCTGGGCCAGGTCGTCGACACCAACGCGGCCTACATAGGCGACCAGCTGGCCCTGGCGGGGATCGACTGCCACTTCCACACCAAGGTCGGCGACAACCAGGCCCGGATCGTGTCGGTCATGCGGCTGGCGCTGGAGCGGTCCGATGCCGTCATCGTGTGCGGCGGCCTGGGCCCGACGTCGGACGACATCACCCGGGAGGCCATCGCCGAGACCCTCGGCGTCGGGCTGGTGCGGGACCCGGCCATGGTGGAGCGCATCCAGGCGTTCTTCGACGCCCGCCGGCGCCAGATGTCGCCCTCCAACGTCCGCCAGGCCGACCTGGTGGAGGGGGCCACCTTCATCCCTCAGGTGCGGGGCACGGCACCCGGTCTGATCTGCCCAGCCGACGCCGGCCGGGTGGTCTACGCCGTCCCCGGCGTGCCGCACGAGATGCGGGAGATGGTCGACCGGGCCGTCATCCCCGACCTGAAGCGCCGGTCGGGCTCGCCGGCGGTGATCCTGAGCCGGATGGTGCGCACCTGGGGGATCGCCGAGTCGACCCTCGGCGAGCTGGTGGCCGGCCGGGTCGACGCGCTCGAGGCCCAGGGCAACCCCACCATCGCCTTCCTGGCCTCGGGCATGGAGGGCCTCAAGGTGCGGGTGACGGCCAAGGGCGCGACGTCGGCCGAGGCCTCGGCCCTGCTCGACGCCGAGGAGGCCGAGCTGCGCTCCCTGCTCGGTGACCTGGTCTTCGGCGTCGACGACCAGTCCATGGAGCGGGTGGTCGCCGACCTGTTGTTGGCCAGGGGCCTCACGTTGGGCGTCGCCGAATCGCTCACCGGTGGACTGGTGGGTGCCCGCCTGGCCGAGATCGACGGCGCCAGCCGGTGGTTCCGGGGCTCGATCGTGGCCTACGACAGCCAGGTGAAGTTCGACCTGCTCGGCGTGCCGGAGGGCCCCGTCGTCAGCGCCGGCGCCGCCGAGGCCATGGCCCGGGGCGCCTGCCGGGCGCTCGGCGCCGACGTCGGCATCAGTGTCACCGGCGTCGCCGGCCCCACCACCCAGGACGACCAGCCGGTCGGCACCGTCTTCATGGCCGTCTCGTTGGGCGGAGTGGTCGAGCCGGTCGAGTCCCATCTGCCGGGCGACCGCCAGCACGTCCGCCAGTTCGCCACCATCTCCCTGCTCGACCTGCTGCGCCGGCGGTTGCTGGCCGGCGAGGCCTGATCCCTGGCCCGCCTGTTCGTGGCCGCCTGGCCGCCGGCCGACGTGCTCGACGCCGTCGAGGGCCTGGCTCGCCCGGCGGTAGCCGGGCTGCGGTGGACGACGCGGGACCAGTGGCACGTCACGCTGCGGTTCCTTGGGGAGGTGGCCGACCCGGACGAAGTGGTGGCCGCACTGGCCGGAGTCGACGCGGCGCCGGCCGATGCGGAGCTGGGGCCGGCGGTCGGCCGGTTCGGCCAGCGGGTCGTGCAGGTGCCGGTGTCTGGCCTGGATGCGCTGGCCGGAGCGGTGGTGGCGGCGACCGGGCATCTCGGGGAGCCGCCCGACGACCGCCCGTTCCACGGCCACCTCACCCTGGCCCGGGCCGGTCGCGGCTCGACGGCGGACCTGCGCCGGCTGGCCGGCGCCCCCTTGGCGTTCCGGTGGACGGTGGGCGAGATCACCCTGATCGAGAGCCGGCTGGAGGCTGGCGGCGCCCGCTACTCGGTGCTGGCGACGTTCCCGCTGTGACCTGTCCGGTAGCGTCGGCAGCGTGCGCCCGGCGCCGCGGCCCGACCCCGTGTTCGACATGGCCACGACGCTGTACCTCGACGACCTGGCTGCCACTGTGGTCGGGGCGCTGGCCGGCGCCGGGGTGCGGGCCATCCTCCTGAAGGGCGCCTCGTTCCGAGACCTCCTCTTCGACGCCGGCGAGCTGCGCCGGTACGCCGACGTCGACCTGCTGATCTCGCCGGCCGCGCAGGCCGACGCCGCGGTCGTGCTCGAGGGGCTGGGCTTCGTCGACACCTTCGCCGGCGCCGCGCCCAGCGAGACCAGCCCGTTCGCCACCGAGTTCCGCGGCCCCCGGGCCGCCATTGACCTCCACCGGTCGCTCCCGGGCGTGACCGTGCCGGACGCTGAGGCGTGGGCGGTGCTGTCGGCGAGAACGACGGCGATGGCGCTGAGCCGGCGCCCCGTTGAGACGCTTGACGACGCCGGCCGGTGCCTCCACGTGGCCCTCAACGCCGTCTCCGACGGCAAGGCCCGCTCTCGCGACGACCTCCGGCGGGCCGTCGAGCGGCTGCCGGAGGCGACGTGGCGGGAGGTGGTGGCCCGGGCTGAGGCGCTCGGGGCGGTGGCGTCGCTGGCGGGGGCGTTCGACCTCGTGCCCGAGGCCGAGGGCCTACGCCGATCGTTGGGGCTCGACGTGCGGGTGCCCGTCGGCGTGACGCTGCGCGCCGTGTCCCCGCCCCCGCTGGCCGTCGGCTTCCATCGGCTGGTCACCACGCCGGGCCTCCGGGCCCGGGCCGCCTTCCTGGCTCGCCGTCTCGTCCCCACGCCCAGCGGCCTGCGCTACTGGTCCCCGCTGGCCCGCCGGGGCCGGGCCGGCATGGTCCTGGCCTACCTGTGGCGCCCGTTCCACCTGGTACTGCACGCGCCGGCGGCCGTGGCCGCCGTGGTCCGGACGTGGAGACGCAGCCGGCGGCCCACCCCGCCGGACCGGTGACGGTTCTGGGGGTTGTGCCCGCCGCCGGCGTCACCAGTTCGCCGGGCGGCCCCCCGCGAACCGTGACGGATCTGGGGGTTGTGCCCGCCGCCGGCGTCACCGGTTGGCCGGTCTGAGGGCTCATGCCGCGGCGCCGGCCAGCAGCAGCCGCAGCCGGGCCACCGTCTCCGCCGGGCGCTGGACGACGTCGGCCCAGGTCAACCGGACGATGCGCCACCCGGCGGCCCGCAGCCGCTCATCGCGCCGGCGGTCGGCCTCCCGATCGAGCAGGGTGCTGTGGTGGCGCCGGCCGTCGAGCTCGATGAGCAGCCGGAGCTCCGGGTAGGCGAAGTCGACCCGGCCGACCCACCCCTCGTCGTCGCCGGCGTCGAGCTGGCGGACCGGTTCGGGGAGGCCGGCGGACCGCGACAGTGCGAGGTACCGCGCTTCCAGCTCGCTCGCCGGCGCCACGTAGTCGAGAAGCCGCTCGGCGAGGATCTCACGCATGACCGAAACGCCGGCCCGGCCCCGCCCGGCCAGTGTGACGAAAGTGTCGTGGAGCGCTGCGAGCGACACGATCTCGGCCGCGAGACAGTTGTCTACGGCCCGAGCGGTACGCGCCGCGGGTACGACGCCGGCCAGGTCGACCAGGGTCCTGGCCACGCGGGTCGTGACGATCCCGTCGATGACGGTGAGGTGGTCGTCGGGGAACGGGCGCCATCGGTGGACGACGGCCGACGCCGACCGCGGCCGGCGGGAGCGGTGCGTGGTCAGCTCGGGAACGCCGCAGCGGTCGAACCCGGGGATGCCCAGGAGCGCGGCCGCCGACCTATGGGACGCCGCGGCCGCCGGCCCACAGGCCAGCGTGGCCACCATGAGGCCCTGTTCCCAGGTCCGCGGGCTCCCGGCGACCCGGAAGACGCACTCGGCGGCCCTCTCCCATCGGCCGGCGGCCAGCCGGTGGCGGATGGCCTCCCGGGTGAACCCGGCCGTGCGGGCCTGGTCGGCGCTGAATGCTCCATGCTGCTTTTCGGCTATGCCAGCTATCTTTCGGTCCATGCTGCACATGATGCCGACCGGGTAAGACAACGACGAACTGGTGACGCATTCGACGGGCAGAGCCCCCAAACCCGTCACCAGTTCGGCTTGAGGGGCGCTAGCCGGCCTCGGCCCCGTGGTCCATGAGCAGGCGCATCATGGCCACGTCGTCGTGCTGGGCCGCGGCCATGAACGGCGTGTAGTCGCCCTCCTGGCGGGCGTTCGGGTCGGCGCCGGCGACCAGCAGGGCGGCCACGATGGCGATGTTGCGAGCGGCAACGGCCGAGTGCAGAGGCTGGACCTTCATCCCGTTCCGGGCCACGGCGCCGACCGCGGCGCCCCGGTCGAGCAGCAGGCGCACGGCCTGGCCCTGGTCGAAGTACGCCGCCAGGTGGAGGGGGTTGAAGCCGTCCTCGGACCAGGCGCCGGCCAGGCCGGCGTCGGCGTCGAGCAGCTCGGCCAGCCGGCCGACGTCGCCGACGGCGGCGGCGTCGAACACGTCGAGCTCGGGCGAGGCCTCGAGGAGCACCTCGGCCACGTCCTGCTTCTGGACGTAGAGGGCGGCCCGCACCGCGGACAGGCCCTTCTCGTCCCGGGCGCCGGCGGCCGCCGGGTCGTCACGGACAGCGGATCGGACCGCATCGACGTCGCCGGCCTGGATGGTGTCGAAGATGGTCGCCATCGGCCCCAAGCCTAAGCCGTGCTGTCAACCGGTCGGTCCTTGACCGAACGTCCGTTCGGAACTACCGTCGTGGAACTCCAGCGGTGTAACTGTCGCACCCCCTTCGTAGGGTGAGGCTCCTCAACCAAACCCGGCCGTGCCGGTCGCCACAAGAAGGGATTCCGCGGTGGAACGAGACAAGGCGCTCGAGATGGCCATGAGCCAGATCGACAAGCACTTCGGCAAGGGCTCCGTCATGCGCATGGGGGAGAAGGGCCAGATGGATATCGAGTCCATCCCCACCGGCGCCCTCGCCCTCGACCTCGCCCTGGGGATCGGCGGCTTGCCCCGTGGCCGCATCGTCGAGATCTACGGCCCGGAGTCCTCGGGCAAGTCCACGCTGGCCATGCACGTCGTGGCCGAGGCCCAGCGCAACGGGGGCGTGGCCGCGTACATCGATGCCGAGCACGCCATGGACCCGGTCTACGCCCGAGCCATCGGGGTCAACGTCGACGAGCTGCTCATCTCCCAGCCCGACACGGGGGAGCAGGCGCTCGAGATCGCCGACATGCTGATCCGCTCCGGCGCCATCGACGTGCTGGTCATCGACTCGGTGGCCGCCCTCACGCCCCGGGCCGAGATCGAGGGCGAGATGGGCGACAGCCACGTCGGCCTCCAGGCCCGGCTCATGTCCCAGGCCCTGCGCAAGCTCACCGCCACGCTGAACAAGACCAACACCATCGCCATCTTCATCAACCAGCTCCGGGAAAAAATCGGCGTGATGTACGGCTGCCAGGCCTATGGCACCCGGGTCACCCTGGCCGACGGCACCCAGGAGAAGATCGGCAAGATCGTCAACCAGCGCCGGCCCGTCGAGGTGCTGTCCTACGACCCCGAGCTCGATGCGGTCGTGCCCAAGAAGGTCGTCAGCTGGTTCGACAACGGTCGCACTGACCGGTTCCTCCAGTTCACCGTGGCCCGCGGCGCCGGCAACGGCCGGTCTCAGTTCGCCTGTACCGTCAACCACCAGGTCCGCACCCCGGGGGGCTGGCGGGAAGCCCAGGAGCTTTCCGTCGGTGACCGGGTGCTGCAGGCCGTGCCCCACCACCTGTCGGGCTTCCAGTGGGAGGTCATCCTGGGCGGCCTGATGGGCGATGGTGCGCTGTCACCCACCCGCAGCGGCCACGGCGCCCGCTACCGCTTCGACCACAGCGCCACGCAGGCCGAGTACTGCGACTGGAAGGGCTCCCACTTCGCCAACATCGGCGGGAGCCGCTCGGTCCGGCCGACTGACGGCGCGGTGGCCTTCGACCTGAAGCCTCTGCCCGAGCTGGCCGAACTGCGCCGGGCCGTCTACCTGGACGGCAAGAAGGTCCTCAGCGATGACTACCTCAAGCAGCTCACACCCCTCTCGCTGGCCATCTGGTACATGGACGACGGCTCGTTCTCCAACCGGTCGAAGGGTCTCCAGGAGCGCACCCGGGAGGGGAGCGGGCGCTCGACGATCTGTGTCGAGGCCATGGAGCCCACCACCCGGGCCCGGCTGGTCGCCTACCTGGCCGACACGTGGGGTATCAGCGCCAAGCTGGTCAGCTCGGGGGCGGCCAGGAAGGCGCTGCTGGTCTTCTCCAAGGACGAGACGGCCAAGCTCCACGCCCTCATTGCCCCGTTCGTGCACCCGTCCATGCAGTACAAACTGCTGGCGAGGTACCAGGGCCGGTTCGCCGTCGAGCCGGTGTTCGTGCCGGCCCAGCACCGGCTGGTGCCCATGCCCATCACCGCTATCGCGGTGAAGCCGCCGACCCGGTCGATGCACCGTTTCGACATCGAGGTCGAAGGCAGTCACAACTACTTCGTCGACGGGGTCATGGTCCACAACTCACCAGAGGTGACCCCTGGCGGGCGAGCGCTGAAGTTCTATTCCTCCGTCCGGCTCGACATCCGCCGCATCGAGGCCATCAAGGACGGGGCTGAGGTCATCGGCAACCGCACCCGGGTCAAGGTGGTCAAGAACAAGGTCAGCAGCCCGTTCCGCCAGGCCGAGTTCGACATCATGTTCGGCAAGGGCATCAGCCGCGAGGGCTCTCTGCTCGACGTGGGGGTCGACCTCGGCCTCATCAAGAAGTCGGGCGCCTGGTACACCTACGACGGCGAGCAGCTCGGCCAGGGCCGGGAGAACGCCAAGGCCTTCCTGGTCGAGAACCCGGAGATCATGGTGGAGGTCTCCGAGCGCATCCGCCAGCAGGTGGCGCCGGCGCCGGCCCCGCCGAAGGCGGCGGCCGACGACGACGCCCCGATCACGCTGGAGTAGCCCCGGCAACTACCCGCCGGCACACGACGTGTGCCGGCGGTAGTCTGTGGACAAGCACGGGCGAACCGGTGGACAGGCGGGAGTGGCGCGGATGGCCGATCAAGTGCATCTCGGCGACGACATCTCGGCGTTGTGGGGGCCCGGCGACTGGGGCGACCGGAGCCTGGCTCCCGTTGCGACGACCAGACTGCGCCCGCTGGCGCCGACGGCCCCCAGCAATGGAGCCGGGAACGGCCATCGGCCCGACGACGGAGCGGGCACCCTGCGCGCCGAGCTGCTCCGGCTGGCCGATGCGGTCGAAGCCAGCCGGGTCACCGCGGTCGGGCCGGACCAGCTAGAGGAGCTCCGTGCCCAGCTGGTCGCCCAGGTCGACGGCCATATGAGGGTGATCGAGGGCCGGCTGCAGGACCAGCTCTCCCAGCTGGCGGCACGGGTTGACGCCGTTGTCGTGGCCCGGGCACCGGGCCCGGACCCGCTCTGCCCCGAGCCGGCCCAGGTGATGCCGGCCACCGAGGCGCGCCTTACTCAGCGCCTCGACGACCTCGCCGCGCAACTGGCTGTCGCCGTGGCCCGGGCGGATGCCGCAGATCGGCGGGCCGACGTCTTGACCTTCTCCATGAGGTCGTCCGGGGAGGAACTTCGCGCCAAGATCGAGGCTTCGTTCGAAGCGATGGCCGCGCAGGTCCAGCGCGCTGCCGGCGACAACTCGCCCGGCAGCGACAGCTCGTCGGAGAGCGGGCCGAGCCCGGAGCGGCTCCTCGCCGTCCCGTCCGAGGAAGCCAACGGCCGTGGTGAGGGCGAGCGGGCCCGTCGCTGGTCGCGCCAGCACGCCACCAGCTGACGCCACTCGCCGTCGGCCGCCGCCCGCGGCCGACCCCACGCCCATAGTCTGAGCCGATGGCCCAGGAGCTGCTCGAATGCGAGGCGCACGGCACGCCCACCCGGCTGCGCTGCGCCGAGGAGGGCTGCGGCCGGCCCATCTGCCCGAGGTGCCTGGTCAAGACGGCCGTCGGCCTCAAGTGCGAGGAGCACGCCCAGGCTGTCGCCGCCCGGTTCGACCGCCGGACGACGCCGCTGGCCCTGGGCGCCATCGTCGCCGTCGCCTTCGCTGTGGTGGTGCTGTCACTGGCCGTCTTCCGCCAGAGCTCCAAACCGGGCCCGGGCACCGACAACACGCCGGCGCCGGCGGCGTCGGGCGAGCCGAACGGCAACAGCAAGATCGTGCCCGCCTCGGTCTACGTGGTCGACGCCAACGGGTCGTCGCCCCACACCCTGACCAACCGCCCGCTGGCCTTCGACGCCCGGCCGGCGTGGTCGCCCGACGGCAACCGCATCGCCTTCGAGAGCACGGCCGACGGCAAGCGGTCGATCTTCGTCATGCAGGCCGACGGTCAGGGCCTCCGGCGCCTGACCGACGCCGGCGGCACGGCGGGCGACTCCAGCCCGTCGTGGTCGCCGACGGGCGACCGCATCGCCTTCGCCAGCGAGCGTGACGGCAACTCGGAGATCTACGTGGTGGGCGCCGACGGATCGGGCGTCAAGCGTCTCACCGACAACCCGGCCACCGATTCCAGCCCGGCCTGGTCGCCCGACGGGTCGCGCATCGCCTTCATCAGCGACCGCGACGGGGGCCAGGCCGGCGTCTGGGCCATGGCCGCCGACGGGTCGGCGCCGGCCCGCCTGGTGCCCGGCCCGGCCGTGGCCGGCGCCCGCCCGTCATGGTCGCCCGACGGGCGGTCCATCGCCTTCGCCAGTGACCGGGACGGCAACCTCGACATCTATGTGGCCACGACCGCGGCACCGGCCGTGGCCACGACGGTGCAGCGGGTCATCACCGGCCCCAGCCTCGACGGCGAACCGGCCTGGTCGCCCGATGGCGGCCGGATCGCCTTTGCCAGCGATCGGGAAGGCAGCCCCCAGGTGTACGTCGCCAACCGCGACGGTTCCAATGTGGTCAGGCTCACCAACAAGGCCCGCAGCTACACCCCGGCCTGGTCGCCCGACGGCACGAAACTCCTCTACATCTACGACCCGGCGCCCGGGGGATGAGGCAGGAACTCCCGGTGTATGCGTCGAACAGATAGGCAGTGGTCGAAGTCCTGAAAGTCTCGAGCAAGTCCAACCCCAACTCGGTCGCCGGCGCTCTGGCTGGCGTCCTGCGCCAGGCCGGTGCAGTCGAGGTGCAGGTGGTGGGGGCCGGCGCGCTGAACCAAGCGGTCAAGGCCATCGCCATTGCCCGGGGTTTCGTCGCCCCGTCGAACATCGACTTGGTGTGCATCCCGACTTTCGCCGACATCGAGATCGACGGGCAGAGCCGCACGGCCATCCGTCTTGCCGTCGAGGACCGGGCCCACCGCCAGGCCACGCCGGACGGGCACCACCCGGTGGTTGCCGCCGTCCCGCCCATCAGCGCTGCCCTGGCCTGACTCGCTTGCGGTGCCGACGGAGAGATTCGAACTCTCACTGACGACGCCCTAAACGTCGTGCCTCTGCCTGTTGGGCTACGCCGGCGGCTCCGGAGATACTACGGACGCGAGGGCGGTAAAGCTCGCCAATAGGGAGCCACGCCGCAACCTGGTGTCCCGCCGCGCACGCGTAGTAGTGTCCTCAACTGAACATGAGACCGGGTCGGGTCGCGGGTTCGTAAAGGTGGTCCCTCGGTCGCATCCGAGGTGGCGAGGAACATCGAGCAGCGGAAGTCCCGGGACCTAGACACGAAAACAGGCGGGAGAACATGGCGGATAGGGTCGAAGCAAGGGCCGGCGAAGACAACCACCGTTCGGGAGAGAACGTGCTCGTGAGGGTGCTCGGCCGGCAGCGCTATCGGAGCGCCGGCCAGATCGTGGTCGATGGCGTGGCCTGGGCGCTGGCCCTCTACGCAGCCACGCTGTTCCGCTACGACTTCCGGGCAACCATTCGGGAGTTCAACGGCCTGCTGCTCCTGATCCCCCTTGCCGTGGTCGTGCACGCCCTGGCCGGCATCGCGTGCGGCTTGTACACCGGGCGCTCGCGCTTCGGGAGTTTCGACGAGGTCGTCTCTATGGTCCGCTCGGTCGCCATCACCGCGCTGGTGCTCTTCGCCGTCAACCCGCTGGCCCATCCCCGCCTCGTTCCTGCCAGTGTCCCGGTGGTCGGCGGGGTCATGGCCCTGGGTCTCCTGGCCGGCATCCGCTACTGCTGGCGCCTAGCTCTCGAGCGCCGGCGCCGCCCGAACGCTGAGGAGTGTCACCGCATCCTGATCTTCGGAGCTGGCGACGGCGCGGCCCAGGTCATCCCCGCCCTGCTGCGCGACCCCAACAGCGCCTACATGCCTGTCGGCCTGATCGACGACGACCCGGCCAAGCGCAAGCTCCGCATCATGGGCATCGCCGTGCTCGGCACCCGGACCGAGCTCAGCCGTGCGGCCAAGGAGAGCCGGGCCGACAGCCTGCTCATCGCCATGCCCAGCGCCAGCGCCGAGCTGGTCACCGAGCTCAGTGAGCTGGCCCGGGTGGCGGGCCTGACGGTGAAGGTCCTGCCCCCGGTCTGGGACCTCTTCGAGGGCCGGGTCGATGCCGGCGACATTCGCGATGTCACCACCGCCGACCTGCTTGGCCGCCACGAGATCGACACCGACCTGGCGGCCATCGCCGGCTACCTCACCGGCAAGCGGGTGCTGGTCACGGGCGCCGGCGGGTCGATCGGTTCGGAGCTGTGCAAGCAGATCTACCGGTTCGCCCCGGAGCGGCTCTTCATGCTCGACCGTGACGAGTCGGCCCTCCACGGCGTCCAGTTGGCCATCGAGGGCCGGGCCCTGCTCACGTCGCCCGATCTGGTCCTGTGCGACCTGCGTGACCGCCCGGCGGTGCAGCAGGCCTTCACCCGGCTGCGGCCCGATGTCGTGTTCCATGCTGCCGCACTCAAGCACCTCACCCTCCTCGAACAGCACCCCGACGAGGCGGTAAAGACCAACGTGTGGGCCACGCTCGACCTGCTGGAGATCACGGCCAAGGCCGGCGTCACCCGGTTCGTCAACATCTCCACCGACAAGGCCGCCGACCCATGCAGCGTGCTGGGTTACTCCAAGCGCATCACCGAGCGGCTCACCAGCCACTTCGCGGCCACCGCTCCCGGCACCTACCTCAGCGTGCGCTTCGGCAATGTGCTGGGAAGCCGGGGATCGATGCTCACCACGTTCCAGAGCCAGATCGAGCGGGGCGGCCCGCTCACGGTCACCGACCCTGAGGTCACCCGCTTCTTCATGACGATCGAGGAAGCCGTGCAGCTCGTCATCCAGGCCGGCGCCATCGGCAACGACGGCGAGGCCCTGGTGCTCGACATGGGCAAGCCGGTGGTGATCGCCGAGGTCGCCCGCCTGATGGCCGCCCACGCCAAGCGGCGCATTGCCATTGAGTTCACCGGGCTGCGCCCGGGGGAGAAGCTGCACGAGGTGCTCCTGGCCGACGGCGAGGTAGACCTTCGGCCCTCCCACCATCTCATCTCCCAGGTTCTCGTCCCCGCTCTGGATCCCAGATTGGCCCGCTCGATCGACGCAGGCCAGCGCCCGGACTGCCTCATCAGAGATCTGGCCGCGCTGGCCGCCGTCACCCCGTCCGACGTGGCCGACGCATCCCGTGAGGGTCGGGGATCACTCGGCTGAGCCGGCCCTGCGCCGGCCCTCGTGTGGTTGACCGCACGCTGTCGGTCATGATCGACGTGCTAGAGAAGTGCGTGGCCCGTCTATGGAGAAATCTGGCAATCGGCGCTTGGGGTGCGGTCGCAGTGGTGGCATTGGCGGGCTGCAGCGGGAGCAGCAAACCGAGTAGCAGCGGCTCCCAGGCGTCGCCCACGTCGGCCCCGGCCGCATCCACCCCCACGACCAGCGCCCGGCCCTTCACCGGCCAGAACAGCGCTCAGTTCTGCGCTCTGGCTAAGACGTACAACGACCGTCTCGCCACCGTCGGTTCGGGGGCCACGCCGGCGCAGCTCCGCACGTCCACGCAAGAGGGCCGGACCGCCATCAGCCAGGCCGTGAACGCGGCGCCGGCCGAGATCAAGCCAGACGTGCAGGTCATATCCAACGCCTTCGGGGCGCTGTTCGTCGAACTGGAGAAGGTCAACTTCGAGGCCGCCAAGGTGTCCCCCGCCGCCTTCGCTCCCCTCCAGACGCGCGAGGTGCAGGACGCTGCTGTTCGGCTCGATACCTACCTCCGCTCCGTCTGCGGCGCCACCGGCTGACGCGGCGAGCTCCCCGCCAACCCCAACCGGGCCTGGGCTACCTATCCGGCCGTGAGGTGCCAAGAACCGGTGAAGTCCTGGTCCAGGCTGAACTGAGCCGGCGGCTCGGCGCCTTCCCAGCGCCAGCCCGGTGGGAGCTCCACGCTCAGGTTGACCTTGTCCCCCATGTGGTCGGGCAGGTGCAGCCACCGCAGGTCGTACATGCGCGAGCCGTCCTTGAGCGGGCGGGCGACGGCGGGGGCGTCCCACACCACGGTGAGGGTGGTCTGCCCGCCGGACGCCGCAGCGTCGCGGAACCACCCAGCGGCGGGATGGCCGGCCAGCGCGGGCTCCGTCCGGCTAAACGGGTCGGACGCGAGGGGGTCGAGAACGGCGCCCGCGGGGCCGTAGAGGGTGATGTAGCCCAGGCCGCCGGGGTTGTTGACCGGGTCCGGGGGATCGGTGTTGGTGATTGTGATGGTGCTGGTGATCCGGGCCGAACCGTCGGGCCGGAGCCGCACGCGATGGTCCACGGTGCGCCGGATGCCCCGCCCGCTCTTGGATGCGTAGGCGAACTCCGCGTTGTAGAAAAAGTCGCCCTGGACCTGGGGAAAGGCGCCGTCCCAGGCCCGCCGGCTCAGGGTCGACTGCACTTGGGGGTCGGTGGACCAGACCAGGATCTGGTGGGCGTCGAAGGCCTGGCCGATGGCCTTGCCCAGGGGCTCCCATTGCGACGAGGGGGCGTCGAAAAGGCGGCGCATGACCGCCTCGGCCAGCACGCCGAGGAAGTCCTTGCGGTCGGTGCCCGCGACCGGCGCCAGCTTGTGGGTCTGGAAATCGAGCCGCTCGACTACGTTGGCCGCGGTGACAGTCTCGCCGTAAGAGGGGACCGAGACGGGCCCGACGACGGCGAGGATCCGGCTCAGGAACCCGGGCATGAACGAGATCACGCCGTCCACCGGTGCCTCGCCGCCGGCCCGCCACAGGTCGATGGCCAGCCGGGCCGTCTCGGGCCAGTCGGGCCGGTTGTTGACGTTGGCCAGCGACTGGGGTAGGGGCGGGTTGAAGAGGCGGAGGGGTGACCCGATCTTGTCCGTCGGCACAACGGCCCCGGGGTGGTCCAAGGCCCAGCCTTCGATCCCGTCGTAGCGCTGCATCTCCATCTTGCCCGCTTCGGCGGTGAGCACGCCGTAGCTGCCGATGAACCCGCCTGTGGGCCGCAATTCGTCGGGGTTCTGGGACAGGAAGAGGTACCGCTTCGGCCCTGACCCACCGCCGAAGGCGAGCAGGGCGGTCAGGCCCTCCTTCGCCGACTCGGCTCGGACCTCGAGCTTCGGGAGGCGGACCGCAAGGTCGTCACGGGCGCGGGCCAGGGGCCCGACCAGGACCGCTCCCCGGAGGGACGCCACCTTGGCCGACGTGGCCTGCAGGACGGCCACCGCCGGCGTTAGCGAATCGTCCGTGCGGCGGAGGGCGTCCAGGGCGTCGGAGACCGCCACGCTCTGCTCTCCCGGGTTGAGGATGGTGTCGGCCGAACCGACGAGCTGCAAGCCGGCCTCGGCCAAGGCCCGACCGGAGCTGGCGAACACCTCGGCCGCTCGCAGCTGGTTCCCCAACAGCGGCGTGCGCTTTGCCACCGCACCCAAGGGGCCGAGGGCGTTGATCTCCGACGATGTCCGTGTGAACTCCCGTTTGGCGGCCACCAGCTTCTGGCGGCTTTCGGGTATGTGCCGAGCTGACAGGCTGGACTCGGCCTGGGACAGAGCCGATCGGCCCCGGGTACCGGCCGAGACAGCCCGCCGCAAGTGGAACAGGCTGAACCCGGCTGCCACAACCAGGAGACATCCGAACCCGCCGACCAGGAGGCGGCGGGGGCTGAGGTGTGTACTCAATCATTGCTCCCGGCCGTCATGGTCTGTTACGGTACATCCGAAGGCGAACGGCGCTGCACCCTCGTGTGGTGGTAGGGTTTGAATGCACGTTGTCGGGCGGCTCGGCCCGCGGGAACGGGAGATGCGACACACATGGAAAACCAGCTCAGAATGGATGGGAACGCCGGGTGGAGGCTTAACTTTCGCGCCGCGGTGTTCGTCAGCGCGGTGGTCATAACGGCCGGTTGGTTGTTTCTTTTCCAGCGTCCAGCGCTGGCGGCTGGCCCTTTCGATGGCCTTCTGACGCTTCTTATGAACCTGAAAAGGGCGTTTCCCTTCCTCGGAAGTCTGTTCGATAGCACGATCGCGCTGGTCACGAGCCTCATCAACGTGTTCTCGGGCGTCTTCCGCTAGCAAGTTCGGGTCATCTCTAGCGAGTACGAGAGGAGAGCGGTCCGCAAGGCCCGCTCTCCTCTTCGGCGCGTCTGCCCACGTGCCGAGACCCACCCGAGCTGGGTGACGCTCAGCGTTCATGCTGTGACCCTGACCGTTACTGGTTCGATGCGAGATCGGCCCCGCTCCCCACACCGATCCACGATGAGTTCACCGCCGACGAGCGAGACCGATCGGATCGGCTGAACGGT
The DNA here is from genome assembly GCA_023264995.1 of Acidimicrobiia bacterium. Classification (GTDB taxonomy): domain Bacteria; phylum Actinomycetota; class Acidimicrobiia; order Acidimicrobiales; family AC-14; genus CADCTB01. The sequence continues at coordinate 217 of JAHFUR010000004.1, read as the reverse complement.
GACGGCTGAGTTGGCCCCGCGTACCCCTGTGACGCCATTCGGGGTCCTTGTGGTCGACTGGAGCAGCCATGAGAAGCCTCTCGGCCGACTTGTACTAAGGGCTCGTGTAGGAACTATCCGCGCGTCGGCCTGATCACGCCGGTAGTGTTACGGCGTGGAGTTGAACGAGGAGGGCCTGCGCCGGTTCTTCGAGTTCATGACCGGGCACCTGGACGAG
>JAHFUR010000031.1 GCA_023264995.1 Acidimicrobiia bacterium | reverse complement strand
GACTTGATGCGGGCCGCGTCCTTGGTGCCCGACTCGATGATGTCCGGGTACAGCGTGCCCTGGACGAGGAACCGGGCGTCCTCGAAGTCGGCCGCCACCTCCTCGAACACCCGGATGAAGGTGCTGCCGATGGCCTTGCGCTTCTGCTCGGGGTCGTCGACATCGCGGAGCGCCTCGAGGAAGCGGTCGGCGGCCTTCACGTGGACCAGGTCGACCTGGAACTGCCGGCGGAAGGTGTCCTCGACCTGGTCGGCCTCGCCGGCCCGCATGAGCCCGGTGTCGACGAACACGCAGGTGAGCTGGTCGCCCACCGCCTTGTGGACGATGGCCGCGGCAACCGCGCTGTCGACCCCACCCGAAAGCCCGCAGATCACCTTCTCGGTGCCGACCTGGGCCCGGATGTTCTCCACCGCCTGCTCGACGATGGACGTCATCGTCCAGCGGGGCAGGCAGCCGCAGACGTCGTAGAGGAAGTGCTTGAGCATCTCCTGGCCCCGGACGGTGTGCGCCACCTCAGGGTGGAACTGGACGGCATAGAGCGCCCGCTCCACGTCCTCCATGGCCGCGATGGGCACGGCACCCGTCTGGGCCGTCACCTTGAACCCCTCGGGCGCCCGGACGATGGAGTCGCCGTGGCTCATCCACACGTCCTGCTCGGAGGGGAGGCCGGCGAAGAGCCCGGATGGGCCGGTCACCTCCAGGGCGGTGCGGCCGTACTCGGCGACGCCCGTGCGGGCCACTTCGCCGCCGAGCTGTTGGGCGATGAGCTGGGCGCCGTAACAGATGCCCAGCACGGGCACGCCGCTCTCGTAGAGGGCCGGGTCGATCGACGGGGCGCCGGGCACGTGCACCGACGCCGGCCCCCCGCTCAGGATGATGCCTGCCGGCTTCCGGGCCAACATCTCGGCCAGGGGCATCGTGCGGGGCACGATCTCGCTGTAGACGTGGGCCTCGCGCACCCGCCGGGCGATGAGCTGCGCATATTGGGCGCCGAAGTCGACGACCAGCACGTTGTCGAAAGCCATCGCCCAGCCTACCAGGGGCCGACCCTCCGCTCATTGTGAGCTGGGCGACCGCCGCGGTAGCTCAGCGCACAATGATCGCCGAGTGGGGCCTCAGGCGCCCATGCCGACGGCCTGGGCCCGCTGGAGGCTCTTGCCCTCGGTCTGCAGCGCCGGCGCCACCATGACCTCGGCCTTCTGGAACTCCTTGACCGTCTCGTAGCCGCAGGTGGCCATGGAGGTCTTGAGGGCGCCGAACAGGTTGAGGCGGCCGTCGTTCTCGTGGGCCGGCCCGGTGAGGATCTCCTTCAGCGTGCCGCGGGGCGTGGTCTTCACCCGGGCGCCACGGGGCAGGGTGGGGTGGAAGGTGGCCATGCCCCAGTGGTAGCCCCGGCCCGGCGCCTCGTGGGCCGCCGCGAGTGGGGAGGCGATCATGACCGCGTCCGCTCCGCAGGCGATGGCCTTGGCGATGTCGCCGCCGGTGCTCATCCCGCCGTCGGCGATGACATGGACATAGACGCCGGTCTCGTCGAGGTGGCGCATGCGGGCGCCGGCGGCGTCGGCGATGGCGGTGGCCTGGGGGACGCCGATGCCGAGGACGGCGCGAGTGGTGCAGGCGTGGCCGGGGCCGACCCCGACCAGGATGCCGACCGCACCGGTGCGCATGAGTTGCAGGGCGCCCTTGTACGACGCACAGCCGCCGACGATGACCGGGATTTCGAGCTCGCGAACGAACCGCTTGAGGTTCAGCGGCTCGACCGTCTTCGACACGTGGTCGGCCGAGACCACGGTGCCCTGGATGACCAGCAGGTCGAGCTCGGCCTCGAGGATGGCCTTGGTGAGCTGCGGCGTGCGCTGGGGCGTCACCGACGCACACGACGTGACCCCCGCCTCCTTGATCTCGGCGATGCGCCGCCCGACCAGCTCCTCCTTGATCGGCTCGGCGTAGATCTCCTGCATGCGCAGGGTGGCCTTGTCGCGGTCCAGGGTGGCGATCTCGCTGAGCAGGGGCTCAGGGTCGTCGTAGCGGGTCCAGAGGCCCTCCAGGTTGAGCACGCCGACGCCACCGAGCCGGCCGATCTCGATGGCCGTGGCCGGGCTCACCACGCCGTCCATCGCCGAGGCCATGAGGGGCAGCTCGAAGCGGAAGGCGTCGATCTCCCAGGAGATGTCGACGTCCTCGGGGTCACGCGTCCGCCGGCTGGGGACGATGGCGATGTCATCGAACCCGTACGCCCGTCGACCCGATTTCCCGATACCGATCTCGATCTCTGCCATCCGTCGAGACTACCGGGGTCCCGGCCCCTCGACGGGAGCGCTAGCGAAGTTCGGCGGACGCGGCCAGGTCGGCCTGGGCCTCAGCCGTGGCCTCGAGGAACTCGCGCATGCCGGCGATCTTCAGGTTGCTCAGGACCCGGCCGGGCGGTGTGTCACCGCGCTCCCACTCCATCCAGGCCACGAGCAGCTTGGTCGGGTCGGGCGGGGGTCGTTCGTCCACAGGGCCACACTACTCTCGCCCCCATGGGTATCGAGATCGAGGTCAATGCCGCCCGCTGCATGGGCTCGAAGACCTGCACCTGGGCCGCCGAGGGCGTGTTCGTCATGGCCGGCGACGTGGCGCGCGTGGCCAACCCCTCCGCCGCCCCGCTCGACGACATCCTGGCCGCCGCCGAGGGGTGCCCGACCGGGGCCATCAACGTGAAAAAGGACGGCCAGCCCCTGTAGCAGGGGCTGGCCGTCCTCCTCGGAGCGGGACTACCGGCGGCGCGTCGTGGCGAACGAGCTGGCCTGCGCGGCCCGGTTGGGCACCGGGATCGGCGGCTCGCCCTCGGGCACGTCGGTGATCAGGCACTCGGTGGTGAGGGCCATGGCGGCGACCGACGCCGCGTTCTGCAGGGCGGAACGGGTGACCTTGGCCGGGTCGATGACGCCGGCCTTCAACAGGTCCTCGAACTCGCCGGTGACGGCGTTGAGGCCGACCGGCCCTGTCTCCCGCTCGACCTGGCGGACGGTGATCATGCCCTCCAGGCCGGCGTTCAGCGCGATCCACCGCAGAGGCTCCTGCAGGGCCAGGGAGACGATCTTGGCCCCGGTGTCCTCGTCGCCAGTCAGCGTCAGTGCGTCGACCGCTTCGCGGGCCCGGACGAGGGCGGTACCGCCCCCGGGGACGATGCCCTCCTCGATGGCGGCACGGGTGGCGGAGAGCGCGTCCTCGATGCGGTGCTTCTTCTCCTTCAGCTCCACCTCGGTGGCGGCGCCGACCTTGATGACAGCAACGCCGCCGGCCAGCTTGGCCAGGCGCTCCTGGAGCTTCTCGCGGTCCCAGTCCGAGGTGGCGTCCTCGATCTCCCGCTTGAGCTGGGAGACGCGGTTGTCGACCGCGGTCTGGTCGCCGCCGCCGTCGACGATGGTGGTGTCGTCCTTGGTGATGGTGACGCGGCGGGCCCGGCCGAGCTGGTCGAGCGTGACCGTCTCCAGCTTGGAACCGACCTCGGTGGACAGCAGGCTCCCGCCGGTGAGGATGGCCAGGTCCTGCATCGTGCTCCGTCGGCGCTCACCGAAGCCGGGGGCCTTCACCGCCGCGGACGTGAACGTGCCCCGCAGCTTGTTGACGACCAGCGTGGCCAGGGCCTCGCCGTCGACATCCTCGGCCACGATCAGCAGCGACTTGTTGGCCTGCATGACCTTTTCGAGCACGGGCACGATGTCGGCCACGGCGCTGATCTTCTGGTTGATCAGCAGGATGTAGGGGTCGTCGAGGACGACCTCCTGACGCTCGGGGTCGGTGACGAAATGGGGCGAGAGGAAGCCCTTGTCGAACTGCATGCCCTCGACGAACTCGAGCTCCATGCCGAAGGTGTTGGACTCCTCGACGGTGACCACGCCGTCCTTGCCGACCTTGTCGATGGCGTCGGCGATCAGCTCGCCGATCACCGTGTCCGCGGCCGAGATGGACGCCACCTGGGCGATCTCGGAACGGTCGTCGACCTCTTTGGCCTGGCCGGCGATGTGCTCGACGGCGGCGGCCACGGCGGCCTCGATGCCCCGCTTGAGGGCCAGGGGCGAGGCGCCGGCGGTGACGTTGCGCAGGCCCTCGTGGACCATGGCCTGGGCCAGGACGGTGGCCGTGGTGGTGCCGTCGCCGGCGATGTCGTTGGTCTTGATGGCGACTTCACGGACCAGCTGGGCGCCCATGTTCTCGTAGGGGTCCTCGAGCTGGATCTCGCGGGCGATGGTGACACCGTCGTTGGTGATCGTCGGGACACCGAGCTTCTTCTCGAGCACCACGTTGCGGCCGCGGGGGCCGAGGGTGACCTTGACCGAGTTGGCGAGCTTGTCGACGCCTGCCTCGATCGACCGGCGAGCGCTGTCGCCGAACTTCAGCATTTTGGGCATGAGCTACCTACTTGCCGTCGACAACAGCGAGGACGTCGCGGCTGGACAGGATCAGCAGGTCCTCGCCATCGACGGTGATCTCGGTGCCGCCGTACTTGCTGTAGACGACGGTGTCGCCAGCCTTGACGTCGAGCGGGATGATCTCGCCGGTCTGCTCGGAGCGCCGGCCGGGGCCGACGGCGAGGACGGCACCCTTCTGGGGCTTCTCCTTGGCGGTGTCGGGAATGACCAGGCCGCTGACGGTGGTCTGCTCAGCCTCGTTGGGGCGGACGACAATGCGGTCGTCGAGGGGCTTGAGGTTCATGTCGGTTCGACCTCCATAGGACGAAAGGGAGTACTTAGCACTCTCGTGTGTCGAGTGCTAACGATAGCCGGGGTCCCGTCCCTCGGCAACCGGGCCGGGATGTCCCTGGGGCGGGGCCCCCTGCCCGCGTCGGCGCACCGGAACGGGTACCGCCCCGCGGGATCTACGCCAGCCGCAGGTTGGGCTGCGCGCCGATGTCGAGGGGGGTGGGGCCGTCGGCCTTGTAGCGCCACCACGCGGCGGCGGCCACCATGGCCGCGTTGTCGGTGCACATCGACCGGCTGGGGAGGAAGCAGCGCAGGCCATCCTCGGTGGCCAGGTCGAGCATGCGCTCCCGGAGCAGCGAGTTGGCGGCCACGCCGCCACCGATGCATACCGTGTTGGCCCCCACCTCGGCCACCGCCCGCCGGGTCTTGTCGATGAGCACGTCGACCACCGCGGCCTGGAACGACGCGGCCACATCGGCCACAGGGGCGTCGGGGTTGTCGCGGACGTAGCGGATCACCGCTGTCTTCAGCCCGCTCAGGGAGAAGTCCAGGCCCTCGGGCATGGCCCGGGGGAACTTCACCGCCGTGGGGTCGCCGGTGAGGGCGACACGGTCGATGACCGGGCCGCCCGGGTACCCGAGGCCCATGACGCGGGCCACCTTGTCGAACGCTTCCCCCACCGCGTCGTCGACCGTGGTGCCCAGGAGCCGGTACCGCCCGTGGTCGTCCATGGCCACCAGGAGGGTGTGGCCCCCCGAGACGAGGAGCACGACCAGCGGGGGCTCGAGGTCGGGCTCCTCCAGGAACGAGGCGTAGAGGTGGGCCTCCATGTGGTTCACGCCGACGAACGGCAGGTCCCACGCCAGCGCGTAGGCCTTGGCCGCGCTGATCCCCACCAGCAGGGCGCCGGCCAGGCCCGGGCCCACCGTGGCGGCGACGGCGTGGAGCTGGGAGCCCTCGAGCCCGGCCTCGACGAGAGCCTGGGCGACGGCCGGCGTCAGCATCTCGACGTGGGCCCGGCTGGCGATCTCGGGGACGACCCCGCCGTAGCGGGCGTGGAGGTCGACCTGGCTGGACACCACCGAGGAGATCACCGTGTCGCCGTTGGCGACGATGGCCGCCGCCGTCTCGTCGCACGACGTCTCGATCCCGAGCACGAGGAACTGGTCGGCCATGCCTGTCACCGTAGGCCCTCGCTGATCAGGGTCACGCCGGGGACGCCGGCCTCGATCTCGGCCAGGCGCCGGGCGTACTCCGGCGTGTTCACGTCGTGGGCCCACATGACCAGCGCGTCCTCGTTCGTCTCCACGTAGTAGTTCTTGCGGATACCGGCGGGCCGGAACCCGAACCGGCGGTACATCTCCTGGGCCGCGACATTGCCGACCCGGACCTCCAGGGTGAGGTTCACCGCTCCACGGCGAACTGCCGTGCGGGCCAGCGTGAGCAGCAGCCGGGTGGCGATCTTGTTGCGGTGCCACGCGGGGTCGACGGCCAGGGTGGTCACGTGGCCGTCCTCCTCGCTCACCATCAGGCCCCCATAGCCGCAGAGCACCCCGTTGACCCGGGCCACGTAGTACGCCCGGCTCGTGCGCATGGCCATCTCGCTCACGAAGAGGCTCAGGGACCATGGCCGGGCGTAAACCTGGGCCTCGATCTTCAGGACCGAGCGGAGGTGGCGCCGGCGCATGGGGACGATGTGCACCACCAGCGGCTCGGGAACGTCGTCCCGCCGGACCTGCGCCATTACCTCGCCCGGTCGACGGCCGCGGTCCAGTTGATCTCGGCGTCGCTCTTGCGCAGGTAGAGCGGCTGCAGCTCCCAGGGCTGGCAGAACTGCTCACGTAGGGCCTGCGCATGGGCCAGCTCGACGAGGGACGCCGCCGACGGGAACGCCGACGTCCCGTCACCGGCCTCGGCGCCGGACACCTCGGTGAGGATGTGCGGGTAGCGCAGGGCGCCGTCGCCCACGACCAAGCAGTCCTCGCCCCGGGCCAGCAGCTCCGACGCCAGGTCGTCGGGCGACCCCACCTGGTAGGGCGAGAGGCGCTGGGCGCCCCCGGGCACCTGTCGGTAGAAGGCGTAGAACAGCTCGCCCCGTCGAGCGTCGATGGCCGGGACGATCAGGCGGTTGGTGTAGCGGACCGGGAAGGCCAGCAGGTCGAGGCTGGAGATCCCGATGGTGGGCACGCGGAGCGCCTGGGCCAGCGCCTTCGCCGCCGAGACGCCGACCCGCAGGCCGCTGAACAGGCCGGGGCCGACATCGACGGCCACAACGCTGATCTCGCTCAGGTCGATCTGGGCCTGCTTGCACATGAACTCGATGGCCGGGACCAGCGTCTCCACATGGCGCCGGCCCTTGGCCGCATGGAACGAGGCCAGGACGCCCTCGTGGCCTCCGATGGCACATCCCACCTGGATGGTGGCCGTCTCGATGCCCAGGATCAGCACGGTGTCAGACCACCCACGGCGCGACGGCGACGCGAAGGGCGTCGGCCCGCGGCGGCCAGCCGGGCCCGACGGACCTGATGGTAAGGACACGCTCGTCGGCACCGGCGCCCGCTTCGAGCCGGACTTCAAGGAAGTCGGCCGGGAGGCCGGGAGCGACGGCGTCGCCCCACTCGATCAGGGTCACCGCCCCCTCGTCGAGCAGTTCGGCGATGCCCAGGTCGACCAGTTCCTGCATGGTGTCAAGACGGTAGACGTCGAGGTGGACAAGCGGGATACGGCCCTCGTAGGTGCGCACGAGGATGAACGCCGGGCTGGTGACCTGCTCGTCGACCCCCAGGCCGTGGGCGAAGCCCTGGGCGAAGGCCGTCTTCCCCGTGCCCAGGTCGCCGGCCAGGACCACCAGGTCGCCCGGACGGGCCAACGCCGCGATCTCGGCGGCCAGGGCGCGGGTGGCGTCGACCGATGTGGTGGCCGCAGTGATCACTGGTCCACACTCCCACGACGAGTGTGGACCAGTGAGCGCCCTCGGGACCGGCCTCCCGGGCCGGTCACTGGTCCACACTCCCACGACGAGTGTGGACCAGTGAGCGCCCTCGGGACCGGCCTCCCGGGCCGGTCACAGGAAGGCCTTGGCCCGCACCAGGTCGGCGCGCATCTGGGCGGCCAGGTCGCCGGCGCCGCGGAGCACCGCGGCCGGGTGGAAAGTGGGGACCAGGACACCCCGGCGGTAGGGGTAGGCCCGGCCCCGCAACCGGGTGATGCCCTCGGTGGTGTTGAGCAGCAGCTTGGCCGCGAAGTTCCCGAGGGTGACAACCACCTTCGGGTCGATCAGGTCGACCTGGGCCTCCAACCATGGCCCGCAAGCCGCGATCTCCGCCGGCTGGGGGTCACGGTTGCCGGGGGGCCGGCACTTCACCGTGTTGGCGATGTAGAAGCGGTCCCGCGTCAGGCCCATCTCCTCGAACACCAGCTTGTCGAGCAACTGGCCGGAACGGCCGACGAACGGCTCCCCCTTGAGGTCCTCCTGCTGGCCCGGGGCCTCGCCGACGAACATCAGGTCGGCGGTGGCGTCGCCGACGCCGAAGACCACCTGCGTCCGCCCGCCCGCCAGCGGGCAACGGGTGCAGGCCTTCGCCTCCCGCTCGACTTCGGCCAGGGCCGGCACGGCGACGATGGTACCGGTACCTCCGGTCACGCGTAGAGCTTCGGGACGCGGGGCCCGATGCCGCACAGGATCTCATAGGCGATGGTGCCGACCTTGGTGGCCCAGTCCCAGGCGGTGATCTGCTCGGTGCCCTGGCGGCCGATGAGCACCACCTCGTCGCCGGCGAGCACCCCGGTATCGTCGCCGCAGTCCACGAGGATCTGGTCCATGGTCACGCTGCCGGCCAGCGGCCGCCGGCGGCCGCCGATCAGGACCTCACCGCCGGTCACGCCCAGGCGCCACGGCACCCCGTCGGCGTAGCCCACGGGAACGGTGGCGACGGTGGCGGCCCGCTCCAGCGGTCGGCGCAACCCGTAGGAGACGGCCTCGCCGGCGGCCACCTGCTTGACGTAGGACACCCGTGCCCGCAAGGACAGCGCCGGCCGGAGGCGGGCCCCGAGGTCGGTGGCCGCCATCGCCGGGCTGGGGGCGACGCCGTAGAGGGCGATGCCGCAGCGGACCAGATCGTGGCGGGCGGCAGGAAAGGCCAGCGCGCCTGCGGAGTTGCACGCATGCAGCAGTGAGGGCCGCAGCCCGGCCGCGCCCAGGTGGGCGACGACGGCATCGAAGCGGGCGCACTGTTCGCCGGTGAAGGGAAGGCTCGGGTCGTCGGCGACCGCGAAATGGGTCCAGAGACCACCGAAGACCAGCTCGGGCCGATCGGCAACGGACCGGGCCACGACCAGCGCGCCCTCGGCGCTGGCGCCGACGCGGTGCATCCCGGTGTCGACCTTGACGTGGACGCTGAGCGGTGCCGCGCCCGCGGCGACGACCGCCTTGGCCGCGGCCTCGACACCCTCCTCGGTGTAGAGCGTCGGTGTCAGGGTGAGCGCCACCACGTCGCCCATGGCGTCGACCGGCGGCTCGGACAGCAGCAGGACCGGCGCGTCGATCCCGTGCCGGCGGAGGACCTCGCCCTCTTCCACCAGGGCGACGGCCAGCCACGACGCCCCGCCCTCGATGGCGGCCCGGGCCACGGCCACCGACCCGTGGCCGTACCCGCCGGCTTTGACGACGGCGCACAGGCCGGCCGGCCCGACCAGCGCCGCCAGCGTTGCTGCGTTGTGCCGGATGGCGCCGAGGTCGACCTCGGCCCACGCCCGGCGACCGGCCAGCACTACTCCTCCCGGTCGCCCACGATGGCCCGCACCAGGTCACCTCGCGAGACGATGCCGACCAACCGGCCGGCGTCGTCGACCACGGCCATCCGGGAGCCGTTGCGCTCGTGCAGGCTGGTGGCGACGGTCTCCAGGGTGTCGTCCTCCCGGCAGGTCGGGGCGTCGGCGTCCATGACATCGGCGACGGTGGCTCCCACCGCCTTGCGGAGATCCGACTCGAAATGCCGTAGCGACGACGGGAGCTCGAGGTAGGCCCCGAACACCGAGATCACCGTCGGGAAATGCAGCCGCGTGTCCTGGACGATCAGGTCGTCGTCTTCCAGGAGCCCGATGACCACCCCGTCGTCGTCGACGACCGGTGCGCCGCCCAACCCCCGGCCCGACAACGCCTCGGCCGCGGCTTCGACCGTGTCGGTGGGCCTCAGGCTGACCACGTCGGTCGTCATCATCTGGCGCACGAGCGTGTTGCGGGGCATGGGCCGCTTTCTCTAGAGGCTCAGCGAGCGAGCGAGTCGAACGCGGCGGGCAGCAGATCGAGCAGGTCTCCGGCTACCAGGCCGCGCCGCCAGCCTAGGCCCGCCGCCGTCCCGTGCACGAAGGCGCCCAGGGCCGCCGCCGGCGTGGGCGCCAGCCCTTGGGCCAGGAGGGCACCGATCACGCCGGCCAGGACGTCGCCGGTGCCGGCGCTTGCCAGGCGGGCGTCGCCCGCCGTGGCCAGCAGCACCTCGCCGGCCGGGTCGGCCACGATGGTCGTCGGGCCCTTGAGCAGGACCGTCGCGCCCGTGGTGAAGGCCAGGTGGCGGACGGCGGAGATGCGACGGGGGCCGGGCGCGCAGCCGGCGAGCCGGGCGAACTCCCCGTCGTGGGGTGTCAGGACCGTCGGGCCCGGACGGGCCCGCAGGATGCGGACCGGGTCGTCGAGGGCGCCGAGGGCGAAGAGCGCATCGGCGTCGACCACGACCGGCAGGTCGGTCACGGCCAGCAGCCGGCGGACGGCGGCGGCCGTGGCGGCCGACCGGCCCAGGCCCGGCCCGATCACCACCGCTTTGCCGCGCCCCAGATCGGCGAGGACGTCAGCGTCCCACCCCTCGGCGGGGAGCGGGCGACCGACCACTTCGGCCCACCGCGGGCTGGGGACCTGGCCGGGGACGCCCAGGCGGACCGTGCCCGCGCCCGACCGCATGGCCGCCCGAGCCGACAGGTCGGCGGCGCCGGTCATCCCCAGGGACCCACCGACCATCCAGACCGCCGTCGTCCACTTGTGGGACTCCCGGGCCCGGGCCGGCAGCCAGGCGCCGGCGTCGGACGCCTCGACCAGACCGATGGTCGACCGCGAGACGTCGAGGCCGATGTCGGCCACGGTGACCCGGCCGGCAAGGGACGCGCCGGCGGCCAGGAGCAGGCCGGGTTTGAGCGCGGCGAACGTCAGGGTGGCCGTGGCCCGGACCGCCCCCGGCCCGGCCTCGCCGGTGAGCCCGTCGACGCCGGAGGGGATGTCGACCGACAGGACCGGCGCGCCGGCCGGGTCGGGTGCGTCGTACCCGCGGCGGGACCCGGTGCCGTAGGCCGCGTCGACGACCAGGTCGGACGCCGGCAGCCGGTCGGGCTGGTCGGCGGCCTCGATCACCACCACCTGGGCACCCCGGCGCCGAAGCCGTTCCGCCGCCACCCGGCCGTCGGCCCCGTTGTTGCCCTTGCCGGCCACGACCACGACCCGCCGGCCGTAGGCGCCGCCCATCATGGCCAGGGCGGCCCGGGCCACGGCGGCACCGGCCCGGTCGACGAGCACCTCGACCGGCTCGGGAGCCGACCGGTCGACGGCCCTCATCTCCTCGGGGGTGAGGACGGGGATCACCGGTCAGCCTCTACAGGGCGACAGCGACGGCTTCGGCGACGAGGCCGGTGTGGGTGAGCGACACATGCCACGACGTGACGCCCCGCCGGGCCGCCAGCTCGGCCGCCCGCCCGGTGAGCGACAGCGACGGTGCCCCCGAAGGGGCCTTCACCACCTCGACGTCGTGGAAGGCGAACGCCCCCAGCCCGACCCCGAGCGCCTTCATGACCGCCTCTTTGGCCGCGAACCGGGCCGCCAGCCGCTCGGCCGGGTCGCGCTGGCGCCGACCATAGGCCTGCTCCGCCGGCGTGAACAGGCGGTCAGCGATGCCCGGCCGGGTCAGCAGCGCCCGCCGGAACCGCTCGACCTCCACCGTGTCGATCCCGATCCCGATCACCGCGGGGTACCCGGGCTCACTCGACGGTGACGGTCTTGGCCAGGTTGCGGGGCTGGTCGACGTCGCAACCCCGGGCCTTGGCGATGGCGTAGGCGAAGAGCTGGAGGGCGACCACGTCGACCACCGGGGAGAACAGCTCGGCGCCCTTGGGCACCGCCGGCACCCACAGCACGCTGTCGGCGTGGGCGGCGGCGGCATCGTCGCCCTCGTTGGCCACCACCACCACGGTGGCGCCCCGGGCCCGCACCTCGTCGACGTTGTTCATGATCTTGGCGTGGAGCCGGCCCCGGGTGGCCACGGCCACCACCACCGTGCCCGGCTCGATAAGGGCGATGGGGCCGTGCTTCATCTCGCCGGCGGCGTAGGCCTCGGCCCGGGCGTAGGAGATCTCCTTGAGCTTGAGCGCGCCCTCGAGGGCGACGGGGTAGCCGACGCCCCGCCCGAGGAAGAAGAAGTCGCGGGTCCCCACGTAGCGGACCGCAATTTCGCAGATCTCCTCGGACCGGGCCAGCACGCCGTCGATCAGCTCGGGCAGGGCGTGGAGCGCCTCGATCTGCCGGGAGACCTCTTGGGGGTACAGCAGGCCGCGCACCTGGGCCAGCCGCAGGGCCAGCAGCTCCATGGCCACGACCTGGGCCACGTGGGTCTTGGTGGCGGCCACGCCTCGCTCGGGACCGGCCCTGGTGTACAGGACGGCGTCGGCCTCCCGCGCCATCGAGGAGTCGACCACGTTGCAGACCACGAGGACCTTGGCCTTGTTGGTGGCCGACCGGGCGAAGCGGCAGGCCTCCATGGTGTCGAGGCTCTCGCCGGACTGGCTGACGCCGACGACCAGGCTCTGGGCGTCGAGCACGGGATCGCGGTAGCGGAACTCGCTGGCCACCTCGATTTCCGTCGGCAGCCGGGCCCAGTGCTCGATGGCGTGACGGCCCACCATGCCGGCGTGGTAGCTCGTCCCGCAGCCGACGATAAAGACCTTGTCGACGGCCCGCAGCTCCTCGTCGGACAGCTCGACCTCACCCAGCAGGAGCCGGTCGCCCCGGGCCCGCTCCCGGAGCGTCTCCCGGACGGCGCGGGGTTGCTCGTGGATCTCCTTGAGCATGAAGTCGGGATAGCCGCCCTTCTCGGCCGCCTCCACGTCGCCCTCCACCCGCCGGCGGACCGGGACGACCTCGACGCCGGCCAGGGTGGTGACCCGCAGCGACCCGGGCCGGACCTCGACCACCCTGTCGTCGTCGAGGACGTAGACCTCGCGGGTGGCCGCCAGCAGGGCGGGGATGTCCGACGCCACCAGGCCCGACCCCTCGGTGAGCCCGGCCACGAGCGGCGAGGAGCGCCGGCCAGCCACGATCAGGTCCGGGTCGCCGGCGTGGACCACGGCGATGGCGAACGACCCCTCCACCCGCCCCAGCGCGGCCCGCACGGCATCGGCCAGGGCCAGGCCGCCGGCCATGGCCGCCTCGATCAGGTGGGCCAGCACCTCACTGTCGGTCTCCGACCGCAGCTCGTGGCCGGCCGACACCAGTTCGTCGCCCAGCTCGAGGTGGTTCTCGATGATCCCGTTGTGCACGAGGGCCAGGGCGCCGGTGCAGTCGGCATGGGGGTGGGCGTTGTGCTCGGTCGGGCCGCCGTGGGTGGCCCAGCGGGTGTGGCCGATACCCACCGACGCCGCCGGCGCGTCGCCCACCGCCCCGGTGAGCTCGGCCAGCTTCCCGGCCCGCCGGCGCACCCAGACCTGGTCGCCGGCGATCAGGGCGACGCCCGAGGAGTCGTACCCCCGGTACTCCAGCCGGCTCAGACCATCGAGCAGGAACGGGAGGGCGGGATCACTCCCGGTCACGCCGACGATGCCGCACATGGGCCCAGGTTAGGCCCCGGCTGCCGCCTGCGCGCCCGCCGGCTCGCCCCCGAGCGCATGCTGGACGGCCTGGCAGAGCGACTCGCACGCCGCTTCCGCCTCCTCGGCCGTGACGGCCTCGACCATGACCCGTACGACGGCCTCGGTCCCGCTGGCCCGAACCAGTACCCGTCCACGCTCGCCCAGGTCGGTGGCCACGGCATCGACGGCCCGGGTGAGGTGCTCGGCGGCGTGCAGGCTCGGGCCCCGGGTGGCCACGGGCACATTGCGCAGGATCTGGGGCAGCCGGACCATCACCCCGGCCAGCTCAGCGAGCGACCGGCCGGTGCGGGCCATTACGTCGAGGACCTGCAAACCGGTGAGAACGCCGTCGCCCGTGGTGGCCAGGTCGCCGAAGATGATGTGGCCCGACTGCTCGCCACCGAGCGACCAGCCGCCCTTTTCCATCTCCTCGAGCACGTAGCGGTCACCCACGTCGGTCTCGATGAGGGCGATGCCGTGCTCGGCCATGGCCTTGCGGAACCCGAGGTTGGCCATCACCGTGACGACCACCGTGTCACCGGGGAGGCCGCCGCCGGCCCGGCGGTCAAGGGCGCAGATGGCGATGAGCTGGTCGCCATCGACCAGGGCGCCGTTGTGGTCGACGGCCAGGACCCGATCGGCGTCGCCGTCGAAAGCCAGCCCGACGGCTGCCCCGCGGGCCACGACCTCGCGCTGGAGGCTCTGGGGGTGGGTCGACCCGCAGCCGTCGTTGATGTTGACCCCGTCGGGCGTGTCGTGGAGCACGGTGACGTCGGCGCCGAGGGCCCGCAGCACGGCGGGCGCCACCCGGCTCGCCGCCCCGTTGGCGCAGTCGAGCACCACCGCCAGCCCGTCCAGGCGCCGGCCCCCGATCGACGCCGCCAGCGCGGCCTCGTAGCGGTCATGCCCGCCGCCGGCCACCAGGCGGCCCAGGGCCGGCCCGGTGCGGCGGGGGTGGGCACCCGGCTCGGCGATCATCCGGTCGAGCTCGGTCTCCAGCGCGGCCTCGGTGGCGTCGGACAGCTTGCGGCCGCCGGCCATGAAGAACTTGACCCCGTTGTCGGGGAACGGGTTGTGGGAGGCCGAGATCATGGCCGCGGGCCGGGCGTCGGCCGCGGAGAGCCAGGCCACGCCGGGCGTGGGCAGGACGCCGAGGTCGATCACATCGGCGCCCTCGGCGGCCAGGCCGGCAGAGAGGGCGGCCTGCAGCAGCGGGCCGGAGATGCGGGTGTCGCGGCCGACCAGGAACGGCCCGTCGCCCAGCACCCGGGCCGCGGCCCGCCCGAGGGCCAGGACCAGCTCGGGTGTGAGCTCGGCGTTGGCGACCCCACGGACGCCGTCGGTGCCGAACCGGAGGGTCACCGACGACCTCCGGGGCTTAGCGCTTGGAGTACTGGGGCGCCTTCCGGGCCTTCTTCAGCCCGTACTTCTTGCTTTCCTTCTCCCGAGCGTCACGGGTGAGGAAGCCGGCCTTCTTGAGCGTGCTGCGCAGCTCCTCGTCGAGGTTGACCAGGCCCCGGGCGATGCCCAGGCGCAGCGCGCCGGCCTGCCCGGAGATACCCCCGCCATCCATGGTGGCATCGACGTCGTAGGCCTCGGAGAGCGTCGTGAGCCGCAGCGGCTCGGTGACGATCATCCGGTGGGTCTCCGAGGGGAAGTAGTTCTCGATGGGCCGCTTGTTGACCGTGATGACGCCGGTACCGGGCCGGATGCGGACGCGGGCGACGGCTTCCTTGCGGCGTCCGGTCGCTTGCATGAGGGGCTTGGGCACGGGGATCCTTTTGCTGACTTTGGCGGGATGCGGTTACAGGCCGCGCTGGCGGGCGACGGCCATGGCGAGCTCCAGCGGCTCGGGCATCTGGGCGGAGTGGGGGTGCGTAGGGCCGGCGTACACCTTCAGCTTCTTCAGCATCGAGCGGCCGAGCGGGCCCTTGGGCAGCATGCCCCGGACCGCCTTGCGGACGGCTTCCTCGGGGTTGTTGGCCATGACCTCGGTGTAGGACCGCTGGCGCAGGCCACCGGGGTACCCGGTGTGGCGGTAGGCGATCTTCTTGCCTTCCTTGCCAGAGGTCAGCACGACCTTCGACGCGTTGACGACGATGACGAAGTCACCGGTGTCCAGGTGGGGGGCGAAGATGGGCTTGTGCTTGCCGCGCAGTAGGCGGGCAACCTCGGACGACATGCGGCCGAGGACGAGGCCCTCGGCGTCGACGAGGTGCCAGACGCGCTGAACGTCGGATGGCTTTGGAGAAAAGGTACGCACCGGGCGGAGAGTGTAGTCGACGCTATGGATTGCGCAGCCAGGAGCGGAGCTGGAGGCCCAGCCATGGCTTGCGGCCCCAGGCCAGGAGCTGGCCCTTGGGCATGGCCGACCACTGGCTGATGCGGCCCCATGCCACCAGCAGGAAGGCCTCCGGGTCCACCGACAGATGGCAGTCGACCGGGCCCTGGGGTGACCCCTCCACCGAGAAGTTGCCGTCAGAGAACACCATCCACGCCCGCCCCCCTCCCCGGAGGTGGATCTCGAAGCGACCGTTGCCGGCCTTCTCCTGGACGACCATGGCCCGGCCCACGGTGTGCAGGGACGGCAGGACGAAGCCCAGCATGATGAGCGACGCGTGGGCCCGGTCGATGGGCCACGGCACCCCCTCGGCCCGGGCGATGTCGCGGCCGTGCACCGTGAGCTCGTTCAGCATGTGGCAGGTGAGGACGCTGAGGGGCATCTCGGTGCCGATGATCAGCCAGGGGTGCGAGCTGTCGCCCGTGGCGACAGCCGCGTCCATGGCGGCAAGGAACCCGGCCACGCTGACGTCGATCCGGTCGGCGATCTCACCGAGGGCCCGCCGGCCCTCGCCGGCAACCATGACCTTGGTCAAGGTTGCCAGGCCGGCGATGTCCTCGATGACGTTCCCGCCGCCCCGGCTCATGGCCGAGATGGTGTCCATCCCGTGGGAGATGTGGACGGCGACCTGGGTGATGTCCCACTCCCCCAGCGCCGGCGCATCGGGCTTGGTCACCGACCGCAGCATCGCCGTCAGGCGGGGCCCGGCCTGGGCCACGGCGCTCCGGGCCGCGGCCCAGTCGACGGTGGTGGTGGCAGGCACCGCGGGAGGCTACCCCCAGAGGTCGGCCAGCATTCGGTCGACGCCGGCCAGGCCGCCGGCGACCACCTGCTGACCGCCGTCCGGCCCGAGACGGTCGTCGAACTGTGGCCGGCCCTCCACATGGGCCTCGTCCATGAGGCAACGGACGGCCGGGGTGAGGAACCGGCTGACCTGGGCATAGCTGTGGGCATCGGCCAGCGGCCGCCGGCGGTGGTGGTAGCGCAGGGGGACGTTGACCTCGAGCACCGACTTGGCCCGGGTCACCGCTACATAGAGGAGCCGGCGCTCCTCCTCGATGCCCTCCGGGTCCCCGGTGGCCATGTCCGACGGGAACATGCCGTCGCTGGCGTGCAGGACGTGGACAACCTCCCACTCGCCCCCCTTGGCCGAGTGCACCGTGGACAGGACCAGCCAGTCCTCGTCGACCAGGGGCGGGCCGGCCAGCTCGGCGGTGGACGACGGGGGGTCGAGGGTGAGGTCGCTCACGAACCGGCTGCGCGAGGGGGCGGCGGCGGCCACGCCCTCGAGCTGGCGGATGTCGGCCTGGCGGGCCACGGCGTGGTCGTAGGTGCGGGCCATCACCGGGCCCAGCCACCGCCCGAGGCGCTCGACCTGCACCGCGGCCGGCGGCGTGGCCCCGCCCGGCAGGCACCCGTCGGCGCACTCGGCCAGGGCCTCCCGCAGGCCGGCCAGCTCGGGCCGGGCCGCGGCCGGCACCTTGGGCGGGGCGGCCAGGAGACGGGCGAGCGGGGTCACGTTGGGCTCACCGGGCGCCGGCGAGCCGGCGCCGGCGGCACCGAGGCCCAGCTCTCCCATGACCCGGCGGGCCGTGGCCGCGCCGACGCCTTCGAGGAGCTGGAGCACCCTGAACCACGCCAGCTCGTCGGCCGGGTTGTCGAGCACCCGCAGGAGCGACACCAGGTCCTTGACGTGGGCCGCCTCGAGGAACTTCAAGCCCCCGTACTTCACATACGGCACGTTGCGACGGGTCAGGTGGAGCTCGAGCAGGTCCGAGTGGGAGGCAGCCCGGAAGAGGACAGCCTGGTCGTGCAGGGCCACGCCGTCGTCCCGGTGGGCCAGCACCGAGTCGCAGACCGCCGCCGCCTCCGCGTCCTCGTCGCCGCAGCTGCGCAAGAGGGGCCGGCGGGAGCCGGTGCGCTCGGACCAGAGCACCTTGGTCATGGCCGCGCCCGCGGCCGCCTCGGCCATCACCGCGTTGGCCACCGCCACGATGGGCGGCGTGGAGCGGTAGTTCTGCTCGAGCCGCACGATGGTGGTGCCCGGGAACCGCTCGGGGAACTCCAGGAGGTTGCCGCTGCTGGCGGCCCGGAACCCGTAGATGGCCTGGGCGTCGTCGCCCACCACCGTGAGCCCGGCGCCGGCGGGGCACAGCAACGACAGGATGTCGGCCTGCAGGGCGTTGGTGTCCTGGTACTCGTCGACCAGGACGTGGTCGAACAGGCCCGGGAGCAGCCCAGGGACGGCGCCGAGGGCCCGCCAGCACAGGAGCAGGTCGTCGTAATCGAGGAGCTGGCGCTCGCGCTTGCGGGCCGTATAGGCCTCGAACGACGCCCGGATGCCGTCGGCCTCCCGCGCACACCAGGGAAAGCTGCGGTCGAGGACCACCTGCAACCGGTCGCCGGTGTTGACCACCCGGTCGTAGATGGATGCCAGTGTGGACGCCCGGGGCGAGCGCCGATGGGGCGAGGCGGCGCCGCTCCCGCCGGCATCGTGGTGGAGCCCAAGGTCGGAGCGGATCAGCCCGAACAGCTCGGTGACGTCGCCGGCGTCGAGGATGCTGAACCCCGGGTCGAGGCCGAGGCGCCGGCCGTGGAGGCGCAGTACCCGGTTGGCCACCGAATGGAAGGTGCCGCCCCATACCCGGCCGGCGGCGGTGGGGTCGGAAAGTCGGCCGGCCCGGGCCAGCAGCTCCTGGGCCGCCCGCCGGCTGAAGGTGACCAGGCACACCCGGTCTGGGTCGGCGCCGTCCCGGAGGAGCCGGGCCACCCGGTGGGCCAACGTGCCGGTCTTCCCGCTGCCGGCGCCGGCGAGGACCAGCAGCGGCCCCCCGGCGTGGTCGACGGCCAGATGCTGTCGGTCGTTCAGCTCGAACATCAGTTCGACACCCTACCGGGTCGGTGGCATTGAACGGCGGACGTTGTGGGTAAGGACGACCTGGGGACGTCTGCGGGCTCACCGAGCCGAGCAGCGACCGGAGAGAGAGGAGAGCGCCATGAGCGAAGTCGCACCTCAGCTGCAGGACCATGCCGTCGGGCTCGAGCAGGAGATCGTCGAACTGGCCCGCCAGGCCGATCAGGCCGCCCATGACGGTTGGCCCGGCCGCGAGGCCGAGCTACGGCGGGACTTGGACGGTCTCTACAGCGAGTTGGCCGCCGCCGCCGAGCGGCTGACCGAGCAGGCCACAGCGATGACGCCGGCCGCCCAGATCGACGCGCCGGCCGCCGGGCCTCGTGCCGGAATATGAAAGCCTTTCAACTGTTGTATGGTGAAGTAAGTCGTTGAACATTCATCGATACCCCGCCTCCGGGCGGAAAGGAGCTCCCCATGGCCGCCACCTTCACCCGCGAGTACCAGGGCACCCAGGTCCCCGAAGCCGGCACCTACGCCATCGACCAGGGCCACACCACCATCGAGTTCGTCGGCCGCCACCTGATGATCACCAAGGTGCGCGGGCGCTTCACCGGGTTCGAGGGCCAGCTGGTCGTCGGCCAGGCCCCCGAGGACTCCTCGGTGGAGGTCACCATCCAGACCGCCAGCGTGGACAGCTCCGACGAGAAGCGTGACGGCCACCTCCGCAGCGCCGACTTCCTCGACGTCGAGACCTACCCGACTATCTCCTTCCGCAGCACGAAGGTCGCGGTCGGACGTGATGGCTCGGCCAAGGTCACTGGCGACCTGACCATCAAGGACGTGACCCGGCCCGTGACCCTGGACGTGGAGTTCGAGGGCTCCCAGGGCGACCCGTGGGGCGGCCAGCGCCTCGGGTTCTCGGCCTCCGCCGAGATCGACCGCGAGGACTGGGGCCTGACCTGGAACGTGGCATTGGAGACCGGCGGCGTCCTGGTAGGGAAGAAGATCCGCCTCGAGTTCAACGTCGAGGCCGTCAGGCAGTAGGGCTCTCCCTCGGCCGAGGCCCCCGTCCCCCCACTGGGGGCCGGGGCATCGCCGCGCCGTCGTCGGGGTACACGACCTCCCACAGGCACAGGCCCCGGGCCGGCGCCACCCGGTTGGCAGCCGACCGGTCTCGTGCCCGGAGGATGCCGGCCATCTCGCCGGCCCGCTGGCGGCCGGCGCCCATGGGCACCATCGTCCCGACGATGGCCCGGACCATCTGCTGGCAGAACGAGCTGGCGTCGATGTCGAAGCGCAGCTGCCCGTCGCCCAGGTCCAGCCACCGGGCGTCGTAGACGTGGCGGACCAGGCTGGCGTCGGGGATGCGCTTGGGCACCCGACAGAACGACGAGAAGTCGTGCTCGCCGATCAGCGGGTCGCAGGCCAGGCGCAGCGCGCCCAGGTCGAGGGGCTCGGGGACCTGCCAGGTGGTCGAGGCCAGGAACGGGTCGGGGACCGACCGGTTCAGCACCGTGTAGCGGTAGCGCCGGGCCACCGCCCAGCGGCGGGCATTGAACCCCGCCGGCGCCACCTCGGCGGAGCGGACCACGACAGCGGGGCCGAGCATGCTGTTCAAGTGGCGCTGCAGGCCGGCCACGTCGACCTCGGCCTCGGGCCGTTCGACGTCGAAGCTGACGACGTTGCCCCACGCGTGGACGCCGGCATCGGTCCGGCCGGCGACGATCAGGTTGACCGGGTGGCGGAGGACCGTGGCCAGGGCGGCCTTCAGCTCGCCGCCGACGGTGCGGACATCACGGTTCTCGGCGAAGCCCGCGAACCGGGTGCCGTCATAGGCGACGGTCATGCGGACGCGCGTCGGGTCGGCGGCGGCCGGCGCCGGCCCGGGAGCCTCCTCGTCGCTCGGCACCTTCACAGGTGCGGTCGGGCTAGACGAGCTCGATGCGGGCCATCGGCGCGTTGTCGCCGTGGCGGGGGCCCAGCTTGAGGATCCGGGTGTAGCCCCCGGGCCGGCCCTCGTAGCGGGGACCGATCTCCTCGAACAGCTTGTGGGCCATGTCCTTGTCGCCCATGTACGCCACCACCTGGCGGTGGTTGTGCACGCCGCCCTTGCGGGCCTTGGTGATGAGCTTCTCGGCGATGGGCCGCAGGGCCTTGGCCTTGGCCTCGGTGGTGACGATGCCCTCGGCCGCGAACAGCGAGGCAGCCATGTTGGCGAACATCAGGCGCTGGTGGCTGGCGCTGCCGCCGAAGCGGCGGCCCTTGGTGGGGGTACCAGGCATGGGCCTACGCCCCGGCCTTCGACCGGAGCGACAGACCGCGCTCGTCGAGCTTCTGGAGGACCTCGTCGAGGGACTTCTGGCCGAAGTTGGTGATGGCCAGCAGGTCCTCCTCGGTCTTGTTGACCAGCTCGCCCACGGTGTTGACCTGAGCCCGCTTGAGGCAGTTCCGGGGGCGCTCGGAGAGGTCGAGCTCCTCGATGGCCAGGTCGAGGTCAGGAGACCCGCTGCCCAGCACGCCGACATCGCCCAGCTCGAGGGCCCGGGGGGCGTCGCTCATCTCGGCCACCAGGGTGACGAGGGAGCGCAGGGTGGCGCCGGCCGACGCCAGGGCCTCCCGGGGGGAGATGGAACCGTCGGTCTCGATGTCGAGGGTGAGGCGGTCGTAGTTGGTGGCCTGCTCGACCCGGGTCGGCTCGACGGTGAACGCCACCCGGCGCACGGGCGAGAAGATCGAGTCGATCGGGATGACCCCGATGACCGAAGACTTCTTGTTCTTGTCGGCGGAGACGTAGCCCCGGCCCCGTTCGACGGTGACGTCGAGGGCCAGCCGGGCCTTCGACGACAACGTGGCGATGTGCATCTCGGGGTTGAGGATCTCGACATCGGAGTGGAGCTGGAGATCGCCGGCGGTGACGTCGCCCGGGCCCCGGGCGTCGAGGCGCAGGACCACCGGCTCGTCGGACTCCACCCGCAGGACCAGGTCCTTGAGGTTGAGCATGATGTCGGTGACGTCTTCCTTCACGCCGGCGATGGTGGTGAACTCGTGGAGCACGTCGTCGAAGCGGATCGAGGTCACCGCCGCGCCCGGGATCGACGAGAGCAGGGTGCGCCGCAGCGAGTTGCCCAGGGTGTGGCCGAAGCCAGGCTCAAGGGGCGAGATGGTGAACAGCTGGCGGTCGCCCTCCTGTTCGCCGAGGGCTTCGACGGAGGGGCGCTGGATGATGAGCATAAGCTGTCGCTTTCCTTACTTGGAGTAAAGCTCGACGATGAGGGACTCCCTCACCGGGACGTCGATGTGCTCACGCAGGGGCAGGTCGCGCACGGTGGCGGTGAAGCCCTCGCCGGCGACCTCGAGCCAGGGCGGCTTCACCCGGTCGAGCGTGTCGAGGTTGTGGCGCAGGACGATCATGGAGCGGGACTTCTCCCGGATCTCCACCACGTCACCCTTGCGGACCTGGTAGCTGGGGATGGTCACTCGCCGGCCGTTGACATTGACGTGGCCGTGGCGGACGAACTGGCGGGACTGGTTACGGCTCGAGCCCCAACCGGCGCGGAAGGCGACGTTGTCGAGACGCTGCTCGAGCATGCGGAGCAGGTTCTCGCCGGTGATGCCGTCCTGGCGGTTGGCCTCCTCGTACATGTTGCGGAACTGCTTCTCCAGCACGCCGTAGATGCGGCGGGCCTTCTGCTTCTCGCGCAGCTGGAACATGTACTCGGACTCCCGGATGCGGCCGCGGCCGTGCATACCCGGGGGGTAGGGCCGGCGCTCGATCGGGCACTTCATCGAGTCGCACTTGGGGCCCTTGAGGAAGAGCTTCATCTTCTCCCGCCGGCAGAGGCGGCAGACGGGACCGGTGTAGCGCGCCATCAGACTCTCCTGCGCTTCGGGGGACGGCAACCGTTGTGGGGGATCGGGGTGAGGTCCTTGATGCCGGAGACCTCGATCCCGGTCTGCTGGATCGACCGGATAGCGGTCTCGCGGCCCGAACCCGGGCCCTTGACCAGCACGTCGACCTTGCGGACCCCGTGCTCCATGGCCCGGCGGGCGCACGCCTCGGCGGCGAGCTGCGCGGCGAAGGGAGTGGACTTGCGGGATCCCTTGAACCCCACGTTGCCGGCCGACGCCCAGGCCAGGACGTTGCCCTCCATGTCGCTGATCGAGATGATCGTGTTGTTGAACGAGCTCTTGATGTGCGCCACCCCGTAGGTGACGTTCTTCCGCTCGCGCTTCTTGGGCCGCCTGCCTCCCGGCTTGGGCTTCGGCATTACTTACGCACCTTCTTCTTTCCGGCGACGGTCTTCTTCGGGCCCTTGCGGGTGCGAGCGTTGGTGTGGGTGCGCTGACCGCGGACCGGCAGGCCCCGGCGGTGGCGGATGCCCTGGTAGCAGCCGATCTCGATCTTGCGCTTGATGTCCTGGGCGACATCGCGCCGGAGGTCACCTTCGACCTTGAGGTTGGCGTCGATGTGGGCGCGGAGCTGGGCGACCTCTTCCTCGGTGAGGTCACGCACCCGGGTGTTGGGATCGATCCCCGTGGCCGCGCAGATCTGGGAGGCCGTGGTCCGGCCGATGCCCAGGATGTAGGTGAGGGAGATCTCCAACCGCTTCTCGCGGGGGATATCGACGCCGGCGATACGTGCCATCGGCTTCCCTAACCTTCCCGCTCAAGGGGCCGCTCGGGCCACGTGTCCCGCTCAAGCGGCCGCTCGGGCCAGGTCTCGTTCGCTGTGCTCACTCGCCTCACCCTTGCCGCTGCTTGTGGCGCGGGTTCGAGCAGATCACCATGACCTTGCCCTCGCGCCGGATCACCTTGCAGCGCTCACAAATCTTCTTGACGCTCGGCTTGACTTTCATCTGGTCGCCTTCATGGGCTGCTTCCTACTTGTATCGGTAAGTGATCCGGCCACGACTGATGTCGTACGGCGTCAGCTCCACCTGCACCCGGTCACCAGGGAGGATCCGGATGTAGTGCATCCGCATCTTCCCCGAGATGTGAGCCAGTACCTTGTGGCCGTTCTCCAGCTCGACGCGGAACATGGCGTTGGGCAGCGGTTCGACGACCGTGCCCTCCATCACGATGGCGTCTTCCTTGGGCTTGGGCAGGTGATTTTCTCCTGACGACGCGTCTCAACCAGCAAACTGCCGGGGGACAGAGGGATAGAGTAACTCAATTCCGCGCCGTTGGTTCCCGGGGGTCCCGTCGCGCGGCTAGTCGAGGACGGTGAGGACCTCCGGGCCGTCCTCGGTGACGGCGATGGAGTGCTCGAAGTGGGCCGACAGGGAGCCGTCGGCGGTGATGACGGTCCAACCGTCGTCGTTGAGCTGGGTCTCAGCGCTGCCCAGGTTCACCATGGGCTCCACCGCGAAACAATGGCCGACCTTGACCTTCAGGCCCTTGCCGGGCTCGCCGTAGTTCGGGATCTGGGGCTCCTCGTGCATGGCCCGGCCGATCCCGTGGCCGACGTACTCCCGCACCACGGAGAAGCCGGCGCCCTCGGCCACCGTCTGCACGGCGTGGCCGATGTCCTGCAGCCTCGCCCCCTTCCGCACGTGCTGAATGCCGGCCCACAGGCTCTCCTCGGTGACGGTGAGGAGCTTGCGGGCCTCTTCGGAGATCTCCCCCACCGGGATGGTACGAGCGGCGTCGCCGTGCCAGCCGTCGATGATGGCCCCGCAGTCGATGGAGATGAGGTCGCCCTCTTCGAGGCGGTACGAGCCGGGGATCCCATGGACGATGACGTCGTTGGGGGAGGTGCAGATGACCGCCGGGTACCCGTGGTAGCCGAGGAAGTTGGACTTGGCCTTCCTCCGGGCCAGTACCTCGCGGGCCACCTTGTCGAGGTCGGCCGTGGTGATGCCCGGCCGGGCCGCCGCCGCGCAGGCCTCGAGCATCTCGGCCACGACCCGCCCCGCCTTGCGCATCTTGGCGATCTCCTGGGGCGACTTGAGCGTGATCATGGTTTGCCTCTGGCGGGCACCCGGGCCCTGCGGACCGCGCCCGCCAGTGCCGGCGGGGGCCCCCCGCCCCGCCGGCGGCGAGCCGTCTCGTCGAAACGCTTCATCGGCGCGCCAGCCGGCTCTCGATGGCCCGGAGCAGCCGGCGGGTCACCGTGTCGGGGTCACCTTCGCCGTCGACCGCGGCCAGGCGGTCGGTGGCCAGGTACCAGGCCACGAGGGGCGCGGTCTGCTTGTCGTACTGGTCGAGGCGGCGGGAGATGACGGCCTCAGTGTCGTCCTCACGCTGGACCACGTCGCCACCGCAGGCATCGCAGGTCCAGTTCTTCTTGGGCGGAGCGTCGACGCTGTAGTTGAGACCGCAGACCGTGCACACCCGCCGGCTGGCCAGGCGGCGCATGACCACACCGGTCGGCACGTCGAGCTCGATGACCAGATCCACCGGGTGGGGGGACAGCATGTCGTCGAGGGCGTCGGCTTGGGCCACATTGCGGGGGAAACCTTCCATGACGAAACCGTGCTCGCTGGCGTCGAGCTCGACGAGGCGTTCCCGGACCATCTCGTTCACCACCTCGTCGGGGACCAGGTCGCCGGACTCCATGTACTTCTTGGCCCGCCGGCCGATCTCGGAGTCGCCCTTGACGAACATCCGGAACATGTCCCCGGTCGAAATCCGGGGCACGCGGAAATGCTGGGACAGGCGGATGGCCTGCGTCCCCTTCCCGGCACCCTGTTTCCCCAGGATGACCAGCCGCGTGGCGAGCACTAGGCGTGCACTACGCGAGGAAGCCCTCGTAGTTCCGCATCATGAGCTGACTGTCGATCTGCTTCATCGTCTCCAGCGCCACGCCGACGGCGATCAGGATGGTGGTGCCGCCGAACGGGAACTGCTTGACGCCATAGAGCGAGAGCAGGATGTTCGGGACCAGGGCGATGGCAGCGAGGAACAGTGAGCCCGGCAGCGTGATGCGGTTGAGGATCTGGCCCAAATAGCGCTCGGTGGGAGGACCGGGCCTGATGCCGGGGATGAACCCTCCCTGCTTGCGGATGATGTCGGCCTGTTGTTGGGGGTTGAACGTGATGGCCGTGTAGAAGTACGTGAAGAACACGATGAGCAGGCCGTAGGTGAAGATGTAGACGATGTTGTCCTGCTGTACCAGGTACTTGTTGATGAAGTTCACGACCAGCTTCCACTGGACGATGTTGGACAGCAGCACTGGGAAGTAGAGGACGGAGCTGGCGAAGATGATGGGGATGACGCCGGCCTGGTTCACCTTCAGCGGGATGTAGGTGCTCTGCCCGCCGTACATCCGCCGGCCGACGACCCGCTTGGCGAACTGGACGGGGATGCGGCGCTGGCCCTGCTCGACGAAGACGATGGCCACGATCATGCCCACGCCGAGGAGCATGAACAGCGAGAAGGCGAAGTACCCCTTCTCGGCCTGCACGTTCCCGAACTGGGCGGGCATGCGGCTGACCACGTTGGCGAAGATGAGGATCGACATCCCGTTGCCGATCCCCCGCTGGGTGATCAGCTCGCCCATCCACATCACGACGGCGGTGCCGGCGGTGATGGTGAGGACGATCAGGGCGACGTGGGGCACGTCGAAGGTGGTCACCAGCTTCAGGTTGGTCTCGGTGCCCCGGCCCAACAGGCCGTTGTTGAACTGGTAGGTGATGCCCGTGGCCTGAAGGATGGCCAGGCCGACGGTCATGTACCGGGTCCACTGGGTGATCTTCTTCTGGCCGACTGCACCCTGCTTCTGCCATTGCTCGATCCGGGGGATGACCACCGCCAGCAGCTGCATGATGATCGAGCTGGTGATGTACGGCATGATCCCGAGGGCGAAGACCGCCATCTGGGTCAGCGCGCCGCCGGAGAAGAGGTTCAGGAAGCCGAGCACGCCGCCGCTCTGGGCCTGGCGCTGGAGATCCTGGACCGCGTTGAAATCGATCCCCGGAACGGTGATGTTCGAGCCCAGTCGGTACAGGGTGATCACGAACATCGTGAAGAGAATCTTGTTGCGGAGGTCCGTGACCTTGAAGATGTTCTTCAGGCTCGACAGCATGGAGTCCTCTGGATCGTCTGACGGCTCAGTATGTGCAGACTGAACAGGTTAGTTGTCAGCGGTTCGAAAGGGCGTTGCCCTTGGCCGGGGGCCGACCGTGGCCGAACGGGAGCGGCAGGACTTCAACGCTTCCGCCGCCGGCGAGGATGGCTTCCTCCGCCGACTTGGAGAACCCGTGGGCGGAGACCCGCAGGGCACGGGTCAGCTCACCGCGGCCCAGGACCTTGACCAGGCCGTGCTTGTGCACCAAGCCCTTGGCCCGGAGGCTCTCGGGGGTGACGACGTCGCCCTCGAACTCCTGGAGCGCGTCGAGGTTCACCACTACGTACTCGACGCGGAAGGGGTTGCGGAAGCCCTTGAGCTTCGGCACCCGCCGGCTGAGGGGCATCTGCCCGCCCTCGAACCCGGGCTTGACCGAGCCGCGTGCGCCCTGGCCCTTGGTGCCCCGGCCGGCGGTCTTGCCGCCCTTGCCACCGATACCACGACCGACCCGGCGACGTTCCTTCGTCGACCCGGGGGCCGGCTTGAGGTCATGAACCTTCATGCGAGCTCCTCTACCGCTTCGACGGTGATGAGGTGGGACACGTTGGCCAGCATGCCCCGGACATCGCGCGTGTCGGGGAGATTTGTCTTCCGCCCGATGCCGGCCAGGCCAAGCGCCTTCATCGTCTTGCGGTGGATCGGCTTGGTGCCGATGGTGGACTTGACCTGCGTCACGCTGATGCGGGCCATCTCAGGCCACCTCGACCGGAGTGTGGGGGCCGCGCTGGGTCTCCTGGTAGGCCCGGAGCAGGCCGGGAGGCGTGACTTCCTCCGGCGACTTGCCCCGCTTGCGAGCCACCTCGTCCGGGCGCATGAGGCCCTTGAGGCCAGCGACGGTGGCGTGGGCCACATTGATGGCGTTCGACGACCCGAGCGACTTGGCCAGGATGTCGTGCACGCCGGCGGACTCCAGGATGGCCCGGGCCGCACCGCCGGCGATGACGCCGGTACCCGGCGCCGCCGGCTTGAGCAGCACCCGGCCGGCGCCGCGCTCGCCGAGGATGGGGTGGGTGATGGTGCTGCCAGCCAGGGGGACGTCGAAGAGCTCCTTCTTGGCCTCCTCGATCCCCTTCTGGATGGCGGCGGGTACTTCCTTGGCCTTGCCGTAGCCAAGGCCGACCTTGCCGGCGCCGTCGCCGACGACCACCAGGGCCGTGAAGGAGAACCGCCGGCCACCCTTGACCACCTTGGCCACCCGGTTGATGGCGATGACGCGCTCGACGTAGGGACTCTCAGCCATCTCTAGAACTCCAATCCAGCTTCACGGGCGGCGTCGGCGACTGCGGCGACCCGGCCGTGGTAGAGGTTGCCACCCCGGTCGAAGACGACTTTGGTGACGCCGGCGGCCTGCGCCCGCTCGGCGACGAGCTTGCCAATGGCCGCCGCTGCGGCCTTGTTGCCGGTGGGGCCCGACCGGAGGTCGGCCTCCACCGTGCTCGCCGCGGCGAGGGTGCGCCCGGTGACGTCGTCGATCACCTGGGCGGTGACGTGCTTGTTCGACCGGAACACGGCCAGGCGCGGCCGAAGGGCCGTGCCCCTGACCAGCTTGCGGACGCGGTGGTGGCGGCGCTTGCGGGCCAGTTGCTTCTTCTTCGTGGAAAAGCTCATCTTCCTTTTCCCCCCTCCAGAAGGGAGTGGCGGGATGAGGCGGCGGGTGGCCCGTAGGGAGGGGCCCCCGGTCGCCGCAGCGCAGCGAGGACGACTGGGGAGGGACCCTGAGGGACAGGACCCGCCGCCGGAGGCGTGACGAGGCTCACTTCGCGGCCTTCCCGGCCTTGCGGCGGACGACCTCGCCGGCGTAGCGGACACCCTTGCCCTTGTAGGGCTCGGGCTTGCGGATGCTGCGGATGTTGGCGGCCACCTGGCCCACGGCTTCCTTGTCGATGCCGCGGACGGTGATCTTGGTCGGGGCCGGCGTCTCGAAGGTGACGCCCTCGGGGGCATCGACCGAGACCGGGTGGCTGAAACCCAGGGCCAGGTCCAGCTTGGTCGGTGTGGTGGCCGCGGCGCGGTAGCCGACGCCGACGATCTCAAGGTCGCGAGTGAAGCCGTCGGTGACGCCGACGACCATGTTGTTGACCAGCGAGCGGGTCAGCCCGTGCAGGGCGCGGTGCTGACGGGCGTCGTCGGGACGCTCGACCAGGAGGACGGCATCGTCCTGGCGGACGGTGATGTCGCGGGGCAGGTCGCGCTCGAGCATGCCCTTCGGGCCGGTGACCTTGACGTGGCCGTCGGTCAGCTCGATGGTGACGCCGGCGGGCACGGGAATGGGGCTTCTACCGATTCGTGACATGAGGCCTCACCACACGTAGCAGAGGACCTCGCCGCCCACCCGGCGCTGGCGCGCCTCGCGGTCGGTGAGGAGCCCCTGGCTGGTCGAGAGCACGGCGACACCGAGGCCGCCGAGAACCCGCGGCAGGCTGTCGGCCTGGATGTAGACGCGCCGGCCCGGCTTGGACACCCGGCGCAGGCCGGAGATGGTGGGCGAGCGGTCGTGGGTGTACTTCATGGTGATCTCAAGGATGCGACCAGGACGGGTGCCGTCCTCGCTCACCTTGAAATCCCCGATGTAGCCCTCGCGCCGCAGGATGGCAGCCAGGGCTTCCTTCAGCTTGGAGGACGGCATACGTACGCTGTCCTGGCTGGCGGTGGCCCCGTTGCGGAGGCGCGTCAGCATGTCGGCGATCGGATCGGTCATCGTCATCGGCGGCCTCCTCTCACCAGCTGGCCTTGGTCACGCCGGGGACCTCGCCGGCGTGCACCATCTCCCGGAGGCAAATCCGGCAGAGGTTGAACTTGCGGTACACGGCGCGGGGCCGCCCGCACCGCGCGCAGCGGGTGTAGGCCCGTACCTTGAACTTTGGCTTGCGCTGCTGCTTCTGGATGAGCGCTGTCTTGGCCACGAAACTCCTCAGATCCCTTTACTTCGGGGCATCAGGACGGGCGAACGGGAAACCGAAGGCGTCGAGCAGGGCCCGACCTTCGGCGTTGGTGCGGGCGGTGTTCACGATGGTGATGTCCATCCCGCGCACCGCGTCGATCTTGTCGTAATCGACCTCGGGGAAGATCAGCTGCTCGTCGACTCCGAAGGTGTAGTTCCCCCGACCGTCGAAGCCGTTCGCCGGGAGGCCCCGGAAGTCACGGATCCTGGGGATGGCCAGGGCGATCAGCCGGTCGAGGAACTCCCACATGCGGTCACCTCGCAGGGTGACCTTGGCCCCGATCGGCACGCCCTCACGCAGCTTGAACGCGGCGATGGAGCGCCGGGCCCTCGTGACCAGCGGCTTCTGGCCGGTGATCAGCGTGAGGTCGGTGACCGCTCCTTCGAGCAGCGACGCCTGCTGGGTGGCCCGGCCGACACCCATGTTGACGACGATCTTCTCGAGGCGCGGGACCTCCATGATGTTGCCGAGCCCGAGCGTCTCCTGGAGCTGGGCCCGCAGGAGGTCGTTGTACCGGGTCTTCAACCGGGGAAGCTCTTTCACCTCGGCCATCAGACGTCACCTCCGCACTTGCGGCAGATGCGGACCTTCTTGCCGCCCGCATCGAAGCGGTACCCCACGCGGGTCGGGCCGCAGGTCGGGCAGATCAAGGCCACGTTGGACGCCGGCATCGGCATGTCCTTGTCGATGATGCCTGCCTGCATGGTGGCCCGGAGCGCCCGCTGGTGCTTCTTGGCCACGTTGACGCCTTCAACGATGATCCGGCCGTCCTTCGGGAAGACGCGCATGATCTCGCCCTCGTCACCCCGGTCCTTGCCGGTCAGCACCCTGACCCGGTCGCCCTTCTTCAGCTTCATCTACAGGACCTCAGGAGCGAGAGAGATGATCCGCATGAACTTCTTGTCGCGCAGCTCCCGGCCCACCGGGCCGAAGATGCGCGTGCCCCGCGGCTGCTGGGCGTCGTTGATGAGCACGGCGGCGTTCTCGTCGAAACGGATGTAGCTGCCGTCGGGCCGGCGGTTCTCCTTCTTGGTGCGTACGACGACGCACTTCACGACTTCACCCTTCTTCACGGCCGCGCCGGGGATGGCTTCCTTGACCGTGCCGACGATGATGTCGCCGATGGAGGCGTAGCGGCGCTTCGAGCCACCCAGCACCTTGATGCAGAGGACTTCCTTGGCACCGGAGTTGTCAGCCACCCGGAGGCGGGTTTCCTGTTGGATCATCTGCTATTTCGCCCTCTCGAGCACTTCGACGATGCGCCAGTGCTTCAGCTTCGACAGCGGCCGGGTCTCGCTGATGCGCACCCGGTCGCCGACCTTCGTCTCGTTGGCCTCGTCGTGGGCGTGGATCCGCTTGGTCCGCTGCACCGTCTTGGTGTAGCGCCGGTGGCGGACCCGCTCGACGACGGCGACCACAGCGGTCTTGTCCATGGCCGAGCTGACGACGACGCCTTCACGCACCTTGCGCGGGTTGGGTCGCGCCGCGTCCCCGCTCAGGCCCTGCTCTTCGGGCTCAGCCATCGGACTCCTCCTCGTTCTGTGTGGCGCCACGGCTGGCGGCGACCCGGGCCCTGCGGGCCGCGTTGGCGGCCTGCCACTCGGCGTCGGCCTCGGCCTCGGCCGCCTCGGCGGCGGCGATCTCGTTCTCGCGGAGCAGGGTCTCGATGCGGGCGATGTCGCGGCGGAGCTGGCCCAGGCGGGAGTAGTTGTCGAGCTGGCCGGTGACGTGCTGGAACCGCAGGTTGAAATGCTCCAAGCGGGCCTCGGCCAGCCGGGTGATCAGCTCGTCATCGCTCATCTCGCGCAGCTCGGAGGTACGGGTGTTGGCCATCAGTGAGCCGCCTTCGGCAGCACGCTGGTGGCACGCTGGCAGGACCTGCGCTCCTCCGATGCACTTCGGTGCTCGGTCATCAAATCTCCTCCGCCCGCACAATGATCTTGGCCTTGATGGGCAGCTTCTGGATGGCTCGGTTCATGGCCTCGCGGGCCAGGGGCTCGGCCACGCCGGCCAGCTCGAACATGACCCGGCCGGGCTTGACCACCGCCACCCAGTGCTCAGGGTTGCCCTTGCCCGAACCCATGCGGGTCTCGGCCGGCTTCTCGGTGACCGGCTTGTCGGGGAAGATGTTGATCCAGACCTTGCCGCCACGCTTGATGTGGCGGGTCATGGCGATACGGGCGGCCTCGATCTGTCGGGCCGTGATCCACCCGGGCTCCAAGGCCTGGATGGCGAAGTCGCCGAAGGTGATCTCGCTCCCCCCGGTGGCCTTCCCGGTCAGCCGGCCGCGATGCTGCTTGCGGTGCTTGACTCTGCGCGGCATCAACATGTCATTCGTCCCCTGACCTGAAGTGAGGGGTCTCGTGGTGCTGCCGCGTGCGGCGCTCGATCTCCTCCTCCTCGGCGAGCAGGCGCTCGCGCTCGGGGTCGGCCTCGGGGATGAGCGGCGCGGCTGCGGCCAGGTCGACGGCCAACGTGGGGTCGTCGAGCAACGCCGCGTCCTCGGCACCGAGGACCTCGTTGCCCGTGGGGACGACGCCGGTCGCGCTCCCCGGCTCTTCCTGGCCCGGGAGGCGGCGCCCACCGCCGGCGGAGATAATGCGGCGCGGCCGGGCCGGCCCGCCCGACGTCTCGCCGACGGCCATGGCCGCCTCACGGGAGATCTTGTCTTCGGTGGAGGTCTTGTAGGGCAGGATGTCGCCCTTGTAGATCCACGTCTTCACCCCGATGCGGCCGAAGGTGGTGCGGGCCTCACGGAAGCCGTAGTCGATGTCGGAGCGGAGCGTGTGCAGGGGCACACGACCTTCGCGGTACCACTCGCTCCGAGCCATTTCCGAACCGCCGAGGCGGCCGGAGCACTGGACCCGGATGCCGAGGGCACCGGCCTTCTGGGCTGTCTGCACGGCCCGCTTCATGGCCCGGCGGAAGCTGACCCGACCGGCAAGCTGGTCAGCAACACCCTGGGCGATCAGGGCCGCGTCGAGCTCGGGCTGCTTGATCTCCTGGATGTTGAGCTGGATCTTCGGGTTGCCGCTCATCTTGGCCAGGTCGGCCCGGAGGCGGTCGGCCTCGGCACCCCGGCGGCCGATCACGATGCCGGGACGGGCCGTGTGCACGTCGACCCGGAGACGGTCACGGGTGCGCTCGACCTCGATCCGGCTGATCGCCGCGTGCGGGAGCTGCTTCATCAGGTAGTCGCGGATCTTCCAGTCCTCGATGAGGTAGGCCTTGTACTCGCGGTCGCTGAACCACCGGGACTTCCAGTCCGTGGTGATGCCCAGCCGGAACCCGTAGGGGTTGACCTTCTGGCCCATGACTACTTCGACTCCTCTTCGCTGCTCTGCTGGGTGGAGGCCGTGATGTCCTGCTCCTCAGTGGTGGCTGCCTCAGACGCGGAGACCTCGGGTTCCGCCTCGGAGGTCACGGTGTCAACGGTAAAAGTCTCTTCGGGCTCGGTCAGCAGCTCGTCGACCGTGGCCTCGTCGGTCACGGCAGGAGCGGTGCGCTCCTCGGGCCGCCGGCGGGTCGGCCGCCCACGGCTCTCCGACGCGGCCTGGCCACCGGTGCGCCGGCGGCGGTCGCCGGTGATGCCCTGGGCCCGGCGGGCCCGGCGCTCCTGCAGCTCCCGGTCGGGGAGGCGGGACACGAGCAGGGTGATGTGACAGGTGCGCTTGCGAATGCGGGTGGCCCGGCCGCGGGCCCGGGGGCGCCAGCGCTTCAGCGTCGGGCCCTCGTCGGCGTAGCAGGCCGACACGAACAGCTCGTCGGCCACCATGGCGTGGTCGTGCTCGGCGTTGGCCATGGCCGACGCCAGCAGCTTGCCGACCACGATGGCCGCGTCGCGCTCGCAGAACTTGAGGATCTCCAGCGCCCGGTCGGCGTCGTAGCCGCGGATGAGGTCGAGCACCTGGCGCACCTTGTAGGGCGAGATGCGGACGTAGCGGGCGACGGCCCGGGTGGAGGTGACGGGCGTGCGCACGGCCTCGGAGCGAGACTCCGGCCGCCGGCGCATCACGGGCGCCTCGTTGAGCTTGGGGCCCGTCATGCCTACCGCCTCCCCGCCCGCTCCTGGCCGGCGTGGAACCGGAAGGTGCGGGTGAGGGCGAACTCGCCCAGCTTGTGGCCGACCATGGCCTCGGTGATGTACACGGGCACGTGCTTGCGGCCGTCGTGGACCGCGATCGTGTGACCGACCATGTCGGGGATGACCGTCGAGCGCCGGGACCAGGTCTTGATGACCCGCTTCTCCCCCTTGGCGTTGAGGGCGTCGACCTTCCTCAAGAGGTGGTCGTCGATGAACGGGCCCTTCTTCAGACTGCGTGCCATGGTCTCTTCCCCTACCTGCGCGAGCCGCGCGTCCGGCGCCGGCGGATGATCAGCTTTTGGGACGGCTTGTTGTTGTTGCGGGTGCGGCCCTCAGGCTGGCCCCATGGCGACACGGGGTGGCGACCACCGGAGGTCTTGCCCTCGCCGCCGCCGTGGGGGTGGTCCACCGGGTTCATGGCCACGCCGCGGCTCTGGGGGCGGACGCCCTTCCAGCGGTTGCGGCCGGCCTTGCCGATGGAGATCAGCTCGGCCTCGGAGTTGCCGACCTCGCCGATGGTGGCCCGGCAGTCGATGGGGACGCGCCGCATCTCGGTGCTGGGCAGGCGCAGGGTGGCGAAATCGCCCTCCTTGGCCACGAGCTGGATGCTGGCGCCGGCGCCCCGGCCCATCTTGCCGCCGGCGCCCGGCTTCAGCTCGACGTTGTGCACCGTCGTGCCGACGGGGATGTAGCGCAGGGCGAGGGCGTTGCCCACCCGGATGTCGGCCTTCTGGCCGCTCTCGAGCAGGTCACCGACGCGCACCTTGGCCGGGGCCAGGATGTAGCGCTTCTCACCGTCGAGGTAGTGCAGCAGGGCGATGCGGGCGTTGCGGTTGGGGTCGTGCTCGATCGTGGCCACCTTGGCCGGCACGCCGTCCTTGTCCCGCTTGAAGTCGATGGCGCGGTACTGCCGCTTGTGGCCGCCGCCGCGGTGACGGGCCGTCTTGCGGCCGTAGCTGTTGCGCCCGCCGGTCTTGGGCAGCGGGGAGACGAGCGTCTTCTCCGGGGTGGCCGTCGTGATGTCGGAGAAGTCGGAGACGGTCTGGAACCGCCGGCCGGCGCTGGTGGGCTTGCGCTTACGAAGGGGCATGAGAGACGGGTCCCCTAGTTCTCGAAGAGGTCGATGCGCCCGCCGGCGGCGAGGGTGACGATGGCCCGCTTGGTGTCAGGGCGCTTGCCGAAGGTCTGCGACTTCCGGTTGCGCTTGCGCTTGCCCTTGCGGTTCAGCGTGTTCACCTTGGTGACCTGGACGTTGAAGATGGTCTCGATGGCGTCGGAGATCTCGATCTTGCTGGCCCGGGGGTCAACGACGAACGTGTAGACGCCGTTGTCGAGCAGGCCGTAGGACTTCTCGCTCACGACCGGGCGGATGATGATGCTGCGCGGGTCACTCATTCGGAAGCCGCCTCCGTGGTGGCGCCGGCGCCCGAGCCGGCGGGCAGGTTGTCGCGGGTGAAGACCACCCAGTCACTGCACAGCACGTCGTAGGCGTTGAGCTCCGACGGCAGGATGAGGTGGACCTTGGGCAGGTTGCGGAACGACTTGGCCGCGTCCTCCTGCTCACGGTCGAGGACGAGCAGCACCCGGCCGGTCAGGCCGAGCGCGGCCAGGGCCACGCGGGCGTCACGGGTCTTGGGCGCCGGGAAGTCCCAGCCGTCGACGACGACGACCTTGCCCTCAGCGGCCCGGTCGGACAGGGCCGACCGCAGGGCGGCCGCCACCATCTTCTTGGGAGTGCGCTGGGCGTAGCTCCGGGGCTTGGGCCCCATGGCCACACCACCTCCCCGCCAGTGCGGGGCCCGGGTGGATCCCTGGCGGGCCCGGCCGGAGCCCTTCTGGCGCCACGGCTTGCGCCCGCCGCCCCGGACCTCGGCCCGCGTCAACGTGCTCTGGTCGCCGGAGCGGATGCCGGCGAGCTGTGCGGTGACGACCTGGTGCATCAGGGGCACGTTCGGCGTCACGCCGAAGATGTCGTCAGCCAGCGTGGCGGTGCCGACGGTGTCGCCCGAGGCGTTGCGCATGTCGACGGAGGTCATTGCTCCACCGTCCCGTTCCCGTTGTTGCCCCGGACGGCATCGCGGATCAGGACCAGCCCGCCCCGGGGGCCGGGGACCGCGCCCTTGATGAGGATGATCTGGCGGTCGGCGTCGGCCTGGACAACTTCGAGGTTCAACGTGGTCACCTGCTGGTGGCCCATGCGCCCGGCCATCTTGGTGCCCTTGAACACCCGGGCCGGCGTGGCGCAGGCGCCGATGGCCCCGGGCGACCGGTGCTTCTTGTGCGTGCCGTGACCGGCGCCCAACCCCTTGAAGTTGTGGCGCTTCATCACGCCGGCGAAGCCCTTGCCCTTGCTGACGCCCGTGACGTCGACCTTCTCGCCGGCGCTCAGGATGGTGGCGGTGATCTCGTCGCCGATCGAGTACTGGCCCGAGTCATCGACCCGGAGCTCGACCAGACGCTTCCCGGGATCGACACCAGCCTTGGCGAAATGACCCTGCTCCGGCTTGTTCAGCCGGGAGGGGCGCTGGGCCCCGAAGGTCACCTGCACCGCGCTGTAGCCGTCAGTCTCGGGCGTTTTCACCTGCACCACCCGGCACGGCGCAACCCGCACGAGGGTGACCGGGATGGCACGGTTCTGGTCATCCCAGATCTGTGTCATGCCGACCTTCTCGCCGACGATCGCCTTCTTTGCCATGGCTTCGTATCTGCCTCTGCAGTTGTGTGGAACATGCCTCTGCGAGCCGGTGGCTCACGCGGAAACTCCGCACGGGTCCTAGCTGCGTGTGAAACGCAGTTACCGCCCGGCGGAGCGATTCGGTTGTTGCCTCGGTGTACCGGATGCACCCTCCGGGAAGGGCACTGCCGGCGACCAAGGACGTCGACTGGAGGAGGAGCAAACGCGGCTCCCCTCGTGAACCTGAGGAGTATAGCGCCCTTCCGAGGGGAGCCCTCTCGGGGCTCTCCCCGGAAGGGCCCGGGACGGCTCAGACCTGCTGGATCTTGATCTCGATGTCGACGCCGGCGGGCAGGTCGAGGCGCTGCAAGGAGTCCACCGTCTTGGGGCTGGGCTCGAGGATGTCGAGCAGCCGCTTGTGGATGCGCATCTCGAAGTGCTCGCGGGAGTCCTTGTCCTTGTGGGGGGACCGGATCACGGTGTAGCGGTGCTTCTCGGTGGGCAGCGGGACCGGCCCGCGCACGGTGGCCTGCGTGCGCAGCACCGTCTCCACGATCTTCTTCGTCGACTGGTCGACGATCTCGTGGTCGTACGCCTTGAGCCGGATACGGATCTTCTGGGCCACTACGGTCAACCTCTCACTTAATAATCTTGACGACGCGACCGGCGCCCACGGTGCGGCCACCCTCACGGATGGCGAAGCGGAGCCCCTCGTCCATGGCGATGGGGTTGATGAGCTCGACGTTCAGGGTGATGTTGTCGCCGGGCATGACCATCTCGGTGCCCTCGGGCAGGGTGATCTGGCCGGTGACGTCGGTGGTGCGGAAGTAGAACTGGGGGCGGTAGTTCTGGAAGAAGGGGCTGTGACGCCCACCCTCCTCCTTCTTCAGGACGTAGACGTTGGCCTCGAAGGTGGTGTGGGGGGTGATGGACTTCGGCTTGCACAGCACCTGGCCGCGCGAGACGTCCTCCTTCTTGGTGCCCCGGAGGAGCACACCCACGTTGTCGCCGGCCTGGCCCTGGTCGAGGAGCTTCTTGAACATCTCCACGCCGGTGCAGACCGTGGTCTGGGTGTCGCGGATGCCCACGATCTCCACCTGCTCGCCGACCTTGATCACGCCCTGCTCCACCTTGCCGGTGACGACGGTGCCCCGGCCGGTGATGGTGAAGACGTCCTCGATGGGCATGAGGAAGGGCTTGTCGACGTCGCGCTCGGGCTCGGGGATGTAGGAGTCCACCGCGTCCATCAGCTCGAGGATCTTGGCCCCCCACTCGGCATCGCCCTCGAGGCCCTTGAGAGCGGAGACCCGGACGATCGGGGTGTCGTCGCCGGGGAACTCGTACTCGTTGAGCAGCTCACGCACTTCCAGGTCGACCAGGTCGAGGAGCTCCTCGTCGTCGACCGCGTCGGCCTTGTTGAGGGCGACGACGATGTAGGGCACACCGACCTGGCGGGCCAGGAGGACGTGCTCACGGGTCTGGGGCATGGGGCCGTCGGCCGCGCTGACCACCAGGATGGCGCCGTCGATCTGGGCCGCACCGGTGATCATGTTCTTGATGTAGTCGGCGTGGCCGGGCATGTCGACGTGGGCGTAGTGCCGCTTGTTGGTCTCGTACTCCACGTGGGCGATGGAGATTGTGATCCCCCGGGCCTTCTCCTCGGGCGCCTTGTCGATCTGGTCGAAGGCGGTGAAGGCCGTGGTGGGGTTCTGGTCGTGGAGGACCTTGGTGATGGCCGCGGTCAGTGTGGTCTTGCCGTGGTCGATGTGGCCCATCGTGCCCACGTTGAGGTGCGGCTTGGTGCGGTCGAACTTCTGCTTCGCCATGGGGGCCCCTTTACTCGCCTCGTACCCGGGCGACGATCTCACGGGAGATCGACTCGGGCACCTCCTGGTAGGAGTGGAATTGCATCGTGTATGTCGCGCGACCCTGGGTGCGCGATCGCAGGTCGGTAGCGTATCCGAACATGTCACCGAGGGGCACCTGGCCCCGGATGACCTGGCTCGACCCCCGCTGCTCGACACCCTCGATCCGGCCCCGCCGGCTGGAGATGTCGCCGATGACGTCGCCCATGTACTCGTCGGGCGTCACCACCTCGACGGCCATGATGGGCTCGAGGAGCACGGGGTGGGCCAGCCGGGTGGCCTTCTTGATGGCCAGCGAGCCGGCGATCTTGAAGGCCATCTCCGAGGAGTCCACGTCGTGGTAGGACCCGTGGACCAGGGTGGCCCGCACGTCGACCATGGGGTAGCCGGCCAGCACGCCGCTCTGGAGCGACTCCTGGATGCCGGCGTCGATGGAGGAGATGTACTCCTTGGGGATGATGCCACCGACGATCTTGTCGACGAACTCGTACCCGCCGCCGGGCCCTGTGGGCTCCACGTTGAGCACGACGTGGCCGTACTGGCCGCGACCGCCGGTCTGGCGGACGTAGCGCTCCTCGACCTTCTCGACCGCGGAGCGGATGGTCTCCCGGTAGGCCACCTGAGGCTTGCCCACGTGGGCGTCGACCCGGAACTCCCGCAGCATGCGGTCGACGAGCACCTCCAGGTGCAGCTCGCCCATGCCGGCGATGATGGTCTGGCCGGTATCGATGTCGGTGTGCTTCTGGAACGTGGGGTCTTCTTCCGACAGCCGCTGGAGAGCGTCGGTGAGCTTGTCCTGGTCCATCTTGGTCTTGGGCTCGATGGCCACGTGGATGACCGGCTCGGGGAACTCGAGGGTCTCCAGCACGATCGGGCTGTTGGGGTCGCACAGCGTGTCACCCGTGGTGGTCTGCTTGAGACCCACGGTGGCCACGATGTCGCCGGCGAAGATGACCGACTTGTCCTCGCGGTGGTTGGCGTGCATCTGCAGCAGCCGGCCGATCCGCTCCTTGCGGTCCTTGGTGGAGTTCAGGACCGCGTCGCCCTTCTTGATGCTGCCCGAGTAGACCCGGAAGTAGGTGAGCTTGCCGACGTGGGGGTCGCTCATGATCTTGAAGGCCAGCGCCGCGAACGGGGCCTTGTCGTCCGGCGGGCGCTCGAGCTCCTCGATGCCCTTGAGGTCGAGGCCCTTCACCGGCGGAAGGTCGATGGGGCTGGGCAGGTAGTCGATGACCGCGTCGAGCAGGGGCTGCACGCCCTTGTTCTTGAACGCGGTGCCGCAGATCACCGGGACGACCTGGTTGGCGATCGTGGCCCGCCGCAGCGCCGACTTCAGGTCGGCCGCTGTGATCTCCTCCTCGCCGATGTACTTCTCCATGATGGTGTCGTCGGTGTTGGACAGCACGTCGACGAGCTGGTGGCGCCACTCCGCAGCCGAATCGGCCAGGTCGGCGGGGATGTCCTCCTCGCGCCAGCTCTCCCCCATGCCCTCGTCCCACACCAGGGCCCGCATGGTCAGCAGGTCGACCATGCCCCGGAAGTAGCCCTCGGCCCCGATGGGGATCTGGATCAGGGCGACGGTGGCGTCGAGGCGGTCCTTGATCTGGTCGACGGCCTTGAAGAAGTCGGCACCGATGCGGTCCATCTTGTTGATGAAGCAGATCCGGGGGACTTCGTACTTGTTGGCCTGGCGCCACACCGTCTCGGTCTGGGGCTCCACGCCGGCGACCGCGTCGAACACGGCAACGGCGCCGTCGAGCACCCGCAGCGACCGCTCGACTTCCACCGTGAAGTCGACGTGGCCCGGGGTGTCGATGATGTTGATCCAGTTGTCCTTCCACCGGCAGGTCGTGGCCGCGGAGGTGATGGTGATCCCCCGCTCCTGCTCCTGGACCATCCAGTCCATGACCGCGGCGCCCTCGTGGACCTCGCCGATCTTGTACGTCTTGCCGGTGTAGTAGAGGATGCGCTCGGTGGTGGTGGTCTTGCCCGCGTCGATGTGGGCCATGATCCCGATGTTGCGGGTCCGGGCCAGCGGGAACTCTCGGAGTACGGGTGCTTCAGCCATTGCTTCTTCTCTCCATGAAACCGGCCGGGCGCACAGGCGCCCGGCCGGTCGACAACGGGTGTGTGCCGGCTACCAGCGGTAGTGGGCGAACGCCTTGTTCGACTCGGCCATCTTGTGGACGTCGTCCCGGCGCTTGACCGAGGACCCCGTGGTGTTCGAGGCGTCGAGCAGTTCGTTGGCCAGGCGCTCGGCCATGGTCTTCTCGCGGCGCTGGCGGGAGTAGCCCACCAGCCAGCGGATAGCCAGGGTGGAGGCCCGGCGGGGCTTGACCTCGATCGGCACCTGGTAGGTGGCACCACCGACCCGGCGGCTCTTGACCTCGAGCTGGGGCTTCACGTTGTCCATGGCCCGCTTGAGCGTGGCCACAGGCTCGGCGCCGGTCTTCTCCTTGATGATGTCAAGGGCGCCGTAGACGATGCGCTCGGCCGTGGAGCGCTTGCCCCGGACCAGGACCTTGTTGACGAACTGGGTGACGAGCACCGACCGGTAGATCGGGTCGGGCATGAGCTCGCGGCGCGGCGGCGGGCCTTTCCTGGGCATTCTTAACCCTTCTTGGCGCCGTAGCGGCTACGGGCCTGCTTGCGGTCGCGGACGCCGGAAGCGTCGAGCACGCCGCGGATGATCTTGTAGCGGACACCCGGGAGGTCCTTCACCCGGCCACCACGCACGAGCACGATGGAGTGCTCCTGGAGGTTGTGGCCGACGCCCGGGATGTAGGCGGTGACCTCCTGGCCGGTGGTCAGCCGCACACGGGCGACCTTGCGGAGGGCGGAGTTGGGCTTCTTGGGAGTGTGGGTGTACACACGAGTGCACACGCCCCGCCGCTGCGGGGCACCTTTCAGAGCCGGCGTCTTGGTCTTGTCGGACTTCGACTCGCGGCCCTTACGGACGAGCTGGGCGATGGTGGGCACGAAGAGACATCCTACCTTGTTGACGGACGTGTCGATTTGGCTGCAGTTGGCCGCGCCTGCGCGGCCAACTGCAGCCAGTTCGGAATGGACTAGCCGGCGATGTCGGGCGCCGTCCCGAAGAAGCTCTCCTCGTCCTCGCTCGGGCGCTCAGGGGCGACAACCAGCGTGGTGCCCTCCATGGCGTCGGGGTCGCGGCCCACGTTGGCCAGCCAGGCGGCCGGGTCCTGGACGTCGGAGGAGTAGTAGGGAAGGGGCTGGTAGTCGGGGGCCTGGATCTCCAGGCCCCGGTAGCGGAGCATGCCCGTGCCGGCGGGGATGAGCTTGCCGATGATGATGTTCTCCTTGAGGCCCAGGAGCTGGTCACGCTTGCCCTCGATGGCGGCCTCGGTGAGCACCCGGGTGGTCTCCTGGAACGACGCCGCCGACAGCCACGACTCGGTGGCCAGCGACGCCTTGGTGATCCCCATCAGCTCGGGCCGGCCCTCGGCGGGCGTCTTGCCCTCCTGGACGAGGGCCCGGTTGATCTCGGCGTAGTGCCGGGACTCGACCCGCTCGCCGGGGAGAAGGTCGGACTCGCCCGGCTCGGCGACCAGCACCCGCTTGAGCATCTGGCGGACGATCAGCTCGATGTGCTTGTCGTGGATGGACACGCCCTGGGGCCGGTACACCTGCTGGACCTGGTCGACCAGGTACTGCTGGGTCTCCCGGATGCCCTTGATCTCCAGGAGCTCCTTGGGGTCCTTGGGCCCCTCGACCAGGGCGTCGCCGGCGATGACCTCCTGGCCCTCGGTGACGAGCAGGCGGGCCAGGTCGCGGTTGGAGATGGCGTAAGCCTCCTCGCTCCCGTCGTCGCCCACGATCGTGACCGTGCGGCCCTTGACCTCGTCGTCGACCATCCGGACCACGCCCGAGGTACGGGCCAGGACGGCCTTGCCCTTGGGCGTGCGGGCCTCGAACAGCTCGACCACCCGCGGCAGGCCGTGGGTGATGTCGGTCTGGGCGATACCGCCGGTGTGGAAGGTACGCATG
The DNA here is from genome assembly GCA_023264995.1 of Acidimicrobiia bacterium. Taxonomy (GTDB): domain Bacteria; phylum Actinomycetota; class Acidimicrobiia; order Acidimicrobiales; family AC-14; genus CADCTB01. Next base: position 4,463 of record JAHFUR010000031.1, on the reverse strand, counting down.
GTGAGCTGCGTGCCGGGCTCGCCGATGGACTGGGCGGCGATGACGCCGACCGCCTCGCCGAGCTCGATGTCGCGGCCGGTGGCCAGTGAGCGGCCGTAACACATGGCGCAGACGCCGTGGGTGGCCTCGCAGTTCAGGACCGACCGCACCCGCACCCGGGTCACGCCGGGGTCGTCGCGCATGGCGGCGATCTCGACGTCGGTGGCCTCGGTGCCCCGGGGGTAGACGGTGCCGTCGGACAGAGTGACAGGCTCGGCCAGGCGCCGGCCGTACAGGCGGGTCTCCAGGCTGTTGCGCTTGCCGGCGGTGTCGGGCTCGATGTTCTCGAGCCAGATGCCGCGCGGCGTGTCACAGTCGAGCTCGCGGATGATGAGCTCCTGGGCCACGTCGACCAGCCGGCGGGTCAGGTAGCCGGAGTCGGCGGTACGCAGGGCGGTGTCGGCCAGGCCCTTGCGGGCCCCGTGGGTGGAGATGAAGTACTCGAGGACCGACAGGCCCTCGCGGAAGTTGGACTTGATCGGGCGGGGGATGATGTCACCGCGGGGGTTGGCCACCAGGCCTCGCATGCCGGCGATCTGCTGGACCTGCATGATGTTGCCTCGGGCCCCGGAGGCCACCATCATGTCGATGGGGTTGAAGACCATCCCGGCGAAGGTCTTCTCCATGGCCACCCGCACCTCGCGGGTGGCGTTGGTCCACATCTCGACTTCCTTTTGGCGGCGCTCGTCGTCGGTGATGATGCCCCGGCGGAACTGCGACTCGATCTTGTCCGCTTCCTTCTCGTACTTGTCGAGGATGGTGCCCTTGTCCGGCGGCGTGGTGACGTCGGACATGGCGATGGTCAGGCCCGACTGGGTGGCGTAGCGGAACCCGAGGTCCTTGATGGCGTCGAGGCTCTGGGCCACGACCGCCTTGGAGTAGTCGGCCACCAGGCGCTCGACGATGTCGGTGATGTCACGCTTCTTGACCACCTTGTCGATGTAGCCGACCTTGGCGCAGAAGTCGGCCGGCAGGGCCCGCTCGAAGAACAGCCGGCCGGCCGTGGTGGTGCGGTAGAGGGGCTTGCCGTCGTCGTCACCGTCGCGGATCTCGATGCGGGCGTGGACCCGCAGCTCGCCCTCGTCGACCGCTCGTTCGACCTCCCACAGGTGGGAGAACTTGCGGCCCTCGCCGATGACCCCGTCGGTCTGCTCGGTGAGGTAGTAGATGCCGATGACCATGTCCTGGCTGGGCACGGTGAGCGGGCGGCCGTGGGCCGGCGACAGGACGTTGTTGGCCGAGAGCATCAGCACTCGGGCCTCGGCCTGGGCCTCGGCGGAGAGGGGCAGGTGGACGGCCATCTGGTCACCGTCGAAGTCGGCGTTGAACGCCGCGCACACCAACGGGTGGATCTGGATGGCCTTGCCCTCGACCAGCAGGGGCTCGAAGGCCTGGATACCGAGGCGGTGCAGGGTGGGGGCCCGGTTCAGGAACACCGGGTGCTCCTTGATGACCTCCTCGAGGATGTCCCAGACCTGCGGGCGCCGGCGCTCGACCATGCGCTTGGCCGACTTGATGTTCTGGGCCAGCTCGGTGTCCACGAGGCGCTTCATGACGAAGGGCTTGAACAACTCGAGGGCCATGAGCTTGGGCAGGCCGCACTGGTGGAGCTTGAGCGTGGGGCCGGCGACGATGACCGAACGGCCGGAGTAGTCGACGCGCTTGCCCAGCAGGTTCTGGCGGAACCGGCCCTGCTTGCCCTTCAGCATGTCGGACAGCGACTTCAGGGGACGGTTGCCCGGCCCGGTGACCGGACGGCCACGGCGGCCGTTGTCGAACAGGGCGTCGACCGCCTCCTGCAGCATGCGCTTCTCGTTGTTGACGATGATCTCGGGGGCGCCGAGGTCGAGGAGGCGCTTCAGCCGGTTGTTCCGGTTGATGACCCGGCGGTACAGGTCGTTCAGGTCCGAGGTGGCGAAGCGGCCACCGTCGAGCTGGACCATGGGGCGCAGGTCCGGCGGGATCACCGGCACGGCGTCGAGGATCATGGCCTTGGGCTCGTTGACCCGCCGGCCCGTGGTCTCGTCGCGCCGGTTGAAGGCGGTGACGATCTTCAGCCGCTTGATGGCCTTCTGCTTGCGCTGGGCCGACAGCGGGCGCCGGCCGTCGGACGCGTCGATGCCCTCGCGGAGCTTGATCTCCTCGGAGTCGAAGTCGATCTCACCGATGAGCTGGGCGATGGCGTCGGCGCCCATGCCGCCCCGGAAGTAGTCCGAGTAGCGGTCCTTGAGCTGGCGCCAGACGACCTCGTCCTCGATGATCTTGCGGGCGAAGAGGTCCTTGAACTCGTCGAAGGCGCGGCGGGCCAGGTCGATCTCCTGCTGGGCCCGGTCGCGGAGCTGGGTCAGCTCCTTGTCGGCGACCTTCTGGCGGGCCTTGATCTCGGAGTCCTTGGCCCCGTTGGCCTCCAGCTCGGCAACCTCGGTCTCCAGGTCCTTGAACCGGCGGTCGACGTCGAGGTCGCGGGAGCGCTCGATCTCGGCCAGCTCCTCCACCAGCTCCGCCTCCAGCTCGGGGAGGTCGGTGTGGCGGCGCTCGTCGTCGACCCAGGTGACCAGGTTGGCGGCGAAGTAGATGACCTTCTCGAGCTGCTTGGCCTTCAGCTCCTCACGGGCCTCGGTGCCCATGAGCAGGTACGCCAGCCAGCTCCGGGTGCCGCGGAGGTACCAGATGTGGACGACGGGAGCGGCCAGCTCGATGTGGCCCATGCGCTCGCGCCGGACCTTGGAGCGGGTGACCTCGACGCCACAGCGCTCGCAGATGATGCCCTTGAACCGGACGCGCTTGTACTTGCCGCAGTAGCACTCCCAGTCCTTGGTGGGACCGAAGATCTTCTCGCAGAAGAGGCCGTCCTTCTCCGGCTTCAGCGTGCGGTAGTTGATGGTCTCCGGCTTCTTGACCTCGCCGTTGGACCACGTGCGGATGGAGTCCGCAGTGGCCAAGGCGATGCGCAACTGATCGAAGTTATTGACGTCTAGCAACGCAACCTTCTCTCTCTTAAAACTCTTCGCAGCTGGACGAGGACGTCACCGACAAGGCGGACGGGTGGGAGGGACCCTGAGGGACAGGGCCCGTCCGCCGGGCCGTCACAACCGACTCGATCGCTCGGCCGCCCTCCGGGCGTCCTCTTCGTCACTTCCACGCTCGGGCCTCGACAGGTCGATGCCCAACTCCTCTGCGGTCCGGAACACGTCCTCGTCGAGCTCGCGCATCTCGATCTCTTCGCCGGTGGTCGAGAGGACCTCGACGTTGAGGCAGAGGGACTGCATCTCCTTGATGAGGACCTTGAAGGACTCGGGGATGCCGGGCTCGGGGATGTTCTCGCCCTTGACGATGGCCTCGTAGACCTTCACGCGGCCCAACACGTCGTCGGACTTGATGGTGAGCAGCTCCTGCAGGGCGTAGGCGGCGCCGTAGGCCTCGAGGGCCCACACCTCCATCTCCCCGAAGCGCTGGCCGCCGAACTGGGCCTTCCCGCCCAGGGGCTGCTGGGTGATCATCGAGTACGGGCCGGTGGACCGGGCGTGGATCTTGTCGTCGACCAGGTGGAGCAGCTTCAGGATGTAGACGAAGCCGCAGGTCACGGGGCGGTCGTAGGGCTCGCCGGTGCGGCCGTTGTAGAGGACCTGCTTGCCGTCGGCCTGGATCAGGCGGGGGCCCCCGGGGACGGCGGAGTCAGAGTGCAGCCGCTGGGTGAGGATCTGCTGGATCGTGGGGTGCTTGCCCGAGCCGGCGTCGCCCTCTTCGTCCCAGTGGGCACCGTCGAAGACCGGCGACGCCACCCAGACCGCGGGGTCGGTGACGGGCCGGGTCTTGGTGGCCGTGGTGGACGTGGGCGTGCCGTTGTTGGCGCCGTCCCAGCCGTAGCGGGCCGCATAGCCCAGGTGGCACTCGAGCACCTGGCCGACGTTCATCCGGCTGGGCACGCCCAGGGGGTTCAGGATGATGTCGACCGGGGTGCCGTCGGCCAGATGGGGCATGTCTTCGACCGGGAGGATCTTGGAGATGACGCCCTTGTTCCCGTGGCGGCCGGCCAGCTTGTCGCCCTCGCTGATCTTGCGCTTCTGGGCCACGTAGACCCGCACCAGCTGGTTCACGCCGGGGGCCAGCTCGTGCTGCTCCTCCCGGGAGAACACCTTGACGTCGATGACCTTGCCGGTCTCGCCGTGGGGCACCTTGAGGCTGGTGTCGCGGACCTCACGGGCCTTCTCGCCGAAGATGGCCCGCAGGAGGCGCTCCTCGGGGGTGAGCTCGGTCTCGCCCTTGGGGGTGACCTTGCCGACGAGCACGTCGCCCGGGCCGACTTCGGCGCCGATGCGGATGATGCCCCGCTCGTCGAGGTCCTTGAGGATGTCGTCGGAGAGGTTCGGGATGTCCCGGGTGATCTCCTCGGCGCCCAGCTTGGTGTCGCGGGCGTCGACCTC
>JAHFUR010000080.1 GCA_023264995.1 Acidimicrobiia bacterium | reverse complement strand
CCAAGACCCGCTCGACGGCCTCACCGTCGAGGCGGCCGCCGGCGCTCATGGCCCGGAGCTGGGCCGCGGCCTCCGCCGGCGCCAGCGCGCCCCGGTGCGGGCGCGCCGACGTCATCGCCTGGTAGCAGTCGGCGGCGGCGATGACGCGCTGGGCCTCGTCGAGGTGGGCACCGCTGACCCGCCGGTGGTAGCCCGACCCGTCGACCCGCTCGTGGGCCGCGCCGGCGGCGCCGGCCAGGGCGGCGGTGAAGGGCACCCGGCGGAGGAGCTGGTCGGTGACCAGGGCGTGGGTCTCGGCCCGGTCGCGCTCGTCGCGGGTCAGCGGCCCGGGCTTGTCCCAGATCGTGTTGGGGACGGCGACCCGGCCGAGGTCGTGCACGAGGGCAGCGGCCTCGGCCGCCGGGCCGCTGGCGTCCAGGGCGAGCGCGGCGACGGCCCGGGAGTGGCCGCTCGTCCACGGCGACTTGAGGTCGGCGAAGTCGGCGAGCACCAGCAGCGCCTCGTGGGCCGACGCGGCATCGAGCGGCTCGCCCGCCGGCGCCACGGCGAGCGCACCCTCCCACGAGTCGGCGTCCTCGACGGCGGCCCACCAGGCCCCGGCGCCGGCCAGGACCAGGTCGGCCAGCTCCGGGTCATAGGTCTTGCCCCGCCGGGAACGCACCACGGCCAGCGCCCCGGGCAGGCCGTCGACCCGGGCCAGCACTTCGAGCTCCTGGCTGATGTGGGCGATCCGCGTGGGCCGGGGGATGGCGTCGGCCTTGGTCCCGACCGGCAGGCCCCGGCCGTTCCATCGCTCGAAGGTGGCGGCCAGCGCGGCCCGGACCGGCGGGCCGAGGCCCAGCCGGACGGCGAAAGCATCGGCCACCTCGCAGGCCGTCCGGAAGTTGAGCTCGGCCGCCTTCCGCCCGCCGACCAGCAGGGAGAGGACCGAGAGGAGCCGGTCGGCGCCGGCCAATCCCGGGCCGGCGTGGCCGACGATCTCCCGGACCAGGTCGGGCGGGTTGGTCGGGTCGGTGCGCATGGAGCGGGCCCGGGTCTCGACCTCGTCGCCGAACAGGGCGGCCAGCTCGAAGGAGTGGCCGGTACAGCCGAGGAAGCGCAGGGCCGACGTCCACCAGGTGGTGGCCCGTTCGGCCGGGCCGGCGCCCGCCGCCGCGGCCAGGTGTTGGCCGAGCATGGTGGCCCGGAGCTGGGACCCTGGCGGCTGGCCGAAGGTGTGGTCCTGGGCCACGGCGAGCAGGGCGGCGATCTCGACCTGGGTGACGTCGACGCCCACGGGCCCGACGTTAGATGGGGAGTTCTCCCGATGCGGTGGAGCACCCCGAAGGCGCATCGTCACCGACATGAGCGAACACACCAATTCCACGTCCGACCCGAAGATCGGCACGATCAAGTCCTTGTACGCCGCGGTCTTCCGCAACGACATCGACGCCATCGTCGCCATGCTGGCCGACGACGTCGACTGGGCCGCCGAGGCGGCCAGCACCTCGGTGCCCTGGTACGGCCCCTACCGCAGCAGCCAGGAGGTGCCCCGGTTCTTCAAGGAGCTGGGGGCCAACATCGACATCACCGACTTCACCCAGGTCGCCTACGCGTCGAACGAGACCGACGTGATGGCCATCATCCGCTTCGCCTACACGGTGAAGGCCACCGGCAAGAGCACGGCCATGTACATGCAGCACTGGTGGCGCTTCGCCGACGGGAAGATCGTGTTCTTCCGCGGCTCGGAGGACACCGAGCAGTCGGTGGCCGCGTTCTCCTAGGCCCGGAGCTCTGGCCCGACATGGAAGTGGCCCCCTCGCTCAAGAGCGAGGGGGCCACAGTCCTTGCGGTCATGCCGCCCGAAGGCGGCGGACCGGTGCGTGCTAGCTGCGGGCCTTGGCCGCCTCGGGGGCGGAGCCACGGCGGCCGGCGAACAGGGCGGCCATGCCGGCGAGGAACATGCCCACGCCGCCGACGCCCAGGGCCACGAGGGCGAGGGTGCCGGTGCTGATGGAGTCGTCGCTACGGGCCAGGCCGTCGGCGCGGGCTGCGCTGTCGGTGCTGGCCGCGGGGGCGCCGAGGACCGGGTTGGTGCCGGCGTCACCGGTGACGTTCATGACGGCACGGATCGGCGACAGGCTGAGGGAGCCATCGGACTTGGTCTGGCTGATGATGACGACGTAGCTACCGGCCTTGGTGCCGTCGGGCACGGTGAACTTGGCGTCCAGGTTGCCACCGGGGACGGAGGCGAGGGTGGTGAGGACCGGGCCGTCAAGGGCGTTCCAGCGGATCTGGGCGGCGTTGGTGGCCTGGAACCCGGTGCCGGTGATCCCGACCTCCTGGCCGGCCTTGGCGTTGATGGTCGAGAGGTTGACCACGGGGCCGGAGACACATGCGAACGCCGCTGCGGCCATCAGAAGGCCTGCCGCTGTTGACCCCGCACCTGCCAATGCCCACCTACGTACTGATTTCATCCTGCCTCCTGGCTGTTCTGTGGCCCCCGTGCCCGGTCGGGCACGCAGAGATGTGTCGCCTCAATTCGACCGGTCGGTGCCTCGCGCCGCAGGCCCCCGCGCCGACTTGCTCCGCATGCTACTCCTTCCTTTCCCGATCTCAATAGATGCATATCTCACCTACCACCCCCGAAACGGCATTCCCGCAGGTCAGAAACGATGCAATCTCTGTCTACCTGTTTCGCATCTAGATGCTCTTTGAGTAGACACATTCGATTCCTATTGCGCCTGCCGGGCGCCCGGCGCGAGACTGCTCCTACAAGAACAACCGTCCGTGGGTGCCGCTCGGCCCCAAGACTCACGAGAAAAGGTGGGCAACCTGCAATGAACCTCCGCAAGAAGGTCACGACCGTCTTCGGCGCAGCCGCGGCTGCTTCGGTCATCGCTGGCGCAGCGGCTTTCGCCTGCACCAACCTGGCTACCCTCAACCTGTCCAGCACCGCT
>JAHFUR010000030.1 GCA_023264995.1 Acidimicrobiia bacterium | reverse complement strand
CCGGCCCGGCCCCGACGACCTGGCGGCCGTCGACGCGTCGGAAGTCCGTTGCTTCGACCCCGGCGCCGAGGAGGCCATGATCGCCGAGATCAAGGCCGCGGCCAAGGACGGCGACTCGCTCGGAGGGGTCGTGGAGGTCCTGGCCTACGGCGTGCCCGTCGGCCTGGGCAGCCATGTGCAGTGGGACCGCCGGCTCGACGGCCTGCTGGCCCAGGCCATGTGCAGCATCCAGGCCATCAAGGCCGTGGGCTTCGGCGAGGGCTTCGCCTCGGCCGCCCGGCGGGGCTCGGAGGCCCACGACGAGATCCACTGGGACGGCGAGCGGTCCTACCACCGGGAGACGGCGCGGGCCGGTGGCATCGAGGGGGGCATGTCCACCGGTGGGCTGATCGTCGTGCAGGCGGCGATGAAGCCGCTGTCGACCCTGAACCGGCCCGTCCTCAAGACCGTCGATGTCGACACCAAGGAGGCAACGGTCTCCTTCAAGGAGCGCACCGACGTCACCGCGGTACCGGCGGCGGGCGTGGTGGCCGAGACCATGATGGCGCTGGTGCTGGCCGGCGAGGCCCTGGCCAAGTTCGGCGGCGACTCCGTGGCCGAGGTGGTCCGCAACCGGGACGCCTACCTTGCCGCCCTTGACTGAGGACCGCTCGATCGTGCTGGTGGGGATGATGGCCGTGGGAAAGACCAGTGTGGGCCGGCGCCTGGCCGAACGGCGGGGTTGGGAGTTCTTCGACTCCGACCGCCAGATCGAGGCCCGGACGGGCCGGACGGTGGCCGAGATCTGGCGGGCCGAGGGTGAGCCGGCGTTCCGGCGTCTGGAATCGCAGGTGCTGGCCGATGCGCTGGCGTCGACGACCCCGCGGGTCGTCGCCGCGGCCGGGGGCACCGTGCTCGACCCTGCCAACCGCCGGCTCCTGGAACAGCACCACCCAGTCGTCTGGCTCCGGGCCCGGCCCGACATCTTGGCCACCCGGGCGGTCACGGGTGCCCACCGCCCGCTGCTCGACGATGACCCGGCCGGTGTGCTGGCCCGCCTCGACACGGACCGCCGGCCCCTCTACGCGGAGGTGGCCGACGTGACGGTCGACGTCGACGAGCTCACCCTCGAGCAGGTGGTGGCGTGCGTGGAGGCGGCGCTCGAGCATGGGGTGGCCGGGTGATCACCGTGGCGGTCCCGCTCGGCGCCGGCCGGGCCTACGACGTGCTGGTCGGCGCCGGCGCCCGCCACCGGTTGCTGGAGGTCCTGCCCGCCGGCGCCCGCCGGGCGGCCGTCGTCACCCAGGAGGCCGTCGGCGTCACGGTCGACGCCGGCGTCGAGCAGCGCACCTTCCTGATGGGCGACGGCGAGCCGGCCAAGTGCCTGGAGACGATCGAGGAGCTCTGCCGCGCCTTCTCCCGCTGGGGCCTGACCCGGGCCGACGTGGTGGTGGCCGTGGGCGGGGGAGTGGTGACCGATACCGCCGGCTTCGCGGCGGCGGTGTACCACCGGGGGGTTGCCGTCGTCCACGTCCCGACCACGCTCCTCGGCCAGGTCGACGCGGCCATCGGCGGCAAGACCGGCGTCAACCTGCCGGAGGGCAAGAACCTGGTCGGCGCGTTCTGGCAGCCGGCGGCGGTCCTTTGCGATACCGAGGTGCTGGCCACGCTCGCCCCCCGGGAGTACCGCAGCGGCCTGGGCGAGATGGCCAAGTACGCCTTTCTCGGCGTCGACCGGTTACCCGACCTGGCCCTCGACGACGCGGTGGCCGCCTGCGTGCGGTGCAAGGCCACCCACATCGCCGCCGACGAGCTGGAGACCACCGGCACACGCGCCTTGCTCAACTACGGGCACACGCTGGCCCATGCCCTCGAGACGGCCGGTCGTTATGACCTGCGCCACGGCGAGGCGGTGGCCATCGGGCTGGTGTTCGCCGCCCGCCTGGCCCGCCGGCTCGGACGGGTCGACGACGGCACCGTCGAGCGGCACCTCCGGGTGGTGGCGGGCTACGACCTGCCCACCGAGGTCCCGGCGGGCACCGAACCGGCGGCCCTGGTGGGCCTCATGGCCCGGGACAAGAAGGCCCTGACCGGCCTGACGTTCGTCCTCGACGGCCCCCGGGGCGTCGAGGTCGTCGCCGGCGTACCCGCCGAGGCGGTCGAAGCAACCCTGAAGGAGGCCGGCTGATGGCCGTCACCGTCCTGCTCCTGTCGGGGCCCAACCTGAACCTGCTGGGCATCCGGGAGCCCGAGATCTACGGCGCGGCCACCCTTGCCGACCACGTGGCCCAGGCCTCCGACGTTGCCGCCGGCCTGGGACTGGAGCTGGAGCACCTCCAGTCGAACCATGAGGGCGCGCTCGTCGAAGCCGTCCACGGTGCCCGGGGCCGGGTGGCGGCCATCATCGTGAACGCGGCGGCGATGACCCACTACTCGTGGTCGCTCCGCGACGCCCTGGCCGCCTTCGAGGGCCCGGTCGTCGAGCTCCACCTCTCCAACACCGCGGCCCGCGAACCGTGGCGCCACACCTCGGTTGTGACGCCGGTGGCCACCGGGGTCATCGCCGGGTTCGGGGGCCTCGGCTACGGGCTGGCCGTCGAAGCCGTGGGCCGACTCCTCAGGTGACAGAGTTGCTGGCATGAGACCCATGGACGTCGCCGCCCGCATCCCCCGGCTTCGCCAGGCCTTTGCCGGCGCCGAGTGCGATGCCCTGCTCGTGACCCGCATGGTCAACATCCGCTACCTGACCGGGTTCACCGGCTCGGCGGCGCTGGTGCTCGTCCGGCCTGACGACGTGGTCTTCGTCACTGACGGGCGCTACCGGGACCAATCGGCGTCGGAACTGGCCGGGGCCGGCGTCGAGGCCCGGATCCGTGTCGGCCTCACCGCCGGTGCCCAGAAGGAGTCGCTGCAGGAGGAGGCCGCCGGCTTGGGCCGCCTCGGCCTCGAAGCCGCTGCCGTGAGCTGGGCCCAGCAGCGCCGGTACGACACCGATTGGTTCCCCGACGCCGAGCTGGTGGCCACCGAATCGTTGGTGGAGGAGCTGCGCAAGGTGAAGGACGCCGGCGAGGTGGAACGGATGGCGGCGGCGGCCACCATCGCCGACGAGGCCCTGGCCCGGGTCCTGCACCGGCTGGCGGCGGCTCCGACCGAGGAGGAGTTCGCCCTGGAGCTGGACTTCGAGATGCGGCGGGGCGGGGCGACGGCACCGTCGTTCGAGACCATCGTCGCCTCCGGCCCCAACGGCGCCCAGCCCCACCACCGGCCGAGCAACCGGCGCATCGGCGCCGGTGAGCTGGTCGTCGTCGACTTCGGCGCCATCGTCGAGGGGTACTGCTCGGACATGACCCGCACCTTCTGCGTCGGCCAGCCGGCGTCGGCCACGGCCCGCCGGATGGTCGACGTGGTGGCGGAGAGCCAGCGGGCGGGCGTGGACGCGGTGCGCGCCGGCGTGGAGGGCAAGGCAGTCGACGAAGCGTGCCGGGCGATCATCGCCGAGGCGGGGTGGGCCGAGGCGTTCCTGCACAGCACCGGGCACGGTGTCGGGCTGGAGATCCACGAGGATCCGAGGGTGTCGTCGGTTTCGACAGATACCCTGGTGGCCGGCCACGTCGTCACCGTCGAACCCGGGGTGTACCTCCCCGAGCACGGCGGCGTCCGCATCGAGGACACGATGGTCGTCACCGACGAGGGCTGCCTCGTCTTTACCAATGCCCCCAAGGAGCTCGTCGTCGTATGAACGGCCCGGCCGACTGCGTGCCCGAACGCGGCGGCGGCCGTTCCGGCCAACAATCATGGGCCGACAATCGTGAGAGGGTAGGCCCATGAACGTGTCCACCAACGACCTGCGCAACGGCATGGCCCTCGACCTGCCCGAGGGGTTGTTCACCGTCGTCGAGTTCCAGCACGTGAAGCCGGGCAAGGGCGGTGCCTTCGTGCGCACCAAGCTCAAGAACGTGCGCACCGGGGCCGTGCTCGACCGCACGTACCGGGCCGACGAGAAGCTCGACCAGGCCATCATTGACAAGCGGGAGATGCAGTACCTCTACCGCGAGACCGAGCACTACGTGTTCATGGACAACTCGTCCTACGACCAGATGAACGTGGACGCGCCGACGCTGGGCGACGCCACCAATTACCTGCGCGAGGGCGACTCGGCCGTGCTGCAGATCTACAACGAGCAGGTCGTCGGCGTCGACCTGCCGGCGTCGGTGGAGCTGACGGTCACCGAGACCGAGCCGGGCGTGCAGGGTGACCGGGTGTCGGGGGCCCGCAAACCGGCCACCTTGGAGACCGGCCTCGTCGTCCAGGTCCCGCTGTTCGTCAACCCGGCCGACCGCATCAAGGTCGACACCCGCAGTGGCGAGTACCTCACCCGTGTGTAGGCGTGCCTGACCAAGCGGGGAGCCGCCGGCAGGCCCGCGAGCGAGCCCTGTCGCTGCTGTACGAGGCGGAGAGCAAGGACATCACCCCAGCCGCCGTCCTCGCCGGCCTCCCGGTCGAGCCGGTCCCGTTCGCGTGCGAGGTCGTGGCCGGCGTGGGGGCGCACATGGCCGAGCTCGATGGCTTCATCACCCGGTACGCCAGGGACTGGACCATCGACCGCATGCCGGCGCTCGACCGCGCCCTCCTGCGCATGGGCATCTTCGAGCTGCTCTACCGGCCCGACGTGCCCACCGGCGCCCTCATCTCCGAGGCCGTCGAACTGGCGCAGCGCTTCTCGACCGACGAGTCGAGCCGGTTCGTGAACGGCATGCTGGCCCGCATCGGCGAGGCCGTACGGCCCGAGAGCTCAGCCGGTGAAGCGATGGATGCGGAAGCTGTCGGCGCCGACGCGGCTGAAGATCACGAGGCGCCGGCCGGCCAGGTGCTCGAGGACGGCCTCCACCAGTAGCGGCGAGGCGTCGATCTCCGCACCGAGGGGGAGGGCGACGTTCGGTTCCACCTGGTCGAGCACGTCCAGGAGGCGCTCGGTGACATCGGCCAGGTCGGCCCGGAAGCGGGTGGCGTAGGCCCAGAGCCCGGTCTGGGTGAGGGCCAGCAGTGCCACCTTGTCGTCGTAGGCGCGCATCTGTACCAGTTTGCGCTCTCGCAGCTCCACCAGGCCGCCGAACCACTGGTCGTGGGTGAGCCCCTGGGCCTCGCAGGTGGCGGTAAGGGCGACGTGGTCGAGCATCTTGTGGCCGGCGGCGAGCGCCTGGTCACCGGCAGCATGAAGTACATCGTCAGTGTGCGACATTGGCTATACTCGCTTCGTGGCTTTCAGTCCCACGACGTACCGGTTCACGGTGAAGGACTATCACCGCATGGCCGAGGCTGACGTCTTCGAACCTGACGACCGCGTCGAACTGGTCGACGGGGAGGTCTTCGAGATGTCACCCATTGGGTCCCGCCATGCCGCGTGCGTCATGCGCCTGACACAACTGGTCCTGCCGGCCGTCAACGAGCGAGCGATCGTCGGCGTGCAGCACCCGGTCCAGGTGGGCGAGTTGAGCCAGCCGCAGCCCGATGTGGTGCTCCTGCGTCCTCGAGCCAACTTTTACGCCGACCACCACGCCATGCCGCCTGACGTGCTCCTCGTGATCGAGGTGGCCGACACGTCGCTACGGCATGACCTGCTGCGCAAGATGCCGCTGTATATCGCCGGCGGCGTGCCCGAGGTCTGGGTCGTCGACCTGATTGCCAACGTCGTCCATGTGGCGCGTGGGGCCGAGCGCCAGGAGCGACGCGCTGGGGACTCGCTGGCGCCCCTGGTATTCCCCGACCTTGTCCTAGAGGTCGCAGCCATCCTGCCCTGACGCGCTACGCTCGGAGTGAGCCGTTAACGCTGGTCCTGTGAGGCCGGCACGGAAGAGGAGCCGACCCCCGCATGGCCGAGCGAGAGCGCGCAGCGACGCCCCCGTACGGGGGCGTTTTCTCTGCCCGCAGCCAGGTCATGGACGCCGAGGACCTGCGCCGGGCCGTCACCCGTATCGCCCACGAGGTCGTCGAACGCAACCACGGCCTCGACGGTGTGGTCCTGATCGGGCTGCAGACCGGCGGCGTGCCCCTGGCCCAGCGGCTGGCCGAGGCGCTGTCGCGCATCGAGGGCGTCACGGTGCCCACGGGCAGCATCGACGTGGCGCTTTTCCGCGACGACATCGGGCTGCGCCCGGTCCTGCCCGAGGCGGTCACGGACATACCGTTCGACCTCACGGGTCTGACCGTCGTCCTGGTGGACGACGTGCTGTTCACCGGGCGCACGGTGCGGGCCGCCCTTGACGCGCTCAATGCCTATGGCCGGCCGCGTGCCGTGCAGCTGGCGGTGATGGTCGACCGGGGCCACCGGGAGCTGCCCATCCGCCCCGACTACGTGGGCAAGAACCTCCCTACCCGGATCGACGAGATCGTCGACGTTCGGGACGACGGTGTCGACGTGGGCGAGAAGCACCCACGGGGGCCCGAGCGGCCCTCTGAGCGGGCGAATTGAAGCACCTGCTCTCCATCGCCGACCTGGGGGCGGACGGGATCGAAGAGGTCATGCGGATGACCGACTCGTTCGTGGAGGTGTCGGAGCGGGCCATTCCCCGGGTGCCGGCGCTGCGCGGCAAGACGGTGGTGTCGCTGTTCTACGAGGACTCCACCCGGACCCGGCTGTCGTTCGAGATGGCGGCCAAGCGCCTCTCGGCCGACACCATGAACTTCGCGGTGTCGACCTCGTCGGCCAAGAAAGGCGAGTCGCTCCTCGACACCTGCCGGACCATCGAGGCCATGGGGGTCGACGCCCTCGTCGTCCGCCACGGCTCGGCCGGGGTGCCCTGGCAGGTGGCCTCCTGGGTCGGTTGCTCGGTGATCAACGCCGGCGACGGGTGGCACGAGCACCCCACCCAGGCCCTGCTCGACTGCTACACGATCCGTGGCCGGCGGGGCTCGCTGCTCGGCCTGCGCATCGCCGTCGTGGGCGACGTGAAGCACTCCCGGGTGGCCCGCTCCAACGTGCTGGCCTTCACCATGCTCGGGGCCGAGGTCACCCTCGTCGCCCCGCCGACGTTGCTCCCCCCGAGCCTGGCTGGCTGGCCGGTGGAGGTCAGCGCCGACCTCGACAGCGTGCTGCCGAAAGTCGACGTGGTCTATCTCCTGCGCATGCAGGCCGAGCGTCAGAGCGAGGCCCTGCTGCCGTCGCTGCGTGAGTACACAGCCCGCTTCGGCCTGACCGGCGACCGCGTACGGATGCTGCCCGACGATGCCGTCGTCATGCACCCCGGACCGATCAACCGGGGCGTCGAGATCGCCGCCGACGTGGCCGACCTGCCTCGCTCGCTCATCACCCGCCAGGTGGCCAACGGCGTCGCCGTGCGGATGGCGGTCCTGTTCCTCCTGCTCGGCCAGGGCCCGAGCGGACGATCGGAGCCCCGTGGCTGACCTGGTCGTGCTGCTCAGGGGTGGCCGAGTGGTCGACGCCACCGGCGAGCGCGTGGCCGACGTGCTCGTGGCCGCCGGCCTGGTGCGCGCCGTGGGCGCCGACCTCGACGCGCCGGCCGGCGCCACCGTGCTCGATGCCGGCGGCTGCGTCGTGGCGCCGGGGCTGGTCGACCTCCACACCCACCTGCGCCAGCCGGGCCGGGAGGAGGCGGAGACGGTCGAGTCCGGGGCCCGGGCCGCGGCCCTCGGCGGGTACACCGCGGTGGTGGCCATGCCCAACACCGAGCCGGCGCTGGACAGTGCCGCCGCCGTGCGGGAGGTCCTCGAGCTCGGTGCCACGTCGACCTGCGACGTGCGGGTGGCCGGTGCCATCACCCGGGGCCGCCAGGGCAAGGAGCTGGCTCCCTTCGGCGAGATGGCCGACCTGGGTGTGCGGTTGTTCACCGACGACGGCGACGGCGTGCAGGACGCCCGGCTCATGCGCCGGGCGCTGGAGTACGCGTCCTCGCTCGGCGTGACCCTGGCCCAGCACTGCGAGGACAAGGTGCTGGCCGCCGGCGGCCACATGCACGAGGGGGAGTGGTCGAGCCGCCTCGGGATCCCCGGCCAGCCGGCGGAGGCCGAGGAGCTGATGGTGGCCCGCGACATCGCCCTGGCCCGCCTCACCGGCGGGCGGGTGCACTTCCTCCATTTGTCCACCGCCGGCTCGATCGCCGCGGTGCGGGCGGCCAAGGTCGAAGGCCTGGCCGTCACGGCCGAGGCCGCCCCTCACCACTTCAGCCTCACCGATGCCGACGTCGCCGGCTACGGCACCGCCTTCAAGGTCAACCCGCCGCTGCGCACGGCCGTGGATGTGGCCGCGGTCAAGGCCGGCCTGGCCGACGGCACCATCGACGCCATCGCCACCGACCACGCCCCCCACGCCGCCGAGCACAAGGACGTCCCTTTCGACCAGGCCCGGCCCGGCATGCTCGGCCTCGAGACCGCCCTGGCCCTCGCCCTCACCGAGCTGGAGCTCCCCCTGCACACCATCCTCGCCCTCCTTTCCTGGAACCCGGCCCGCATCGCCGGCCTCGAGCTGGCCCACGGGGGCCCGGTGGCCGAGGGCCGCCCGGCCAACCTGTGCGTGTTCGACCCGGCGGCGGCATGGGTCGTCGACGCCGGCGCCCTGGCCAGCCGGTCGCGCAACACGCCCTACGCCGGCCGCACGCTTACCGGCCGCGTGCGCCACACCGTGCTGCGGGGCGAACCGGTCGTGGTCGACGGGAAGGCGCAGCGGTGACCGGCCCGGGAGGCCGGTCCAGCAAGCACTCACCGGGACGCGCTCCCAACGGGAGCGTGGACCGGTGACCCCCGCAACTGGTGACGATCGGACACGTTCGGGCGTGTCGAACCGTCACCAGAACGAAGGGGTGGAGGCGCACCTCGTCCTCGCCGACGGCACGGTGTTCGAGGGCGAGGCCATGGGCGCGGCGGTCGAGGTGGCGACGGGTGAGGTGGTGTTCAACACCGTGCTGTCCGGGTACCAGGAGGTCATCACCGACCCGTCCTACGCCGGCCAGGTGATCGCCTTCACCTACCCCCACATCGGCAACTACGGGATCAGCGACGCCGACTACGAGAGCGCCCGGCCCTTCTGCCGGGGCGTGATCGTGCGGGAGCTGGCCCGGCGGCCCTCGAACTGGCGGTCCACCGTGGATCTGGGGACCTGGCTGGCCACCCACGGCGTGCCGGGCATCACCGGCATCGACACCCGCCGGCTCACCCGCCACATCCGCGACGCCGGCGCCATGCCCTGTGCGTTCGGCACTGCGGACGAGGCCACCCTGCGGGCCGCGGCGCTCGCCGAGCGGGGCACCGACGGTGTGGACCTGGTGGCCGGCGTGACCACGCCCGTCCGTTACACCGTCGGCGACGGGCCGCTGCGGGTCGTGGCCTACGACTTCGGCATCAAGACCAGCATCCTGCGCCAGCTCGGCGAGATCGCCACGGTCGACGTGGTCCCGGCGTCCACGCCGGCGCAGGAGCTCCTGCTGCAGCCGGTCGACGGGGTGTTCCTGTCGAACGGGCCGGGCGACCCGGCCGCCGTCACCTACGCCATCGCCACCATCGGCTCGCTGCTCGGCCAGGTGCCGATCTTCGGCATCTGCCTCGGCCACCAACTGCTGGCCGCCGCCCTCGGGGGCCAGACCTACAAGCTCCCGTTCGGCCACCACGGCGGCAACCACCCGGTCATGCGCCTACGCGACAGGGCCGTTGAGATCACCAGCCAGAACCACAACTACGCGGTGACCCAGGGCTCGGTCGACGCCGCCGACGTGACCCACGTCAACCTCAACGACGGTGTGGTCGAGGGGCTGCGCTGCCGGGAGATCCCGGCCTTCAGCGTGCAGTACCACCCCGAGGCCGGGCCCGGCCCCCACGATGCCCGCTATCTCTTCGAGGAGTTCCGAGAGCTGATGCGGTCACCCTCGAAAGGCAGTCGTGCCCAAGCGCACTGACATCTCGTCCATCCTGCTGATCGGCTCCGGCCCGATCGTCATCGGCCAGGCCTCGGAGTTCGACTACTCCGGCACCCAGGCCTGCCGGGTGCTGCGCGCCGAGGGCTACCGGGTGATCCTGGTGAACTCCAACCCGGCCACGATCATGACCGACCCCGAGTTCGCCGACCGGACCTACGTCGAGCCCCTCGACGTCGACGTGGTGGCCGCCATCATCGAGCGCGAGCGCCCCGACGCCCTCCTGCCCACCCTCGGCGGGCAGACGGCCCTGAACCTGGCCATCGCCCTCTCGGAGCGGGGCGTGCTCGACCGCTTCGGCGTGGAGCTGATCGGGGCGTCGATCGAGGCCATCCACACGGCCGAGAACCGGGAGCGGTTCAAGGCGGCGATGACCGAGATCGGCCTGGCCGTGCCCAACTCGGGCTTTGCGTACAAGCTCGACGAGGCGGTCAAGGTGGGCGACGACGTCGGCTACCCGGTCATCATCCGGCCGTCGTTCATCATGGGCGGCGGGGGCACGGGCATCGCCGCCGACGCCGAGGAGCTCTACCGGCTGGCCGAGATCGGCCTGGCCGCCAGCCCCATCTCGGAGATCCTGATCGAGAAGTCGATCGCCGGCTGGAAGGAGTACGAGCTCGAGGTGATGCGCGACCACGCCGACAACTGCGTGGTCGTCTGCTCCATCGAGAACCTCGACCCGATGGGCGTGCACACCGGCGACTCGATCACGGTGGCGCCGGCGCAGACCCTCTCCGACGTCGAGTACCAGCGCATGCGCAACGCGGCGTTCGCCTGTATCCGGCGCATCGGCGTCGACACCGGCGGGTCCAACATCCAGTTCGCCGTCGACCCGGCCACCGGCGAGATGGTCGTGATCGAGATGAACCCCCGGGTGAGCCGGTCGAGCGCGCTGGCGTCCAAGGCCACCGGGTTCCCGATCGCCAAGATCGCCGCCCGCCTGGCCGTCGGCTACACCCTCGACGAGATCCCCAACGACATCACCCGCATGACGCCGGCCAGCTTCGAGCCGACGATCGACTACGTGGTCACCAAGGTGCCCCGCTGGGCGTTCGAGAAGTTCCCCGGCACCTCGGGCGTCCTCGGCACGCGGATGCAGTCGGTGGGGGAGGCCATGGCCATCGGGCGCACGTTCCCCGAGTCGCTCCAGAAGGGATTGCGCTCCCTGGAGCACGGCCGGTGGGGCCTGAACTGCGACCCCGGCGAGGCGGCGCTGGACGGGTTCGACGACGACGAGCTGGTGCGCCAGGCCGCTATCGCCACCCCCGACCGGCCCTTCCAGCTCGAGGGGGCGCTGCGGAGGGGGATCAGCGTCGAGCGCCTCCACCAGGCCACCGGCGTCGACCCGTGGTTCCTCGACCAGATCGCCATGATCACCGCCGAACGGGCCCGGCTGGCCGAGCTCGGCTTCGCGGCCATGGCCCGGCGCGATTGGCGGCGGGCCAAGCGCCTGGGCTTCGCCGACGCCCAGCTCGGGTGGCTGTGGGGGGTGCACGAGGACGAGGTGCGGGCGGCGCGTCTGGCCGCCGGCGTCAAGGCCACGTTCAAGACGGTCGACACCTGCGGGGCCGAGTTCGACGCCAACACGCCCTACCACTACTCGACCTACGAGGACGAGGACGAGGCCCGGGGCGGCCAACGGCGGACGGTGGTGATCCTGGGCTCAGGCCCCAACCGCATCGGCCAGGGCATCGAGTTCGACTACTGCTGCGTCCACGCCAGCTTCGCCCTGCGCGACGCCGGCTTCGACACGGTGATGGTCAACTGCAACCCCGAGACGGTGTCCACCGACTACGACACCAGCGACCGCCTGTACTTCGAGCCCCTCACCTACGAGGACGTGATGAACGTGCTCGAGGTGGAGAAGGAGCACCTGGTCGGCGTGATCGTCTCCCTGGGCGGGCAGACGCCCCTCAAGCTGGCCGGGCGCATCCCGGCCGAGCTGGTCCTGGGCACGCCGCCGGCGGCCATCGACGAGGCCGAGGACCGCGAGCGCTGGAACGCCCTGTGCCACCGTCTGGGCCTCCCCCAGCCCGAGGGTGGGACCGCGGCCGAGCTCGACGCCGCGCTCAACATCACGTCACGCATCGGGTACCCGGCCCTGGTCCGCCCGTCCTACGTGCTGGGCGGGCGGGCCATGGAGATCGTCTACGACGACGCCGGCCTGGCCCGGGCCATGGCCGAGCTGGCTCGGTTCGGCTCCGCCGACGGTGCGATCGCCGGTTCGCTCGGCCGGGAGGGCGGCCTGTCGGCCGAGCGCCCGGTGCTCATCGACCGCTTCCTGGAGGACGCCACCGAGGTGGACGTCGACGCCCTGCGCGACGCGACCGGCGAAGTCCTGATCGGGGCGGTCATGGAGCACGTCGAGGAGGCCGGCGTGCACTCCGGCGACAGCGCGTGCGTGATCCCGCCGCCCACGCTGAGCGCGGCCGTCCTGGCCACGATCGAGGGCCACACCAAGGCCATCGCCGAGGCCCTGGGGGTCGTCGGCCTGCTCAACGTCCAGTACGCGGTCCAGGCACAGAACGTCTACGTCATCGAGGCCAACCCCCGGGCCAGCCGCACCGTGCCGTTCGTGGCCAAGGCCACGGGAGTGCCGTTGGCCAAGGTCGCGGCCCGCATCATGGTGGGCGCCACGCTGGCAGAACTGCGGGCCGAAGGCGTCCTGAAGCCGCCGGCACCCGGCGCCCACGTGTCGGTGAAGGAAGCGGTGCTGCCCTTCAACCGCTTCCCCGACGTGGACACGCTCCTCGGGCCGGAGATGCGGTCCACCGGGGAGGTCATGGGTATCGACGCCACCTTCGGGCTGGCCTTCGCCAAGAGCCAGACCGCCGCCGGCGACCGCCTCCCCGAGAGGGGCACGGTGTTCCTGTCGCTGGCCGACCGCGACAAGCCGGGCGGCCTGGTCGCGGCCCGCCGGTTCGTGGAGCTGGGCTTCCGCCTGGCCGCCACCGACGGCACCGCCGCCTACTTGGAGGCCAACGGGGTGCCCGTCGCCGAGGTGGTGGGCAAGCTGGGCGCCGGCGCCCGGTCGGCCGTCGACCTCATCGCCGCCGGCGAGATCGATTTGATCGTCAACACGCCCAGGGGCCGCGGCCCGAGGGCGGACGGCTCGTACATCCGCCTGGCTGCCAATGTGCAGGGAGTCCCGTGCCTCACGACGGCGGCCGCGGCGCTGGCCGCCGCCGGCGGCATCGCCGACTGGGCCCGCCACGGCCTGTCCGTGCGGTCACTCCAGGAGTTCCACGAGGAGGGCCAGCAACGGCTCGACCTGTGAGCGGCCCGGGAGGCCGGCCCGACAAGAGCGTAGACCTGTCGACGTCGGTCGGCTCGGTCCGCCTGGCCAACCCGGTGCTGACCGCCTCGGGCACCGCCGGCCACGGGGCCGAGCTGGCCCGGTACATGGACCTGTCGTCGCTCGGCGCGGTGGTGGTGAAGTCGTTGTCGGCCGAACCGTGGGGTGGCAACCCGGCACCCCGGGTCACCGAGGTCGACGCCGGCATGCTCAACAGCGTCGGCCTGCAGAACCCCGGGGTCGAGGCCTGGCTGGCCGACGAGCTGCCAGCCCTGCTCGCCACCGGCGCCCGGGTGGTGGCCAGCATCTGGGGTTTCACCATCGAGGCCTACGAGAAGGCGGCCGACGCCCTGGCCGGCGCCCCTGCCGAGGTGGTGGCAGTCGAGGTCAACCTGAGCTGCCCCAATGTCGAAAGCCGGCGAGCCATGTTCGCCCACTCGGCCACGCTCACGGCCGAGGCGGTGGCCGCGACGGCGGGCTGTGGTCGGCCTCGCTGGGCCAAGCTGAGCCCCAACGTCACCGACCTGACCGAGATCGCCGGCGCCGCCCTGGCGGCCGGCGCCGACGCCCTCACCCTGGTCAACACCGTCATGGGCATGGCCATCGACGTCGAGACCCGCCGGCCCCGCCTCGGTGCCGGTGGCGGCGGCCTCTCGGGGCCGGCGATCCGCCCGGTGGCCGTCCGGGCGGTCTACGACGTGTGCACGGCGTTCCCCGACGCCGCAGTGGTCGGCGTGGGTGGTGTCGCCACCGGCGACCATGCCGTCGAGCTGCTGCTGGCCGGCGCATCGGCCGTCGAGGTGGGCACGGCCACCTTCGCCGACCCCCGGGCGCCGGCGCGGATCCTCGGCGAGCTGGAGCGATGGTGCCGGCGCCACGGTGTCGCTCGGGTCGCCGATCTGGTAGGGAGTGCCCGTGCAGACACGTGACCAGCTGGTGCTCGCCCTCGACGTCGACGACCTGGTGGAGGCCCTCCGCCTGGCCCGCCAGCTGCAGCCGTGGTTCGCCACGGCCAAGGTGGGGCTGGAGCTGTTCAGTGCTTCGGGGCCCGATGCGGTCAGCGCCGTGGCCGACCTGGGCTACGACGTGTTCCTCGACCTGAAGCTCCATGACATCCCGACCACCGTGCGGAAGGCGGCCCGGGTGATCGGTGCCCTGGGCGCCAGCTACCTCACGCTGCACGCCCGGTCCGGGCCGACCATGCTCCGGGCCGGCGTCGAAGGCCTGAAGGAGGGCGCCGAGGCGGCCGGCCTGCCCCAGCCCGTCGCCCTGGCCGTCACCATCCTCACCAGCGACGGCGACGCCCCGGCCCACATCCTCGGCCACCGGGTGGCGGCCGCGGTCGAGGCCGGTTGCGGGGGAATGGTGGTGGCGGCCGCTGACATCCGGGAGGCCAAGCAGCTGGCGCCGCGGCTGCTGGCCGTCGTCCCCGGGATCCGGATGGCCACCACCGACCGCCACGACCAGGCCCGGCCGGCCACGCCCAGCCAGGCCGTCGGGTTCGGTGCCGACCTGCTGGTCATCGGCCGCACCGTGACCGCCGCCGCCGACCCGCCCGCCGCCGCCGCCCTGCTCGTTTCGTCGCTCGAGGCCGGCGGCTGAGCGAACCGGGGCGCGGCATGGCCGGTCGGGCCTGAGCCACGCCCGTGAGGCGTGCGCTATCGTGCGCGGCATGCCGCTGCCGCCCGCGCTCACACCCGACGAGCGCTCGGCAGCGCTCGCCAAGGCTGCTGCTGCCCGCCGCCAGAGGGCAGAGCTGAAAGAAAAGCTCAAGATGGGCTCAACCACCTTGAAAGAACTGCTCGAGCAGGCCGAGCGTGACGAGGTCGTCGGCAAGATGAAGGTGGTCACCGTCCTGGAGTCGTTGCCTGGCGTCGGCAAGGTCCGGGCCCGGCGGATGATGGAGCAGATCGGCATCAGCGAGGCCCGGCGGGTCCGGGGCCTGGGTGCCCAGCAGCGCGAGTCGCTGCTGAAGGCGTTCCCCGCCGACTCGTAGCGGCGTACCGCTGAGCAGCCAGCGCGGGCAGATCTTCGTCATCGCCGGCCCTTCGGGTGCTGGCAAGGGGTCGATCGCCACCGCGCTCCGCCGGCAGATCCCCGGCCTCTGGCTCAGCCGCTCCTGGACGACCCGGCCCCGCCGCGATGGGGAGCCCGCCGACGCGTACGTGTTCGTCGACCGGCCCACCTTCGACGCTCACGCGGCCGCCGGCGGGTTCTTGGAATGGGCCGACGTCTTCGGCCAGCGCTACGGGACGCCGTGGCCCGACCCGCCCGAGGGCGACGACGTCCTCCTCGAGATCGACGTGCAGGGCGCGGCCCAGGTGCGGGCCCGCCATCCCGGCGCGGTGGTCGTCTTCGTCGAGCCGCCGTCCCGAGAGGCCCAGGAGGAGCGCCTGCGCCGCCGGGGCGACCGGGAGGACCTCATTGCCCGGCGGCTGGCGGCGGCGCCCGAGGAGGAACGGGCGGGGCGGGCACTGGCTGACCACGTGGTGGTGAACGACGACCTTGGCCGGGCCATCGAGGAGGTCGCTGCTATCCTGGGATCCCGCCGCCAGTAAGCCCAAGGACCCCCATGTCTGAACGCGCCACCATGATCCACCCGGCCATCGAGAGCCTGCTCGACAAGGTGGACTCCAAGTTCAGCCTGGTCAGCCTGGCCGCCAAGCGCGGCCGGCAGATCAACTCCTATTTCAGCCAGCTCGGCGAGGGCCTCGGCGCCATCGTGCCTCCCCAGGTGGCATCGGTCTCCCGCAAGCCGCTCTCGATCGCCCTCGAGGAGATCGCGGCCAGCAAGATCACCTTCGTCCGCACCGAAGAGGCCGAGGCGTCCAACACCTGAGCCCGCCTGGGGTACCGGGTGCGGACCGGCCCCGCCGGCAGGTCGTCCTCGGCGTGTGCGGCAGCATCGCCGCCTACAAGGCGGTCGACGTGTGCCGCCGGCTGGTCGACGCCGGTTGCCACGTCGCGCCGGTCATGACCGCCGGCGCCGCCCGCTTCCTCGGGCCGGCCACCCTGTCAGCGCTGGCGTCGGAGCCCGTCCACGCCTCGCTGTGGGCCGACACCGACCCGGTCCCGCACACCTCGCTCGGCCGCCGGGCCGACGTGGTTGTCGTCGTCCCGGCCACGGCCACCCTGCTGGCCAAGTACGCGGCGGGGATCGCCGACGACCTGCTCACGGCGACGCTCCTCGCCACCCGGGCGCCGGTCATCGTGTGCCCGGCCATGCACACCGAGATGTGGGAGCACCCGGCAACCGTGGACAACGTGGCCACGCTCCGTCGGCGAGGCGTGGTCGTGGTCGGGCCGGTTGTCGGCCGGCTGGCGGGGGGCGACGAGGGCGCCGGCCGCCTGGCGGGCGTCGAGGACATCCTCTTCGCCACCGAGCGGGCGCTGACCGCCAAGGACCTGGCCGGGCGCCACGTGCTGGTCACCGGCGGCGGCACGCGCGAGCCGCTCGACCCCGTGCGGTTCCTGGGCAACCACTCGTCGGGCAAACAGGGCGAGGCCATCGCCGTGGAGGCCGCGACCCGAGGCGCCACCGTGACCCTGGTGACGGCCGCCGACCGCCCGCCGCCGGCGGGCGTCGAGGTCGTGGCCGTCGCGACGGCTGCCGAGATGGAGGTCGAGGTGCTCCGCCGCGCCGCGTCGGCCGACGTCGTGGTGATGGCCGCAGCCGTTGCCGACTTCCGGCCCGCCACCGTCGCCGAGCACAAGGTGCACAAGGCCGGCGGCCCGCCGGAGGTCGTCCTCGAGCCGACGGTGGACATCCTGGCCGAGCTGGGCCGGCGCCGGCACCCCGGGCAGGTGCTGGTCGGTTTCGCGGCGGAGACCGCCGACCTCCGGGAGGGCGCGCAACGGAAGCTGAAGGAGAAGCACCTCGACCTGATCGTGGCCAACGACCTCACTGCCCCGGGGGCCGGGTTCGGCCACGACACCAACGCCGCGTCGGTGCTCGACGCCGCCGGGAACTGGACCGAGGTGGCGCGTACCAGTAAGCGCCGGCTGGCGTCGATCGTGCTCGGTCTGGTGGCCGGGCTGCTTTCTGCGCAAGGATTGGCTGCGGGCACGGCAAATCCGCCCACCACAGGGGGAGGCACATGAGCAGCAGCTACACGTTCACGTCGGAGTCGGTCACCGAGGGCCATCCGGACAAGATGGCCGACCAGGTCTCCGACGCCATCCTGGATGCCATCCTGGCCGAGGACCCGATGGGCCGAGTTGCCTGCGAAAGCCTGCTCACGACCGGGCTGGTGGTCGTGGCCGGGGAGATCACCACCTCGGCGTACGTCGACATCCCCAAGATCGTGCGGAAGACCGTCTGCGACATCGGCTACGACCGGGAGTCCTACGGCTTCGACGGGAACACCTGCGGCGTCATCACCGCCATCGACGAACAGTCGCCCGATATCAGCCAGGGCGTCACCACCGCCTATGAGGTCCGCACCGGCAGGAGCGGCGAGGACACCATCAACGCCCAGGGCGCCGGCGACCAGGGGATGATGTTCGGCTATGCCTGCGACGAGACCGACGACCTCATGCCCATGCCGATCTGGTTGGCTCACCGGTTGGCCCAGCGCCTGGCCGAGGTGCGCAAGGCCGGCGTCATGCCCTACCTGCGCCCGGACGGCAAGACCCAGGTCACGATCGACTACGAGGACGGGCGGCCGGTCAAGCTCCGCACCGTCCTGATCTCCAGCCAGCACCAGCCCGGCCTCGACACCGAGACCCTGCTGAAGCCCGACCTGGCCGAGCACGTCATCCACCCGCTCCTGCCCTTGCAGTTCGCCGAGGACAAGTACCAGCTGCTGGCCAACCCGACCGGGGCCTTCGAGCTGGGCGGCCCGCACGCCGACACCGGCCTGACCGGCCGCAAGATCATCGTCGACACCTACGGTGGCGCGGCCCGCCACGGCGGCGGGGCGTTCTCGGGCAAGGACCCGTCGAAGGTCGACCGGTCCGCGGCGTACGCGGCCCGCTGGGTGGCCAAGCACATCGTGGCGTCGGGCGCGGCCCGCCGCTGCGAGATCCAGGTCGCCTACGCCATCGGCGTGGCCCGTCCCGTTTCCACATGGGTGGAGACGTTCGGCACCGAGACCGTCGACCCGCTGAAGATCGCCGAGATGGTCAACGAGGTCTTCGACCTCCGGCCGGCGGCCATCATCCGCGACCTGGACCTGCGCAAGCCGATCTACCGGCGCACGGCGGCCTACGGTCACTTCGGGCGCTCCGAGAAGGAGTTCACGTGGGAACGCCTGTCGCGCCTCGACGACGTGAAGCGGGCCCTCAGCCTCACGTAGCCGCTGATCTTCGGGTGGCCAAGGTCCTGCCGGACCTGCCGCTCGACAAGGTGTTCGACTACCTCATCCCCGCCCACCTGGCCGCCGAAGTGCGGGTGGGCACCATGGTGCGCGTCCCCCTCCACGGCCGGCGGGTCGGGGGGTGGGTCGTCGGGCTGGCCACCGAGGCGTCCACCGATCGGCCCTTGCACCCGCTGGCCAAGGTCACCGGCTGGGGGCCGCCGGCCGACGTCGTGGCCCTGGCCCGGTGGGCGGCGTGGCGCTGGGCCGGCCGCCCGGCCAAGCTCCTGGCCACGGCCTCGCCACCCCGGGCGGTGCGGGCACTTCCCGCCGCCGGGCCGGCGGAGCTCCCCGCGGCGCCGGGCCGGCTGGGCCCCGGCGTCACCGTCGTGCGGGTGCCGCCGGCGGGCGACGTGCTTCCCTTCGCCTTGGACGTGGCCGCCCGGGGGGACGCCCTGGTGTTGGCGCCGTCGGTCAGCGCAGCGGCGCACCTGGCGGACCGCCTGCGGCGGGACGGCTACCGGGTGGCGCTCGTGCCCGAGCAGTGGGGCGTGGCCGCCGCCGGTGGGTGTGTCGCCGTCGGCGCCCGGGCCGCGGCCTGGGCGCCCCGGCCGGCCCTCGGCGCGGTGCTCGTCGTCGACGAGGGCGCCGAGGCGTACCAGGAGGAGCGGGCGCCGACCTGGAACGCACGGGACGTGGCGGTCGAGCGGGCCCGCCGGGCCGGGGTGCCGTGCGTGTTGACGTCGCCGGCCCCGTCGCTCGAGGCGCTGGGCTACGGCCGGCTGGTCGTCCCGTCGCGCACCGAGGAGCGAGCCGGCTGGCCGATCATCGAGGTGGTCGACCGCCGGCGGGAGCCCCCGGGCGCGGGCCTGTACTCGTCCCGCCTGGTCGCCCTGGCGCGGGCCGCCACTCCCGATGCCCGACTGCTGTGCGTCTTGAACCGGCGGGGCCGGGCCCGGTTGCTGGCCTGCACCGCCTGCCGCGAGGTCGTGCGGTGCGAGGCATGCGGGGCGGCCGTGGAAGGCGTCGACGGTGGGTTGCGGTGCCGGCGCTGCGCCACCGAGCGCCCGCCGGTCTGCCTGGCCTGTGGCGCCACCCGGCTGGCGACGCTCCGAGTGGGCGTGACCCGGGCCCGGGAGGAGCTGGAGCTGCTGGCCAACCTGGCCGTGGCCGAGGTCTCCGCCGACAGCGCAGCCGGGCCGCCGCCAGCCGGCGTGCCCATCCTGGTCGGCACCGAGGCCGTGCTCCACCGGGCGGCTGGCGCCGGCGCGGTGGCGTTCCTCGACTTCGACCAGGAGCTGCTGGCGCCCCGCTACCGGGCGGCGGAGGCCGCGCTCGCCCTCCTCACCCGGGCGGCCCGGCTGGTCGGGGGCCGGGGAGCGGGCGGGCGGATCATGGTGCAGACCCGCCTACCCGGCCACGAGGTCCTCGACGCCGCGGTGCACGCCGACCCGTCGCGCCTGGCCGTGGTCGAGGCGGCCCGGCGGGCCGCGCTCCGCTTCCCGCCCGAGACCGCCGTCGCCGTCGTGTCGGGCCAGGCTGCGCCGGCGTTCGCGGCCGCCGTGCCCACCGAGCGCGGTGTCGAGGTGCTCGGCCCCAACAACGACCGGTGGTTGGTGCGGGCGGCCGACCACCGCACCCTGTGCGACGCCCTGGCCGCCACCCCCCGCCCGCCGGGCCGGCTCCGTCTCGAGGTCGACCCCCTGCGGATGTGACCTGAAGGCCGGCCGGCGGCCCGATCGGGCCACTACTCTCGAAGCATGGCCGTGTACCCCATCCGCACGTTCGGCGACCCCGTCCTGCGCCTCCCGTGCGCCGAGGTCACCGAGTTCGACGTCACACTGCGCCGGCTGGCCGACGACATGCTCGAGACCATGTACGACGCCCCCGGGGTCGGCCTGGCCGCCAACCAGGTGGGCGTCCAGAAGCGGATGTTCGTCTACGACATCGGCGACGGGCCCGGCGTCATCGTCAACCCGGTGCTGTCCGGCCACAGCGGCGAATGGGAATACACCGAAGGCTGCCTGTCGGTGCCCGACCTGGCCTGGCCGATCGTGCGCTTCGCCGAGGTGCGGGTCGATGGGCGCGACCTCGACGGGCAGCCCCTGACGATCCAGGGCAGCGAGCTGATGGCCCGGATGCTCCAGCACGAGGTCGACCATCTCGACGGCCGCCTGCTCCTGTCGCACCTCGACCGCCGCCAGCACAAGGACGCCATGCGGGCCCTGCGCCGGCGGGCCATGGGCCTGTCCGATGCGGATTCCGGCGACGACCGGGAGCCGGTGAGGTAGCTCTGCGCCTCGCCTATCTCGGGACGCCCGAGGTCGCCGTCCCGCCCCTGCGTGCCCTGGTCGAGGCCGGCCACGACGTGGTCCTGGTCGTGTCCAACCCCGACCGCAGGCGGGGCCGCGGGGGCGCCCTGGTTCCCAGCCCGGTGAAGGCCGCCGCGGTCGAGCTGGGCCTGCCCATCACCGACCGGGTCGACGACCTGCTCACCGCCGGCGCCGAGCTGGGGGTGGTGGTGGCCTACGGCCGGCTGATCAGGCCCCACGTCCTGGCCGTGCTGCCCATGGTGAACCTCCATTTCTCGCTGCTGCCGCGGTGGCGGGGGGCGGCGCCGGTGGAGCGGGCCATCCTGGCCGGCGACGCGGTCACCGGCGTGTGCCTGATGGCGCTGGAGGAGGGCCTCGACACCGGCCCGGTCTACGCGGTGCAGGAGCGGGCCATCGGCCCGGACGAGACGCTGGACGAGCTGCGGTCGGCACTGGTGGGCATCGGCACGCGGATGCTCGTCGACCACCTGGCCACCGGGTTGCCGGAGCCGGTGGCCCAGGCCGGCGAGCCGACCTACGCGTCCAAGATCGACCCCGCCGAGTACGCCCTGGACTGGTCGCGACCCGCCGTGGAGCTGCACCGGGTCGTCCGCCTCGGCCACGCGTGGACGACCTTCCGGGGCCGCCGGCTCCGGGTGCTGCGGGCCCGGCTGGCGCCGGGCGACCTGGCGCCGGGCGACCTGGCGCCGGGCGAGGTGAGCCCCGGGTCGTTGGTCGTCGGCGCCGGCGCCGGTGCCCTGGAACTGGTCGAGGTCCAGCCCGAGGGGAAGGGGCCGCAGCCGGCGCCGGCGTGGCGCAACGGCGCCCGCCTGCTGGCGGGGGAGCGGCTGGGGTAGGCCGGCGGCGGCCCCCGTCGAACTGGTGACAGATCCGGGGGGTCAGCCCCGGCGTTCGCGTCACCGGTTCGGTAGGTGACGCCTACGATCGGGTGGTGACGCTCGCGGCCAAGGTCCTCACCGTTTCCGACGGGGTGATCGCCGGCACCCGGGAGGACAAGTCGGGCCAGGTTCTCGTCGAGCGGCTGGCCGCAGCCGGCTACGAGGTGGTCGAGCGCCGGGCGGTGGCTGACGGGGTCGACTCCGTTGCCGACGCCCTGGCGGCGATGACCGACGCCTTCGCCGGCCTGCTGGTCACGACGGGCGGGACCGGGTTCGGGCCGCGCGACCTCACACCTGAAGGTACGAGGCTGGTCCTTGACCGGGAGGCGCCGGGGCTGGCCGAGGCCATGCGGCTGGCCAACCCGCCCAAGGGGCGGCTGTCCCGCGGCCTCGCCGGGACCGTCGGCGCGTGCCTGGTGCTCAACACGCCCGGGTCGTCCGCCGGCGCCGTCGAGTCGATCGAAGCCGTGCTCGACGTGCTGCCCCACGCCCTCGACCTGCTGGCCGGCCGCCCGACCGGGCACCCGCAATGACCGGCCCACCGACCGGACCGGTGACACCGATCGGTGCTCCGGCCCCCACTTCCGTCACCAGTTCGGTCGAGGACCAGGCGGCCATGGGGCGGGCGATCGCCCTGGCTGCCGGCGTGCGGGCCACCACGTCGCCCAACCCGTGGGTGGGGTGCGTGATCGAACCCGGCGGCTTCGGCGGGGCCACCCAGCCGCCGGGCGGCCCGCACGCGGAGATCGTCGCCCTGCGGGCCGCCGGTGACGCGGCGGCGGGCGCCACCCTGTACGTCACGTTGGAGCCCTGCGCCCATACCGGGCGCACCGGGCCCTGTGCCGACGCCATCATCGCCGCCGGCGTGGCCCGGGTGGTGGTGGGCGTCGAGGACCCCGACGAGCGGGTGCGGGGCGCCGGAATCGAGGCGTTGCGGGCCGCCGGCGTCACTGTCGACGTCGGGGTGTGCGCCGAGGAGGTCGGCGACCAGCTCGCCCCCTACCTGAAGCACCGGCGCACGGGGCGGCCGTGGGTGGTCCTCAAGCTGGCGGCCACCCTCGACGGCCGGACGTCGGCTCCCGACGGGTCGAGCCGGTGGATCACGGGGCGCGAGGCCCGGGCCGACGCCCACCGCATCCGGGCCGAGTCCGACGCCGTCGTCGTCGGCGCCGGCACCGTGCGGGCCGACGACCCCGCCCTGACCGTGCGTGATGTCGCCGGGCGCGACCCGCTCCGGGTCGTCCTGGGCCGGGCGCCGGCCGAGGCCCGGGTGCACCCGGCGCTGGAGCTCAGCGGCGACCTGGGCGGCGTGCTCGACGAGCTGGGCCGGCGGGGGGTCCTCCAGGCCATGGTCGAGGGCGGCGCCACCGTGGCCGGTGACTTCCACCGGGCCGGCCTGGTCGACCGCTACGTGCTCTACCTGGCGCCGGCCCTCTTCGGCGGCGACGATGCCCGGCCCCTGTTCGCCGGCTCCGGCGCGCCGACGGTCACCGACCTCTGGCGGGGCCGGATCGTCTCCGTCGAGCGGCTGGGCGATGACCTGAGGGTGGAATGTTCACCGGCCTGATCGAGGAGCTGGGCTCACTGGTGGCGCGCGACGGGCCCCGGTTCACGTTCGCGGCCGGCGTGGTCACCGACGACGCCCGGGTGGGCAGTTCCATTGCGGTGAACGGGTGCTGCCTCACGGTGGTCGGGCTCGGGCCGGGCTGGTGGGCCGCCGACGTGGTCGACGAGACCCTCTCCCGGACGACGCTCGGCGAGCTCGGGCCGGGGGACCCGGTCAACTTCGAACGGCCGGTCCGGCTCAGCGACCGCCTCGGCGGCCACGTCGTCCAGGGCCACGTCGACGGCGTCGGCACGGTCGTGGCGCCGGCGCCGGGACTGGTCATCGAGTCCCCCGGCACCCGCTACATCGTGGAGAAGGGCTCGGTGGCCGTCGACGGGGTGAGCCTCACGGTGGTCTCGGTCGACGACGCCCGGTTCGGAGTGGCGGTGATCCCCCATACCGCGGCGGTCACGACCCTCGGGCGCCGGCGGGCCGGCGACCGGGTCAACCTGGAGTTCGACCTCCTCGCCAAGTACGTCGAGCGGCTATTCGCCAGGTAGGCAGCATGGTTGCTGGCAAGATGAACGCGTGCCGTTCGCCCCGATAGAAGAGGCCGTCGCCGCCATGGCCGCGGGGCAGGTGGTGGTCGTCGTCGACGACGCCAACCGGGAGAACGAGGGCGACCTGGTCGTGGCTTCCGAGTTCGCCACCGCCGACACCATCGCCTTCTTCCTGAACCACACGTCGGGCGTCATCTGCATGCCGATGGTGGGGACGCGCCTCGACGAGCTCGACCTGCCCCCGATGGTGATCGACAACACCGAGAGCAATCGCACCGCCTTCACCGTCTCGGTCGACGGCCGCCAGGGGACCACCACCGGCATCTCCGCCGCCGACCGGGCCGCCACCATCGCCGCTCTCATCGACCCGGCCACCCGACCGACTGACCTGGCCCGTCCCGGCCACGTCTTCCCGCTGCGGGCCCGGGAGGGGGGCGTGCTCAACCGGGCCGGCCACACCGAGGCCACCGTCGACCTGTGCCGCCTGGCCGGCCTCTATCCCTCGGGCGTGCTGTGCGAGGTGGTCAGCGAGGACAAGGCCTCCATGGCCCGCCTCCCCGAGCTCGAACGGCTGGCCAAGGCCCACGGCATGCCGCTGATCAGCATCGCCGACCTGATCCGCTTCCGGCGGCAGCGGGAGAAGCTGGTGAAGCGGGTGGCCGAGGCCCGGATGCCCACCGAGTGGGGCGAGTTCACCTGCTACGTCTACGAGTCCCTCCTCGACGGCGACCAGCACGTCGCCATGGTCATGGGCGCGGTGCAGGGCGTGGGCGACGTCCTGGTGCGCGTGCACTCCGAGTGCCTCACCGGCGACGCCCTCGGGTCGATGCGCTGCGATTGCGGGGCCCAGTTGCAGATGGCCCTCCAGCGCATCGCCGCCGAGGGCATGGGCGTGGTCGTGTACCTGCGGGGGCACGAGGGCCGGGGGATCGGCATCGCCCACAAGCTGCGGGCCTACACGCTGCAGGACCAGGGCCGCGACACGGTGGACGCCAACCTCGACCTCGGCCTGCCCGTCGACACCCGCAGGTACGGCACAGGCGCCCAGATCCTGGTTGACCTGGGCATCACCACCATGCGCCTGCTGACCAACAACCCGGCCAAGTTCGGCGGGCTCGACGGCTACGGGCTGGAGATCGTCGAGCGCGTGCCCCTCGAGTCGGTGCCGAACCCCGAGAACATCCGGTACCTGCGCACCAAGCAGCAGCGCATGGGCCACCTCCTGGAAGGACTTGAGGAATGACCAGCTATTCGGGGCGGCTCCGGGGCGACGGGATGCGGGTGGCCGTGGTCACCAGCCGGTTCAACGACCTGGTCACCGACCGGCTACGGGCCGGGTGCATCGACGGCCTGGCCCGCCACGGCGTCGACCCGGGGTCGGTCTTCGACGTCTCCGTACCAGGTGCCCTCGAGCTGCCGCTGGCTGCGCAACGCCTGGCCACCTCCGGCGAGGTCGACGCCGTGATCTGCATCGGCGCCGTCATCCGCGGCTCCACCGACCACCACATCCACGTCGGGGGGCAGTGCGCGGCCGGTCTGTCGCGCGTCCAGCTCGACAGCGGCGTGCCCGTGGTGTTCGGTGTCCTCACCACCGACGACGTGGCCGCCGCGCTCGAACGTGCCGGCGGCAAGATGGGCAACAAGGGCTTCGAGGCGGCGGCGACGGCCATCGAGATGGTCGACCTGCTGCGCCAGCTCCCCAAGTCCGCCGGGTAGCTCGGTGCTCAAGCTCGTCCTGCCCAAGGGCTCCCTGGAGAAGCCCACCCTGGCCCTGTTCGAGGATGCCGACCTGGCCGTGCGCCGGGCCTCCGACGTCGACTACAAGGCCACCGTTTCCGACCCGCGCATCGACAGCGTCCGCATCCTCCGGCCCCAGGAGATCGGCCGCTACGTGGCCGAGGGCCTCTTCGACCTGGGTATCACCGGCCGCGACTGGATCGAGGAGACGGCCAGCGAGGTGGTGTCCCTCGGCGAGCTGCACTACTCCAAGGCCACGGCCCGGCCGGTGAGCATCGTGCTGGCGGTGGCCGAAGGCGACCCCGCCCACTCGGTGGCCGACCTGGCCGACGGGGTACGGGTGGCCACCGAGTACCCCGAGCTGACCCGGAAGTTCCTCGAGAAGCACTCGATCGCCGCCGACATCCGGCTTTCCTACGGGGCCACCGAGGCCAAGGTGCCGGAGATCGTCGACGTGGTGGTCGAGCTCACCGAGACCGGTCGGGCGCTGAAGGCCGCCGGCCTGCGGGTGATCGAGACGATCCTGGTCAGCCACACCGAGCTCATCGCCAACCCCGAGGCCTACGAGGACCCCGACAAGCGCCACGCCATGCACCAGATCCAGACCCTTCTCCAGGGCACGCTGGAGGCCCGGGGCCGGGTGCTGGTGAAGCTCAACGTGGGCGCCGCCGAGCTCGGCGGGGTCATCGACGTCCTCCCCTCCCTGCGCTCGCCGACGGTGTCGAAGCTGTTCGGTGCCGACGCCTACGCCGTCGAGACGGTGGTCCCCAAGGACCGGATCAACACGCTGATCCCCGCTCTCAAGGACCACGGCGCCACCGACATCATCGAGCTGCCGATCTCCAAGATCGTCCACTGACTCCCTCTTCCAACTAGGTCCGCCGCCTCTAGAGGCAGTGGACACCTATTGAGAGGCGCCTCCATAGCGAGGGACACTTTCACGATCGCAATTTTCTGCACGTAGGGGGACGAACTCCATGTCACGTACGACTCGCGGCCTGGCCGCCGCCGCCGCAGGCCTGCTCCTGCTGGCCGGCGGGACGGCCGGCGCCGCCGCCGGCCCGACGCTCACCAAGCCGGTCCAGGCCACCAAGGACGACCTGAACCCGGGCCGCACGTACTCGTCGCCGAACTTCGCCGTCGACCCCTCGGACCCGCAGGTCATCGTGGGTGCCTTCGCCGAGCTGCGGACGCGGCGGTGCGGCCTGATCCGGACGACCGACGGCGGGGAGACCTGGACTCGGATCGACCCGTCGCAGAGCTCGCCGTCGCCCTCGTCGTACCCGAACTGCAACTCCAACCCTCGGGGCACGTTCCAGGCCCAGCCCGCGTTCGGCCGTGACGGCGCCCTCTACATGGCCCTCGACGGCTGGGACACCCAGGACGGCGGCGTCGGCGGGAACCCGAGCATCGTCGTGTCCAAGTCCATCAACCTGGGCGACACCTGGACGCCGGTCGTGGCCCGGGACAACCGCGGCAAGACCGGCGAGCAGCAGGAGGCCGACCGGCCCGTCACCGGCATCGCCGTCGACCGCAAGTCCGGTAGCAGCGACATCATCTACGTGGGCGCCAGCCGCCGGTCGCCGGGCTTCAGCGGGGCCAACGCCCTGCCCAACCAGCCCATCGTGATCGTGTCCACCGACGGCGGGAAGACCTTCGGTGAGCCGGTCGACCTCTCGGCCCAGGCCTACGCCGACGCCGGCGCCCGGGCCAATGCCTTCAAGTCCACCACCACCGTGCCCAACAGCACCACCACGACCGCCCCCGCCGGCACCCGGGCGGCCACCCAGGACCAGGCGGCCAACTTCGGCGGCTTCGGGCCCTCGATGACCGTCGACGACAAGGGCACCGTGTACGCGGCCTGGCCGGTCACCTACGCCAACCTGAACCCGCGACCGGCGGGGGCGCTCCTCGTCTCCAAGTCCACCGACAAGGGCAAGACCTGGACCACCACCACCGTGACCGCGTACGACTTCAAGATCGGCTCGTTCGTCACCGCGGTGTGGAGCCCGAAGGGCGGGCCCCAGGGCACCCTCCACGTCGTCTCCGACGGCACCGAGAACCCGAACATCGCCGGCAACACCGACATCTACTACTACCGGTCCACCGACGGCGGGAAGACCTGGACCGAACGCAAGAACGTCACCGATGACAACCCGAAGGACCTCTACGGCCAGGTGTACCCCAACATCGCCGTGGCGCCTGACGGCCGGGTCGACATCGCCTTCTTCGACACCCGCAACGACCCGGGCACCCGCTCGAACGACGTGTACTTGACCTCGTCGTCGGACAACGGCACCACCTGGTCGAAGAACGTCCGCATCACCGACCGGTCGATCGACCGCAAGATCGGTGTCTTCGCCAACAACGCCGACGTCAACGCCCCCCCGGGGCTGGCCGCCACCAAGGCCTTCACGCTCGTGGCCTGGGACGACACCCGCAACGGTGACGCCGTCGGGCAGGCTCAGGACATCTACTCGGCCAACGTCCAGTACGCCGAGATCGGCGGCGGCTCGTCGAGCGCGGCCAAGGTCGCCCTCGCCGGCGTCGTCGGGCTGCTCCTCGTCGGGCTGGCGCTGCTGGTGGTCTCCATGCTGAGCCGGCGGGGCGGCAACGGCCCAGCCGGCACCAAGCCGGGCCAGACCACACCGGCCAAGAAGGCCAAGGTCGGCTGAGCGAGGGTCGGTACGGGGCCGGGCGCTAGTTGGGGGGGCGCCCGGCCCCGTACCTCTCGTTCCCGGGACATGGCGCGGTGCCCCGGCACCCCGAGGTGCCCCCGGTCGCCGGCGGGCCTACGCCCCCGCCGTCCTGGCCTCGATGAAGGCCATGCGCATCTGGTTGAGGGCCTGGCGCAGCGGGGGGCCGTTCTCGCCCATCCGGGCCCCGACGGCCTCGATCATGCCGGCGAGGGCGTCGATGGCCACCTGGGCGTCGGCCAGGTTGGGCGGGTCCTGGCCCAGGTGGAGGGCAGCCAGCTCGACCAGGCCGATGCAGTGGTTGGCGACCACGATCGCCGCCGGCGTGCGCAGCATCTGCTCCTGCATGGCCATGAGCTCGGCCCGCATCTCCTCGTCCATCTCCCCGTCCAGCTCGGGGTCATGGCGCTCGGCGGAGGCTCCGCTCGGGGCCGGCGCCGCGGGGGCCGGGTCGTCCCGGGGGATCGGCCGCTCACCGGAAGGTGTCCAGAAGGTACTCATGCTGGTACCCTACGTCCACAACTGCATACGGGAAGCGGGGCCATCGGCCCCCACCCGGCCACCAGCCGCCAGCAATGACGGCACCAGTGCGCCGGGTCGATCGACCGCCAAACGGGCGGACGTTGCTTCTTGACGTCCGTCCTTTTTTCGTACCCGTCTTTTCTTCAAGGAGTGATGCCGCATAGCCGCACCGGAAGGCGCCGACCTCAGGATCAACGACCGGATCAGGGCGCGCGAAGTGCGCCTCGTGGACCCGGACGGCAACCAGCTGGGGATCAAGACCCTGCCGGAGGCACTGTCCATCGCCAGGGAGCTCGAGCTCGATCTGGTCGAGGTTGCGCCTCTCGCTGAACCACCGGTGTGCCGCATTCTCAACTACGGCAAGTGGAAGTACGAGGCCGCACAACGGGACAAGGAGTCCCGGAAGAAGGCTGCCACCAGCTCGATCAAGGAGATGAAGTACCGACCGAAGATCGGTGGGGGCGACTTCGAGACGAAGACCCGCAAGGTCGGCGAGTTCATCGACGAGGGGCACAAGGTCAAGATCACGATCATGTTCCGAGGCCGGGAGGTGGCCCACCCTGAATTGGGGAAGCGCATTCTCGACCGCATCGCCGAGCAGCTCCCCCTGGCCAAGGTGGAGGCCGCACCCAAGCTCGACGGGCGGAACATGGTGATGGTGCTCGCACCCGACCGGCGAGCCCGGGCTGCGGCCAAGGCCGGCGGCCACGAACCCGCAACGCAACCAGAACCCCAGACGCCACCCGCCACCTGAGCGGTGAGGAGACGAACGTAATGCCCAAGATGAAGACGCACCGCGGCGCGGCCAAGCGGTTCAAGGTGACCGGCACCGGCAAGATCATGCGGCGCAAGGCGTTCAGGTCCCATCTCCTCGAGAAGAAGTCGTCGGTCGTCACCCGCCGGCTGGGCCGGGCCTCCGAGGTCACCGGAGGCGACAAGGCCCAGGTCAAGCGCATGCTGGGCCTCTGAGCGACAGGGCCCTCTGACAACGGGCGGCACGGTCCAGCAACAACGAAGGCAGTCGCAGCAACCCTGACCCCCGGTCGCGCCAGTCGGCGGCCGGTAGGGCTAGGGCCCCCACCGGCAGTCGCAGGCGTGGTCCGAAAGGCCCGGGCCGGCGACCAGAAGAAAGGTTCCTCCTCATGGCCAGGGTCAAGCGTTCCGTCCACGGTCGCAAGCACCATCGCGCCGTCCTCGACGCGGCCAAGGGGTACTACGGCAACCGCAGCCGCAGCTACAAGTCCGCCAACGAGGCGGTCATGCACGCCCTGCACTACGCCTACCGTGACCGGCGGGCGCGCAAGGGCGACTTCCGCCAGCTGTGGATCCAGCGCATCAACGCCGGGTGTCGCCAGCACGGCATGAGCTACAGCCAGTTCATCTCCGGGCTCCGGGTGGCCGGCGTCGAGGTCGACCGCAAGGTCCTGGCCGACCTGGCCGTCACCGACCCCACCGCGTTCGCCGGGCTGGTCAAGCTGGCAGGGGAGAGCCGCCAAGCCTCGTGAGCCCGGGGCCGGGCCGGCCAGGGCCCGAGCGGCCCACTGAGCGGGGGCCAGGGCCCGAGCGGCCCACTGAGCGGGGAGCAGGGCCCGAGCGGCCCACTGAGCGGGGAACAGGGCTCGCCTTCACGTCCGCCCGGGTCAAGCGGTTGCGCCAGCTCCTGGCCCGGCCGGCGGCGCGGGAACGGGAGCGGGCGTTCGTCGTCGAGGGCCCGACGTCGGTCGGCGACGCCCTTGACGCCGGCGCCGAGCTGGAGTGCGTCTTCGTGGCCGCCGGCGCCGGCCCGCCCGTGGTGGCCCGGGCCGCGGCCGCTGGCGTCGCCGTGTTCGAGCTGGCGGCCGGCGTGCTCGAGCGGGTGGCGGGCACGGTCACGCCCCAGCCGGTGCTGGCCATCGCCCGCACGGTCGACGTGGGGCTCGACGACCTGGCCCGCGCCTCGCTGGTGGTGGTCTGCATCGACGTACGCGACCCGGGCAACCTCGGCACCGTGGTGCGTAGCGCGGTGGCGTCGGGGGTCGGCGGGATAATCTGCTGCGACGGTTCGGTCGACGTCTACAACCCGAAATGCGTTCGGGCGTCGGCCGGCTCGCTGTTCCACACACGGATCGTGGCTGGAGGAGAGCCGGTGACGGTGCTTGGCACGCTGGGCGGATGGGGCCTGCGCCGTCTCGGCACGCGACCCGACGCCGGCGAGCCGTACTACCGGGCCGACCTGGCCGGGCCGACCGCCCTGGTGTTCGGGAACGAAGCCCACGGCCTTCCCGAGGCCGCGGCCGCTTCTCTGGACGGGTGGGTCACGATCCCGATGGCCGGCCGGTCCGAGTCGCTCAACGTGGGGATGGCCGCCGCCGTGCTGTGCTTCGAGGCCGCCCGTCAGCGCGCCTCGGGCCGGTGAGCGATCTCCCGGTCGACCGGCTGCCCGACGGGGTCATCGAGCTCGACGGTGACTGCCGCGTGCGCATGGTCAGCGCCGCGGCGCTGGCGCTGACCGGCCACCGCTCCGGCGACCTGGTCGGTCACGTCCTGGCCGACGTCCTCGAACCCCGCGGTGCCGACGGCCGGGCGCTGATGGCCGGCGGGTGGCACCCCTCGGCCGCGCTGGCCTCGGTGTCGCGCATCCCCGAGCAGGAGGTGTGGCTCCGGGCCGCCGGTGGCCGGCGGGTGCGGGCCCTCGTCACCGGGAAGTACGAGCGCAACGCCGCCGGCACGGTGACCGGCGCCGTCCTCCTGCTGCGCGGCGGCGCCCGCCGGCGCTCGTCGGCTGGCGACGGTATCGAGGTCATCTCCACGGTGAGCCACGAGCTCCGCTCGCCCCTGACCTCGGTGAAGGGGTACACCAGCCTCCTCCTCAACCGCTGGGACCGCCTCGGCGAGGACCAGAAGCGGATGATGCTCGAGCAGGTCCACCACGACGCCGACCGGGTCACCCGCCTGGTCACCGAGCTGCTCGACATCAGCCGCCTGGAGAGCGGTCGGCTGGTCCTGCGCCGGCAGATGGTGGACCTCCTCCCGCTGGTGACCGGGGTGCTCGACAAGGTCCGGATGATGGAGACCAGCCTGGCCGCCGAGCTGGACTTCCCCGAAATGTTCCCGCAGGTCTACGCCGACCCCGACAAGATCGAGCAGGTGCTCACCAACCTGGTGGAGAACGCGGCCAAGTACGCCGACCCCCGGAGCCTGTGCGTGACCGGCCGGGTCGACGGCGACCAGGTCACGGTGGAGGTGGCCGACAAGGGCGAGGGCATCCCGGTGTCCGACCTGCCCCGGGTGTTCACCAAGTTCTTCCGCCGGGCCGAGACCCGTCCCACCGGCTCCGGCCTCGGGCTGTGGATCAGCCGGGGCCTTGTCGAGGCCCACGGCGGGCACCTGGTGGTCGAGTCCGAGGTCGGCCGGGGCTCGGCCTTCCGTTTCTCCCTTCCCGTCGCCCCTCCCGAGGAGTTGCAGTGACCGACCTGGTCGACAATGTTGCCGCCGTCGAGTCCGACGGGCTGGCGCGCATCGACGCCGCCGCGTCGGTGGCCGACCTCCGCGCCGTCGAGCAGGAGCTCGTCGGGGGCAAGCGCTCGGCGCTGGCCGCGCTCAACCAGCGATTGGGCCAGCTCGCCGTCGAGGAGCGCAAGGAGGTGGGCCGGGCCATCAACGCGGCCCGCACCCGGGTCGAGGCCCGTATCGCCGAGCGGGCCGAGCACCTGGCCGCCGGCGAGCGGGAGGCCCGCATTGCCGCCGAGCGCCTGGACCTCACCGAGGTGATCGGCCGCCGGACCACGGCACGAGGCCGGCGCCACCTGGTCACCCAGGCCCGGGACGAGCTGGAGGACCTGTTCGTGGCCATGGGCTACCAGGTCGCCGAGGGTCCCGAGGTGGAGACGGACTGGTACAACTTCGAAGCCCTGAACATGCCGCCGGCCCACCCGGCCCGGAGCATGTGGGACACGCTCTACGTGCGCCTGGGCGAGGCCGAGTCGACGCTGCTGCGCACGCATACGTCGCCGGTGCAGATCCGGGTGATGCAGTCCCAGCCGCCGCCCATCCATGTGGTCATGCCCGGGCGCTGCTACCGCCGGGACACGCCCGATGCCCGCCACCTTCCCGTGTTCCACCAGATCGAGGGCCTGGTCGTCGACCGGGGCATCACCTTCGGCGACCTGGCCGGCACCATCGAGGCCTTCACCAGCGCCTACTTCGGGCCCGACATCCACTCCCGCCTACGGCCGTCGTTCTTCCCTTTCACCGAGCCGTCGGCGGAGTTCGAGATCAGCTGCATCTTCTGCCAGGGCCGCGGGTGCCGGGTGTGCTCCCAGTCGGGTTGGATCGAGCTGGGCGGGTGCGGCATGGTCGACCCCAACGTGTTCGCCGCCGTCGGCATCGACCCCGAGGAGTACTCGGGCTTCGCCTTCGGGTTCGGCATCGACCGCTGCGCCATGATGCGCCACGACATCGACGACATCCGCCACTTCATCGCCAACGACATCCGCTTCCTGGAGCAGTTTTGATTTCGACATCACTCGCTCGCTGCGCTCGCTCCGTTCTGTCGAGGCAGCTGCGCTCCGGTCGGCCCGCGGAGCGGGCCGACCTCCGCCGTTCCCCCTCTGGCCACCAGCTGACGGGGCGGCCTTTGGCCGCGCTCGCAGCCGGCGGCGCCCCTGGCGGTCGCTGAGATGCGCGTGCCCCTTTCATGGCTCTGTGACTTCGCGCCCCTCATCGCCGATCCTGCGGACATCGCTTCTGCACTTTCGGGTCTTGGCTTGGTGGTCGAGGGTATGGAGACGTTCGGCGCCGGCCTGGCTGACGTCGTGGTGGCCCGGGTGTTGGCCACCCGGCCCCACCCCAACGCTGACAAGGTCCAGGTGGTCGATGTCGACGCCGGCGACGGCGAGGCGCTGCAGATCGTCTGCGGGGCCTTCAACTTCGGCGCCGGCGACGTCGTGCCCCTGGCGCCGGTGGGCTCCCGGCTCCCCGGGGGTATGCAGATCGGCCGGCGCAACGTCCGTGGCGAGTGGTCGAACGGCATGCTCTGTTCGGGTACCGAGCTCGGGCTGACGTCCGACGCCGACGGCATCATGATCCTCGACGCCGGCCTGGCCCCCGGTACGGCCCTCACCGAGGCCCTGGGCATCGTGGCCGACGTGGTGTTCGACGTCGACGTGACCCCGAACCGCCCCGACGCCCTGTCGGT
Organism: Acidimicrobiia bacterium; assembly: GCA_023264995.1. Taxonomy (GTDB): domain Bacteria; phylum Actinomycetota; class Acidimicrobiia; order Acidimicrobiales; family AC-14; genus CADCTB01. The sequence continues at coordinate 14,617 of JAHFUR010000030.1, read as the reverse complement.
GGCCGGCGTGGCCCGTGACCTGGCCGCCCATTTCGGCGTGCCGTTCTCGGTGCCGGGCCCGCCGGCTCCCGCCGGGGCCGGCGCCGCCGGGCCGGTGAGCGTGGTCGTCGAGGCGCCCGACCTCTGCCCTCAGTTCACGGCCACGGTCCTGACTGGCGTGACCATCGGCCCGTCGCCTCAGTGGATGGCCCAGCGCCTGACCTTGGCCGGCATGCGGCCCATCAACAACATCGTCGACGTCTCCAACTACGTGATGCTCGAGCTGGGCCAGCCCAACCACCCCTACGACCTCGACCGGCTCCCGGGCCGCGGCCTGCTGGTCCGCCGGGCACGCGAGGGCGAGACCCTGGTCACCCTCGACGACGTCGAGCGCTCCGTCGGCCCCGACGACTGCCTGATCTGCGACGCCGAGGGCGCCGGCGTCGGCATCGCTGGCGTCATGGGCGGGGCGTCGAGCGAGATCGGGCCCTCGACCACCACTGTCGCCCTCGAAGCGGCCTGGTTCGACCCGGTGGCCATCGCCCGCACATCCAAGCGGGTCGGCCTGCGCACCGAGGCGTCGGTCCGGTTCGAGCGGGGCGTCGACCCCGAGGGCGTGGGCCGGGCCGTGGCCCGCTTCTGTCAGCTGGCGGCCGAGGTGGCCGGGGCCTCGGTCGACGGCCCGTGGGTCGACGTGCGGGCCGGGCTCCCGCGGCCGGCGCGCGTGGTCGTGCGGACAGGCCGGGTCAACGAGCTGCTCGGCACCGAGCTGTCGCCCGCCGAGGTGTCGAGCTACCTCCAGCCCATCGGCTTCCGCTGCACGCCCACCGGCGACGGCGACTTCCGGGTCGACATCCCGTCGTGGCGGCCGGACTGCGAGCGGGAGATCGACGTTGTCGAGGAGGTGGCCCGCCACCACGGCTACACCGAGATCGCCCGCACCATGCCGCCGATCACCCAGGTCGGCGGGCTCACGCCCTACCAGCGCGACCGCCGGCTGGTCCGGGAGATCCTGGTCGGCACCGGCCTGTCCGAGGCGTGGGCCACGACGTTCCTTGCCGTCGACGACCTGACCCGGGCCGGGTTGCCGTCCGACGCGGTCGAGGTCGAGAACCCGCTGGCCGTCGAGGAGTCGATCCTGCGGCCGTCGCTGCTCCCGGGGCTCCTCCGCGCCCTGGCCGCCAACGCCGGCCACCGCCGGCCCGACGTCGAGCTGTTCGAGATCGGCCACGTGTTCCTCCCGCCGCCGGCGGGCGAGGCGCTCCCGGTCGAGCCCGAGCACCTGGCCGTGGCCCTGGGCGGGGCCGACGCCGCCGAGGCCGTCAGGGTGTGGCACGTGCTCGCCGCCGGCCTCCGGCTGGTCAATGCCGGCACCGAGGCCGCCGAGATCCCCGGGCTGCACCCGACCCGCAGCGCCCGGGTGCTCGCCGGCGGCACGGTCGTCGGCGCCATCGGCGAGGTCGACCCCCAGGTGCTGGCCGCCCACGGCATCGACGGCCGGGTGGGGTGGTTCCAGGCCGACCTGGGCGCGCTGCTGGGCGCTCCCCGGCGGCCGGCCGTCTACCGGCCGGTCAGCCGGTTCCCCTCCGCCGACATCGACCTGGCGTTCGTCGTCGACGAGGGCGTGCCGGCGGCCGCGGTCGAGCGGTCATTGGCCCGGGCCGCCGGCGACGTCCTCGAGCACCTCGAGCTGTTCGACATTTTCCGCGGCCCACAGCTCGAAGGCGCCCGCAGCCTGGCCTGGCGGCTGCGGTTCTCGTCGATGGACCACACCCTCACCGAGGACGAGCTGACCGCGCTCCGCCTGCGCTGCATCGACGCGGTCACCGCCGCTCATCCCGCCCGCCTGCGGGGCTGAGCTACTTCCAGGCCCCGATCGCGGTCTGCGCCGCGTCGAAGGACGTACGGGCCGTCTTCATCTCCCGCTGGGCCTTCTCGACGGTGTCGGCTTGGTTGCTGGTGAGCCGGGCGCCTTGGAGACAGGTCGTCACCCCGGTGGTAGTGGCGTCGAGCGCAGACTTGAGGGCGGCGTCCACCGTGGCATCGGGCACCGGCGTGGCCTTGCGGGCGTCGGCCAGGTCCTCGTTCAACTGGGTGCACGACATCAGCACCACGTTGCGTTCGCCGGCGTTGAGGGCCTGGATCGACCGGTCGAGGTCGTCGCTCACCACCTTGACCGCACTGGCGTACTTCTTCTCCCAGCCGGCCTTGTTGGTGGCCCCGCCGCTGTCGGAGCCGCCCCCGCCACCGCAGGCCCCGGCCAGCGCGCCGACGAGCACGAGGGCGGAAGCCCAACGACCAGTTGAATGATTATTCATCATTATGTATTCTCAGTCCCGTGGTTCGGGTCGGGGTCGTCGGAGCGTCTGGGTATGCGGGGGCCGAGCTCCTCCGCCTGTGCCACTCCCATCCCGACCTGGAAGTGGCATGGGCGACGGGCGACACCCAGGCCGGCACACTAGTCGGCGCCCTCTACCCGAGCCTGGCTGCCGCCTACCCCGGTCTGGAGTTCGCCACGTTCGACCCGGCCATGGCCACCGGCGTCGACCTCGTCTTCCTGGCCCTGCCCCACGGGGCCTCCCAGCGGCTGATGCCCGGGCTGCTCGAGGCCGGCGTGAAGGTGGTCGACCTGGGGGCCGACTTCCGCCTGCGCGACCCTGCGGTCTACGCCCGCTGGTACGGCGAGCCCCACGTGGCCCCCGACCTGCTCGGCCGCTTCGCCTACGGGCTGCCCGAGCTCAACCGGGACCGGATCGCCTCGGTTGACGCAGTGGCCTCGGCGGGGTGCTACCCGACGGCCGCGGCCCTGGCTCTGGCCCCGCTCACGACGGCCGGCGCCATCGAGACGGCCGGGATCATCGTCGACGCGGCCAGTGGGGTCTCGGGCGCGGGCCGGGCGCTGAAGCACGGGACCCACTTCGGCACGGCCAACGAAGACTTCCTCGCCTACGGCCTGCTCGACCACCGCCACACCCCGGAGATGGAGCAGTCGGTCGGTGCCACGGTCCTGTTCACGCCCCACCTGGCCCCCATGACCCGCGGCATCCTGGCCACCTGCTATGCCCGGCCGGCGGCGGGCACCTCGCCATCGACTGAGTGGCTGCTCGACATCCTGGCCGGCGCCTACGCCGGCGAGCCCTTCGTGGTCGTCTCGCCCACCAGCCCGTCGACCAAGGCCACCTGGGGCTCCAACGCCGCCCACCTGACCGCCCGCTACGACGAACGCACCGGGTGGGTCGTCGTGCTCGCCGCCCTCGACAACCTGGTCAAGGGCGCATCGGGCCAGGCCGTACAGTGCGCCAACATCCTCCTCGGCCTCGACGAGACGTCGGGCCTCTCCTCGATCGGGGTCTACCCATGAGCGACCCGGGAGGTCGGTCCATCAGGCATTCACTGGGGCGTCCTGCGAAGCAGGCGGACCAGTGAGCGTTCCGGGGTTCGTGGCGTCGGGCGTGGCCTGTGGCATCAAGGAGAGCGGCGACCCCGACCTGGCCCTGGTGGCCACGGCCGACGGGCGTCCGGTGCCGGCGGCCGCCGTCTTCACCTCCAACCTTGCGCCGGCGGCACCTGTGCAGGTCAGCCGGGCCCACCTGGCCGCCACCGGCGGGTACGCGTCCGCCGTCGTGATCAACAGCGGCAACGCCAACGCGGCCACCGGCGCCACGGGGCGGGAGCAGGCCGAGCGCACGTGCGAGCTGGTGGCCGAGGGCCTGGGCTGCCAGCCCGAGGAGGTGCTGGTCTGCTCGACCGGGCTCATCGGGATCCCCCTGCCGTTCGGCGCGCTGGTCTCGGGCATCGGGCCGCTGGTCGCGGCCCGGGCGGCCGGCGGCTATGCCGCGGCGGCCCGGGCCATGATGACCACCGACGCCGGCCCCAAGGACGTGCTCCACGTCGGCGGCGGTTTCGTCGTCAGCGGCATCGCCAAGGGCGCCGCCATGCTGGCGCCCAACATGGCCACCATGCTCGCCATCCTGACGACCGACGCCGAGGCGACGCCGGCAGCGCTGCACGCCGCCCTGCTGGCCGCGGTGTCCGGGTCGTTCAACGAGCTCTCCGTCGACGGCTGCACGTCCACCAACGACACGGTGATCGCCCTGGCCGGCGGGAGCGCCGGGCCCCGGCCGGGCCTGGACGGCCTGATGGCCGACGTGTGCACCGAGCTGGCCACCCTGATGGCCGACGGGGCCGAGGGTGCGACGAAGCGGGCACGGATCCGGGTCATCGGGGCGGAGTCGGCCGACGACGCCCGGCGGGCGGCCCGCAAGGTGGCCGAGAGCCAGCTCGTCCAGTGCTCGCTCTACGGCGCCGACCCCTATTGGGGCCGCATCGTGAGCGAGCTGGGCAGCTCGGGGGCGGCGTTCGACCCCGACCGCGTGTCGATCTCCTACGGGGGGGTCGAGGTGTGCCGGGCCGGCGTGGCCCTGGCCCACGACCAGGCCGCGGCCGCAGCCGCCATCGGCGCCCGGGAGGTCGAGATCACCGCCGACCTCGGCCTGGGCGCCGGCACCGCCGTCATCACCTTCACCGACCTGTCGCCCGAGTACATCGCCGAGAACATGAGGACGTCATGACCGGCCCGGGAGGCCGGTCCATGGAGCATTCACCGGGCCATCCCTCGAAGAGGGTCGACCAGTGAGCGTGAAGTCCGACGTCCTTGTCGAGGCGCTGCCCTACATCCAGCGGTTCCGGGGCAAGGTGGTGGTGGTCAAGTACGGGGGAGCGGCCATGACCGACCCCGACCTGGCCGCCCTGTTCGCCCAGGACGTGGTGATGATGCGCTCGGTGGGCATGCGGCCGGTGGTCGTCCACGGCGGTGGCCCCCAGATCGGCGCGTTGATGGCGCGCCTGGGCATGGTCCCGGAGTTCCGGGAGGGCTTGCGGGTCACCGACGCCGAGACGCTCGACGTGGCCCGCATGGTCCTGGTGGGCAGGGTCAACCGTGACATCGTGGCCGCCATCAACGTCCACGGCCCCCTGGCCGTCGGCCTGTCGGGGGAGGATGCCAGCCTCATCACCGCATCGGCCCGTGACCCGAAGCTCGGCTACGTCGGCAACGTGGACGCGGTGAACCCCGGCATCCTCGAGCGGCTGCTGGCCGAGGAGCTGATCCCGGTCGTCGCCACCATCGGCACCGACCTCGAAGGGCAGGCCTACAACATCAACGCCGACACCGCCGCCGGGGCGGTGGCCGAGGCCGTCGGTGCCGAGAAGCTGGTCTACCTCACCGATGTCGTCGGCGTCCTCCGCAACGTGGGCGACCCCTTCAGCCTGGTCCCGACGGCGACAGCCGACGAGCTCGACACGATGATCAAGGACGGCATCCTGACGGGCGGCATGATCCCCAAGATCACGTCGTGTACCCACGCCGTGCGCAACGGCGTGGCCCGCGCCCACATCCTCGACGGGCGAGTGCCGCACGCCCTCCTACTGGAGATGTTCACCGACGACGGCATCGGCACCATGGTGTCGGCGTGACCGGCCCGGGAGGCCAGTCGGTCAACCCGACCTACCTGATGGGCAACTACCCGGCCCAGCCGGTGACGTTCGTGCGCGGCGAGGGCAGCCGGCTGTGGGACGTCGACGGCAAGGCGTACCTGGACTTCCTCGGCGGCCTGGCCGTCACCTCGCTCGGCCACGCCCACCCGGTGGTGGCCGACGCCATCGCCGCCCAGGCCCGCACCCTGCTCCACGTGTGCAACCTGTTCGGCACGACCGTCGGCCCCGAGGTGGCCGAGACCCTCGACCGATTGGTGGCAGGGGGGGTGGCACGCCCGGGAGGCGAGCCCTACGGCAGAGTCTTCTTCGCCAACTCCGGCGCCGAGGCCAACGAGTGCGCCATCAAGCTGGCCCGCAAGTGGGGAGGGCCGGGCCGCTACGCCGTCGTGAGCACCTACGGGTCGTTCCACGGCCGCACGCTCGCCGCCCTGGCAGCCACCGGGCAGCCCACCAAGCACGAGCCGTTCCAACCCATGCCCGAGGGTTTCCGCCACGTCGCCCTCGGCGACATCGACGCCATGGACGCCGCCGTCGACCCCAAGGTGGTGGCCGCAGTCCTGGTCGAGCCCATCCAGGGCGAGGGCGGGGTCAACGTGCCGCCTCCGGGCTGGCTGGCCGACGTCCGCCGGCTGTGCGACGAGCGCGATGTCCTGCTCATGCTCGACGAGGTCCAGACCGGCCTCGGCCGCACCGGCGAATGGTTCGCCTTCCAGCACGAGGGGGTGCGGCCGGATGTCGTCACCCTGGCCAAGGCGCTGGGCAACGGCATGCCCATCGGGGCGTGCTGGGCCCGGGCCGACGTGGCGTCGGCCTTCGTGCCCGGCGACCACGGCACGACCTTCGGGGGCCAGCCGCTGGCGGCTGCCGCGGCACGGGCCACACTGGCGGTCATGGAAGCCGAGGACGTGCCCGGCCGCGCCGCCCGGGCCGGCGCTCGTCTGGCCGCCGGCCTGGCTGGGCTCCCGGGTGTCTCCTCGGTCCGGGGCCGCGGCCTGCTGCTGGCGGCCGAGTTGGCCGTCCGCCCGTCGAAGGACGTGGCCGCGGCCGCCCTCGACCGGGGGTTGGTGGTCAACGCGGTGACACCCACCGCCATCCGCGTGGCCCCGTCGCTGCTGGTCACCGACGACGAGATCGACGAGGCGCTCGCCGTGCTGGGGGCGGTGCTGTCGTGCTGAGGCACCTGCTCGACATCGACGACCTGTCGGCCGAGGAGCTCGCCGACGTCCTCGACCGGGCCGAGGTTGCCAGCCCGCCGCAGGTCCTGGCCGGCCGGGGCGTCGCCCTCCTGTTCGAGAAGCCCTCGAACCGCACCCGCCTGTCGATGGAGCTGGCCGTGGTCCAGCTCGGCGGCCACCCGGTGAGCCTCCGCAACGAGGAGGTCGGCATCGACACCCGGGAGACGGCCGAGGACCTGGGCCGGGTGTTCTCGGAGTTCTGCGCCCTGATCGGCGGCCGGGTCTTCGAGCACGCCAAGCTGGTGCGCATGGCCGCGGCGGCAACGGTGCCCGTCGTGAACCTGCTCTCCGACGACGCCCACCCCGTGCAGATCCTCGCTGACCTCCTCACCATGCGCCAACGGCTCGGCTCCCTCGTCGGGCGCAGCCTGGCCTACGTCGGCGACGGGAACAACGTGTGCCGGTCCCTGATGCTTGGCGCGGCCCGGGCCGGCGTGGAGATGCGGGTGGCCACGCCGGCCGGGTACGAGCCGCCGGCCGACGGCGTCAGCCTGCTGACGAACAACCCGGCCGAGGCCGTCGCCGGCGCCGACGCGGTCTACACCGACGTGTGGGCGTCCATGGGCCAGGAGGCCGACGCAGCCCGGCGGAGGGCCGACTTCGCCGGGTTCACCGTCGACGACGACCTCATGGCCGGCACCGCGCCCGGCGCCCTGTTCCTGCACTGCCTCCCCGCCCACCGCGGCGAGGAGGTGGCCGCCTCGGTGATCGACGGGCCGCAGAGCGCGGTCTGGCAGCAGGCCGCTAACCGCATGCACGCCCAGCGGGGCCTGGTCCTGTGGCTGCTGTCCCAGTGACGACAGTCGAGAGTGGGCGGTTCGCGCTGACATGCGGTACCGGAATGCCCACACTCGGGATATGGCTGGCGAGCGACGCCTGGGAGGCGGCGCCCAACGAGCACTTGAGCGAGCCGTGAGGCTGCCGTGAGGCTGGCGAAACCGCAGCGCCAGCACCGGGTCGCCCGCATCCTCGAGGAGCACGCGGTGACGAGCCAGGACCAGCTCGTCGAGCTGCTGGCGGCCGACGGCGTGGTGGCCAGCCAGGTGACGGTGTCGCGCGACCTCGAGGAGCTGGGGGCGGTGAAGGTGCGCACCGCCGGCGGCGAGTCGGTGTACGCCATCCCCGAGCTGCCCAAGGACCAGGTGGCGCCCGAGAGCCACCTCAGGCGGGTGCTGGGGGAGTGGTTGGTGGAGGTGTCGCACTCGGCCAACCTGGTGGTGCTGCGCACGCCGCCGGGGTCGGCCCACGTGGTGGGCTCGGCCATCGACCGGGCCGGCCTGGCCGACGTGCTCGGCAGCGTGGCCGGCGACGACACCGTGCTGGTGATCACCAGCGAGCGGGTGGGCGGCGAAGCGGTGGCGCGGCGATTGTCCGAATTGGCCGGGCTCTAGAAGGGACCGAGGGAACAGTGGCAAAGAAAGTCGTGCTCGCGTACAGCGGGGGCCTGGACACGTCGGTGGCCGTCCGGTGGATGGCCGAGGAGTGGGGCGTGGAGGTGGTCGCCGTCGCTGTCGACGTCGGTCAGGGCGGTGACTTCGAAGTGGTGAAAGCCCGAGCCCTGGCCGCCGGCGCGGCTGACGTGGTCGTCGTCGACTGCCGGGAGGAGTACGCCGCCGACTTCGTGGCGCCGGCGCTGCGGGCCAACGCCCTGTACGAGGGCCGGTACCCCCTGGTGTCGTCGTTGTCGCGGCCGGTGATCGTCCGCCACCTGGTGGAGGCGGCCCGCACGTTCGGCGCCGACGCCGTGGCCCACGGCTGCACCGGGAAGGGCAACGACCAGGTCCGCTTCGAGGTCGGGGTCCGGGCCCTGGCGCCCGACCTGGAACTGCTGGCGCCCGTGCGGGTGTGGGGCCTGACCCGCGACGACTCCATCGCCTACGCCGAGCGGCACGACATCCCGGTGAACGTGACCCGGGCCAGCCCCTATTCGATCGACGAGAACCTGTGGGGCAAGGCCATCGAGTGCGGCGTGCTCGAGGACCCGTGGGAGTCGCCGCCCGAGGACGTCTACACCCTGACCCGGCCGACGGCGACGGCGAGCTCGCGCGAGCTGGTGGTGACCTTCGAGGCCGGCCTGCCGGTGGCCGTCGACGGTGTGGCCATGCCGATGCACGAGCTGGTCGGCCACGTCGGCGGGATCGCCGGCTCTTACGGCTGGGGCCGCATCGACATGGTCGAGAGCCGGCGGGTCGGCATCAAGAGCCGCGAGGTGTACGAGGCGCCCGGCGCGCTGGCCCTGATCATGGCCCACGCCGACCTGGAGGGCCTCACCCTCGAGCGCGATGTGTTCCACGAGAAGCTGCGCCTGGAACCCCGCTGGGCCGAGCTGGTCTATGACGGGCTGTGGTTCTCGCCGCTGAAGAACGCCCTCGACGCCTTCATCACCGAGACCCAGCGCTACGTGACCGGCGAGGTGCGGTTGCGGTGCGAGGCGGGCCGGTGCACGGTGGCCGGCCGGCGCAGCGATGTCGGCCTGTACGACTACGGGCTGGCCACCTACGAGGCGGCCGACTCGTTCCGTCACGCCGACGCCGAGGGCTTCGTCCGGCTGTTCGGGCTGGGCGTGCAGACCTGGGCCGCCCGCCAGACGCGGGCATGACCCTCTGGGCGGGGCGCCTGGAAGGCGGCCCGGCCGAGGCGCTGTGGGCGTTCACCGCCAGCCTCGACGTCGACCGGCGCATGGCGGCCGACGACGTCGCCGGCTCGCGCGCCCACGTGCGGGGCCTGGCCCGCGGCGGGCTGCTCAGCCCGGCCGACGAGGCGGCGTTGTTGGCGGCCCTCGACACCGTGGCCGCCGAGCTGGCCGCCGGCTCGTTCGTGTTCGCCGCCACCGACGAGGACGTCCACACGGCGGTGGAGCGGCGGGTCACCGAGCTGGCCGGGCCGGTCGGCGGGCGGCTGCACACCGGCCGGAGCCGCAACGACCAGGTGGCCACCGACCTGCGCCTGTGGGCCAAGCGGGAGCTGACCGGGGTGGGCCGGCGGGCCCTGGCGCTGCAGGAGGTCCTGCTGCAGCGGGCGGCGGCGGCCCTCGAGGACGGCACCTACGTCCCGGGCTACACCCACCTCCAGCGGGCCCAGCCCGTACTTCTGGCCCACCACCTGCTGGCCCACGGGTGGGCGCTGGCTCGCGACGTCGACCGGCTGGTCGACACCCGCCGGCGCCTCGACGTGTCGCCCCTGGGCGCCGGCGCCCTGGCCGGCTCGTCGTTGCCGCTCGACCCGGTGGGCACCGCGGCCGACCTGGGCTTCGCCGGCGCGTTCGACAATTCTCTCGACGCGGTGAGCGACCGAGACTTCGTGGCCGAGGCCCTCTTCGACCTGGCCCTGCTGGGCGTGCACCTCTCCCGGATCGGCGAGGAGGTGGTGCTGTGGTCCAGCGCCGAGTTCGGGTTCCTGCGCCTCGACGACGCGTGGGCCACCGGCAGCTCGATGCTGCCCCAGAAGAAGAACCCCGACGTGGCCGAGCTGGCCCGGGGCAAGGCCGGTCGGCTGATCGGGCACCTCACCGGGATCCTGGTCACCCTCAAGGGGCTGCCCCTGGCCTACAACCGCGACCTGCAGGAGGACAAGGAGCCGTTGTTCGACGCGGTCGACCAGGTGAACCTGGCCCTGGCCGCACTGGCCGGCCTTCTGGCCACGGCGACCTTCGACGCGGTGCGGATGGCCGCCGCGGCCGACGCCCCCGAGAGCGCCGCCGCGGCCGTCGACCTGGCCGAGTGGCTGGTCGCCGCCGGCATGCCGTTCCGCGACGCCCACCACGTCGTCGCCGGCCTGGTGCGCGATGCCGGCGCCGGCCGGGGGACGCTGGCCGAGCTGGTGGCCGCCCACCCCGACCTCGGCCCCGAGGCCGTGCCGTTGCTGGAGCCCGGCGCGGCCGTGCGCCGGCGCACCACCGCCGGCGGCGCCGGGCCGGCGCCCGTCGCCGCCCAGCTCGCGCACTTCGGTGATCGGCTCACGCTCGATCGGGGCAGGCTAGGGGGATGACCCGCCGGCTCCTGGCCATGCTCATCGCCCTGGTGGGCACGGCCGCGGTGGTCGTGGTCGGCCTGTCGACCTTCGCGCCCGAGGAGGACCGGGCGACGATCGTGCCTCCCGGGCCGGTCCGCCGGGTCGAGGTCGACGTGGAGGTCGGCCGGGTCGCGGTGGTGGCCGGCCCCGCCGACGCCGTCACCGTCGAACGCACCCGCCGCTACCTGCGGGGCGTGCCGGTGGCCGAGGAGACGGTGGCTGACGGCGTGCTGCGCATCCACGCCGAGTGCCCGCGGGTCATCACCTTCGGGTGTGCCGTCGACTACCGGGTGGCGGTGCCCGCCGGCGTGGCCGTCAAGATCCGCACCGGGCGGGGTGCGGTCACCGTCGCCGACATCGCCGGCATGGTCGAGGTGGCCACGACCTCGGGCAGCGTGCGCCTCGACCACACCCACGGCCCGGCTCGGGTCACGACATCGGGCGGCAATGTCGACGGCGTCGACCTGGCCGCCGGCTTCCTTGACGCCACGACCGGCGCCGGCCGCATCCGCCTGTCGCTGGAAGAGCCGCCCGGCCGCCTCGGCCTGAACTCGGGCGCCGGCGACATCGCCGTGGCCCTCCCGGCCGTTGCCGGCGGTTACCGGGTTGACGCCACGACGAAGAGCGGGAACGTGAAGGTCGACGTCGAGCAGAACCCGGGCGGGAACCGGGCCATCACCGCGATGTCCGGCGGCGGGAACGTCCGGGTCTCGAACCGCTGAACCGGCTGGCCCGCTCGTTCTATGCCGTCGACAGCCGGGAGCTGGCGCCGCTCCTGTTGAACAAGGTCCTCGTGCGGGCCGGCCGGGCGGGGAGGATCGTGGAGGTGGAGGCCTACGCCGGCGCCGCCGACCCGGCCAGCCACGCGTTCCGGGGCCGCACGGCTCGCAACGCCACCATGTTCGGCCCGCCGGGCCACCTCTACGTGTACTTCACCTACGGTATGCACTTCTGCGCCAACGTCGTCTGCGGCCCTGACGGGGAGGCGTCGGCCGTCCTCCTCAGGGGGCTGACCGCACTGTCGGGCCTGGACGAGATGCGCCGGGCCCGGGGCCGGGCGGCCCGCACCGACCGGGACCTCTGCAGCGGGCCGGGGAAGCTGTGCCAGGCCCTCGGGTTGGACCGGGCCTTCGACGGGGCCGACCTGGCGACCGGCGACCGGGGTGTCGAGGTGGTCGACGACGGTGTCGCGCCGCCGGCGCCAGCCGGCGTGAGCGGCCGGATCGGGCTGTCGGTGGCGGCGGAGGTGCCGTGGCGGTTCTACGTGCCGGGGGCGGTCGGGCTCTCCCGGGCTCGGTAGGCCCACCACAGCGCGACGGCCAGCACCGCGGGTAGGGCCAGCGTGTGCGCACCCAGCCCCAGCCGGAATGTCGCCGGGCTGATCTCCCCGGTGCCGGCCCGCAGCACGAAGCGGACCCTGGGGTCGAAGGCGGCGAACAGCATGCCGCTGACGTCCGAATTGACCGTGACCGCCCACAGCGCGAGGGCGTCCCATGCCAGGCGCCGGCCGGTCACGACCAGGGCGACGGTGGCCAGCACGGCCAGGGCCGCCGGTGCGGCTCGTCGTACTGCCGTTGCCACGCGGACGCCGAGCAGCACGCCCGCGGCCAGGAGGAGGGTGCCGGCGGCTGCCCGGTGGACGCCGATCGCGATGGCAATCCCCGGGTAACGGTGGGCGAGCTCGCCCAGGCCGGGGGAGGGCCGGTAGTAGCGGGTGAGCCACACCCCGGTCAGGAGGAGCACGGCCAACGCCAACGCGCCGACGGTCGCGAGCCCCCGCTCCACCCGCGCCAGTGCCGCCACGGGTGCCATCCTGTCGCGGAATCCCGGCGGCGCCCATCGCGCGCTCGGGTACGGTCCGGTCGTGGAAGGCAACGTGTTCGACGAGCTCCGGTGGCGGGGCCTGGTCCACCAGGTGACCGACGACGGGCTGGCGGCCAAGTTGGCCGGCGAGCCGTTCACCGTGTACCACGGCATCGACGTCACCGCCGACAGCCTCCACGTCGGCAGCCTGGTCGGGGTCCTCGTCCTCCGGCTGTTCCAGTCCTACGGGCACCGGCCCGTGGTCCTGCTGGGGGCGGGCACCACGCGCATCGGCGACCCCAGCGGGAAGCGGGCCGAGCGCCCGCTCCTGTCGCCTGAGCAGATCGCAGCCAACGCCGCCGGCATCCAGGCCCAGCTCGAGGGCCTGCTCGACTTCCGCCCCGGCCCCGCCGGCGCCGTGCTGCTCGACAACACCGACTGGCTCGGGCCGCTGTCGCTGCTCGACTTCCTCCGCGACGTGGGCAAGCACTTCACCGTGAACGCCATGCTGGCCAAGGACTCCGTGAGGGCGCGTTTCTCCGAGGCGGACATCGGCATCTCCTTTACCGAGTTCAGCTACATGCTCCTCCAGGCCTACGACTTTCTCCATCTTTTCGACACTGACTTCCCAGGTACCGGGGGGTGCCGCCTGCAGGTCGGCGGCAGCGACCAGTGGGGCAACATCACTGCCGGTATCGACCTCATCCGGCGGGTGCGTGGCGCCGAGGCTTACGGGCTCACGTGGCCCCTCGTCACCAAGGCCGACGGCACCAAGTTCGGCAAGAGCGAGGCCGGCAACGTGTGGCTCGACCCGGCCCGCACCAGCCCGTACGAGCTGTTCCAGTTCTGGATGCACGCCGACGACCGCGATGTCGGCCGGTACCTGCGGACGTTCACGTCCCTCGCCGAGGACGAGATCGTGGCCCTGGATCTTGCGCCCGGCGACCGGCGGGCCCACCTGGCCCTGGCGACGGCGGTCACCCGCCTGGTCCACGGGGGACCGGCCGCGGCCGCGGCCGCACAGGCGTCGGCGGCGCTGTTCGGCGGCGACCTCCGTGCGTTGAGCGAGACGGAGCTGGCCACGACGTTCGCCGACGCGCCGTCGAGCGAGCTGCCTCTCGGGCGACTGGCCGGCGCCGGCGTCAGCCTCGTCGACCTGCTGGCCGAGACCGGGTTGGTGGCGTCGAAGACGGCGGCCAGGACAGCCGTCGCCCAGGGTGGGGTGTCCGTGAACGGTGCCCGGGAGACCGACCTGGAGCGGCGCCTCACGCCGGCCGATCTGCTGGCCGGCGGGTACCTGGTCCTGCGTCGGGGCAAGAGGAGCTACCATCTGCTGCACGTCGGGTGAGCCCGGCTCCGTGAGGGGCCAGGTTGCCAGGCAAGCCAAGAGCTGATAAGTTCACCTCTTGCGCCTAGCGCCCAGGTTTGGTCCGCAAGACCGGCACTGGGCACTGCCGAAAGGCAGAGCTAGTCGAGCAGCGGCACCAACGTCTCCGGACGTGTGCCCAGCCAGCGCTCCTTGAAAACGGAACAGAGAGCTAGAAGCCAGTGCGGGCGACCCCCTTCGCACGGGGTCGCATTGTATTTGCACTGAAACGGACAACGGAGCTTCGGAGATCACAAGTCTTCGGAACTCAAAACCGTTTCTGTGCCAGTTGGCGAACGAGGTTCAGTTACCTCGCAAGCCGACTCTCCGATTTTGGATCGATCGAAGCAGACCTGTCGAAATGCAGGGTCGGTCGGTTCGAGGTCTCGATGGAGAGTTTGATCCTGGCTCAGGACGAACGCTGGCGGCGTGCTTAACACATGCAAGTCGAGCGAGGTCCATCCAGTGGCAACACTGGGGAAGACCTAGCGGCGAACGGGTGAGTAACACGTGAGCAACCTGCCCCGAAGACTGGGATAACACCGGGAAACCGGTGCTAATACCGGATGCCCTCCTCTGGTCGCATGGCCTAGGGAGGAAAGGAATTTTGCTTCGGGAGGGGCTCGCGGGCTATCAGCTTGTTGGTGAGGTAACGGCTCACCAAGGCGACGACGGCTAGCTGGTCTGAGAGGACGACCAGCCACACTGGGACTGAGACACGGCCCAG
>JAHFUR010000079.1 GCA_023264995.1 Acidimicrobiia bacterium | reverse complement strand
CAGCGGTGCTGGACAGGTTGAGGGTAGCCAGGTTGGTGCAGGCGAAAGCCGCTGCGCCAGCGATGACCGAAGCAGCCGCGGCTGCGCCGAAGACGGTCGTGACCTTCTTGCGGAGGTTCATGTCAGTAGTGCCCACCTTTATCTCGGTGCGGGTGCAGAGTGCGCCCGTCTTGCTGTTAACGCCTCCTATTGTTCCATCCGGCCGCGAATCATTCAATAAGCATCCGATTGGTATACCTAAACTACATCTAGGTGCAAAGTGAGTGCACAGACTTCGCATCGTTCCCGGCCTGGGGCGATGCCGCGGAGGTCGGTGAATGTCCCAGTAGATGCGAGATGCACCTATTGAGCCGTCCCGTCTGCCGAATACAATGCAAACGCCGAGGTCTGGGGGGTCTCGTCATTCCTCCCTGCCTGCCGCTGTAAGCGCAGTGAACCGCACCGTGCCGCCGGCACGAATCGCACCTTTACCAAGGAGGCAGCAAGAGATGAGGCAGGTACGCAGGTGGGCGATCGGTGGACTGACCACCGCTGCTGCGGGGGTCGCCATGGCCGCCGCGGCGTGGGCGTGTGTGTCCGGCCCCGTGGTCAACCTCTCGACGATCAACGCCAAGGCCGGCCAGGAGGTCGGGATCACCGGCACCGGGTTCCAGGCCGCCAACGCCGCTCAGATCCGCTGGAACGCCCTTGACGGCCCGGTCCTCACGACCGTCGCCTCCGTCCCCGGTGGCAACCTGGACGCCAAGTTCACCGTGCCCGACGGCACCAAGGCCGGTAGCTACGTCGTCATCGTCAGCCAGACCAAGGCCGATGGCTCCCTCAGCCTGTCGCCGATCCGTGCCGTCATGAACGTCACCGGTGACGCCGGCACCAACCCGGTCCTCGGCGCCCCCGCGGCCAGCACCGACAGCGCAGCCCGCGCCGACGGCCTGGCCCGTAGCGACGACTCCATCAGCACCGGCACCCTCGCCCTCGTGGCCCTGGGCGTCGGCGGCGTGGGCATGTTCCTCGCCGGCATGGCCGCCCTGTTCGCCGGCCGCCGTGGCTCCGCCCCCGAGGCGGCCAAGGCCCGCAGCTAGGCAGCCCCAAGTCAGCACGCGGCGGACTGCACCAGCCGCAGGTATTGCCCGGAGTGGCCCCCTCGCTCAGCGGGGGGGCCACCCGCATTTCATCGCACCTTCCGAACAGGAGATCCTGCATTGCTGAAGCCCCGTTACGGCCGCCGCCTGGCGCTCGCGGGCGTGGCCTTCGTGGCCGTCGCCCAGGGTGTCGCTGGCGCAGCCCCCACCAAGGCGCCCCTCGGCCCGCCCACCCAACCCGTGCAGGCCACCAAGGCCGACACCGACCCCCTCCGCACCTACTCCGGCCCGTTCATGGCCGTCGACCCGGCCAACTCGGACAACGTCGTGGCATCCTTCGCCGACTTCCGCAGCCGGCGGTGCGGGCTCATGCGCTCCACCGACGGCGGGTCGAGCTGGAAGAAGCTCGACGCCTCCCCGGCCAACAACTCCTACCCGTCCTGCATCAGCAACAACAGCAACATCTTCCAGGGCCCGCTGGCCTTCGGCCGCAACAGCACCCTGTACTACGGCCTCGCCGGCTGGGACGTCCAGGACCGCGCCGTGGGGTCGGGCGGCAACGTGAACATCCTCGTGGCCCGTTCCAATGACCTCGGTGACACGTGGCAGACCACCATCGTGCGCAACGTTCGCGGGGCCGAGGGCGAGAAGGTCGAGAACAACCGGCCGGTGGGCAACATCGCCGTCGACAGCAAGAGCGGCAGCGACGACATCGTCTACATCACCTGGCAGTACTCGACGCCCTTCGTCGTGGCCCCCAACGCCAACCCGACCCGGGCCGTGGTGGCGGTGTCCACCAACGGCGGCCGGAACTTCGGCGACCCGGTCAACCTGAGCGAAGCGGCATGGGCCGACGCGGCCAACCGCCAGAAGGCCATCCAGTCGCCGACGGCCACCACCCTGGCCCCGGGCGTGACCACCACCACCCTGCTGGCCCCGGCCGGCAGCCGGGCGGCGCAGGCCGACCAGCCGGCCAACCTCGGTGGTCGCAACCCGGCCATCACGGTGGACAACAAGGGCAACGCCTACGCCTTGTGGTTCAACACCGGCGCCAACCTCAACCCGGGCGTGCTCACCGGTGAGTGGGTCTCCAAGACGTCCGACGGCGGCAAGACCTGGACGGCCTCCCAGGCCGGCCCCATGACGCCCTACACCGGCGGCGTGGGCCGGATCGCGTGGAGCCCGGGCGGCGGGCCCCAGGGCACGGTGAACATCGTCTCGATGGTCAACCCGTCGGTGAACGCGCAGAACACCAGCGGCGTCGCGTCCAACTTCGACGTGGTCCTCAAGCAGTCCACCGACGGCGGCAAGACGTGGTCCGAGCCGAAGACCCTCAACGACGACGACCCCAAGCAGATGTACGCCCAGGTCATCCCCATGATCAGCGTGGCCCCCAACGGCCGCCTCGACGTGGCCTGGTGGGACACCCGGTCCGACCCCGGCATCCGCGGGAACGACGTGTACTACTCGTACTCCAACGACAACGGCAAGACGTGGTCGAAGAACCAGCGCATCACCGACCGCACCATCGACCGCAAGCTCGGGGTGTGGGGCAACAACTTCGACATGAGCTCGCCTCCGGGTGTGGCGTCGACCAACGCCTATGCCATCTTCGGCTGGGACGACACCCGCAACAGTGACCTCACGTCGCCGTCCACCGCCGGCTTCGGCGGGGGCACGCAGGACATCTACACCGCCGCCGTGCAGTTCGAAGTGGTCGGCGGCGGGACCTCGAGCACGGTGAAGGTGGCCCTGGCCGCCGTCGTCGGCCTGCTGCTCGTCGGCCTGGTCCTGCTCGGCGTCGGCGTGGCCCAGAAGCGTCAGCTCCCGGGCTCCTCCACCAAGGAGAAGGCCACCGGCAAGGAGCCGGCCAAGGTCAAGTAGCGCAGTACCGCAGTTCGGGCACACCGCAGTTTGGGCACCTAGCACCCCACCTCGTCGGCCGGCCGCCAACCCGGCCGGCCGACGAGGCGTTCCGACCTCACGAGGAGACAACCCGCATGGCACGCAAGACCAAGGACCCGAAGCCGCCGCCGTCGCCGGCCGACGACGACTCGAAGCGGGCCGGGAACCGTAAGCGGGCCCTGCTCTTCGCCATCCTCGCCCTGCCCATCCTCATCGGGTTCTACGCCACCCTGCTGTGGTGGTCGAGCCCGCGTACGGGGGGCAAGGAGCTGCGCCTCGACCAGTACATCACCCTGCTGCGCCAGGGCCGCATCTCCTCGGCCACCATCTTGGAGACCGACAACCGCATCTCGGGCACCTATGACCGGGGCAAG
>JAHFUR010000029.1 GCA_023264995.1 Acidimicrobiia bacterium | reverse complement strand
CGGCGGCCCAGCCGACGACGAGGACGGCCGCATCACCGCGACCCGCTCCCCGGCTGGCGCCGCCAACGCCCGAGCTCCCGCCTGCAGGCCGCCTCCCGCTCCCGCGGTGGGCGCTGGTCCTCCTCCCCCTGGCGGTGGTGGTCGGTCTGGTCGTGAGCTTCTGGCCGGCCGGCGGCACCACGGCACCCACCACGACCGCCGCTGGCGCGAGCTCCACCACTCTCGCCGGTCAGGCCGAACCGCCGTCGCCGGCGGCGCCGGCCCCCGGGGCTGGCGGTCAACCCGCCGCGGCTGGCGTGGCACCGACGTCGTCACCCGCGCCGGCGCCGGCGTCCGCGCCGGCCGACGCCGGCCCGGCCCGCCCCCGCGCCGTCGGGGAGACGGCCCGCACCGGGGCCTTTGACGTGACGGTCCTGGGCTTCAAGGACCCCCAACCCGTCACGAACGCATTCGACACGCCCGACGCCGGCAACCGGCTGGTCTCCGTCGACCTTCAGGTCACCAACAGGTCCACCAAGGACCAGTCGTTCTCGTCCCTGGTCGGCGCCCACCTGGTCGACGGGACGGGTCGCGAGTACGACGAGGCCTTCACGACCATTACGCCCGGCCCGCCCGAGGGCCAGCTCCGGCCGGGCGCGGCGCTACGCGGCTTCGTCGTGTTCCATGTCCCGAACGGTGCCACCAGCCTGCGATTTCGGGTACAGGGCGACACCGCCGCCGCCGGAGCGACGTTCGCCCTGACCTAGCGCGACCCGCTCAGACGGCGGCCGGCCGGCGCGGCCGGGTGCCTATTTCCCCTTACCCAACACCATGGCCACGATCACGCCGACCACGACGATGGCGACGATGACCAGGAGGACTATCCCGTCAGAAACCTCTCCAAGGATGGGCACGACGGGAGCATACTGAATCGGGCGCCGGCGTCAAGAGACGGTCGACGCCCAGCTCAGCGCCGGCGTCGGCGACCGGCGCCGCCACCCATCCGTCGGGCGATGGTGTGGGTCGCCTGCACGGGAGCGCCGGCACCGGCGGGCTCCAGCTCGTCGAGCGGGCCCCACACGTCGGCGGCCAGGTTCTGGAGGCGGACGTCGTTGGAGAAGGCCTCGACCAGCGGCTGGCGGATGCCGAGACGCCGGCGCAGCTTCTCGGCCTCGGCCACCTGGTCCCACAGGAGCAGGCTGACGGCCACGCCGGTCTCGCCGGCCCGGGCTGTGCGCCCCGAGCGGTGCAGGTAGGCCTTGTGGTCCTCCGGGGGGTCGTAGTGGACGACCACGTCGACGCCGTCGATGTCGAGGCCCCGAGCGGCCACATCGGTGGCCACGAGGATGCCGACGTCGCCGGCGGTGAAGCGCTGCAGGGCCTTCTGGCGGGCGCCCTGGGTGAGGCCGCCGTGCAGGACCTCGGTCTTGGCCCCCTCCTTGCGCAGCTGCACCACGAGGCGGTCGGCGCCCCGCTTGGTCCGGACGAAGACCAGGGTGCGGTAGACGTGCTGGGCGATGGCCGAGGCCACCTTCACCTTGTCCATCTGGTGGACCTTGAGGAACCGGTGCTCCATGCTGTCGACCGTCGGCGTCTCCGACTCCACCTCGTGGTGGGCCGGGGCGTTGACGTAGGTCTTGATGAGGTGGTCGACGTCGGAGTCCAGGGTGGCCGAGAAGAGCAGCGTCTGGTGGGGGACGGGCAGCCGGCGCAGCACCCACTCGACCTGGGGCATGAAGCCCATGTCGACCATGCGGTCGGCCTCGTCGAGGACCAGGATCTCGACCTCCGAGAGGGAGATGTCGCCCCGGTCGCCCAGGTCGATGAGGCGGCCGGGCGTGGCCACCACGATCTCGACCCCCCGCTTGAGCGCCTTGACCTGGCGGTCCATCGGCGCCCCGCCGTAGATAGCGCTCAGCCGCAGGTCGCGGGACGCGGCGAGGGGCGTGAGCACCTCCTGGACCTGGTGGGCCAGCTCACGGGTGGGGACGAGGATGAGCGCCTTGGGGTGGTTGGGCCGGGCCTCGGTGGTACGCATGATGACCGGCAGGCCGAAGGCCAGGGTCTTGCCCGAACCGGTCTGGGCCTTGCCGCAGACGTCGCGGCCGGCGAGGGCGTCGGGGATGGTGAGGGTCTGGATGGCAAAGGGCGACGTGATACCGGAGGCGGCCAGAGCGGCGGCCAAGTCGGGCGCGACGCCGAGCGCGGCGAACGATTTCGTGGTGATGGTGATCTCCTGAGCTGGGTACGAGGCGGGCCGAACCCGCCAGGTCGTCGCCCGGGCCACGCTGGCCCGGTCGCACAGGAGGAAGGAAAGGCCCCGACTGAGGTGCCGAGTGCACCCGTCGCCCCCCGATCATACCCGACCACGTGTTCGGGACGGGGAATCGCCCCGCCCGAGGTCAGGTTCGCGGCATGATGGAGGGGGACTCGGAAGGGAGACGTGGATGAAACTCGGTGTCGTCGGCAAGGGCGGGGTAGGCAAGACCTCGCTGTCCGGGTTGCTGTGCCAGGCCTACGTCGCCCGGGGCAAGCGGGTGCTGGCCGTGGACACGGACTCCAACCCCAACCTGGCCATGAGCCTCGGGCTGGACGAGAAGACGGCCAACGAGGCGCCGCTCGTGCCCCGGAAGCTCGTCGTCGGCCTGGGCGACGGCACGCTGTCGCCGGGCGCTCTCCTCGCCGAGTACGGCCTGCCCACCCCCTCCGGGGTGACGCTGCTCCACGCCATGCGCATCGACCAGGCCGGCGCCGGCTGTAGCTGCGCCGACCACTACATGGTCCGGAGCCTCCTGGGTACCGCCATCGAGGAGGAGGCCGACGTCACCCTGGTCGACATGGAGGCCGGGCTTGAGCACCTGAGCCGCTCGGGCGGCACTCTGGCCTACGCCGACGTGCTGCTGATGATCATGGAGCCGACCCACAAGTCGGTCATGACGGCAGGGCGCACCGTCCCGCTGGCCCGCGAGCTCGGCATCCCCCGTATCTACGGCGTGGGCAACAAGGCCAAGGGCGAGGCCGATGTGGAGCTGTTCAACCGACTCTCCGACGAGTACGGCGTGCCGCTGGCCACCGTCGTGCCCTGGGATGCCGACGTCCCCAAGTGTGACCGGCGCGGCGGCCCGCTGTTCGCCGGCGAGGCCCAGCCCGTACGTGACGCCGTCGAGCGGATCATCGCCGTGATCGAGAACGAGGACTCCGAGCGCGACGCGCTGCTGGCCGAGCGCGACCGGATCGACGCCCGCATCGCCGCGCTGCAAAGCTGATCGCCGGGTTCTCCACCCGGGCCGTCCACGAGGGCCAGGAGCCCGACCCGGCCACCGGCGCGGTCACCACGCCGATCTACCAGACCTCCACGTTCGCCCAGGAGGGCCTCGGCGGCCACAAGGGCTACGAGTACGCCCGCACGGCAAACCCGACGCGTACCGCCCTTGAGACCTGCCTGGCCTCCCTTGAGGGGGCGGCGCACGGCCTCGCCTTCGCCAGCGGCATGGCCGCCGTCGACTCTGTGCTGCGCCAGCTGGGGCCCGATGACCACGTCCTGGTGAACGCCGATGGGTACGGCGGCACGCACCGGCTCCTGAGCCAGGTCCACCGCGCCTCGTTCACCGCGGTCGACCTGTCCGACCTGGGCGCCGTCGCCGGCGCCTGGACCGACCGGACCCGGCTCGTCTGGGCCGAGTCACCGACCAACCCCGGCCTCCAGGTCGTCGACATCGCCGCGTTGGCGGCCCTGGCCCGCGAGCGGCAGGCGTGGTGCGCCGTCGACAACACCTTCGCCACGCCCTGGCTGCAGCGGCCGTTGGAGCTCGGCGCCCATCTTGTGGTCCACTCGACCAGCAAGTACCTCGGCGGGCACTCCGACGTGATCGGCGGCTTCGTAGCCACCGATGACGACGACCTGGCCGCGGCCATCCGCCTCGTCCGCAACGCGGCGGGGTCGGTCCCCGGGCCGTTCGATTGCTTCCTCGTCCTCCGCGGGGTCAAGACCCTGGCGCTGCGCATGGACCGCCACTGCACCAACGCCTTGGCGGTCGCCGGCTACCTCCGCTCCCACCCGGCGGTGCGCTCGGTGTCCTACCCGGGGCTCGCCGACCACCCCGGTCACGCCCTGGCTGCCCGCCAGATGACGGGCGGTTTCGGGGGCATGGTGTCCTGCGTCCTGCGTGGGGGGGAGGCGGCCGCCGCCGACCTGGTGGCCCGTACCCGGCTGTTCACCCTGGGCGAGTCCCTGGGCGGTGCGGAATCACTGATCGGCTACCCGGCCCGCATGAGCCACGCCAGCCTGGCCGGCACGCCATTGGCCGCCGACCCGGGACTGGTCCGGCTGTCGGTGGGGATCGAGGACGTCGACGACCTCATTGCCGACCTGGCCCACGCGCTCGGCCGCTGATCTTGGCCAACTGGTGAAGGATCTGGGACGACAACCCGCCGGTGGCGTCACCAGTTCGGGACGGCGAGCTGGCTTACTCGCTGTAGGCGGCCAGCGCGACGTCGTCGACGGCCACATCGTCGGTGGCATCGACATCGACATCCGGCGTGTCGCCGTTCACGGCGGCGCCAGCGTCGGCATCGCGGGGGCCATCGGGCCGGGGACCACGGGGGCCGCGGGGGCCACCGCCTCGACCCTCACGCCCGCCGGCCTTGTCGCTCACCGTGCGCTGCGTGTACGGCAAGAGAGCCAGCTCACGCGACGTCTTGATGGCGACAGCCACATCGCGCTGGTGCTGCAGGCAGGTGCCGGTGGTGCGACGGGCCTTGATCTTGGCCCGGTCGCTGATGAACCGGCGCAGGACGTTGACGTCCTTGTAGTCCACCCAGGTGACGTGGTCGCGGCAGAAGACGCACACCTTGGGCTTGCCGCGGCGGTTCGTGTCGCGGATAGGCGTTCGCTTCTTGCCGCGGTCGCGGTCGTTGTTCCGTGCCATCGGGAGTGAGTGTAGCGGTTGAGGTCACACCCTCCCGTTTCTTGCCGGCTCGCATAAGGTGATGGCCCAGCGTGTGCCGCTCGCGCGTTCGACGGGAGGGTAGGTGAGCACCGGCCGAAGGCGCGTCCGAACGGCCGCTGTCGCGCTCGGCTTGGGCGCGGTCGGGCTCGGCCCGGCGCCGGCGTGGGGCCAGACCTCGACGCAAACCCTTGCGCCGGCCAGCGTGGCCTTCGGATCGGTCGCCGTGGGGACGCAGAGCCCGGCCCAGACCCTCACGTTCACCACGACGGCCACGGTCACGATCGACACGGTCGGCGCCTCGGCGCCGTTCCAAGTGGTCGCCGGGGGTACCTGCGGGCCGGGCGTCGTCGTCGTCGCCGGCGGGTCGGGCTGCACCCTCCGCATCGCCTTCGAGCCGACGACCGAGGGCTCGGCGACCGGCGTGGCGGGCGTCGACTACAGCGGGTCGTTGTTCCGGCAGAGCACGCTCTCGGGGACGGGGGCGCCGGCGCCGACCACCTCCACCAGCTCCTCGACGACGACGACCGCCCCCGAAGTGACGACCACCGCGGCGCCGACGACGACCACCCGCACGGTCCCACCGACGACCCAGACCACTGCGGCCCGTGCCACAACATCAACCTCGGCCACCTCGACGACCGAGCCGACCACCACCACGGAGGCGCCGGCCGGGACGACCACGACGACGACCTCGACGACGCTGGCGCCGTCGACCGGCCCCACGGCCAGCACCCCTGGCCGTGGGGTGAGCCTCGACGCCACCACGGCGCAGGGTGGCCGCTCGGGCCCGCCGGGGATCGGGCTCACGGTGGTCGGGTCCGGCTACCCGGCGCGAGGGGGCCGGGCGACGGGCGCTCCGGGCCGCCTCGGGAGCGGCGAGGCGGCCTTGCCGGCCCACGCCCAGCCCGCGCCGGCGTGCCCGACGGTCTACTTCGCCCTCGACGGGCAACGCTTCGGTGCCACCCATCCGGACGCGGCAGGCCAGGTCCGAAAGAGGGGGGTCTGGGTGCCGGGCGGCACCGACCCCGGCCGTCACGACATCACCAGCTCCTGTGCAGCGTCGGGCCGCCCGGTGCTGGCCGCGGCCAGCTTCGAGGTCACCGACGTCGAGGTCCACCGCAGCGCGTTGGCCACGGCGCTGCCGCAGGTCGACCAGGTGAGCTTCGCGGTCGACGGCCTGGTCCTCAGCGCCCTGGCTGTCGCCGGCCTCCTCGTCCTCATCGCCTTCCCAGCCGAGCTGTTCAACACCACCCTCGAGGAGCACTACGACGAGGTGCGGGGCTGGTTCGGCCTCAAGCCCCGCTCCCTGGGTGGGGGCCGCCACCACGCCCTGTTGCTGATCGCCTTCCTGGCCGTCAGCGGGCCCCTGTGGTTCGCCATGCAGCCGACGAGCCACCTCGACCAGGCGACGGCGTACGGCGCCCTGGGCCTGAGCCTGGCCACCGGGTTCGTCGTGGTGGCGTCGGACATCCCGGCTACGGTCCACGTCCGCCGGCGCTACGGCGAGCGGGCCCGGGCCGTGGCCCTTCCCGGGGCCCTCCTCGTGGCCGTGGCGTGCGTGGCCCTGTCGCGAGCTGTGCATTTCCAGCCGGGGTACTTCTACGGCCTGGTGGGCGGGCTGGCCCTCAGCCGCTCCCTCGAGCGCGAGGTCTCGGGCCGGATCGCCACGCGGACCGTGGCCGGGCTGCTCCTGCTCAGCGTGGCCTCATGGGTGGCGCTCCGCCCGGTCTCGGCCGCGGCGGCAGAAACGGGGCGGACCCTCGGGATCATCATGGTGGAGAACGTGCTGGGCGGGATCTTCTGGACGGCGCTGGACAGCCTGGTCATCGGCATGCTGCCGCTGCGCCTGCTCGAGGGGGCCAAGATCGCGGCATGGAGCCGGGTGCGCTGGGCCGTGCTCTACGGCCTGACCCTGCTGGCGTTCGTCCACATCCTGCTCCGCCCCAGCTCCGGCTATGTGTCGAACACCTCGGTGTCGCCGCCGAACGTCGTGGTCGGGATGTTCGTCGGCTTCGCCATCCTTTCGTTCGCCTTCTGGGGGTACTTCCGTTTCCGCCGGCCCCGTTCAGGCGCCGAAGCGCTGGCGGATGAGGTTGAGGGCGCTACCGGCCCGGTACCAGGCGATGTGCTCCTCGCTGAGGGTGTGGGCGCAGTTGAAATCGAGCGTGGAGCCGTCGGGCCGGTGGATCCGACAGGCCACGGGCTGGTCTGGGGCCAGCCCCGCGAGCCCGAAGATGGAGATCCGGTCTAGCTCGCCGACCTCGTCATAGGTTGCCGGGTCGGCGAAGACCAGCGGGAGGACACCCTGCTTCTTGAGGTTGGTCTCGGCGATCCGGGCGAAGGACCGCACGATCACGGCCCGGCAGCCCATGAACCGGGGCTCCATCGCCGCATGCTCCCTCGACGACCCCTCGCCGTAGTTCTCGTCGCCGACGGCCACCCACGCCAGCCCGGCCTCCCGGTAGTGCCGGGCGACGTCGGGGAAGGGCTCGTAGGCCCCGTGGACGTCGCACCAGCCGGCACCGGGCTCGCCCGTGAAGGCGTTGGTGGCCGCGGCGAAGAGGTTGGCGCTGATGTTCTCCAGGTGGCCCCGGAAACGGAGCCATTTCCCGGCCGCGGAGATGTGGTCGGTGGTGCACTTGCCGCGGGCCTTGAGGAGGACCCTCAGGGCCGGCAGCTCGTCGTCGGTGTTGGCGAGGAACGGGTCGAGCCGCTGCAGCCGGGCGCTGGCCGGGTCGATGACGACGGCCACGCCGGCCCCGTCCTCCGGCGGCCCGACGAAGCCGGCGTCACCGGCGGCGTACCCGCCGGGAGGCAGTTCGGCCCCCACCGGCACGTCGAGCGGCGAGCCACCGACGGGATCGGTGAGGGGGTTGAAGTCGAGCGTGCCGGCCAAGGCGTACGCCACCGTGGTTTCCGGCGAGGCGATGAAGGCCAGCGTCTCGATGTTCCCGTCGTTGCGCTTCGGGAAGTTGCGGTTGAACGAGGTGATGATGGAGTTCCCGGTGCCGGTGACCACGTCGGTCCGGGCCCATTGGCCGATGCAGGGCCCGCAGGCGTTGGCCAGGACGGTGGCGCCGACCGCCTCCAGGTCGGCCAGCAGCCCGTCGCGCTCGACTGTGGCCCGCACCGAGTCGGACCCGGGTGTGATCAGCAGGGGCGTACGGGTCCGCAGGCCGCGGGCGGTGGCCTGGCGGGCCACGCTGGCCGCCCGGCTGATGTCCTCGTACGACGAGTTGGTGCACGAACCGACCAGGGCCTGCGACAGGGCCAGGGGCCAGCCCCGCGCTTTGGCCTCCGCGCCGAGGGCGGACACAGGCCGGCCAAGGTCGGGCGTGTGGGGCCCGACGACGTGAGGCTCGAGGGCTGAGAGGTCGATCTCGATGACCTCGTCAAAGAACGAGCGGGGGTCGGCCAGGACCTCGTCGTCGGGCCGGAGGTGGTCGGACACGGCGACGGCCGCGTCAGCCAGCTCCGGGCGACCGGTGGCGGCCAGGTAGGCCCGGGACCGCTGGTCGTAGGGGAAGATCGACGTCGTGGCCCCGATCTCGGCGCCCATGTTGCAGATGGTCGCCTTGCCGGTGCAGCTGATGGCCGCCGTACCCGGCCCGAAGTACTCGACGATGGCCCCGGTGCCGCCGCGCACGGTCAGGACCTCGGCGACCCGCAGGATCACGTCCTTGGGCGACGCCCAACCCGAGAGGGACCCGGTCAGGTGGACGCCGATCAGGCGAGGCCATCGCAGCCCGAGCGGGCCACCGGTCATGACGTCGACCGCATCGGCGCCGCCGACGCCGATGGCGATGGTGCTCAGCCCGCCGGCGTTGGGCGTGTGGCTGTCCGTGCCGATGATCATCCCGCCGGGGAAGGCGTAGCGCTCCAGGACGACCTGGTGGATGATGCCGGCGCCCGGCTTCCAGAAGCCGATGCCGTACCGGGCCGACGCGGTGCGCAGGAAGTCGTACACCTCCCGATTGGCCTCCTCGGCTACCGCAAGGTCGGCCGCGGCCCCGTCCTGCGCCAGGATCAGATGGTCGCAGTGGATGCTGGTCGGCACCTGGACCGAGCGCAGCCCGGCGGTCATGAACTGGAGGACGGCCATCTGGGCGGTGGCATCCTGCATGGCCACCCGGTCGGGGCGCAGCTCCACGTACGACCGGCCGCGGACGGGAGGGTCGACGGCCATGTCGGCCAGGTGGGTGAGGAGGACCTTCTCCGCGAGCGCCAGCGGCCGGCCGAGCAGGCGGCGGCCCGCGGCCACCCGATCGTCCATCTCGGCGTACAGGCGCTGGACGAGCTCAACAGGGGTACTCGCGGTGACGGTGATGACGTGCCTCCTCTCGGCCCGTCATTGTCGCGCTGACGGCGGGACCTGCTGTCAGATGGCGTGGCTGACCGCCGGCAGGGGCACCGTATGCTGGATTGCACCGGATGGCGCGGCCCGTCGTGACGGGTGGCCGACGGAACGGGCCCGCTCTGGAGGAGGACATGGCTGACGACGACGCAAGGGCGCGGCGGACCACCAAGGCCACAGGTGCACCGGCGCGAAAGGCGGCCG
Source organism: Acidimicrobiia bacterium (assembly GCA_023264995.1). Taxonomy (GTDB): domain Bacteria; phylum Actinomycetota; class Acidimicrobiia; order Acidimicrobiales; family AC-14; genus CADCTB01. The sequence goes on along the minus strand of JAHFUR010000029.1, from coordinate 45,171 downwards.
GGACGGCCAAGGTGAGCGCCGGCAAGGCGGTGGCCAAGCAGGCGGTGGCCAAGAAGGCTGTCACGGCGAAGGCGGTGGCCAAGAAGGCGGTCACGGCGAACGCGGCACCGCCCAAGAAGGCGGCGCCGGCACGGAAGGCGGCGCCGACCAAGAAGGTAGCGGCCCCGCGCTCGGCGGCGACCACGAGGCCGGCGGTCAAGAAGGCGGCGCCGGCGTCCAGCGGTCGCGACCGGAGCACCACCCTGACGCCTCGCAAGCGCCAGCCGCCCAAGCTGCGGCTCGCCGCCGAGCAGACCTTCGCCGACGACCCGTGGGTGCCGCCGGCCGCCCAGCCGGTGCGGGAGGACCCGGCGGCCCGGCTCCGTTCCGTCCTCCGGGCCGCGGCGCTGAGCATCGAGGCCAAGAGCCAGGGAGCCTCGCCCGTGACCGTGCCCTCGCCCGCTCCGCCTCCGCCGCGCCCGCCGTACGACCTGGACGAGCCGGTCACCCGGGTCCTCGTCGCGCCGGTTGATGTCGAGGCGGACATCGACGAGGACGAGCTCGATGAGGCCGAGCCCGACGACGAGTGGTCTGACGACGACGACGCCGATTGGCCCGAGGACGAGGGCGCGGAGGAGCCCGACGCCGACCCCGACGGCGAGGATGCCGAGGACGAATGGTCGGCGCCGACGGTCCTCGACGACGCCCCGCCCGTCTGGCCGCAACCGGCGCCACCCACACCTGCCCCCCCGTTCATGCCCGAGCTCGACGTCGACTCCATCCCGCCCGCCTTCGAGCCGCCGGCGCCGAAGGGGAAGGCGTCGAAGCGGGGGCCGTCGACGACGAAGGCGCCCAGGTCCGGCCGAGGCCCGGCGGCGTCGCTCCTCGCCATTCTCCTCGCCCTGGTCGTCCCGGTGGTGGGCGGGATCGCCGGCTTCGTCCTGGCCAGCCGTGCCCGTCGGCGGGGGGCGGCCCTGGCCAGCCTGGCCCGGGTCATCTCCGCCCTCGCCCTCGTGGGCTGGCTTGTCGGCGCGGGCGTCTTCGCCTTCGCGACCCTGCGAGACCAGGGGGTGGACTACTCAAAGCTCAAGGTCGGTGACTGCTACGGGTCGTCGTCGTCCAACGAGGTGCGGGGCGTGAACGTCAAGCCGTGCGCCGAGCCGCACAACTCGGAGATCTTCTTCCTGGTCACCCACCCGGCCGGCGCCGGCGACCCGTACCCGGGTAAGGACGCGCTCGTGCAGTTCGCGGCCGACGCCTGCCTGGGCAAGCCGCTCACCGACTACCTGGGCGTCCCGCTCGAGCAGTCCAAGCTGAAGGACTTCGAGATCGTGCCGCAGGCGTCGGCGTGGAAGGACGGCCGGCGGGTCCTCGTGTGCGGCCTCGACACCGGCGGGGCCGGGAACATCACCGGCTCGGTCAAGGGGACGCGGCGTTAGGCCGGCGGGATCTCGGGCGCTGGCCCGGCCGACTCCACCATCTCGCCCGCCACCTGGCGGAGCTTGACGTTCAGGCGTTGCGACGCCCGGCGCAACATGTCGAACGCCTCGTCCGCCGTGACGCCTTCCCGGGCCATGAGGATGCCCTTGGCCTGGCCGATCAGGTCGCGTGATTGGAGCGCCTCGTCCATCTGCTCGGCATGGACCGCCGTGGCCAGAGCGATGGCGGCGTGAGCCGCGAACACGAGGCCGACGGTCCGGGACCGCTCGTCGAACGCGGCGGGGGCCTTGGAGTACAGGTTGAGGGCGCCCAGGGTGTCGCCGGCGACGAAGAGCCGAAACGACAGCATGCTCGTGATCCCGGTCTCCCTCGCGGCGCGAGCGGCGAAGTGCGGCCAGCGGGTCTCGAGCGGGAGATTGCCGCTCTCGAACACCTCGTGCTCTCGGATGGCCGACAGGCAGGGGCCCTCGCCCGTCTCGTACTGGATGGCATCCACCGTGATGGGGATGCCATCGCTGGCGGCCGGCGTCGACCCCGTCGTGCCCTTCAGGAACGAGATGCCGGCATGGTCGCACCCGTCGATGGTCTCGACCGCCAGGTCGACGATCTTCTGAAGGGTGTGCTGCACGTCGCCCTGGGCGAACAGGGCCCGGGCCACCTCGGCGAAGATCTCAGGCCCGAGATCGTCGCCAGCAGGGGAGGGCATGTCCTTCCTCTGTAGTCCCTTTATGCGCTCGCCGCCACCCGCGTGGCCTGTTGGGCCTCCATGCGGCGGATCATGTCGACGGGAGCGACCAGCCAGCTGTGGGCCACCGTCGAGATCCAGTCGTCGAGCAGGCGAGTGGCCGCGGCCGAGCCGGTCAGCTCCTGATGGCGCTCCAGCAGCCACCGGAACTCCTCGAGGGACTCGGCGTCGGGACGGGCCGCCTCCACCAGCGCGGTATTGAGACGCGCTGTGAGCTGCGAGCTCGGGTCCCACACGTAGGCCCGACCGCCCGTCATCCCTGCGCCGAGGTTGTACCCGACCGGCCCGAGCACCACGACGGTGCCGCCGGTCATGTACTCGCACGCATGGTCGCCGACACCCTCGACGACCGCGCTGGCCCCGGAGTTGCGGACGCCGAAACGCTCGCCGGCCGAGCCGGCAATGTAGAGCTCACCACCGGTGGCCCCGTAGAGGCAGGTGTTGCCGGCAAGGACCGGGTTCCCGGCGTCGTTCGCCGGCGGGCGGACCACGATGCGGCCCCCGGCCATGGCCTTGCCGACGTAGTCGTTGGCCTCACCGGTGAGCTCGAACTCGATGCCGTGGCCAAGGAAGGCGCCGAAGCTCTGGCCGGCCGCGCCGCTGAAGCGCACGGTGACCGAACCGGGCGGCGGGGTGGAGCCGAACTCGAGGGCCAGCGCCCCGGACAACGCCGCGCCCACCGTCCGGTCGGCGTTGGTGATCACGTAGTCCAGCTCGATATCGTCACCGTCCCAGACCGCCCGGTAGGCATCGGCCTCCAGCCGGTCGCCCAGGGCCGATCGGGGCCGCTGCAGGTCGACCGGCCGCACGAAGTGGCGCGGCGCGGCCAGGTCATCAGGCGGGCTGATGAGCGGCGAGAGGTCCATGCTGTCGGGCCGGGCCTCGCCGATCACCCGCTGGCGGAGGCACTCGACCCGGCCGATGGCCTCGTCGACCGTCCGCAAGCCGAGAGCGGCCAGCTCCTTGCGCATCTCGTCGGCGATGAAGAGCATGTAGGCGGCCACGCCCTCGGGGGTGCCGGCGAACTTGGCCCGCAGGTGGGGCCGCTGGGTGGCGATGCCGGTGGTGCAGGTGTCCTTGTGACAGGCCCGCAGCATGATGCAGCCCTCGGCGATCATGGCCGCGGTGCCGAAGGAGTACTCGTCCGCACCCAGGAAGGCGGCCATCAGCACGTCGCGGCCGGTCATCAACCCGCCGTCCATGCGCAGGCGCACCCGGTCGCGCAGGCCGTTCTCCATCAGCGCCCGCTGGGTCTCGGCCACGCCCAGCTCCCACGGCAGGCCGGCGTGCTTGATCGAGCCGAGGGGCGACGCACCGGTGCCGCCGTTGGCGCCGGAGATATGGATGACCTCGGCCAGGGCCTTGGCCACGCCGGCGGCGATGGTGCCCACGTTGTCCTCGGCCACCAGCTTCACGGACACGTCGGCCAGCCGGTTCACCTGCTTGAGGTCGTAGATGAGCTGGGCCAGGTCCTCGATGGAGTAGATGTCGTGGTGGGGTGGCGGTGAGATGAGGCCGATGCCGGGCTGGGTGTGGCGCAGGCCGGCGATCTCTTCGGACACCTTGTTGCCGGGGATCTGGCCACCCTCGCCCGGCTTGGAACCCTGGGCCATCTTGATGTTCAGCTCGTCGGCGAAAGCGCAGTACTCCGGGGTGACACCGAAACGGCCCGACGCGATCTGCTTGATCCGGCTGTTCTTGTCGCCGGTGGCCTGGCCCCGGGTCGAGAACCGGGCGAAGCTCTCGCCGCCCTCCCCGCAGTTCGACTTCCCGCCGATCAGGTTCATGGCCATCGTCAGCGTCTCGTGGGCCTCGCGGCTCAATGCTCCGTGCGACATGGCGCCAGTGGAGAACCGCTTCACGATCTCGGTGACCGGCTCGACCTCGTCGAGGGCGACCGGGGGGCCGGCGGGCACGAACTCGAGGAGGTCGTGCAGCTCGGTGGGCGGGCGGCTGTTCACCAAGGCTGCGAACCGGTCGTAGTGCTCATCGCTCCCGTCGCGGATGGCGGCCTGGAGGAGGTGGGCCGCCTTCATCTCGTTGAGCGCCTTGACCACCGGGTCGTTGTGGGTGTGGAACTCGCCCTTGTTCTTCAGGGCCCGGTAGTACCCACCCTCGACCATGCGGCCTTCGGCGTGGCGGCTCAGGGCGTCCTCGCCCAGCTCGGCCCAACCCACGCCGCCGACCACTGACGGGGTGCCGGCCAGGCACAGGTCGACCACGTCGGGGCCGAGCCCGATGACCTCGAAGATCTGGGCGCCCCGGTAGGAGTCGACCGTGGAGATGCCCATCTTGGACATCACCTTGAGAACTCCGTCCTCAAGGCCGGCCTGTAGCCGCTGCTGGGCCTCGGGCCCGGTCAGCTCCGAGTCGTTCTGGTCGGCTTCGTGGCCGACCGTCTCCAGCGCCAGCGCGGGGCAGATGGCGTCGGCGCCGTACCCGAGGAGGCAGGCGACGTAGTGCACGTCGCGCGCGTCGTCAGCGGAGACGACCAGGCTGGTGTTCGACCGTAGGCCGCAGTTGACCAGGCGATGGTGGACGGCGCCGGTGGCCAGCAGTGCCGGCACCGGCGCCCGGTCGGGGCCGACACCACCGTCGTCGATGACCAGGATGCCGGCACCACCGGAGACCAGGCGCTCGGCATCGGCGCACAGTCGGCGCACCGCGGCCTCCAGGCCCCCCGGGCCCTCGGCCACCGGGAAGGTGGCGTCGAGGTGGCCGACCCCGAACGACCCGCCGTCGCCGGCGAGGAGGCCCTTCACCACCGACGGGTAGACGAAGAACGACTTGAACACGAGCAGCTCGGTGGTGTCGGGGCCGGACCCGAGGATCGGGTGGCGCGGCCCGAGCAGGGTGCGGAGGCTCATGACCAGGCGCTCGCGCAGATGGTCGATCGGAGGGTTGGTGACCTGGGCGAAGCGCTGCCGGAGGTAGTGGTGGACCGGCCGGGGGCGGCCGGCCAGGTGGGGGAGCGGGGAGTCGTCGCCCATCGAGTAGACGGGCTCCTTGGCCTCGTTGGCCATGTACCGGAGCACCATGGCCAGCTCCTCGCGGGAGTAACCGAAAATTGCCTGGCGCTGCTCAAGGACCGCAGGGTCGGCGGTGTGCTCGATGTGCTGGCCGGCGTTCTGCTGGCGCAGCCCGTCCTGGGCCCACCGGGCGTAGGGGCCGCCGGCGGCCAGGGCCAGCTTGTTGCCGGTGTCGTGGACCACGCCGTCGGTGGGGGAGACGTAGAGCATCTGCCCGGGGCCGAGACGCCCCCGGCGGACCTGGCCCCGCCCGCTGAGGTCGACGGCGCCGGCCTCCGAGCAGCAGACGACCAGGCCGTCGTCGCACACCGCCCACCGCAGGGGGCGGAGCCCGTTGCGGTCGAGGGCGGCGCCGACGCCGACGCCGTCGGTGAAGATCAGGCCGGCGGGACCGTCCCACGGCTCCATCAGGGACGCGTGGTACCGGTAGAAACCCCGGACCTCGGGGGCCAGGTCGCGCTCGCCCTCCCACGCCTCGGGGATGGTCATGGCGATGGCGTGGCGGATATCGCGCCCGCCCCGGGTCAGCAGCTCGACCACCGAGTCGAGCTGGCCGGAGTCGGAGTCCTCGGCGTCGACAACCGGCCGGAACAGCTCCTCGGGGCCGAGGCCGGCCGCCTCGGTGCCGAGCACAGCCCGGGCCCGCATCCGGTTGATGTTGCCGGCGACGGCGTTGATCTCGCCGTTGTGGCAGAGGGTGCGGAAGGGCTGGGCCCGCTCCCACGTGGGCAGGGTGTTGGTGGAGAAACGCTGGTGGAAGACGGCGAACGGAGCGATGAAGCGTTCGTCGGCCAGATCCAGCCAGAAACCAGACAGCGCATCGGCGGTGATCAGGCCCTTGTAGACGACGGTGCGGAACGAGCACGAGGCGACGTAGACGCCGGGCACGGAGGCGTCGATCCGCCGGCGGAGGCGGAACGCGGCCCGCTCGTCGGGCACGCCGTCGGCCTCGATGACGGCCTGGAGCACAGCCGGCCGCGAGGACCGGGCCAGCACGCCGAGGACGGCGTCGTCGGTCGGCGGCACCCGCCACTCGACGACGCGGATCCCCTCCGCCTTGGCGGCGTCCTCGACGCCGGCGCGGGGGTCGTCGCCCCGCACGAAGAGCATGGCCAAGCCTCGGCCCTCGCCGAAGATCGCCGCTGGGATCGGGACCAGCAGTCCCGAGCCGTCCGACGAGCGGGCGTCGGCGGCCACCGCGCCCCGGTGCTTGACGCACGCCAGGCCGCCGAGGGCGGCCGTGACGACGTCGCGCGTCGCCTGGCCGGAGCGGTTGGCCACGAAGCCGATACCGCACGCGTCGAGCTCACGACTGGGACTGATGGGCACGCGTCACCTCACGGAACGTCGGGTTGCAAGTGGGTCGACCGGGACGCTTCCTCGTCGAAGCCTTCTAGGCGAAGAGGCGTCGTTGCCCCTGCCCCGGTGAGAGTCGAGGCAAATGTAGCTCAGGGGGCGGGGGCGACCGGCCGGGTTTCCCCGAGCCGGAAGACATGCCCGAGCCTTGGGCTCACCGTCGCCGAGACCGGCGATCCCTGCCCCAGGCCGGCGGCGGCGAGGACCGCCGGCTCGACCAGCCACGCCTTGATCTCGGCCCGCGTGCCTTCGTCGACCGCGAGGTAGTGGGCCTTCTCGTGGTGGCGGATCCGCAGGACGACCCCCTCAACCTCCCGGCGGGCGACCAGGTCGGGAACGGCGGCTCGGAGCATCAGCACGGCACGGGCCAGCCAGACGGCCGTGACGATGGTGGGGATGGCCAGGAGGGCCACACCGACCAGGTCGAGGGGCTCGAAGCGGTGGTCACTGGTCGAGGCGGACAAGGTCGAGGCGGCATCGACCATGAGTGGGAAGAAGACCCGGGCGACCAACAGGCCCCCCACGAGGCTGGCCAGGCCGATCACCGTGGCCAGCAGGGGTGGGCGGCCCCATCCGGGCGGGATGCGCTTCGGGTAGCTGATCTTCACCATGTGCCAGCGGCCGCCGTAGGAGGTCCACGCCACCGTGTCCGACTCACTCCCGAGAGGCAGGGCCCGGACCGCACCGGCCGCCACGCCGAGGGCGGCACCGTAGGACAGGAAGCGGTCCCAGATCACCACGGCCGCCGGAGGCGCGTCGGTGAAGCCGCCGCTGGCCTCGAGGTGGTCCCGGAGCCCCAGCCACCGGGCCGCGGCATCGCGTCCCGCCGGCGTGTCCCGCTCGGCCCGAAGCTTGTGGGGCACCGCCATCAGCGGGAACCACGCCAAGGCGGTCAGGCCGAAGAACGCGCCGACCGGGTTCTCCTCCTTGGCGTTGTCCTGGGGCGGCACGACCACGATGGCGAGGGCGGCGAGCATGGCCGGCGCCAGCGCCCCCGCCCCCAGCACCACCAGCATCCACCGGCTCCAACGGCCCCGGGACAGCCCCCGGTTGCGGGTGTCCTTCACCACTGACCGCTCGAACCGCGACCACCAGCCGGCCGACTCGTCCTCCGGGCCGGTCGTCAGGGCCTCGCCCGGCACAGTGCCGTCAGCGCCGGCCAGCCTGCGGACGTGGTCGAGGACCTGGTCCTCGTAGGGGGCGAGGTCGGGCGGCGTGGCCGAAGTCGGTCGGAGCCGGACGAGGAACCGTTCCGGGCCGATGGCCTCGATGGCCAGGATCTTGCGGGCGGCCAGGTCGAGCAGGGTGGCCGGCACCGCCTCGCGCCCGACCTCCCAGCCGCCGGCCAGCATGGCCACCACCGCCGGCGGCTCGTCGCCCGGGAGCTCCAGCACCTCGGGACCGGCATCGGGCGTCCGAGCCCGAGTGGCCAGGGCCAGGAGGCCGAGGAGCACCAGCCATGCGACGAGCGCCACGCCGGCGGCGGTCCCCAGACGGGCGGCGCTCTCGGCACGGGTCAGGGCCAGGATCACCACGACGGGCATTCTGTCCGCGTTCATTGTCCTCCTGAGTACCTTGGCGGTACCTCAGCTCACAAAGAAGCGGGTGGGATCAGGGCCAGGACCGCCGGCCGGTGCGTGAGGACGCGTCGGCGTCGAGGGCCCAGGCCCGCCGCCAGGCGCCGCCGCTGGGCCCGGTGAGCGCCGGCGTGGTGCCGGCGGCGGCCCGCTGGCGGGCGGTCCACCAGTCGGTGGCCCACTCGTCGGCCAGGGCGGCGACCGCCTTCTCCACCCGGGCGGCCAGCCGCCGGGCGTCCTCACCCTCCTCGGGCCACATGGGAGCGCCGAAGACCAGGTGCACACCTTCGCCCTTGCCGGCGATCTTGGGCCACGACTTGCCCCGCCGCCACAGACGGCCGGTGCCCTCGATGTAGAGGGGGACGACCGGCCGGCCGCAGCGCAGCGACAGGTAGGCGGCGCCGCCCCGGAAGGCCCGGCCCCAGCCGTCGGGGCTGCGCCCGCCCTCGGGGAACATGATCAGGTTCCAGCCGTCGCCGAGCAGCTCGGCGGCCAGGTCGGCGGAGCGCCGGCCCACCTTGGTCCGCTCCATGGGGATGGCGCCGATGGTAAGGGCCGACATGGCCCCCTTCGTCCGCGACGTGAAGAAGTAGTCCGCCGCGGCGGCCACGATGGCCTTGTGGCGGAAACGCTCGGGGAGCGACGTCAGGAGCACCGACGTATCGAGGTGGCTGTGGTGGTTGGCCACGAAGATGGCCGGCGCCTCGAGGCCGACCAGGCGGTCGGCGCCGTGCACCGTCGGCGACGCGATCACGTGCAGCGCCGGCCGCAGGACGTCGTCGACGATCACGGCACGGGCCAGGCGGGCCGCCGGCGTGCGGGCCCACTCGGTGTCGTAGTCGACCCCGGTCCGGCGCTTCACCGGCGGACGGGGCACCGACGACGGCCAGTTCGGCTTCCCCAGCGGGAACCGGGCGACGCCGATCCTCACGTGACGCTGCTCATGTGACGTCGGCCAGGAAGATCGGCGGGTTGTGGATGTGGGTGATCGACGGGTTGCGGCCGACGACGTCCTCGGCCATCTCCAGCGCGTCGCGCAGGGTGGACGCCGGCTTGAACCCCATGCGGCGCACGGCCCGGGGCTCGCCACCGACGATGATGACCTGGCCGACGTGCTGCAGCGCGTGGGCGCCCCAGTACCACATGTAGAACGCGTGGACCCCGTGGTAGGCGTAGCTGTTGCGGTACAGGTGGATGTACCAGGGGTCGGTGGCGAAGCTCTCTTCGAACTTCTTTTCGATCTCGATCGGGTCGGTGGTCTCGGCCAGGACCTGCTCGAAGAAGTCGATGTAGCTGGGGTGGTGCACCGGGTGGAACTCCCACCGGGTCGGGTGGCTCATGATGACCACGCCCCCCTTGCGCACCAGCGGCTTGCCTCGGTACAGGTTGAAGAAGTACCCGAGGCCGAGGCACATGACCAGCAGCGGGTTGAGGATGGAGTTGACGTTGTACGGGCCGAGGTAGGGCAGGCCCATGGTGAGCACGTCGGCCTGGCCCTCGACGGGCACGAGGTGCTGACGGTGGAGGTTCTGCAACGTCAGGGCGTGCACGGCCTCGACCTCGCCGGCCTGCACGCTGGTCATGCGCTGGGGCGACTTGATGCCATGGAAGATGCTGCGGGCGATGCGGGGCGGCACGTGCTCGAGGCTCTTCGAGGTGGCCAGGAACGAGGCCCGGTCACGGGCCGACCACTCCCACTCCCGCTTCTGGAGGAAGGAGAACTGGCTCGGGAACGTATCGGTGTTGAGAGTGGTCTCGATCTGGAAGATCTTCACCGCGCCGGCCAGGAGCCGGCCCATACGCCACGTGGAGTTGTGCAGCTCCGAGTTGGGCGGGTCCATGAACGACCGGCTGTGCTGCATGCCGGTGACATTGTGGTGGTGCTTGAGGCTCCGGTACGACGAGATGCCCGTCATCGTCGACTTGTGGCCGCCGTCCATGGCCACCAGGTTCACGTTGACGTAGATGAGCAGGTCGCTGGTGACGGCCCGCTTGTTCAGCTCGACGTGCTCGCCCTGCTCGGTGCGCCCGACCAGCACCAGGTTGTCGTGGTCCTCGGCGTCGTGCTGGGTGAGCATGCCGTGGGGCGCGAAGGCGTCGTAGATCCGGTCGCCCAGCATGTGGCGCAGCTCGGGCTCGGTCTGGCGGCGGTGGAGGCCGTGGGCGACGATCAGCTCGACGTCGTCCACGCCGGCCGCCGCGGCCATGTCCAGCACGATCTCGATGACCCGCTGGCGGTTGTCGGGCTTCTGCATGGGCGGCAGGGGCACGGCCTGGTTGTCCATGGCGATCGTGAGCTTCATGCCCGCGTGGAGCAGCGACGGGAGGGGCTGGCTGTCCCCGACCGGGTTGAGCAGGGCGTGGCGGATTGCCCCGTCGGGGTCCTTGAGAGGAGCGACCGGCTCCGCCGGGTAGACGACTCGGCTACCCGGCGGCAGCTTCTCCAGCCGGAACCCCTCGCCATGGTGGAACAGGATGGGCGGCGTCGACCGGTCGACCTCTAAAACGAATCCCGGTCGGCTCAACGGTTCTTCTCTCCTCGTAGATCGAAAACCACTTTCACCGCTCCGCGTGGTCCGGCGTTGGCGGCGTGGTCGATGGCATCACGGTAGCGGTCGAGGGCATAGGCGGCTGAGACCAGCCGGCCCAGATCGGCGTCGGCGACCAGGTCGAAGGCCAGGTCGAAGGTCCGCTCCCCGGCGCGGCCTCCGGCCGCAGGGCTGGCAGCCTCGCGGCCGTACGCGTAGGCCCCGACCAGGCTGATCTCCTTGTGCCACAGCCCGGTGAGGTCGACCGACACCCGGCCGGGCATCCCGACCAGGACGATCTGCCCGCGGGGGCGGACGATGGCCAGGGCGTCGTCAATGCTGGCCGCCGAGCCGACGCAGTCGAACACCACTTCGGCGCCGTCGCCGACGCCGGCGCCGACCATGGGCGAGCGGCTCATGCGCCGCACGGCCCGGCGGACCTCACCGGGCTCGACCACCGTGTCGGCACCCAGCTCCCGGGCCAGCGTGCGCTGCTCGGGGTGCTTGGCCGACGCGATCAGGGTGCCGGGCCGCAGGTGCCGGCGCACCGCGGCGATCGTGCACAACCCCACGGTGCCGGCGCCGAGGACCACGACCGTCGCCGGCTGGTCGAGCCCGGGCCGGCGGGCGGCGTGGACGGCGCAGGCCGCTGGTTCGACCATCACTGCCGCCTCGTCGCTCATGGCGTCGGGCACGGCGTGGAGCTGGCTTTCGTGGGCCACCATCGCCGTCGACCAACCGCCGCCGGTGTCGCAGCAGTACCCCGTCTGCAGGCCGGGCTCCAGCTGTCCCAGGGCCAGGTTCTGGCAGTTCCCGGTGAGGCCGGCGGCGCAGAACGAGCAGAGGGGCTCGATACCCCGTGCCAGGCAGCCGAGCACCGGCTCCACGACCACCCGGCCGGCGTCGGCGTCAGCCACGATCTCGTGGCCGGGAACGAAGGGAAAGGACACGATCGGCTCGAAATAGCGCGACGACTTCCCGTCGATCGTCGACAGGTCGGAGCCGCAGATGCCAGCGAGCCGGGGACGGATCCGCTGCCACCCCGGCCCGGGCAGGGCCGGCTCATCGACGTCGGCCAGGCGCAAGGGACCGACCCGGGCGCCGAAGCCGGGGACCACGCCGCCGGCCACCTTGGCCGCCGCGTACCGGGGCAGGTTGCGCTGGAACTGGAGCGCCCTCATGCCCGGCCCAACTGGTGACGCCCGGACAGGCCAGGGCGTGGTAGGTCGTCACCGGTTGCCCGATGGCCACGGGGCGCCAGGGGCAAAATGGGCACGGGGGCGCCCGGCGCCTTGGTCCACTGCTCGATGTGCCAACCCCGCTTCCGGGCGATGGCGGCGAGCTTGGGCTCGGCGTTCACGGCCACGGGGTGCCCGACCGCTTCGAGCATCGGGAGGTCACTGGCGGAGTCGGCGTAGACCACCGACTCGGCCAGTGACAGGCCCTCGGCCGCGGCATAGTCGGCGATGACGATGGCCCGGGCCTCCCCGGTGGGCGGGGCGTCGACCATCTCGCCGGTGAGCAGGCCGCCGCGCTCCACCAGCCGGGCGCACACCACGTCGTCGAAGAGGGGCCGTAGCGGCTCGACCACGAAGTCGAGGGCCCCGGTGATGAGCAGGGTCCGGTGCCCGAGCGCCCGGTGCTCGCGGACACGGCGGATGCCGGCGGGGAACGACTTGGTCAGTAGCAGGCTGAACAGCTCCCAGGCGTCGGCCCGGACCCGGTCGGCCGGCGCGCCCTCGTAGCGGCGGTAGAAGTGGCGGAGGAAGTCGCCCCGGTCGCGGCGGTCGAGTGCGAGCAGCCCCGGGCCCTGGCGGAGCATGTCGAGGGTGAACCGGGCCCGCTCGTCGTCGGGCAGCCGGCGGGAGGCCAGGAAGGAGTACGACTCGACGACGTTCGACGCGATGAGGGTGTTCTCCAGGTCGAAGGCGGCGATGTGGCGGTCGGGGGAGAGGATCGACCGCTTGCCCCGCTCGTAGCGGTTCGGGCCCTCTCGCACGCCGCCGGTGGTGCGCACCCGAGCCTGGCGGACGACGGAGGGCAGGTGGATCACCTGCACGTAGTGACGCCAGTCGACGACGTTGGTATCGAGGTTGAAGACGGCCTGGTCCTCGGGTGCCATGGCGTCCCAGAGCGAGCGGAGGCGGGTGTCGTCGAAGAGGGCCTCGGTCTCGGCGTAGGCACCGTAGAGCCGGACGTAGTCCAGCGCCCGCTCCCCCTGGTCGCGGCGCTCCTCCAGGCGGGCGGTGATCTCGGCCCGCTTGCCCCGGATCGGCAGCGACGCCACGAGGGATTCGGCCTGGCCGAGGGCCTTCACCCCCCGCTGGAGCTTCCGCAGCGCCTTTCCCCGGCCGGAGAACGACCAGTCGGGGGCCACGATGGGCTGGCCGTCGGAGTCGTAGAGCGGGTTGTCGAGGAAGTATTCGCGGACCAGGTTGACCAGGTTCCGGTAGTACAGGGGGTTCCGGTTGCCGGTGGCCACCTGGTAGACGCCGTGGCCGTCGGGCTCGGGGCCCTTGGCCGCCACGGTGATGATGGTGGCCACCACGATGTCGACGGGGATGACGTCCACGACGCCTTCGGGGATGCCGGGGAACTCGCTCAGCAGCCCCCGGCCGTAGGAGATCAGGACGGGCTCGGCCATGCGGAACCCGCGGATCCACCCCGGGTGGGGCTCGGCCCAGGCCGACTCGATGATCGACGGCCGCACCACGGTGACGGGCACGTGGCCCCGGACTTCGAGGACGGCCCGCTCGGCCAGGGCTTTCGTGTAGGCGTAGGCGTCGGGCCACCCGAGGCTCTTGGCCCGCGACCGGCCGGCCTCGACGAGGCGGTCGGCGACCCACTTCTCTCGGCGCTTCTCGGTCTTGGCCGCCAGCAGGGGCGGGCCGGCCGCCCCCAGCTCCTTGCGGGCCTCCTTGCCGAAGATGGCGAGCTGCTCGGGGTCCCGGCTGGCCGCGTCGGCGTCGGCCCGGGCCCGGCGGGCCGCGGCGATCTCGCTCCGCCAGTCGACCTCGGTGCTGAACGGCGTGTCGCCCAGGGCCGCCTCGGCCGCTCGGCCCCGGCGGGTGCCGGCGACGTAGGCGGTCGACACGGCGACGAGATGGGCGGCAGAGCCGGCGTCACGGAGCAGCTCGGCCACCCGGACCGGCCCGAGCAGGTTGACCTCGGCGGCGACGTCGATCGGGGAGTCGAAGCTGACGATGGCGGCCGAGTGGATGACCGTGTCGCAGCTGGCGACGAGGGCGGCGGCCTCAGCGTCGAGGCCGAGGCCGTCGACGGAGACGTCGCCGGCGACGACCTGGACCCGGCGGGCGATCTCGGCGTCGAAACCGTCACCGAGCTGGGCCCGGAGCGTGCGGAAGGCGTCGTTGCCGAAAATTTCCCGCTTGGCCCGGGCCAACGGGGTCGTCCGCCGGCCGGCGCGGACGATGAGGACCAGCTCGCACCCGGGTACGGAGCGCAGCAGCCGCTCGACCAGGGCGGTGCCCAAGAAGCCGGTCGAGCCGGTGATGGCGATGCGTTTTCCGGCGAGAACCTCGGCGATCACGCCCCTTCTCTAGCATCAGGTCACCCATGGAAGGCCAGACGGACACCTAGATGCGCGACCTCGTGGCTGACGTGCACCTGTCCGGCTTCGCCGGGCGGAGCTTGAAATTCGCCCTGATCCTGGCCTTGGCCCTCGTCGGCGCCCGCGTCGGTGGGCGCCTGGCGGGGCGGTCGATCCGGACGCTCGGCGCCCGATCCCCGCTCCGGGCCACCAGCCCCAGGGCCCAGCAGCGGGCCGCCACCCTGGCCGGCGTGGTGACCAGCCTGGTCCGGATCATCGTCTGGAGCATGGCGGTCCTGCTCCTGCTCGACCAGCTCGGCATCAACCTCGGACCGTTCCTGGCCGGCGCCAGCATCATCGGGGTGGCCCTCGGCTTCGGCACCCAGAGCCTGGTCAAGGACTTCGTCTCCGGGTTCTTCATCCTGGTCGAGGACCAGTACGGCGTCGGCGACGTGATCACCATTGCCGAGGTCACCGGCACGGTCGAGGAGATCAACCTCCGGATCACCCGGCTGCGCTCCACGGACGGGACGGTCTGGTTCGTGCCCAACGGCGAGATCCGCAAGGTCGGGAACTCGGCCAGGGAGTTCGCCCGGGCCATCGTCGACGTCATCGTCCCCAACAAGGCCGACCTGGCCGCGGCCACGGCCGCCATCGCCGAGGAGGCGGCGGCGCTGGCCGCCGACCCGGCGTGGGCCGACGCCGTCCTCGAAGCCCCCGACGTGCTGGGGGTCGAGTCGATCGGCGCCGACAACGTGACCGTCCGGGTCTCGACCAAGACCACGCCGGCCTTCCGGACCCCCCTGGCGCGGGAGATGCGGGCCCGTATCAGCTCCCGCCTCCAGCGCGACGGCCTGGTGACAACCGAGCCGCCGCCTACTGCGTCTGGCTGAGCACCCGGGTGTAGAGCTCGGCGTGCTCGCCCGCCATACGCTCGGTGGAGAAGCGCACCCCGACATCAGCGCGGCACTCGGCCCTGTCGATCTTGTCGATCTGGAGCAGGCGGGCAGCCATGTCGCTCTCGTCGGAGCACAACCAGCCGGTGCGACCGTCGGCGACGACCTCGGGCGCGGCCCCCTCCGGGAAGGCCAGGACCGGTGTGCCACAGGCCAGCGACTCCAGCATGACGAGCCCGAACGGTTCGGCCCAGCGGATCGGGAACAGGGTGGCCATGGCTGACCCGAGCAGGCGCAGCTTCTCGGCGTAGGGCACCTCACCCAGGTACTCGACCCCGTCACCGAGCAGCGGCGCGATCTGTGACTCGAAGTACGCGGTCTCCCAGGGCTCCCGCATCTTGCCGGCCAGCAGGATGGTGACACCCGCCTCACGGGCCGCCATGATCGCCCGGTGGGCGCCCTTCTCGGCCACCATCCGGCCCAGGTACATGCAGTACCCGCCCTTCCCGTCGCCAGCGGGGAAGTCGGCCACGTCGACGCCGTGGTGGATCACCCCGGCCACCGGCAGGCCCGGGTCGGCGTGGAGCTGCACGTGCGAGATGGCGATCAACGGCACCCGGTCGGCGATGCGCCGGTACAGGTCGATGAGCTCGACGTTGAGAGGCCCGTGGATGGTCGTGACGACCGGGACGCTGCTAAGGGCCGAGGCGTACACCGGGCCGACCATCGTGTGGTCGTGGATGATGTCGCAGTGGCCGACCGCTTCATAGGCGGCGAGGACGTGGCGGAGCTCGGGCACCGTGAAACCGATCCGGTTGCCCTCCGACTTCTCGAGCAGCCACTTCGTCGGGACAGGGCAGGTCGAGTCGCCCGTGGCGTACAGCAGGACCTCGTGGCCGGCGGCGACGAGGCCGCGGCACAGGCAGTCGACGGCCTGCTCGATCCCGCCGTAGAGGTCGGGGGGGACGGGGGCCCAGGGCGGAGCGATGATGCCGATGTTCACGCCGGGATTTGAGCACACCCGGCCCGGTACGCTGGGGTGGTGAGCGAGCAGCCACCCCACGCACCCTGGGTGCTGGGCGGGGAGTGCATCATGGCCATCGCGTCAGCGGGCCCCCGCCCCGGGGACCTGCCCGAGGGCCTTGGCCGCCTCCCGGGGCCCTGCTCGATCACCGCGGCCCGCTACGACGATTCGCCGGTCGGGCCCTACCGGGAGCTCGCCGTCGGCCAGCCGGCGCACCTGGGGGCCCGTCCGGGCCTCTGCATCACGACCATGGTCGTCACGTCGGTGGACTCCCGCCTCGGCGGCCGGGTCAACTGGGGGTTCCCGAAGGAGCTCGGGACACTGGCGTGGCTTGACGAGGGCGATGACCGGGTACTCCGCTGGGAGGAGCGCTCCATTTCGGTGCGGGCCACGCCCGCCGGCCCGCCCCTCCCGGTGCTCCTCCCGTTGTGCGCGCTGCAGCGTCGGGCCGACGGCCTGGTGTCGGTGCGGGGCCACGCCCGGGGCCGAGGCCGGCTCGCTCGGGTGGAGATCACCGTTCCCGCCGACGACCCGCTGGTCGGGCTGGCCGGTCACCATCGCGGGCTGCTGATCGCCGGCCTGCGGCTCGTCGTCAGCCCCGCCCGCCGGCCAGTCGGGTTGACCGCCACGCTCCGGGCTCCACTTCGGGCCCCCGAGCCCGCGTTAACGTGGGCCCCCCAGGGTCATCACACCCTCACGGGCGATTAGCTCAGCGGCAGAGCGCTGCCTTCACACGGCAGAGGTCGGGGGATCAAAACCCTCATCGCCCACGGTAAAAGCGCAGGTCAGAGGGGGTGTTACGCTCCGCAACTTTCCTGGTGCAGCCGCTTGGTGCACATCTGGTGCACATCACAACGGGCGGATTGGGACCACGGCGGCCGCCGGCGTGGGTGTTGAGGAGGCGATGAATGCGTCGAGTCGATCGGCCAGCGCCTCGCCGTGCTCGGGGAACAGATGGGCGTAGCGGCTCTTGGTGAAGGCCGCCGAACGGTGCCCGGCCCACTTCGCCACCTCGAGGTCGGAGGCCCCGGCGGCCACCCACAGTGACACTGCGGTATGCCTCATGTCGTGGAATGTCAGGCCGTCCAGACCGGCACGCCGAACCGCGGAGGCCCAGGCCCGCCGGCGAAGGTTGTTGGCCCTGATCTGCTCACCGGCGGCCGAAGTGAAGACCAGGACGTCCGACGGGAACGCCGCACGGTGTTGCTCCACCTCGGTCATGACGCGCCGGGGGAGCGTCACCGTCCGGCGTCCGGCCTTGGTCTTCGTGGCCCCTTCGACCATCCCCTCGCCGCTCACCTCGATGACCTTGCGGGAGATGGTCACCGTGCGCCGTAGGACATCGATGTCGCTCCAGCGCAAGGCCAGCAGCTCGCCGATGCGGGGACCGCCGTAGCACCCGAGCCATACCAGGGCGCGGTAGCGGGCGCCGACCTCGCCCATGGCGTCGGCCAGTGACTCGACCTGCGCCGGCGTGAGGTAGATGTCCTCCGGCTCGGTGATCGTCGGCAGGGAGACCTCCGCCATCGGGTTGTGCGCGATCCGCCGTGAGCGGACCGCCGTCTTCATCACCTTGCCCATGATCTGCGCCGCCTTCACCACGGTGGCCGGCGCCCGGCGGGTGCTGAGCTCGTTGACCCAGGTCTGGCAGTCGGTGTAGCCGATGCTCGCGAGCGGCCGGTCGCCGAAGGCCGGAATGATGTGGGTCCGGAG
Organism: Acidimicrobiia bacterium; assembly: GCA_023264995.1. Taxonomy (GTDB): domain Bacteria; phylum Actinomycetota; class Acidimicrobiia; order Acidimicrobiales; family AC-14; genus CADCTB01. Next base: position 27,334 of record JAHFUR010000029.1, on the reverse strand, counting down.
GTAGGACTCGTCCCGCACCCGGCTGCTGGGCTCCAAGCCGACCATCGTCGCTCGATAGTGCTCGTCGACGAACCGGGCGACGGTGATCCGCCCGTGCACGGGGTCGAGGTAGGCGCCGGTGAGCTTCGAGTGCTCGGTCGACGTCAGGAACTGGTCGGCGTCGGCTCGGCGGTCGAACAGGCGGGCCCGCTGCTTCCCAGTCGGATCGCGGTACCTGACCTCCCAACGGTTGCCACGGTCAGCACGGCGGTTGATGCTCGCCATCGGTCAACTCCTTCAGGTTCCGATGTTCGGTTCGGGGCGGCCTCACGGCGCGAGTGACGGCGTCCGGATCGTGGACCCCGCCGGCTCCAGGATCCTTCTACGGCGGCGTGCCCGACTCAAGGACGGGCGTGATGTCAACTCGGGAGTCGCCGGCGAGGACCCTCGACCCGCCGGGCATCGAGCCACGCGTCCAGGTCGACGTCGGCGAAGCGGTTGCGCCCGCCGAGCTTGTAGCGGCTCAGCTCGTGATCGCTGACCAGCCGGCGGAGGTGGCGCACCGTCGTGCCGAGATACGCAGCCGCCTCCTCGGTGGTGAGCATCCGCCGAACCACCCTCTCCGAACGCGCCATGTGGGTCACTCCTCTCTCGACCGGTTCCGACCGGTCCCACCCGTACTACTGGTGCGCTGCAGCACAGAACGCGACATCTGTCGCGAAACGCCTTCCAGCGCACCAGTAGTAGGGCAGGAGAGGCAGCAGGCCTCCAAGACGATTGCAGGCGGAGCCTGCGGGGTCGGGTGCCCGGTGGCGTTCATGGCGATGATGGGAGCCGATTCGGTCGACTACCACGAGGCCAACGTGAGCCTGCGGGCCGACGACCATCCCGGCCAGGCCCTGGAGTACTACGGCTCCCGGGGCGAGACGCCGCTGGTCTGGGGCGGCTCGGGCGCCGCCGCCCTGGGCCTGTCCGGGCCCGTGACCTCGGAGGAGTTCCACGCCCTCTTCGGCCCGGGCGGGGCCGTGGACCCCACCACCGGCGAGCGCCTGGTGCGCACCCGCCGCCCGGGCATGGAGCTGGTCATCGCCGCCCACAAGTCGGTGGCCGAGCTGGGGGTGATCGGGCGGGCCGAGCACATGCACCGCATCCTCGATGCCGAGCGTGCCGCCACCCTGGCCTACCTGGACCGCCTCGTGGTCCAACAGGGCGGCCGGCGGGGCGACGCCGCGATCACCACCAGAACCGGCGGCCTGATCTACGCCGTCACCCGCCACGCCACCTCCCGGGCCGGGGACCCCAACCCGCATGACCACGTCCTCGTGGCCAACCTCGTGGCCATGGCCGACGCCCGGGGTGGCTGGAAGGGGGCCCACACCGCCCTGCTGCGAGAGCACCTCCACGCCGCCACCATGTTCGGCCGCATGGCCGCCGCCCACGAGGCGGTGTCGCTGGGCTACGGCATCGAGCGCGACGACGGGCCGACGGGACGCCTCGGCCACTGGCGCATCATCGGTGTCCCCGAGGAGGTCATGGCGGTCCACTCCAAGCGCACGGCGGAGATCGGCGCCGAGATGGACCGCCTGGGCTACTCGTCCTACCGGGCCAAGGGGATCGTGGCCCGCGCCACCCGGGGCCAGAAGGGCCACGAGCCGGCCGAGGACCTCATGGCCCGCTGGCGGGGGGAGATCGCCTCGTTGGGCTGGAGCATCGAATCCCTGCAGCGGGCGGTGGAGGAGCCCCGCCGCCACCACCTGCGCCCGGCCCCGGTGAACGAGTGCGAGGTGGTGCGCACCGCCCTGGCCCCCGACGGCCCCCTGGCCGCCCGCAAGGTCTTCGCCCGAAGGCATGTGGTGGTGGCCCTGGCCCCGGCGCTGTTCGGTGCCCCCCCGGCCGAGCTGTCCCGCATGGTCAACCGGGTGCTGGACGACCCCGAAGCACTGCCCCTGGTGGCCACCGCCGGCGCCCGGGGCCCGGTGTGGGTCACCGCCACCACCGTGGCCACCGAGGCGGCCATCGCCGCCGCCGTGGAGCGCCAGGTCACCCGTCGAGACGCCCCCGAGGTGGACGAGATCGTCGCCCACCGGGCCATCGCCGCGCAGGAGGCGGCCCTGGGCCGGCGCCTCACCGCCGGCCAGCGCTCGGCGGTGCTGGGAATCACCACCTCGGGGCGGGGTGTCGAGCTGGTGATCGGCGTGGCCGGCAGCGGCAAGACCACCGCCCTGGCCGCGGTGGCCGCCGCCTTCGAGTCCGGGGGCTACGAGGTGCTGGGCACCTCCACCTCGGGCCAGGCGGCGCGGGCGCTGCGCAACGCCGCGGGCATCGAGTCCTCCCGCACCCTGGCCTCGCTGAGGTGGCGCCTGGACCACGACCAGCTCACACTCACCAATCGCCACGTCGTGGTCCTCGACGAGGCGTCGATGACCGAGGACGCGGCCATGCTCCGGCTGCTGGGGGCGGCGGGCGACGCCGGCGCCAAGGTGGTGATGGTGGGCGACCACCGCCAGCTGGGCGCCGTCGGTCCCGGCGGTGGGTTCGGGGCCCTGGTGGCCCGCTACGGGGCCGCGGTGCACGTCCTGGAGGAGAACGTGCGCCAGCGCAACGTTGCCACCCGCGCGGCACTGGAGCAGCTGCGGGCCGGCGATGTTGCCAAAGCTGTTGCCAGCTACGCCAGATCCGGCTGCATCCGGGCGTTACCGGACCGTGCCGGCGCACTGGAGGCCACGGTGGCGGGATGGGCGGCTGACATGGCCAAGGGACGGGATGCGGCCATGTACGCGTGGCGACGGGCCAATGTGGCCGAGCTCAACCGCCTGGCCCGGCAGCGGTGGCGGGCCATGGGGCGCCTGGGCAAGGAAGAGCTGACCGCCCCGGGAGGAACGGCGTACGCCGTGGGCGACCGGGTGGTCACCCTCGCTCCCGCCGCCGCCGGCAGGGTGGTCACCTCCGAGACCGGGACCGTCACCCTCCTCGGCGCCGACGGGCAGTCGCTGGCCGTGCGCACCGACGACGGCGACGCACTGGTCGTCCTCCGGGACGAGGAGATCGGTGCCGACCGCCTGGCCCATGGGTTCGCGGTGACCGTCCATCGCAGCCAGGGCGCCACCGTGGAGCGGGCCCATGCCCTGGAGGACGGCGGGGGCCGGGAGCTGGCCTATGTGAAGATGAGCCGTTCCACCGATCGCACCACGGTCTACGTGGTGGCCGACAACCTCGATCAGGCCGCCGAGGACCTGCGCCGGGAGTGGAAGGTCGAGCGGCGCCTGAGCTGGGTCATCGACCGCTCGCCGGCCACCGGCCACAGCCCTGCGGCTCCCCGCCGGGACGTGGACGCCGCCCTGCGCCGGGGCCAGCTCCTGGCCGAGCGCCACGCCATCCTGGCCGGCGTCCCCGCCGACCCCACCGCCGCCATCCGGGTCACCGAACGGGAGCTGGACGGCAGCCGCCGCCGCCAGGCCGACCTGGAGACCGGCCGGGGCCGCTTCGCCAACCACCCGGTCAACCGGGCCGTCCTGGACTTCGAGCAGGCCGAGGCGAACCTCACCCGGCTGCGGGGAAACCTGGATGGCCGGCGCCTCCCCCGACGCGAGCGCCGGGAGAAGGAAGCCGAGCTGGCCCAGTGGCGGGTGCGACAGGCCGCCGCAGCCAAGGCCCTCGACGACCTCGTCACCCCGGAGCGCCGGCGCCTCGACCGGGCCGAGGCCAAGCTCGTCGACCGCCTCAGCGGTCTCCACGAGCGACGCGAGGAACGAGACGCATGGTTCGCCCGCAACCCCGAGGCAGCGCGTCGCGTCGACGGCATCGAGCACGAGGTCGAGACGCTCAATGCCGTTGTGGATCCACCCACGCCGGCCGTCAGCCTCGGGCGAGGTCCCGCACGCAACTGGCCGTGGCTACGCGAGGCGCCGGTCCTTGAGCGTGGACTTGGCCTCGACCTCGGGCGCTGACGAGCCGATCGCCAGCTCCAGACGAGGCGCCGATGAGATTCTTCGTTCTCGCAAGCACGCGTCGGCGACAGGGGGTGGTCAGCCGGGTCCAGCCGGGCCGGCCGCGAGAGTTCACCGGACGGGTTGTGGCCATCGACAGGCCGTGGTGGTTCACCTGGCGTCTGCGCGGGCACGGGGACGGGGACGGGGACGGGGACATCTTCTTCTGGGACACCCTCGGCGCTCGTTGGCGGGACCGCGAGGCAGTTCTGTGGAATCTGGGAAGCTTCAGTTGGTCGGCTAACCGCAGGCCGTCTTCAACCGTCGCATCAGGCGTGGGAGGAGCGACGGGACGACGCCGCATGGCGGATCGGCGCTCGGAAAGGGTTCGGCGAAAATCCCAACTGCACCCTCTGCGGTGCCGATACCCGCCCACAAGCGTGGGCGTTGACAAACACAATAATTCCTCTCATACTCCCATGAGCTAGCCCGGAGTAGCTGGTTCAGGCTCGGGAGTGCGCGGCGAAGAGGCGGCTCAGTGCGTTAAGGAGGGATGGTTCGACGGGGCGGCGCCCGCGGACCCCGAGGTTCCGACGGACACGTGATCACCGCCGGCAAGGTGTGATATCGGAGAGCTTTACGCGAGGGGCCTCCGCTGTAGCCAGCAATGCGGACCCTTTTAGTGAGGCGAGTGCGATTACTGGGATGTTCGCATCATGGGAGCCATGAGACTGACCGCACTGGGCCACGCTCGCGGAGCCCTCGGCGTGCACTCCGACAGTCTTCGGAGCAATTCCGCGGTCGGCAGGCAAGACGTGAGCGCACCCGTGCGCTCACGTACCGGACACCGCGCCTTGAGTCGCACAGGACCTTGTGCCGGGACCAGGCTGTCGAACTCCATGCTGGGCGGTGTCGCTCTTGAGCGCGACCGGGCTGTTCCTGAAGGACAACCACGGGTGTGAGAGTAGGGGTGCCCCCGACCGCCGGCTGGTGGGCACCCTCCAGAAGGGGTGCCTAGGCTGCCGGGCTCAAGCCTCGGCTTGGTCCGGGTGCGGCACCGGTCGCAGGTCGAGCCCGTCCATGTGCTCGAAGTCAGCGGGGTTACACGTGTGGAGCGGCAGGTCGTTCGAGATAGCAATCGCGGCGATCATGGCGTCGTAGGCACGGGCGTTCGCCTTCCGCCCTGCCTGTCGCAGGGATGCGGCGACGCGACCGAACGTACGGGCCGCGGCAGCATCGAACGGGAGAGGGTCGAAGTCGGCTTCGGCCTGCTGCAGCCGCGCCTGTCGAGTTGCCCGCTCGGTGGCATCGGCGGTGACCAGCGGTCCGACGGAGAGCTCGGCCAGGGTGATCGCGGTGATAGCCGGCTGTTCGGGCAACGTAGCGGGATCGTCGATCCGTTCGAGCAGGATGAGCGTGCTCGTATCGAGCAACCCCCGCCCAGAGACATCGATCACCGTCAAAGGCTCGGGTCCACGGACGCGTCGACGTCTCGACGGAGTGCGTCGGGGTCCATCGGCGGCAACCGAGCCCACCGGCGGAGCTTCAACCAGGCGCCTGACGTGCGCCTGGTGCCCAACGGCGACGGCTCGGTGTCCTACGACGCCCCCAGCGGCAACGTGGCCACGTTCACGGCGTCGGGGGGCAGCTTCATCAGCCCGGCCGACCTCGACGTCGTCCTGACCCGCGGCGGCGACGGCACCTACACCATGACCGTGGCCGGCGGGGCCGAGGTGCTGCGCTTCGGCGCCGACGGCAACCTGCTCTCCGACACCGACGCCAACGGCAACGTCATGAGCTTCGCCTACCCCGACGGGCGGCGGGTGACCACCATCACCTCCACCGCCGGCACCGCCCCGGGCAACACCGCCACCATCGACTACAGCGGTCCCAACGGCCGGGTGGCATCCATCTCGGTCACCGCCGACGGCGTCACCCGCACTGTGCGCTACACCTACGATCCCACCGGCATCGGCCTGACCTCGGTGACCGACGCGGCCAACGGGGTCACCACCTACACCTTCGACGCGACCTCCAACCTCTCCCAGATCACCGGACCCGCCCCCATCTCCCAGGTGACGAAGTTCGGCTACGACACCTCGCATCGGGTGACCTCGGTGACCAGAATCATCCCCGGCTTCCCCGACGCCGTCACCAGCTACGCCTACTCGGTGGTGGCCGGCAACAACGTGACCAAGGTCACCGACCCCGACAACCACCCGGTGTCGACGTACACCTTCGCCCCCTTCGGCGCCCTGCTCACCGCCCAGGACGCCCGCCAGGCCACCGTGCCGGTCACCTCCTCGGTCGGCTGGACGAACCAGGTCAAGGTGCAGACCGTCACCGACGTCCTGTCCGCCACCACCATCAACGAGTGGGGGGCCAACGGAGGCCAGAGCCTGACCAAGACGACGGCGGCCACGGGCGCATTTGCGTCGACGGTCTACAACCCCGGCACCGGCATCCTGTCGCGTCTTCCTCAGACCACGACTGACACCATGGGGGCGGTGACCTCCTACGGCTATGACCCCAAGGGCAACCTCACCTCGGTCACCGCCCCGATCCACGACGACCAGAGCGGGCTGGGAACCACGGTCATGACCTACAACCCCGACGGCACCCTGGCGGCGCGCTGGATGCCCCAGAACAGCCCCGGTCAGGTACTGGCCAACGCCACCCGCTACGGCTACACCAACCACCAGCTGACCTCGGTCACCCCGCCGACGGGCAACTCCCTGGGGGCCACCAGCGCCACCTACGACGGCAACGGGCGGCTGAAGACGTCCACCTCAGCCAAGCCAATGACCACCACCTTCACCTACGACGCCCTCGACCGGGTTCGCACCGAGGCCCACAGCGACGGCTCGCCGACGATCACGTACAACTACGACGTCAACGGCAACCTGTCCAGCCGGTCCGACACCACCGGGATCACCTCGACCACCTACGACGCGGCCAACCGGCCGCTGACCAGGACCACCCCGACCGGAACTTTCTCCTACAGCTGGGACCCGGCCGGCAACCTCGTCTCCGCCCGCGATCCGGGCATGGCGAACGCCACCGTCTACCACTACGACATCGTCAACCGCCTCGACCAGGTCACCGAGCCGAGCCTGCGCAAGGACATCTTCGCCTACGACCTGAACGGGCGGCCCACCGACTCCTGGTACAACACGGGGACGGACGTGACCTACTCGGGAAACAACGTGGTGCCTCCGGCCAACTTCGCCGTCCACACCCACGCCGGCTACAACGCCAGCAGCCAGCTCAGCGCCCTGAAGACCACCCGGGCGTCCTCGGACCTGGCGGCCAACCGGGTCTCGGACATGAGCTACACCTACACCGTGCCCACGACCACCGCCTGCCCGGGCGAGACGCCGGGCAAGGTGACCGCACTCCGCCACACGGCGACCGACGCCCTGGCGGCCAACACGCCCACCACCACGTACTGCTACGACGCCGACGGCCGCCTGACCCGGGCTTCCACCACCGCCGGCGGGCCCACCTACTCCTACGCCTTCAACTACGACTCCAGCCGCACCGCCGGCCCCGAGGGCGCCCACACCGTCAACAGCGCCGACCAGCTCACCGACGCCGGGTTCGCCTACAACAACGAGGGCGCCCTCACGGCCGGCGGGAGCCTGTCGGCGCTGGCCTACAACGGCCTGGCCCAGACCACCTCCATCACCCCGCGGGCGGTTCGGCGGTTCCCTACACCTACGCCGGCGCCGGCCAGACCGAGCGCACCCAGGCCGGCTCGACCACGGCCACCTTCGGCCTTCTGGGCCTCACCGTGGAGACCACCGCCGGTGCGACGACGTGGTACGTCCGGGGCCCCTCGGGCGGCCTGATCTACGAGCACACCCCCGGCGGGGACTTCTACTACGTCGCCGACGGCCAGGGCTCGGTGATCGCGCTGGTCGAGCCGACGGGGGTCCAGCGGGCCGCGTACACCTACGACCCCTACGGGGACAACGCCACGGTCACGCCCATGAACGGCGCCCTACCCGCCAACCCTTGGCGCTGGGAGGCCAGCTACCTCGACTCCACCACCGGCCTCTACAAGCTCGGCGCCCGCTACTACGACCCCCACCTCGGCCGATTCACCCAGGTCGACCCCGTGGAGGGGGGGTCGTGCAATGGCTACGACTACGTGTGCGGCGATCCGGTCAACGGGTTCGACCTCGATGGACGCGCGGTTGAGGGCGAATGCGTCTCGGGACAATTCAGCGTATCGTGGGTCACCTTTGAGGGTTCGATATGCACTCTCAGAGACGACCGAGGTAACAAGTTGGTTACGTACTCAGGAGGCATCGGGGGAGGAGCAACCGCTGGTGTCAGTTCAGGAGGATATACCTCGAACGCGCCAACCGTGTACGACGTTCTTGGCCCTTCAATCTGCTTGACAGTGGCGAAGTCGTTCGGCTCCGGTGAAGCGTGCGCCTTCCGTGGCAGAGACGGTCACCTCTATCACTCGGAGTTCTTTGGTCTTGGGCCTAGATCACCGCTGAGCGGTGCGATCACTCTTACGACAACTAAGAAGGCTCCCCGATTCTTACGCGGAACCTTTGAAGGATTTGTTCGAAATGCTACAGGATATATGGGGCAACCCTCATGAGGGCCTGCCCTCGTCCCTTACGTGACCTTGTCATATGCTCCATCGTGCTGTTCGTTGGGTGCGCCTTATCCCTACTTTTAGTAGGTGGGCCGACCCTTCGCTTGTCGCTCGTCCTCCTCGGGACATCTACTCTCCTGGTCGGGGTCACAATCTTCGCAAATGTGAACGGCGCGTCAGAGTACGTGAGCTTGTTGGCCTCGGATGCGCCGAAGTGGATGGGCCCCGGCTATCGGCGGTCGATATTCGTACGACCCTGGTTCGTGCGCGCTTCCGGAACGCTGTGCGCATTGGTCGGTCTCGCATTGATCATGAATGGGCTCTTTGAGCCCTTGTAGGTGGTCACCTCATCTCTACGAGGACGGCGTGATCCGGCTCATCCTGCTGTAGGTCGAGCCTCAGCGCCTCTCGCCGGCCAGCGCCTTGAGCCGGTTCTTGGTCACCAGGGCATCCAGCATGTGCAGCAGCGATGACCGGTCCTCGGCCGACAGCTCGGCGATGTCGGCCAGCCGGGATGCCAGGCCCAGGTCGGCCACGTGCAGAGGCCGGCGGGGGGCGTCCTCGACCAGCAGGTAGTCGATCGACACGTTGAAAGCCTCGGCGATGCGCACCACCGCGTCGACCGAGGGCGTGATGCGCCCGTTCTCATAGCGGCTGACCCGCTGGGAGTCGCTGCCAATGCGCTCACCCAGTTCGCCCTGGGACAGCCCGGCCTCCTTGCGCAGCGCCTTGATCCGTTCTCCAAGTGCCATGGGTGGCGGGCCCTCCTCCTCGGTCCGCCACCATTCTGCGCCCATGTCGCCGCACTGGTCGACCCGGTCGATGGGCACTCACGCCGGCGTGGGCAAGGACACCGTGGCCCGCATCTGGCGGGCCCGCAACATCCGTCCGTGGCAGGTCAAGACCTTCAAGCTCTCCAACGACCCGAACTTCGAGACCAAGCTCGTCGACGTCGTCGCCCTCTATCTGGACCCACCGGAGCGGGCGGTGGTCCTGTGCTTTGACGAGAAGTCCCAATGCCAGGCCCTGGAGCGCAGCCAGCCGTCGTTGCCGCTCACCCCCGGCCGGGCCGGCACCATGACCCATGACTACAAGCGCCACGGCACTACGACGCTGTTCGCCGCTCTCGACACCGCCACCGGCAAGGTTCTCAACCACTGCTTCGCCCACCACCGCAACCGGGAGTTCCTGGCCTTCCTGAAGATGATCGACGGTCAGGTTCCTCGGGACCTCGACATCCACCTGGTGCTGGACAACTACGCCACCCACAAGCACCCCGCCATCGTCGAGTGGCTGGCCAAGCCCCGCCAGAAGCGCTGGCACCTGCACTTCACCCCGACCAGCTCGTCGTGGCTGAACCTGGTGGAGCGTTGGTTTAAGGAGCTCACCGACAAGAAGCTCCGGTGGTCCAGCTTCACCAGCGTCGACCACCTCATCGACACCATCGACGAGTGGGCCGATCACTGGAACGAGAACCCTCGGCCGTTCGTCTGGCACCGGAGCGCCGAGGAGATCATCGCCAAAGTCCGCAGAGGACGAGCAGCCCTCACTACCGCCACCAAGTCCGCGACGGACCACTAGGTTGGTGTCCGAGAATGGAGCGTTGTGACCGATTCGGACGAGATAATTCGGATTCCGAGCCGGAACGTGTCGAAACGTTGGATGGGTCGGGCCGGGTTAGGCGATGAGCTACGTGGGTCCGACTCGCGAGCGCCGGAGCGGGCCGAAGCCCGCCAACGAGTTCCGCGTCCGCAAGACCAGAGCACACGTTCAGTGCGGCGCTGTTGTTGTCGCTCAGACCGGAGAAAGTCTCCGAAAAACTACGAGCGATGACGACCACGATTGCCCCAAGACCGCAGCCGCAGCCAGTAGATAGGGTGTCAGTGATGGGAAGGGGTCGTCGCGAGGCCTGTGCCAGTAGGTAGCCGTGGGCGTCGTGCTGGTCACCCACGCGATGTCGTTTCGAGTCTGCACTCCTGCGGAAGCGGGAGCTGTTCGCTCTTCGAGCCATCGGCGTACCCAGGCAGCGGCTACGGAGAGCGCAACTCGCGGAGGGTCTCCTGGCTGGCGGCGTGGCGATCGGCCTGGCCCTGCTCGGCTCCCTGGGCGCGCGGCGTCCGCCTGCGCGGCCACCTTTGAGCAGCTCAAGCAGCACCAACTCCTGGTTGTCCTCGTCCAAGGCTCCGGTCGGCTCATCAGCGAACACCACCGAGGGGCGATGCACCAGGGCCCGAGCGATCGCAGATTCTTGACCAGCGCCTTCGCATGCGGACGAGGACTGTCCGCAAACGATCGTTTGCGGCCACTCATTGACGGGTGGGGTTGCCGGTAGCATGGGTTGACCCATCCTCTTGCGCCCGGGAGGGCGATGCATATCTCCGACGACGATTGGCGCCGCGCCGTAACTGCCTTGGAGCAGCGGTTCGGTGGGCGCTACGCCGGTATCCGGGTCGACGGCACCAGCCACCCCCCCTACCGCCTTCTGGTTCGCCTGGTCGGGCAGCAGGCCGCTGATCGTAACGATGTGTTGGAGCTGCTAAGCCAATCCCTTCCCTACGTCAGCGAGCCGGATCTCACCTGGTCGATCACCCCCGTGACGTTCGGGCTCGACGACCTCGAGGCTGCCCTCAATGCTGTGGATGAGTGGATCCGGCCGCGCATGCTCGAGATCGACTTCACGACCTTTTACGTCGACCAGGACCGGAACACTGTGGTGCTGATGGTCCCGGAGCCCGACAACGTGTCCCAGGAGGTGCGCAGGGAGCTCGCGCCTCGCCTTGCCGACGGATCAGTGACGATCGTAGGCGGCATCTACGAGCCTGGCTGAGACGTCTAGCCAAGGGCGAGGGTCATGCCGTACTCGGCGCGGACAAAGGAGATCGGCGTGAAACACTGAGCAATGGGAAAGCCGCGGAAGGTGAGGCTCCCCGAGAAGATGCCAACGGCTTCTGCCGCGTTATCGACTCCCCCGTCGACACCGACGAACCGAAACGCCGGCGCTCCACTGTCGCCCTTGGTTGGAGCGCCCCGTGTCCAGCTCGTACCGCAAATCACGCCCTCGAGAATGTGGACAATCCCGTCGATCTTGTACCTGAGAGCCTCGGGCGCAAAGCCCAGAGGCCCACACGAGTGCTTCCCGGATGTGAAGCGACCGACGAAGCATGTTCGTGTCTCTCCGTCGACCAGGTTTTCGACGGAGAATTCTCGCTTCACGGGAAGGCTTGGGCGATCAGACAGGGTTACCTCGGCACGAGCGTCAGCTGCCGGAGTAAGGCTAAACCAGGCCACGTCGATGCCCGTAGGCGACGCCTGGAAGGCGTTCCCCGCCACCGTCCCGACCCGCTGTGTGCCGAGAACTATCGGGTCTCCGAGGGTCCGGGAGCAGTGGCCTGCGGTCGTCCCCACCAGTTCCAGTCCTCGCTGGAAGAGGAAGCCGCTCGTGCATGTCTCTGCTCCTACCTGGATCCCTTTGCCTGCCTTCAGTGGGGTGGTGAAACGGTTCTCCATCGGCTCGAAGGTCAGGCCCTCCATGACTTCGATCGTGAAGGCGTCGGCGGGGAGGCTCGCCGCAATCCGGCTTGTCAGAGCTGGGATCTGGCGGTCGGCCGTCAACTTGACCCGGTTGGCTCCTGAGTCAACGTGTACGAAGTAGGTGTCCATGGTCTCGCTGCCGGGAGCAGCGATAGCGTTGTTGATCGCGGTGACGAACCCGTTCAGGTCCGCGCTGCTGTAGCGCTGGTCGACAAGCTGCACGCGGGATCGGAACCAAGCACCGTAGGCCGGATCCGCTGTAACGAGGGCAGCCTCGAGGAGCGGGCGATCCTGAACCGTGACGCCGACCAGCCCCACCTTGAGCACGTCGGCGGTGTCGATCAGATCGCCTTGCTGGGTGCCCACGACCCATTGTGACGACAGACGAGGCCCAAAGACGTTTGACAGCACTGGCGAGAGCTTGCGCAGGTCGATCAAGGAACTTTGGGTATAGCCCGCCGTGCGGTGCCGGGTATTATCACACCGCAGGCTTCGGGTACCAGTTCAACGGCTTCAACTGGAATGGCGGATATCTGCAGTCGCGCTATTTGTACCTATCGGCTGCATCACCGGCCCTAGCCACGACCGGCTCTGGTGATGTTGCGCCTAGGGCGATGAATTCCGACGAGCTTCGGGCTCCCAAGACGCCGTCGCACCCTGACAAGGAGAAGGGCCGCCCAGAGAAGTTGCCTGAAGGTATCATCGCGAGACCTGCGGCGTAGAGTTCGGCGTCGTCGTGGAAGAGCGGCAGGGGTTCTACGCAACACGCCGTTTCATCTCGGATCACCAGAAGCGCGACTGGAGCGGCGCGATCGCTATACCGAAAGTGCCGGCGAACGGGTACGCTTGTGCACCGAGCGCCCCTAAAGGGGGATTCCTTTGCCCAAGTCCGAAGACAGTGGCGGTGCGCCCATCCTGCAAGTTTGGGGATGGGATGAGAGTTCCGAGTGCGGACGACAGATCGATACGTTGCACTGGGCAATCGAATATTTGCTTCGTCATTCGATAGAAGTTCCACGGGAGTGGGCTTTAAGGTTACGACAGCTGCTATTGGAGTGGGAGCAAGAGCTACGGCTGATGGACCGCGCAACGGTCGCAGCACACGAACCCCTTCACCGAGCGTCGGGCCAACCCCGCGAAGCTGACCGAGGCGCTCTCGTTCCGCCGGATGGCCTTCCGCCCGTTGCCGACTTCGATTCCGCAGACCGTGCTGCAATCCATGCGCAATCGTTTTCGGAAGTATCTGAGTTGCGCGAGGCTGTGCTCATCTTGCGGATGGCCGTGAACTATAGACGTGAGGTAGCACAGCCTATTCCGAGGGGCCTTATTCACCGGCTCGAGGCCGCAGCGTCTCGGGCTGCGGATGGGAGCGGCAAGTAACATCGAGCGCCCCGCATAAACCGGGCAGAACTGATTTCGGCCGGTGCACCTCGCTCGTCCGAGCACCGAACCCGAGCGACTGGCGGTGGGTTGATCGACCACTGGCTTTCCCCCGTGTTCAGAGATACGGGAGCTGGCTCGGACTAATCTGCCTGACGGTTCGGTACCAGGCGCCCCCTAACACTCAGTTCCCTTGCTCACCATGATGACCCGAACAGCGGGTACCCAACCGCCGTGCGCTACCCGAAACGCCGGCAAGGTGTGATATCGGAGAGCTTTACGCGAGGGGCCTCCGCTGTAGCCAGCAATGCGGACCCTTTTAGTGAGGCGAGTGCGATTACTGGGATGTTCGCATCATGGGAGCCATGAGACTGACCGCACTGGGCCACGCTCGCGGAGCCCTCGGCGTGCACTCCGACAGTCTTCGGAGCAATTCCGCGGTCGGCAGGCAAGACGTGAGCGCACCCGTGCGCTCACGTACCGGACACCGCGCCTTGAGTCGCACAGGACCTTGTGCCGGGACCAGGCTGTCGAACTCCATGCTGGGCGGTGTCGCTCTTGAGCGCGACCGGGCTGTTCCTGAAGGACAACCACGGGTGTGAGAGTAGGGGTGCCCCCGACCGCCGGCTGGTGGGCACCCTCCAGAAGGGGTGCCTAGGCTGCCGGGCTCAAGCCTCGGCTTGGTCCGGGTGCGGCACCGGTCGCAGGTCGAGCCCGTCCATGTGCTCGAAGTCAGCGGGGTTACACGTGTGGAGCGGCAGGTCGTTCGAGATAGCAATCGCGGCGATCATGGCGTCGTAGGCACGGGCGTTCGCCTTCCGCCCTGCCTGTCGCAGGGATGCGGCGACGCGACCGAACGTACGGGCCGCGGCAGCATCGAACGGGAGAGGGTCGAAGTCGGCTTCGGCCTGCTGCAGCCGCGCCTGTCGAGTTGCCCGCTCGGTGGCATCGGCGGTGACCAGCGGTCCGACGGAGAGCTCGGCCAGGGTGATCGCGGTGATAGCCGGCTGTTCGGGCAACGTAGCGGGATCGTCGATCCGTTCGAGCAGGATGAGCGTGCTCGTATCGAGCAACCCCCGCCCAGAGACATCGATCACCGTCAAAGGCTCGGGTCCACGGACGCGTCGACGTCTCGACGGAGTGCGTCGGGGTCCATCGGCGGCAACCGAGCCCACCGGCGGAGCAGCGCCGAGAGGGCAAGGGGCGGCTTGTCGAGAGGCTGCAGCCGAGCGACCGGCTTGCCGTCCCGCGTGATCGTGAGTTCCTCACCGAGAGTGACGCGGTCGATCACCTCGCCGCCGTGGTTGCGGAGGTCACGAATAGAAATCTCGGCCATCGGCAGAGTGTATCACCCGTGATACCTGATCCGGCTGGCCGGGGACTCGCGCCATGAGGCGACGAATGCCTCGGGTGCGCTATTGGTCCACCACGCTGGTGCACATCTGGTGCACATCAGGATGGTCGACGACGGGAAGATCCGGTCGCTACCGGTCGACAAAAGAGCAGGTCAGAGACCATGTATTCGCATTTCGGCAGGTCACAAATATGCCCAAAATGGCCTTCACACGGCAGAGGTCGGGGGATCAAAACCCTCATCGCCCACTCGTAGAAGCCCAGGTCAGAGGGCATATTGCGCTTCGCAACCATTTGGACGCAGCGCCAGCCGAACGCGACATCTGTCGCGAAACGCCCTCCAGCGCGCAAATAGTACGGCAGGAGGTGCAGCAGGCCTCGAAGACGGTTGCAGGCGGAGCATGCGGGGTCGGGTGCCCGATGGCGTTCATGGCGATGATCGCCGGCTGGTGGGCACCCAGAAAGGGGTGCCGAGGCTGCCGGCTCAAGCCTCGGCTTGGTCCGGGTGCGGCACCGGTCGCAGGTCGAGCCCGTCGATGTGCTCGAAGTCAGCGGGGTTACACGTGTAGAGCGGCAGGTCGTTCGAGATCGCAATGGCGGCGATCATGGCGTCGTAGGCACGAGCATTCGCCTTCCGCCCTGCCAGCCGCAGGGATGCGGCGACGCGACCGAAGGCGCGGGCGGCGGCAGCATCGAATGGGAGAGGGTCGAAGTCGGCTTCGGCCTGCTGCAGCCGCGCCTGTCGAGCTGCCCGCTCGGCGGCATCGGCGGTGACCAGCGGCCCGACGGACAGTTCGGCCAGGGTGATCGCGGTGATAGCCGGCTGTTCCGGCAACGTAGCGGGATCGTCGATCCGTTCGAGCAGGCTGAGCGTGCTCGTATCGAGCAACCCCCGCCCAGACACGCCTGTCACCGCTAAAGGCTCGGGTCGACGGACACGTCGAGGTCTCGACGGAGTGCGTCGGGGTCCATCGGCGGCAACCGAGCCCACCGGCGGAGCAGCGCGTAGAGGGGAAGGGGCGGCTTGTCGAGAGGCTGCAGCCGAGCGACCGGCTTGCCGTCCCGCGTGATCGTGAGTTCCTCACCGAGAGTGACGCGGTCGATCACCTCGCCGCCGTGGTTGCGGAGGTCACGGATCGAAATCTCGGCCATTGGCAGAGTGTATCACCGGTGATACCTGATTTGGCTGGCGGGGGACCCGCGCCATCGTCGGCCGGGCGAGGGCCTTGGACCGGCCGGACCCCGGACATCTACCGGCTGCGCTCCGAACGCGCAGCGTGACGCGCCGACGGCGCCCGGTGGGGCTAACCTGTGTCGACCCAGGCGGCTGGGATAGGGAGGACCCGGGTTTGGAGATGGGGGGCAGGGCGGCGTTCCGGAGGGCAGTGTCCTCGGTCATGGCCCTCGTGGTCGGCTCGCTGGCCGCGGCCGGCGCCGGCCTGGTGCTGTCGGCCGGCCCGGCCGCCGCCGCGCCCGCCATCCACGGCATCGACGTCAGCGGCTGGCAGGGCACGGTGGACTGGGCTGCGGTGCGGCGGTCGGGTCGGCTGTTCGCCTTCGCCAAGGCCACCGAGGGGGCGACGTTCATCGACGACGCCTTCGCGAGGAACCGCCAGGGGATGGCTGCTTCGGGGCTGGCCCTGCGCGGGCTCTACCACTTCGCCCGCCCGAACCAGAACACCGCGGCGGCCGAGGCCGCCCACTTCTTGCGCACGGTCGGAACCCTGGCGCCCGGGGAGGTGGCGGTGCTCGACCTGGAGGTGGCGCCGGGCCCGGCCGTCGGTGACTGGGCCGCCGAGTGGCTACGGCTGGTGGCGCAGGCCACCGGCCGCACGCCTGTCCTCTACAGCAACCAGTCCTACCTCGACAGCGTCCCCACCAGCCGCCTGACCGCCTACCCGTTGTGGATCGCAGCGTGGGGTGCCGACGACGGCACGGTCCCGGCTACGCCGCCGAGGACCGACCGGTGGAGCCGCTGGACCTGGTGGCAGTACACCTCGAACTCGACGGTCCCCGGGGTTGCCGGTCACGTCGACGAGTCGATCTTCGCCGGCACCGCCGCCGAGCTCGCCGCCTACGGAGGGGTGCCGCCGGCCGCCGCCGACCCTCTCGGTGACCTCGTCAGGGGCCTGCTCACTGCCATCCTCGGTGGGTTGCAGCCTGCGCCCACGCGGTAGGAACGCCCGCATCGTGGCCGCCCCGGCCCTGAGGGCCCTCCGATCGACGGTGCTGGCCGTGGTGGCGGCGCTGGCGCTGGGCGCCTGCGGCCGCGACTCGCCGGCGGTGAGCGGGCTCCCGACCACGGCGGCGCCGGCCCCAACCACCAGCGCGCCGCTGGTGGCCACCACCACGACCGCCCAGCCGACGTCGACCACCACGGCGCGGGCCGCGACCAGCACGGCGGTGGCCTCGCCGGAGGCCTTCGCCAAGGCGCTCTACGCGGCGTGGACCGCCGGCGACCGCGCCGCGGCGGCGAAGGTGGCCGAGGCCGCAGCGGTGGACGCCCTCTTCGCCCGCCGGTGGCAGGCGGCCGACGGGTGGGCGTTCGTGGACTGCAACGGGGCGGCGGGCTCGGTGATCTGCACCTGGCGGCGGCCGGCGGGGGAGCAGCTCCTCATGCGGGTGCGCAACCTCACCGGCGGCGAGCCGGTCATTGCCGCCGAGGTGCGCTTCCAGCCGTGATGGCGACCCTCGGCGGGTCGGCGGGGTCGCGATCCCCGCGCGCCGCGCTCTGGGCCAGACGGACCAAGGTGGACCTGTCGATCAACCAGGCTGTCACCGCCACGCTGCCGCCCCCAGGCTCGGGCCCATGACCTCCGGATCGTCGAGGTCGGCGAAGGTCTGGGCGGAGCGGGCAGGTGATCGACTGTCGGCCAACGCATCGCCGTCGCCGTCCTGACGGCTTCCAGCGCGTCACGGGCGAGGTGAGAGGGGGATCCGTGCCGCGAGGATGAGGGGCCAGAGGAGGACCGGGTAGAGGACGATGCCGATCGTCGCCCGGACGGGATGGAGGCCTCCACCCGGGATGGTGCCGATCGTCGCCAGGGCGGCGCCGGCGGCCAGCACGGCGAGCGCGAGGCGGAGGACTCTCGGCCACCGTGGGTGGGCGAGGGCCAGGCCGCCGGCCAGCACGGACGGGAAGGCCAGGAGCCCGGCGCCGCCGAACGCCGGCAGGATGAGGACGCACCCGACGACCCGTGCCAGTCGGGTCGCCCGCCGGCTCCAGCCGCGACGGTACGCGGCAAAACAGAGGCCGGCGCCGGCGAAGAGCAGCCCGAAGCCGACAGCGATCATCAGGGTGCCGCCCCAGCTGAACTCGGGGTCCGGCGAGATGAGGCGCATCCACGCCCGGGCCGGGATGGCGACAGCGACACCGAGCAGGAAGGCGACAGCGACCACCCTCGCCGCCCGTGGGGCCTGGCCCGCCGCAGCCGGCGCGAGGGCACCGGTCGGCGGCCATACCGGCGGGGCTGCCCACCTCCGGCCGACGGTCACGATCGCCCGGGGACGAGCATGCGCGGGATTGTACGCCGATGCCGCTGGTCCCCTCCGGTTCGGGACCTTCGGCCCTCGACGCCATACCCGCGACGCGCCGATGCTCTGCACATGCCTCGACTCCACACCACAGTGCGACGCCCAGTCGACCTGGTCGAGCACATCTCGGTACCGGCGGAGCGCGCCATCGCCGTCTTCGACGCCGCGCCGGCGAACATCGTCGGATCGGGGACGACCGGCCCCGCGCCGGCGTCGGCGACCCTTGCCAACCTCAGCACGGGTTTAGGCGGCGGCCGGACATTGACCCGCGACGTGCGCGTGGGGTTCGGCCCCGCCATGGACGACGACGGGGACCACGTGCTGCCGGTGTGGTGGGAGGACGCCGAGCACCCCTACCTGTTCCCCGCGTTCGACGGCGGCCTCGAGCTCCGCCGCAACGGCGAGCAGACCGACGTCCGCCTGGTCGGCAGCTACCAGCCGCCGCTCGGCCCGGTAGGGCGGTTCGCCGACGGTCTGGCGGGCCACCGGGTGGTCATCGCCTCACTGGAGGCGTTCCTGCACGAGGTGGCCGGCCGGCTGGAGGAGGCCGCGGACGCGACGTAGGTCGGGCTCTACCGTGAGCGCAACGCCGGCCATAGGTCGGTGCCGGCGCCGATGGTCTCGCGGACCTCAGCCGGCGGGCGGGCCTTCCAGAAGCGGCCCAGGTTGGCGTTGGTTGTGTACGACCGCGGGTCCATGCGGTCGACGTAGAGCGCCCCCGCCAGGTGGTCGGACTCGTGCTGCACGATGCGGGCGGGCCAGCCGGCAAGGTCCATCTCCACGGCGCGGCCCGTGTGGTCGAGGGCGTGGACGCGGACCGCCCTCCAGCGCCGGACCAGCCCGGAGTAGCCAGTCACGCTGAGGCAGCCCTCGAAGAACTCCACCACGTCGTCGCCAATGGGCTCGACGACCGGGTTGACCAGCACGGTGAAAGGCAGCGGCCGGCGGTCGAGCTCCTGGCAACGTGCCGGGCTCATCGTGCCCATCGACTGCGGCCCGTCCTCCATGACCAGCACCTGGAGGCCCTCGCCGACCTGGGGCGCGGCCAGCCCGACGCCGGGAGCGGCGTACATGGTCTGGCGCATCGAGGCGATCAGCTCCTGGACGAACGGCGTGTCGATCTCGCCGGCGACGAGCGGCCGGGCCGGCCGTCGCAACACAGGGTCGCCGGCCTGGACGATGTCGAGGATCATCGGCCCAGTCTGGCGTCCCGCGTCATATCGCGGTGCTGGGCTCCTGCGCCGGCGCGGCGGGGGCCGCGCCCGAGATGTCGCCCGGCAGACGTCTGCGCAGGTCCTGGGCGGCAATGGTGACGACGATCCCGCCGGCGGCCACGGCAATGGCGGCACCGAGCAGCCCGGCGAGCCAGGGCGACAGGCCGCCGTCCTTCCCCCCACCGAAGGCCTCAGACGCCGGGGCGTACCGGGCCCGGGTGAAGTAGATGTCCTGGTTCGCGTTCTGCTCCGTGCCGTTCCGCGTGTCGTCCCACGCGACGTAGGCCACCTTGTCCAGCGAGACCAGGCCGAGCGGCCCGTAGATCCCTCCCGTGCGGCGGGGCCCGAAGCGCCGGTCGATAGCCCGGTCGGAGACGGGCCGGTTCTTCGCCCACGTCCGCCCTCCGTCGGTCGATGAGGCGTAGAAGACGTCCTGGAACCCGTTGCGGGTGTCGCCGTCCTTGTAGGTGGCGTCGTTGCGGTAGTCGTACCAGACGATGTCGACCCGGCCGTTGGGGGCCACGCCGAGCGTCGGCATCTGGTCGGAGAAGTCCCAGTCGCGCTTCGGGTCGACGTCGTTCACCTTCACCGCCGGGCTCCACGTCCGGCCCTGGTCGGTCGACCGCGAGAACAGGATCTGCGGCACGCCGACGCCCATCGACTCCCAGGTCACGTACAGGTCCCCGGACCTGCGGTCGACGCCGGGGGAGGGACCGCTCAACCAGTCCGACGTCGAGGTCGACGCCCGGCCGTCGGCCGGCCCGGACTGGGTGGCCACCGTCGTGACGGTGAACGTGCGGCCGTGGTCATGCGACGCCGAACTATAGAGGTGCGCCGCCGGCGCCTGGCCCTCCTGGGCCGAGCGGGTCGACTCCCCGAAGAAGGCCTGCACCGCACCGTCGGCGCCTTGCACCAGGTAGGGCTCGGTGGTGCAGCCGGTGATGCCGGGGGCCATGTCGACCGGGTCGGCGAAGGTGGCGCCGCCATCGCGGGAGACCGACAGCCAGGGCCGGGCCAGCGGGCGGTTCTCGACCAACCGGCACCAAATGGACGCCGAGGTCCCGGTGATGGACTCGGGCATGTTCCAGACGCCGTTGTTGGACCACCACGAGACGTAGACCAGGTTCGGGTCGTCCCGGTCGATCACGATGGACGGCATGGTGTCGGCGCCGAACTCCCGGGGTGTCGGGCGGGGGCCGATCCGGGGGAGCGCGGTGGTGTCCCAGGTGGCGCCCAGGTCGGACGAGCGGGCCAGGTAGATCCGCTGCTGGTAGGTCGAGGGTTGGAAGGCGCTCCAGGCGTAGTAGAGGGTGCCATCGGGGGCGAAGGCCAGGTCGGCCATCGGCCCGGTCACCGCGAACCCGCAACCGGGCCAGTCGGGCGGCGTCGCCGGCTGTGTGGCGTTGGCCCAGCTCAGCCCGCCGTTGCGGGACACGTGCACCATGCAGCGCGAGGAATAGGCGTCGCCCTCGGCCAGGACGATCGTCGCCGGGTCGGAGGGGCTGACGGCCATGACCGGGATGGCGTGGCCCCGGCCGCTCCCGGCGTCGGCGGTCACCTGGACGGCACCGTCGATCTGGGGGGACTTCAACGGGCCGGCGCCGGCCGGCGCCCACGGGACCAGGGCAACCAGACCGGCCGCCAGGAGCGACAACACCCGACGTGATCTCACGGCCACCCCTCTGTGCGTCATGGCCAGGACGGCGCCAGGCTCGCACAGGCCATCGGGCCTGTCACTAGCTGTGCTCGTCACCTATGACAAAGATCTCTGTACATACCCCGCGACCGGGCGTACCGTCGAAGCAGGAGAGAGGGGTTCACATGCACCGCTATCTCATCGTCGCCAACAAGACGTTGCTCGACGATCACCTGCTGGACCGGGTCCGCGAATGCCTCGCCGCCGGGCGGTGCCAGTTCCACCTGGTGGTCCCGGCCACGCATGCTCCGGGCCGGGCCGCGCAGCTCGACCAGCGCGACCGGGCCTTCGCCGAGGCCCGGCTGCGCGATGGCCTCGAGCGGTTCCGCGCCATCGGGGCCGACGTCGAGGGTGAGGTCGGGGACCCGCGGCCGCTGGATGCCATCCGTGACGTCCTCCGCCACGCCCCGCCCTTCGACGAGATCATCATCTCGACGTTGCCCCCGGGCGCGTCGCGCTGGCTCCGCCAGGACTTGCCTCATCGCGTCCACCGGGCCTTCGAGATCCCGACGTCCACCCTCTACGCCCGGGCCGCGGCATGAAGGTCGCCGATGTCCTGGCCGCCAAGGGCGCCGAGGTCGAGACCGTCCGGCCCGACGCCAAGGTGGTGTTCGCGGTGCACCGGATGCGCGTGCAGAACGTCGGCGCGCTGGTGGTCTCCCGCGACGGCCTGAAGGTCGAGGGCGTCCTCTCCGAGCGCGACATCGTGCGGGGATTGACGCGGCACGGCGCCGGGCTGCTCGAGATGGGCGTGGTCGCCGTCATGTCCCGGGGGGGCCCGACGTGTTCCCCGGAGGACTCCCTCACGACGGTCATGGGGGTCATGACCCGCACCCGCAACCGCCACATCCCGGTGGTGGCCGACGGCCGCCTGTGCGGGATCGTGAGCGTGGGCGACGTGGTGAAGCACCGCCTCGAGGACATGGAGCTGGAGACCAGCGTCCTGCGCGACGCCTACCTCACCCACCACTGAACTGAGCCGGCGTCACCGCAGCGCAGCCATCCACACCTGGCCATCGGCGGAGAAGACGACCCGCCCGTCGCCCGCCGCGGCCAGGTCGCCGGCGGCGTAGCGCCCGGAGGCGATGGTCCGGGCCGGGCCCCCCGTCGTGGGCACGGCCCGTAGCTCGGTACCGCCGCCTGTCCCGGACGGCCCGGCGAAGTAGACGACCTCGCCGCCCATGACCAGCAGGTCGCTCTCGGAGCCGACGTCGTTGGCCAGCACCGCTGGCGGCCCGCCGGTCAGGGGCACGGCCAGCAAACGGTGCCGGGCGCCGGCGGTGAGGAGGTACAACCGCTGGCTGTCGACGGCCAGCCGGGTGACCGCCCCGCCGGCGGCCTGGGCGCTCACCAGCACCTCCGGCGGTCGTCCGGCGCGCACCCGGAGGGCGCCGATCGGGCTGGACAGGACGGCCGCACCGCCGGGCTCCGGGGACGGCCGGCCCAGGCCGCCGGCCACGTTCACGGCCACGACCTCCACCGGCCCGCCGGCTTTGGGCACCCGGGCCACCTCGATGCGGCCCGGCTCGCCGTACTGGTAGGTCGTCCACCAGAGATCGGCGCCGGCGACGACGACCTCGTCGACCAGGGCCGGCCGGTCCCGCACGACGACAGTCCCGACGCCGCCCCCAACCGGCTGGCGGACGATGCCGCTGCCGGCGGCCACGTAGGCCAGCTCCCCATCGAGGGCGACCCGCCCGTTCGGGGTACGCCCGCCTGGGGTGACGGCCACCAGGCGCGAGGTCGTGCCGCCGTCGACGGCGACGGAGCGGAGGGCGTTCTCGCCGACCTGGGTGCGCCCCGTCGTGAACAGCACCTCCTTGCCGTCCGACACGACGCCGAACGGCGCGTCCTCGCCTGCGGTCAATGCCCGGGCGCCCGTCCAGGGCGCGGCCGCGGCCTGCGGGCGCCCCGAGCCGCTGCATCCCGCGCCGAGCCAGAGCAGGGTGAGGGCCAGGGAGACAACGCGGCCGCGCCTCATCGTCGTCCATGCTCGCCGCCCCGCCGGCCCGGCCGGCGCTTCGCCCACGCCCTCGACGTTCGTTCCGCGTCCCCCACAGCGTCAGAAACATGTGTTCCCGGTACGCGGAACCCGGTCGCGCCTTCGGCAGCGCAGCGTACCCTGCGGAGATGGAACTGGCCGACGCCAAGGAGCGGGTACAGCAAGAGGTCGACCGGCGGGCCGACCTTCTCCTCGAGGTGTCCCATCGCATCCACGGCCATCCTGAGCTGCTGTACGCCGAGACCTTCGCCGCCGACCTGCTGGCGTCGGCCCTCGGCACTGACGCCGGCGCCTACGGCCTCGACACCGCGTTCGAGCTGAAGGTCGGGTCCGGGGCGGGGCCGACCGTGGCGGTGATCTGCGAGTACGACGCCCTCCCCGGGATCGGCCACGGGTGCGGCCACAACGTGATCGCGGCCGCCGGCCTCGGTGCCGCCCTGGCCGCGTCGGCATTGGCCGACGAGGCCGGCGGGCGCCTGGTGGTGCTGGGCACGCCGGCGGAGGAGGGCGGCGGCGGGAAGGTCCTGATGGGGGAGCGGGGGGCCTTTGACGGGGTGGACGCGGCGATGATGGTCCACCCCGCCGGCGTCGACCTGACTGCGGCCGACGTGATCGCCATCGCCACCTGGCGAGTGGAGTACTTCGGGCGGGGGGCGCACGCCGCGGCCGCCCCTCATGTGGGCCGGAACGCCCTCGACGCCATGGTCCTCGGCTACAACGCCATCGCCGCCCTGCGCCAGCACATGGCCCCCACCGACCGGATCCACGGCGTGTTCACCCGGGCAGGGGAGAAGCCCAACATCGTCCCCGACCACACGGTGGCCGAGTGGTACGTGCGGTCGGCCACGCTCGACAGCCTGCAGCCATTGAAGGCGCGGGCCCTGGCCTGTCTCGAGGCCGGGGCGGCGGCGGCCGGGTGCCGGATGGAGGTCCACGTCACCTGCCCGGAGTACTCCGACCTGGTGACCAACCCGGTGCTGATCGACCGGTACCGGGCCAACAGCGCCGCCCTCGGCCGTCCCGTCGCCGAGCCCGGCCCGACGACCCGGGTGGTGGCGAGCACCGACATGGGCAACGTGAGCCACTTGGTGCCCTCGATCCACCCCATGCTGGCCGTGAGCCCGCCCGACGTCCCCCTGCACTCGGCCGAGTTCGCCATGTGGGCGGTGTCCGAAGAGGGTGACCGGGCCGTGCTCGACGGGGCCAAGGCCATGGCCATGACCGTGCTCGACCTGTGGCTCACCGAGGGCCTGGTGGGAGAGGTCCGCGCTGCGTTCGCCCCGGGACCGTAGTCTCCCGGGTCGCATGCATCCCTACGTCGCCGAGAGCTGGACCGACCAGGAAGCCGACGTCCTCCGGCGC
The DNA here is from genome assembly GCA_023264995.1 of Acidimicrobiia bacterium. Classification (GTDB taxonomy): domain Bacteria; phylum Actinomycetota; class Acidimicrobiia; order Acidimicrobiales; family AC-14; genus CADCTB01. Next base: position 2,742 of record JAHFUR010000029.1, on the reverse strand, counting down.
TACTTCACCAACCTCGACGGGCCGGTGTTTGCCCTCGTCAACCTGCCCGAGGTGGTCAAGGGGGCGCTCTTCGCCCGCTACAGCCGGTCGGCGAAGAGCCTGCGCCGGCTCTTCCTCGACGAGTTCGTCGGCGACCTTGACACCGACGGCGACGCCTCGATCGACGCCACCGTCGGCCTGAAGCGGGCCGAAGCCCTCTACGAGCGGGTCTTCACCGAGTACGGCGACGACTCGGTGGCCCAGCTCGGGGGCGTCCACCTGGCCTGCGAGCAGGCCTCGAACCTCCTGACCAAGGTGCTGGAGTGGGGCCGGCTCATGGCGTACCTGGAGCAGTCCACCCGGTACGTGGCCTACGACGCCCGGCTCGGGGGCCGGTACCGCTACCACCGCGACCCGGCGGTCCTGGCCTCGCCCCTCGGCACCCGGTACGTGGCCGACCTCGACCACCTCTTCGACACCTATGCCGCCCTCGTCCCGGTGATGAGCGACTACTACCGCGCCCTGCACCCGAAGGAACCGGGCGACTCCGACTTCGTGTACCGCCAGTCCGTCAGGGCCAAGGCGTTCGACGCCCTCCGCGGGCTGCTCCCCGCCGCCGCGCTGTCCAACGTCGGCATCTACGGCACGGGCCAGGCCTACGAACTGCTCCTGCTGCGCATGCGGGGCCATTCCCTCCCCGAGGTCCGGGAGTATGCCGAGCTCATGGTCGGGGAGCTGCGCAAGGTGATCCCCTCGTTCCTGACCCGCCTCGACCGTCCCGACCGCGGTGGGGAGTGGACTGCCTACCTGGCCGGCACGACCCGGGCCACCGCCGAGGTCGCGGCCCGGCTGTTCGCCGGCGTCGAACCCGAGGCCCGGCCGGCGGTCACCCTGGTGGACTTCGACCCCGAGGGCGAGGACAAGCTCCTGGCCGCCATGCTCTACCCCCACCTCGACCTCCCCGACGACCAGATCCTGGCCCGGGTGCGGACGCTTTCCGCCGACGACCGCCAGGCCGTGGCCGCGGCGTACGTGGGGGAGCGGCGGAACCGCCGGCACAAGCCGGGACGAGCCCTGGAGCGGCTGTCGTACCGGTTCGACGTGCTGTCCGACTACGGCGCCTTCCGTGACCTCCAGCGCCACCGGATGCTGACGATCCAGTGGCAGGGCCTGACCCCGCGCCACGGCTATGTCATGGCCGACGACGTGGCCCTCGCAGGGGGCGCTGAGGCCTTCGAGGAGGCCATGGCCAGCTCCGCCGCCCTCCACGACGCTCTGGAGCCGGCGTTCCCCGCCCAGGCCGCCTACGCCGTGGCCCTGGCCTACCGGCTCCGTTACTCGATGGAGCTCAACGCCCGGGCCGCCCTGCACATGATCGAGCTGCGGACCTCGCCCGCCGGCCACCCGTCCTACCGGCGAGTCTGCCAGGAGATGCACCGCCTGATCGCCGAGGAGGCCGGGCACCCGGTGGTGGCCGCCCTCATGTCCTTCGTCGACCACACCGAGGCCGGCGCCGGGCTCGAACGCCTCCCCGGGGAGCGCCGGGCCGAGGCCCGGCGGACCTCGCCTCCCGACACAAGTCTCAACCGGAACTAGAGGTGAAAATCTCAATGGCTCTGACCTGCGCCGATGCGCGAAGAGGCTGGTCAGAGGCACCTTGAGCGGCCTTGCGTGACCGGCGCTGCCGCGCCATGCTCCAATCCGTCCTTGACGCCCCACACCCCCGGGTCGTGGGCCTCGGCACCGCTTTCGGGCTGTGCCGCGGTGGGGGCGGTTTGAGGGCAGGCGCGGGGCTCGAGGGACCAAGTAGAGAACGTTCTGATAACCCACCACGGGGGGCCGGGCCGGCCCCCGTCCCCGAGGGAGGGCCAAGGAGCGGTACCAACGGTCCCTCGAGCTCCAACCGCCGGCGGGCGTCACGCTCCCACCGTCGGGTCGTCTATGCTGCCGCCCCCGTAGCCCCCCTGTTTGGAACGGACACGCCGCACGATGCCTGAAGAGCCAGACGAGGAACTCGACGAGGTCGACGAGCCGGACGACCCGGACATGGTCGACCTGGAGTCCCTCGAGGACGATGACGACCTCATCGAGGACGATGTCGACGTCATCGACCTGGTCGACGACGACGCCCTCGTGGTTGACGACGTCGACGACCTGGTCGACGACGCCATCGTCGTGCCCGTCGGCGTCATCGTCGTCCCCGACGACGACGATGACGACGAGGACGACGACGACATCGACCCTGACGACGTGGAGGCCGGCCTCGACGTCATCCTGAAGGACCGCCTGGTGGTGGTCGACGAGGAGGAGGACGAGGAGGACGACGCCTCCGATTCCGACGACCGGGGTGAGGGGTCGACCAAAGTGCAGCCCAAGCGCCCCGGCGAGTTCGTGTGCCAGTCGTGCTTCCTGGTCAAGCACCCCAGCCAGCTGGCCGACCCGGCCCGGATGTACTGCCGAGACTGCGTCTGAGCCAGCCGCGGCGGGACAGGCCGGGCGTCGGTCGTAGGCTGGCCACATGAGCACGCGCCAAGACCCCGCGGAGCAGCTCCTCGACCTGTTGGTGTACGCCCCGCTGGGCCTCCTCATGGAGGCCCGCGACCTGGTGCCCAAGCTGGCCGACAAGGGCCGCCAGCGCGCCGGCGGCCAGGTCACCGTGGCCCGGATGATCGGCGAGATGGGGGTGCGCCAGGGCCAGCGCCGGGCCGAGACGCTCCTCTCCCGCCTCCGCGACCAGGGGGGCGGCGGGCCGCGCCCCGGGCC
>JAHFUR010000028.1 GCA_023264995.1 Acidimicrobiia bacterium | reverse complement strand
CGACGGTCTGGGGGCGGAGGTGGGGCCGCTCGGGCGGCGACGGAGCGGTGACCTCCATGCGCCGGAGCAACGACCTCTCGGCCGGCTCGACGGGGCTCGCCCCGCTGCCCGCCTCCGGGCGCGGCCGGGCCGCCGCCGGCGCCGGCGGCGCGGGGCCGACAACCGGCTTGGCGTCGTCGGCCGGGCCGACGTGCAGGTCGAGGTCCTCGGCCCGCCGGGCCACGGCCTCGGCAGCCAGGCGGGCCTCGGGCTCGGCGGCATCGAGCTCGGCGGTGGCGTCGTCAACCGTGGCCCTGACCACGTCGAACGCGGCGACGAGCCGCTCACGGGCCGCCCGGAGCTGCTCGATCTGCACCTGCGCCGCCCGCCGGCGCCGGGCCAGGTCAGCCAGCATCCGTTCCCGGACGGCCCGAGCCTCGGCCACCATCTCCTTGCCCCGCTCCTTGGCCTCCTCGATGTGGGCCTCGGCCTGGGCTTCAGCGGCATGCCGGATGGAGGCGGCGGAGGCATCCGCTTCGGCGACCCGGCGGGCCAGGAGCCCGTCGACCTCCTCACGCATCCGGGCCACCCGCCCTTCGGCGTCACGCAGCACCTCGTCGCGCCGGGCGTGGGCCTCGTCGGTGATCGACGCTGCCGCCCCTCTGGCGTCGGCGAGCACGCGAGCGGCATGCTCGCCGAGCCGCGCCGTGAGGGCGGCCTCGTCGAGGTCGGGCTGCTCGGCCCGCTCCAATGCTTCCTGCAGGGCGCGGTGTAGCCCCGCTTCCCGGCTGGCGCCGGCAGCCAGCTCGTCGCTGACCCGCTTCAGGAACTGCTTGACCTCGACGGGGTGGTAGCCGCGGAAGGCCGAGCTGAAGCTCTGGCCCACCACCGATTCCGGCGTGAGGACCGGGCCGCTGGAGCTGACGATCTGGTCGTCCCCCATGCGGCGAGCGTACGTCGCAGTGACCGTCGGGACGCGGACCGTCGGCGGCTACTGCTGCCCGCCGAGGCTCCGGAGCAGCCCGGTCAACGTGTTCACCAGCGAGTTGATGGTGTCGTCGATCAGCGGGGAGCCCGTGTTGAGCGGGCCCACCAGCGTGCTCGTGGTGGTGGAGCTCGCACCAGGCGTGGCCGTGGTGGTCGTGGCCCCCGGGCGGGGCCGGGCCGGTGCCGTGGTCGAGGTGGTGGTCGGCGCGCTGGTGGTTGCCGACCCGCTGCTGGGCGGGGCGAGAGAGCTCGGCGGCTTGCCCGGAGGCCCGACGGCGAACTCGGCGGGCCCGCGGGCGATGGCGCTCTCGATGGCCGCCATCAGCGGCCCGGCGGCGACACCCTGGTCGGCGGCCACCAGGCCCCACGCCGCGCCCAGGTCGCGGAAGCCGAACACGGCGGCCCACCGCTCGGCGAACGCGCCCAAGGACCCTTCGAGCGTGATGGCCGCCCCCACGAGCGTCTCGCCCGGGGGCCGGGCCGGGTTGAGCAGTTGTGGGGTGAAGCCGGGCTCGGCCGCCAGTCTCGGGAGCAGCTCCCGGAAGTAGTTGAACGAGCGGCCCTCGGTCGGGCCGAGCTGGGCGGTGAAGCCGTCGCTGCGCGCCGCCAGCTGGTTGGAGAGCTGGATGGCGTCGGACAGGTAGCGGAGGTCCCACGGGTCGGTGGCCAAAGCCTCCAGGGGCGCCGCCTTGGTCGGGAACGGGCCGGCGGCCGGGATCGCCGCCTGGCGGAGCGCCGGCACGGTCAGGGTCGAACCGTTGGAGCTCATCTGGACGGTGCCCTTGTAGGCGCCCACCAGCATCGCCAGACCGCGGGAGAGGCGGGCGTCGCCCTGGACGGCCACGTCGGCACCGGTCACCGCCACCACCAGCGGGCCGGCGCCGGCGGTCACGAGGAGGTCGCCGGCGTGGAGCGTGGGCTGGGCCACCGTCCCCCTCACACCGGCCTGGAGCTCCACATCGGTGCCGACCCGCAGCTCCAGCCGCCGGCCTTCCGGCAGGCGGACGACGGCCGTGCCCTGGAGCACCCGGACACGGTCGCCGAAGGTCAGGTTCCGCGATCCCGTCACTTCCCGACGGTCCTGACCGGGCCGGTTGACCTCAGCCCGCCCGTCAACCACGAGGCGGCCGGCCGCCGGCTCCGACGAACGGCTACAGGACGTCAACCCGACGGCCAGCAACGACAGGAGCACAGCCATCGCCCAGACCGGGCGCCGGCGGTCGGCCTGGCCGCTCATCGGGCGCCGCCCTTGCCCATGGGACCGGAGCGGGCCGGCAGGAACATCGAGAATGTGGAACCCTCGCCGACGACGGTCTCACAGACCAGCTCGCCCTGATGGGCGTGGACGATGCGGCGCACCAGCGCCAACCCCAGGCCGAGCCCGCCGAACTGGCGGGTCGCCGAGCCGTCGGCCTGCGAGAAGTCCTCGAAGATGAGGTCGAGCCGGTCCTCGGCGATACCGATGCCGCGGTCGCGCACGGAGATCCGTACGCCGGGCGACCCCCCGTCGCCGTTGGTGGACAGGGATGCGGTCACGGAAACGGGGCCTCCGGCGGGTGAGAACTTGACGGCATTGTCGACCAGCTCATCGAGGCACCGCTCCAGCAGCCGCCGGTCGCCGCTGACCTCGGGCAGGTCGCGCGACGTGCGCCTGGTGATGGGGTGGCGGTCGTCGACCCTGGCCTTCCACCGGCTGACGACGGACTCCACCATCGGCCGCACCGGGACGGGCTCTTTGCGGACGTTGACGGACGTGGTCTCCTGGGCGGCCACGTCGAGCAGCCGCTGGACGACGAGCTCCAGCCGGTCGGCGGCGTCCACGATCTCGGCCAGCGACTGGCGAGCCTTGGCTTCGGGCACCTTCCGGCGCAGCAGTAGCTCGGCATAGCCCTTGATCGGCACGAGGGGCGTACGCAGCTCGTGGCTGATGTTGGCGAGGAGCTCGCTCTTGGCCCGTTGGGCCTCCCGCTCGCGGCGCATGTCACGCAATACGTACACGCCGCCCACCACCGGACCGCCCGGTTGGCCCAGGCTCCCGGCGGAGAGGGCGACCGGGATGCGTTCGTCCTCGTCGCGCACCACCAAGGCAGCCGCGCTCCACGGGCCGGCCGGGGGCTCGGCCAGCCGGGCCGTCAGTTCGCTGCCGTCCTCCGCGGTCAGGCTGGCCACGGCTGGTACCGGCCGGCCCAACGCGTCCCGCGCCCGGACGCCGAAGAGCTCCTCGGCCGCGGCGTTGAACGTGGTGATCAGCCCGCCGGCGTCGACAGCCACGAGGGCCTCGCCCATGCCGGCGACGACGGTCTCGAGGCGGGCGCGGGTCCTGGCCTCCTCGTCGGCCGTGTTGCGCAGCTCCACGGCCCCGGTCTCGATGGACTGGGCCATGGAGTCGAACGCCCGGCTCAGCACGCCCACTTCGTCGGGGCTCACCACGTTGGTCCGCACCGAGAGGTCGCCGGCCTGGATGGCCTCCGCAGCCCGGGTGAGGCGGCGGAGGCCGACACCGATGCGCTCCCCGACGAACACGGCGACGAAGAACGCGGCCAGCGACGTGAGCAGGCCGACGAGGAACAGGTTCCGGAACAGGGAGTTGCGGGTGTCGTCGACCACCGTGGTTGGCAGGGTGGCGACCACGGCGAGGACCCGGGAGCCGTCGGACGCCACCACGGCCCGCGAGGCCAGGAAGGTGCCGCCCGCGGCCAGGGTGGCGCTCCCGTCGGCCTCCCGGAGGGCCTTGTTGGCCACGCCGAGCACAGCCCCGGTCACCAAGGGCTGGCCGTAGCTGACCAGCACCCGGTCACGGTCGACCAGGGCCAGCGTGACCGCGGGGTCGTTGCGAGACCGGTCGCCCAGGTAGTCGCGGGTGAGGTCGGCCGAGGCGATGACCAGGCCGACCGAGCGGACCCCTTCGGGCGCCTGGGCCTGCACGACATGGACGCCGACGGCGAGGACCCGGCCACCCAGCACCTCGATCGAGCCGGTCTCGTCGGTCCGTTGTTGGACCAGCTCGGACACGGCACGCGACCCCACGAGGGCGTCGACCCCCGCCGGGTCGAGCCCAATCGCGGCAATGACCCGGCGCTTGTCGGTGGCGTACATGAGCGGGCCCGTGGCCGAGAGAAGGCCCTCGCTCACGAAGTCCTGAAGGTTCCCCAACACGCTGGAATCGGCGACCGGGCGGTTCGACAGCCCGACGAGGAACTCCGCCGGCCGGCCCTGGATGGTCAGGGCCACGAGCTTGGCGCTGTTGCGGGCGTCCTTGCCGGCGCTGAGCTGGACCTCTTCGGCTTCGGCCCGCGCCCGGCCGTCGACGCGCCGAAGGGCCTCGCGCTCCACGTTGCCCGAGATCACGATCGACAGGGCCAGCGAGACGGCCAGGACCACCACGAGCAGGGTCGCCACCGCGCTGACGGCAATGCGGGCCGGCACGGACCGGCGGGCCGAGATGATCAGCACCGCGCCCAAAGCCAGGGCCGCCGACCCTCGGGCCCAGTCGGCCAGCGTCCCGGCGTCGGTGACCGACGCTCCTTCGGCCACGGCCATGAGGACCAGGGAGATCCACAGCGCCAGCCGAGGGGCGCGGTCCTCCGCCCACCCGAGGGTGCCCAGGGCCAGCAGCACGATGCCGGCGCCCCGAAGGCCGATGACGGCGATCTCCCGCGTGCCGGTGAGGAGGGAGCCGTGCAGGAAGGCGGCGCCGGCCACCCCGGCGAACCCCAGGGCCAGGACCAGGCGCGACCGGCGGTTGGCCCCCACCAGCTGGGGGCGCAGCACCACGATCGTGGCGCCGGCGACGGCCACCAGGAAGGTGGCGAACTCGACGGCGAACCGCAGCTGGGCGGCCTCCGGCGACACGCTCAGGGCCGGGCGGCCGCGGCCGAGCGCCGGTGGGCCATGCGCGGAGATGCAGTCATCGGCAACCTCGGAGCCCAGCGATGGACGGTGCGCCCCATGCTACCGCCCATCTCCTCACCCTGCGTGGTGACCCGTTCACAAGATCACGCCGTTCGTCCCAGCCCGTGCCCCAGCTGGGACCGCTGGGCGTTCGCCCGCGTGACCAGTTGGTGCGGAGACGGCCGGCTCGCCAGCCGCCGCTACGCGCCGGCGCCGGGCTTCCCCAGGGCCAGCGCGTTGCTGCCGTTCAGCGTCGACAGCGCCTTGAGGGCGTCGGCGAAGGTGGCGACACCCCGGATCTCGAGGCCGCTCCCCGCGTGGGCCCGGGCCTCGGCCTCGTTCTCCTTGGGCACCAGGAAGACCTTGATCCCGGCCCGGCGCACCGTCACCGCCTTCTGGGCCACGCCGCCGATCGGCCCCACGGTGCCGTCGGTCAGGAGCTCGCCCGTGGCCGCCACCGACGACCCCCCGGTGAGCTCCCCGGGGGTGAGCAGGTCGAGGAGCTCCAGGGCGTAGGCCAGGCCGGCCGACGGGCCGACGACCCGACCGGAGTCGATGTTGATGTCGAACGGGAGCTGGATCTTCGTGGAGAGGCGCACCCCCAACAGGGGTCGCCCGTCGCCGGCGCCCAGGACGGCCTCGAGGTCGATCGCCGGCCCGTCGCCCCGTTTGACCCGCATTCGCAAGGTGTCACCGGCAGCCCGGGCGCGGATGGCGTTCACCGCGTCACCGCTCGTGGTCACCGGCTTGCCGTCGATGGCAACCAGGATGTCGTTGGCCTTCAGGACCGACGCCGCCGGCGTGCCCGCCTGCACCTCGACCACCTCGGCGCCGGCGCCCAGGTTGGTGAACCCCAGCTCGCGCAGGGCGAGGACCTCGGCGGTCGTCTTCGAGTCGGCCATGGCCTCGACGTTCATGCGCTGGAACTGGTCGGCCGGCACCGTGCCCCGCACCTTGGTCTCCGGCAGCAGCTCCACCGACGGGTCGAGCCAGCCGGCCAGGGCCTCGTAGGGGTTGACCCGTTCCCGCACCGACACGGTCGTGTAGAACACCTTGCCCTGCGGCGGGTAGGACGGATGGCCCTTCACCTCGATGACCGAGTTCACGGCGCGCGCCGACCCGGGGGCCAGCGTGTCGTAGGGGAGCCGAACGTAGCGGGCGATCACGCCGAGCCCGCCGAGGACCAGGCTGACCACCACGAGGGCGACCGTCCAGCGGCGCGTGGACCGCGAAACGACCCGAGGAGCACCCGGCTCCTCGGCATGGTCCGACGTTAGACTGCCTTCGGTCGTGTCCACGTTCCTCGTGAGCCTTGGAGTGGTGGCGGCGACGATCGCCGCGGTGGTCTACGTCGTCCTCAGCGGCCCAGACCAGCCTGCCACGATCCGCCGACAACCGTCCCGCGCCCAGCGCCGCCGCAGCCGGCGGGCGGCCGAGCAAGCGGCCCGACGGGTCGTGACGCCGGCGCCGGCGCCGGCGCCGAGGCCCATGGTCGCCGCCGTCGGCGGGCCCACTCTTGCCCTGCCCGACTCCGACGTGATGCGCTTGCAGGTCATGCCCGCCCGCCGCACGACGATCTGGGTGCGGATCCGGTCGAGCTTCGCCCTCGTCGTGCTGGTTGCCGTCCTCGGCGCCCTCCTGGCGGTGGCCATCGGGGCCATCCTCCTCGGTGTGGCCTTCCTCATCCGCAGTGCCACCGCCTAGCGCGCCCAGCGGGGCCGCCAACCGTCGGCGGGCCGCCTTGGCCGGCCATACGGGCGACGTGCGCGCCGCCCGCACCCTGCTCGCCGACGCCGATGCCGGCGTCCGGGCCACCGCCCTGGGCGCCCTCGGGCGCCTCGGCCAGGCCGGCGCCGGCGACCTGCTCGCCGCCCTGGCCGACCCGGCGCCCGAGGTCCGGGCGCGCGCCTGCCAGGTCGGCATCGGTGTCGCCGGGGTCGACCTCGTGCCCATGCTCGCCGACGCCGATGCGCGCGTCGTGGAGGTGGCGGCCTGGGCCCTGGGTGAACGGGCCGGGGCCGGGGGCGACGCCGTGGCCCGCCTCTCGGCGGTGGCGACCGGCCACGAGGACGCGCTCTGCCGCGAGGCAGCCGTCGCCGCTCTGGGGGCCATCGGCGACGAGAGGGGCCTGCCCGCCATCCTGGCCGGCACCCACGATCGCCCGGCCGTCCGCCGGCGGGCGGTCATCGCCCTGGCCCCCTTCTCGGGGCCCGAGGTGGACGCAGCGCTGGCGGCCGCCCTCGACGACCGCGACTGGCAGGTCCGCCAGGCCGCCGAGGATCTCGGGGCGGCCGACGAGCCGGCGCCGGGGCACCCCGCCCCGAGCTAACCCGGCCCGCTACGCGTTGGCGGGGATAACGCTCGACCAGAAGTCGTCGACGACGACCTGGTCGACCGGGATGCCCCAGGTATCGGTAACCCGCCCGTCGGCGCCGAAGTGGAAGACCTCGGCCTCGCTCCAGCGGGTCACCTTGCCCTCGTGCTCGGCATGGACCTCGGCGATCACGATGGCGTGGACGTCGTCGGCGAAGATCTGCCGGACTTCCTGGCGCATCCCGGTCAACCGGGCGAACTGCCGCTCGACGGCAAAGAACTGGTCACGGCCCCGGAAGTCCTGGGCGAACTTGCTCGTGCCCTGCCCGTGGTAGACGAGGTCGGGGTCGAAGAGGTCTTCGATCTCGGCCCGGTCACTGTCGCTGAAATCAGTCGACTCACCACGGATCTCATAGCCGCGCCGGATCCGGGCGACGTTGGGGTGCTCCGCCACTGTCTTCTCCTGTTCTCGTCTGTGCGCTCCGTCGGGGCGATGACCGATGGTCGGGTGCCGCCCCCAGGTGTCCCTGGCATGGGTAACGAGCACCATTCAGGGCCCCGTGATACGGCCTGCTACCGCTCGGCCCCCATGAACAGGACCTTGAGCGAGTCGAAGGCCTCGAGGCACTTGCCGGCGCCGAGCACGACGCACTCCAGCGGCGCCTCCACCAGGTGCACCGGGAGCTCGGTCTCCTCGGCCAGGCGCTGGTCGAAGCCCCGCAGCATGGCCCCGCCTCCGACCAGGTGGATCCCCTGCTGGATCAGGTCCTGGGCCAGCTCGGGCGGGGCGTGGCCCAGGCACTTGATGACCGACTCGACGATGGCGCGAACGTTCTCGTCGATGGCCTCGCGGACTTCCTCCGGCGACAGGATCGCCGTCTTCGGGAGGCCGCTCATGAGGTCGCGGCCGCGGACCTCGGCCTTCACGTCATCGGCCACCGGCGCCGCCGAGCCGATGGCCAGCTTGATCTCCTCGGCGGTGCGCTCGCCGATGGCCATGCCGTACTCCCGGCGGACGAAGGCCTGGATGGAGGCGTCGATGTCGAAGGAGCCCACTCGGATGGCTTCCAGGGCGACGATGCCGCCCAGGGAAATCATGGCCGTCTCCGACGTGCCGCCGCCGATGTCGACGATGAGGTTGCCCAGTGGCTCGTGGATGGGCAGGCCGGCGCCGATGGCCGCGGCCATGGGCTGGGCCACGAGCTGGGCGTCCATGGCGCCAGCCTGGCGGGCCGCCTCCTTCACCGCCCGGCGCTCCACCTCGGTGATCGCCGACGGCACGCACAGGAGCACCCGCGGTCGCTGGAAGCGCGACAGGCCGGCCCGCTGGAGCAGGAGGCGGATCATGCGCTGGGTGATCTCGAAGTCGGTGATGGCCCCTTGGCGCAGGGGCCGCACGGCCTGGATGTAGCCGGGCGTGCGACCGATCATCTGCCAGGCCTGGTGGCCCATGGCCAGCACGTCGTGGGTCTCGACGTTGAGGGCGATGACCGTGGGCTCGTTGAGCACGATGCCCTTGCCCTTGGCGTAGACGAGGGTGTTCGCCGTCCCGAGGTCGATGGCGAGGTCCCTAGCCAGGGTGGCGCCCCGTTCCGCGCTCGGAGGGCCCGCCGGGCCCGGTGCCCTCCGCCGGCGGCCGGGCCGGCCGGGCCGGGGGCCTGCGGGGCGCCGGCGCCGCGTCGCCCTCGTCGCGCGACCCGCCCCGGCCGCGCAAGCGGTCGAGCGGCGGTCCTGGCGCCAGCGCGTCCAGCTCGCGGGCGAAGTCCCGGATGTGGGCCTCCATCGACCCCGGCTGGCGGCTGCGCAGCCAGAGGACCAGGCACCCGACCGCGCTGAGACCCGCAGCGATCCCGAGGAAGAGCAGGGCGTTCATGACCGAGGCACCTCACCGACAGGGTGGGCGCACGCCGACCAGTCCTCGCCACCTTCCCACGACTCGCGCTTCCAGATCGGCACGGTGGCCTTCAGGGTGTCAATGCAGAAGCGGGCCGCGTCGAATGCCTCGGCCCGGTGCGGGGCCGACGCGGCCACCACCACCGAGGCGTCGCCCACGGCCAGAGCGCCGGTGCGGTGCAGGAGGACCAGGCGGCCCAGCACCGGCCACCGCGACCGGGCCTCGGCGGCGATGGCGGCCAGCCGGGGCGTGACTTCCTCGTCGAACGCCTCGTACTCGAGGGAACTGACGCCGGGCCGGCCCTCGGAGTGGTCGCGCACCATCCCGGTGAACATGACCGACGCCCCGCAGCCCGGGCGCTCGACGAAGGCCAGGGCCGCGACGGCAGGCAGGGTGTCGGCGGTGACGCCCACCCAGTCGTCCCGGCCGTACGGGGGGTCGAGGCCCACGGGGGGGGATCCTACCGGCGGGGCGAAGTCCGCCGGTGGGACCAGCCACGTAAGGTGGATCTCGATGGAGTTCGTCGAGCCGGATGACGAACCGCACCGGTACCGTGAGCTGCCCGCTCCCGACGACCGCGTGTGGCGGCACCCCTCCGAGATCGGCCTGCCGCGGCCATCGGGCCGGCGCCAGCTCTGGGCCGTCGGCCTGGCCTCCGCCCTCGCCGCCAGCCTGCTGTCGACCGGCCTGGCCGTGCTCGCCGGCAACCTGCTCCACGCCGGCGACGGGAACGGCCGGGGGGCCAGCACCAGCGGCGTGCTCCCGGTCCCGAGCCTCGCCGGCGCCCGGGCCGACATCGTCTCCATCGCCGACCGGGCCCGGCCGGCAACGGTGCAGCTCAAGGTGGACAAGGGTCGCGGCGTCAGCGGCTCGGGCGTGATCTTCCGCAGCGACGGGCATGTGCTCACCAATGCCCACGTCGTCGAGGGCGCCACGTCGGTCACCGCCGTCCTGGCCACCGGTCGGGAGGTGGCGGCTCGCATCCTCGGGTCGGACACCGACTCCGACATCGCCGTGGTCAAGATCGAGGGTGGCCCGTACCCGGCCATCGAGCTGGGCTCGACCACCGACCTGAAGGTGGGCCAGGAAGCGATCGCCATCGGGTCGCCGCTCGGGCTCAGCGGCGGGCCGTCGGTCACCGTCGGCGTGGTCAGCGCCCTCCACCGCTGGGTCCGCACCCGCACGGGCCAGAGCCTGATGGACATGGTGCAGACCGACGCCCCCATCGCGCCCGGGTCCTCGGGAGGCGCCCTGCTCGACGCCGGCGGCCGGGTGATCGGCATCACCACCGCGGTGGCCATGACCGACACGGGGGCCGAGGGCTTCGGCTTCGCCACGCCGGTCGAGGCAGCCAAGTCGGCGGCCGAACAGCTGATCGCCACGGGCAAGGTCGTCACCGTGTGGCTCGGGGTCGAAGGCAGCGATCTCGACGGCGCCACCGCCCAGACCCTCCACGTCGACGGCGGGGCGCTGGTCGAGCGGGTGAAGACCGACAGCCCGGCCGAACGGGCCGGCATGACGGCTCGCGACGTCATCGTGAGCATGAACGGGGCCCCGGTGACGTCGATGGGGATGCTCGTCGTGGCCGTGCGGTCCCACCGGCCCGGTGACGTGTGCACAATCGAGGTCGTCCGCGACGACCAACGCCACGCCATGAAGGTCACCATCGCCGAGCGCCCGCCGGGTTCGTAGCGTGCCACTGCGGCCTACGATGAGCCGGTGAGCAGCATCGGCCCCGAAGGCGGCAATCCGTTCGAGGGCCTGCCGATGTTCGGCGATCTGGCCCGTATGTTCAGCAAGCAGGGGCCGGTGAACTGGGACGTTGCCCGCCAGACGGCCACCTGGCTGGCCACCGACGGCCAGCCCGAACCCAACGTCGACCCGCTCGAGCGCATCCGCCTCGAGGAGCTGGTCCGGGTGGCCGACCTCCAGGTCAGCGCCACCACGGGCCTGAACACGTCGATCGCCGGCGGGATCCTCAGCATCCTGCCCGTCAGCCGGGGCGACTGGGCCCTGCACAGCATCGAGGCCTACCGGCCGTTCCTTGAGCGCCTGGCCACGTCGCTCTCCGCCGCCGGCGACGACGGCGGCCCGGCCGACGCCGCCACCCAGCTTCTGGGCGACCTGGGCAAGATGCTCGGCCCGGTCCTGCTCGGCATGCAGTCGGGCTTCATGATGGGCCACCTGGCCCGCCGGGCCCTCGGCCAGTACGACCTGCCCCTCCCCCGCCTCCCGGCCGACCAGCTCCTGGTCGTCCCGGCCAACCTCGACGCCTTCGCCGCCGAGTGGAGCCTGGTCCCCGACGACTTCCGGATGTGGGTGTGCCTGCAGGAGGTCACCCATCACGCCATCCTCGGCCGGCCCCACGTGCGGGCCCGGCTCGAGGCGCTGATCAACGAGTACGTCAGCCGCTTCGAAGTCGACCCCGAGGCCCTCGAAGCCAGCCTGGGCAACCTCGACCCCACCGACGCGGCCGGGCTCCAAGCCGTGCTCGGCAACCCCGAGACGCTCCTCGGCGCCATGCGCTCGCCCGGCCAACAGGAGACGCTCACCCGCATCGAGACCCTCACCGCGGTGATCGAGGGGTACGTCGACTATGTCATGGACACCACCGGCCGGGGCCTGATCGGCTCCTACGGCCAGCTGGCCGAGGCCCTGCGCCGGCGCCGCGTCGAGGCCACCGACGGCGAGCGCTTCGCCGCCCGCCTGCTGGGCCTCGAGCTGGGCCGGGGCCAGTACGAGCGGGGCGCGACCTTCGTGCGCGGGGTGGTCGAACGCGCCGGCGACGACGGGCTGGCCCGGCTCTGGGCCACCGAGCGGGAGCTCCCCACCCCGGCCGAGCTCGACGCCCCGGGGCTCTGGCTGGCCCGGATCGACCTGCCCGACATCTAGCCCGGGGGCGGCGCTCCCCGGCCCCAGCGCCGGGCACGGGCACGGGCGCCGGCCACGGGCGGCGGCAGGACGCGGTGGTGGTCGAGGGCCCGGAGCCCGGCCAGGTACGACGAGAGGGCGACGGCCGCGGTCAGGGCCAGCAGGCCCATGCCGGCGCCGCTCGGGATGCGGACGGCCACGGGGAGGGCCGCTCCCACCACCCATGCCAGCTGGAACCGGGTCTCGAAGCGGGCGAAGATCCGGCCCTGCAGGGCATCGGGCGCGTCACGCTGCACGATGCTGTCGAACGCCAGCTTGCCGGCGCCGGCGGCCACCCCGACCGCGCCGGCCAGTAGGGCCGCCGCCGGCCGGCCGCCGAGCCAGACCGCACCCAGCCCCGCCGCGACCACGAGGGCCAGCGACCCCTGCAGGATCCGCTCCTCGACGCGGCCCCGGCGGAGCCGGGGCGCGACGGCCGCGCCCACGAACGAACCGGCCATGCTGGTGGCCAGCACGATGCCGAACCACCACGCCGGGGCGTTGTCGTGGCGGAAGGCGAAGGCCACCAGGAAGGTGAGGAACCCGACCACGGCCCGCAGCACGCCCATGGCTGATGCGGCCATCCGCACCGACGCGGTGTGCAACTCGGCCTCGGCGACGGCGATCGGGGCCAGCTGATCGTCGCCGGCAACCGGTCGGACCAGGCGGAACCCGGCCAGCGCGGTGGCGGCAAAGGTCAGTGCGGCCAGGCGCACGACCCAGGGTGCGCCCAGGAAACCGAGCTTCAGGACGATGACCCCGGGGACGGCGGCCGCGAACCCGGCCAGCACCGACAGCACGGCCAGGCGCGAGTTGGCCGCCACCAGCTCGCCCTCGCCGGCGACGGTGCCGGGTACCAGGGCGCTCTTGGTGATCATGTGGGTCTTCGACAGCACCAGCACGGCGAAGGCCTCGGGGAAGAGCATGAGACCGTCGAGGTGGGTGGCCATCGACAGGCAGACGATGGCCCGGCTGGCCGCGCTGGCGATCACGAGCGCCCGCCGGCCGCCCCGGCTGCGGTCGATCACCGGCGAGAGCAGCGGGGCCACCACCGCGAACGGGGCCACCGTGAGGAGCAGGTAGAGGGCCACTCGGCCACGGGCCGCGCCGGGGGAGATGGAGAAGAACAGCGACCCGGCCAGGGCCATTGTCACCAGCGTGTCGCCGGCGATGGCCAGGATGTGGACCACGGCCAGCCGGGAAAAGGCCGACCGGCTCAGCCCGAGGGGGCCTCCGGTCCGGGGTGGCCGGCGCAGCGGCTGCCACCCGGCGTCCGTGGGAGGGGGCGCCACCGGGCCATCGTAGGAGCTTGGCTCAGCCCACTCGGCTCGCTCGGGCCGGGACCGTCGCCGGGCCCCGCCCCGGAGGCGCCGGCTCGGCACGCGCCGGGGCGGCGAGAGGCGGTCCGGCGGGAAGACGGACGACGAACGTGGACCCGCGGCCCTCCTCGGACTCCACCCGTACGGCACCGCCGTGGCTCCCGACGACGTGGCGGACGATGGCCAGGCCCAGCCCGGTGCCACCGAGGTGACGGGCCCGCGCTCCCTCGACCCGGTAGAAGCGCTCGAAGATGTGCTCCCGGTCCGTCTCGGGGATGCCGATGCCCTGGTCCTTCACGCTGAGCTCGACCCACGCCCCGCCCTGGCGGCCCCGCACCTCCACCACCGACCGGGCCGGCGAGTACTTCACCGCGTTGTCGAGCAGGTTGTACACCGCGGCCACGAGCTGGCGGCGGTCCCCCATCACCGACAGGCGCTGGGCCGGCTCGCCGAAGTTCACCGTCATGTCCTTGTCGAGGGCCGCGGCCCGGACCCGTTCGGCGGCCTGGGCCACGATCAGGTGGACGGGCACCGCCTCGGCCGCGGCGTGCTCCTCGGCGTCCATCCGGGACAGCAGCATGAGGTCGTCGACCACCCGCCCGACCCGCTGGGCCTCGTTCTGCAGGCGGCGGGACAGTCGGGCCGCCACCGCCGGGTCCTTCTCCGCCGCCAGTGTCTCCGCCAGCAGGCCGAGGGCGCCCACCGGGCGCTTGAGCTCCTGGCCGATGTTCTCGACGAACTCCCGGCGCGCCGTGTCCTGGCGGTCGAGTTGGGAACGGTCGTCGATCACGACGATGCCGCCGAGGGTCCGGTGCTCGTCGTGCAAGGCCGAGGCCTGCAAGTGCAGCGTGCGGGGCGGCGGCCCGTCGACCTCGACCGGCGCGGCGTTGGCCCGGCCCTCGGCCGCGGCGGCAAGCAGGCTGAGCACCGTGTCCCGGGCCCGGGCGCTGTTGGCGCCGCCCCGAAGGAGCGTGGCGGCGGCCGCGTTCTGGAAGACCACCTCGCCCTGGTCGTTGCCGACGACCACACCCTGCGGGACCGCAGCCAGCGCCTCCTCGAGGAGCGACTGGGCCGAACGGGCCTCACTGGCCACGGCGACGGTGCTGTCGACGACCCGCTCGAGCTTGGCCAGGCCCGTTTCCAGGCCGGCGCGGCCACCGAACTGCAGGTCGGACTCGCCCATCCGGGCGGTGAGGGCGGCCAGCCTCCGGGCCGTCCCCCGCCGGGACAGAAGGACCCAGAGGACCGCCACCAGCACCACACCCGCCGCCACCGCGACGACCACGGCGTCAGTGTTCGACAGTGGCATCTCCCCCACCATAGGTGGCGGCCAACGGCCGGTGGTGGTTGGTCGCCCGGCTAGGTCGGCTCGGAACTTTCCTCTTCGGGAAGCCCGAGGTCCCAGTCGAGCAGGATGTTCTCCCGCTCGGCGTCCCGCACGACGCGCTCACGGTTGCGGCGGAACTGGGGGTCGTGGGGCGGGAGCAGGAGCAGCCGGGCCAGGATGCGCTGGCTGAGCTCGTCGATCGTGTTGCGGTCGCCGAAGTCGGAGACCACCTGCCAATGCGGCGCGACGGGGCCGAGGTACACGACCCGCACGTGCCCGCGCGGCGGTTGGGGTGCCTCGAGTTCTTCGGGTGCCTGGGCCATGAGGCCAGGCTACCGCCCCCCGGTCGGCCCCCCCGGTGCACGCTGAAACTTTCGCCGATCCACGGACGTCTTCTCCTCCGTAGGAAAGAGTGAGGGAACCACTTCTGGGCGCACCCCGTTGTTCAGAGCGGAAGCCCGACGAGGAGGGCCAATGGACAACGAGTGGATGGCGGAAGGCAACTGCCGGAGCGAAGCACCGTCAGTGTTCTTCCCGAGCGACGGCGTGGGCGTCGAGGTCGCCCGTCGCATCTGCGCGACGTGCCCCGTGAAGGATCCCTGCCTCGAGTACGCCCTGCGCAACGGCATCGACCACGGTGTCTGGGGCGGCGCCTCCGAGCGCGAACGCCGGCGCATCGCCCGCCGCCGGCGCCTGGAGCGCGTCGCCGCAGCCGCCGGCCGGTAGGCCGGGCCGCCCCGTTCTACCGGCCGAAGGAGACGGGTACGGCCACGGGCGCCAGCTTGCTCATCAGGTCGGCGCCCACCGTGGTGCGGGCGGCGCGGGCCTGGACCAGGCGGGGGACGGCCGGGTTGAGCGGCGGCTCGGTGGGCGACCCCACGCCGAGCACGGTGACCGCGGCCGCCGCCGCCCCCAGGGCGGCCCACCCCGCTCGGCGGCGCAACGTGGCCCGGCTGGCACCGAACGGTGCGCTGCCGATGGCCGGTGGCCGGGAGGCCAGCGAGGGGTCGCGCAGCATCCGCTCGTAGAAGCCGAACGGGGGGTCGACCGGCGGCAGGGCTCGGACCCACGCCCGGGCCTGCCCGACGGCGGCCAGCTCCCTGGTGCAGTCCGTGCACACGGCCAGGTGGGCCCGGGCCCAGTCCTCCTGGTGGCCGGGCAGCTCCCCGTCGAGCAGCCCGCTCAGCGCGTCGCCCAGATGGGCGGGACCGCCGGGGCCGTTGGCCCCGAACCGGGTGCTCATGCCAGTGCCTTGCGGAGCAGGGCGCGCCCGCGATGGATGCGGCTGCGCACGGTGCCGACGGGCACCTCGAGAGAATCGCTGATCTCCTGGTAGGACAGCCCGACCACGTCGCACATCACCACCGCCGCCCGGTACTCCTCGGGCAGGCCGCGCAACGCGCCCTGGACGTCGTCGGGGAGGGCCTCGGCCGCGAGGGCCACGTCGGCGCCCGGGCTGGGCGGCACGACGCGGTCGGGCTCCTCCGGGAGCAGGTCGACCGGCCGGCGCTGGCGGCGCCGAGCCTCGTCGAGGAACGTGTTGGTGGTGATGCGGCTCAACCACCCCTCCAATGAGCCCGGCCGGTAGGTCTCCAGGCCTTTTCGCACCTTGAGAAGCACTTCCTGCACCAGATCCTGCGCGTCGTCGGAATTGCCGGTCAGGCGGTAGGCCACCGTGTATAGGAAGCGCCCGTTCTCGCGAGCGACTTCCTCCCAGGTGGGGATCCCACTACCCGACACGAGAACGACGGCCGCAGCCGTCGGGTTCCCTGATTAGACGGAAGGAGGGTTGTTTCTGCGGGCCTGGGCCTCACGCTCGGCCAGCATGGCGTCGAGCTCGGCCTTGGTCATCGTGACCTTCTCCTCGCCCGCCGGCTTCACGGGCTCCGCCTCGGCCTCGGCGATGCCCTTCTTGAACTCCTTCTGGGCCTCACCGAGCGACTTGGCCAGCTTCGGCAGCTTGGTGGATCCGAACAGCAGGAGGATGACCAGCAGGAAGATGATGAGCTCTGGTGCTCCGATACCACCCATGGCTCACAGCCTACAGGCATCGGCCAGCAACTCCACGTCGTCGGCACTCGTCACCGCGAAGGGAAGAGCACCCACCGTCAGGACCAGGCTGGACACCCCCAGGGCCTCCCAGCGCCGGACCTGGTCGGTCACTTCGTCGACGGTCCCGACGAGACGCCCGGTGCGCCACTCGGCCAGCTCGACGCCGTCGAGCACACCCGGGGGAGACTGTTCCTGGAGGCGCCGGTACCGGCGGGCCAGGTCGGCCTCGTTCTCGCCGGCCAGGGCGTAGAGCCCCACGGAGCGGGCCACCGATGCCGGGTCCCGCCCGGCCGCCTCGCAGGCCCGGTCGAGCCGGGCCCCCCGCTCGGCCCACGCCTCAGGCGTCCAGATCCAGGCCGTGTTCCAGCCGTCGGCGTGGCGCCCGGCCAGGTCGATCAAGCGGTCGCCCTTACCCCCCACCCACACCGGCGGTGCCGGGCGCTGCACGGGCCGGGGCTGGCAGCGAGCCTTGTCGGCCCGCTCGTAGCGGCCGTCGAAGGTGAACGGGCCCCCGCCGAACATGCCCCGCACCACTTGCACCGCTTCGGCCAGCCGGGCCAACCGCACGGCCGGGGGTTCGAGGTGCAGCCCGGCGGCGGCCAGCTCCGGTTCGTACCAGCCGGCGCCGAGGCCGGCGGTCAGGCGACCGCCGGACACCACGTCGAGGGTGGCGAGGGCCTTGGCCAGGATGGCGGCCGGGCGCAGCGGGCCGCACAGGGTCAGCGTCCCGAGGCGCACCCGGCTGGTCCGCCGGGCGATGGCCGCCAGCGCCGGCAATGGGTCGAAGCACCCGTGGTCGCCGGCCGGGGCGCCGTACCGGCTGACGTCGAGGAACAGGTGGTCGGACATCCAGACCGAACCGAAACCAAGCCTTTCGGCCCGCTCGGCCCACCCCACCAACGTCTCCCACCGCAAGGGCGACTCCCCGGGCACCGAGAAGTCGTAGTGCGGCAGCGCCAGCCCGATGTCCATGCCCGCGCGAGATTACGGGGGACGTGTTGGAGTGCGTGGTGAACGTGAGCGAGGGACGCGACCGTGCGGTGATCGACGCCATCGCGGCGGCGGGCGGCGCCTGGCTCCTCGACGTGCACACCGACCCCCACCACCACCGGTCCGTGCTCACGTTGGCCGGCCCAGGCCACGGCGTCGAGCAGGCGGCCCGCGCCGTGGCCCGCGTGGGCGTGCGCCGTATCGACCTGCGCCTCCATGCGGGCGTCCACCCCCGGATGGGCGCGGTCGACGTGGTGCCGTTCGTGCCCCTGGCCGGCGCCTCGATGGCCGATGCCGTCGCCGCCCGGGACCGCTTCGCCGCCTGGGCCGCGGCCGAGCTGGGCGTCCCGTGCTTCCTGTACGGGCCGGAGCGGGCCCTCCCTGACCTACGCCGGCAGGCGTTCACCGCGTTGGCGCCCGACACCGGGCCGCCGGTCGCCCACCCGACCGCCGGCGCCATCTGCGTCGGGGCCCGGCCGGTTCTCGTGGCCTACAACGTGTGGCTGACCGACGGGGTCGACGTGGCGTCCGCCCGCCGGGTGGCCCGGGAGATCCGGGGGCCGGCGCTGCGGGCCCTCGGGCTCGACGTGGGCGGGCGGGCCCAGGTGTCCATGAACCTGGTGGACCCCGGCCGGATCGGCCCCGCCGACGCCTACGACGCGGTCGCGGCCCGGGCGCCGGTGGCGGGGGCCGAGCTGGTCGGGCTGGTACCCGCCGCGGTGCTCGATGCGGCGCCGCGCCGGCGGTGGGCCGAGCTGGGCCTCAGCCTGGCCAAGGCGCTGCCGGCCGGCGGCAGCCCTCCAGGCTGACGTCCGGGAGCGGATCGTGGTTCGCTCTCGGACGCCGCCAGGAAGGCAGGGAAGCCTGCGGGGCCGGCGAGGCCGGCCCGGAGGGGGACTAGGCCGTCGCCACTCCGTCGGGCCGGAGGGCGACGGTGCGCTGGCGGCGGATGCGCCGGCGCTCCCGCTCGCTCAGCCCGCCCCAGATGCCGAACTTCTCGCCGTTGATCAGCGCGTACTCGAGGCAGTCCTCACGGACCACACACCCCCGGCACACCCCTTTCGCCTCGCGCGTCGATGCGCCCCGCTCCGGGAAGAACAGGTCGGGATCGACACCGAGGCAGTTGGCCTGGCCCTGCCAGCTGCGGTCCCCGAGGTCGAAACGGTGTCCCCGCCTCTGCTCCATCATTGGCCGCCTCCCCTCAACGTGCTCGTCGTGCGGCTAGTGCTTCTGCAACTGCCAGTACTTCTGGAACGGTCAGTGCTGGTCGCTGCCACGGATGTAATTACAACTCTGTGATCATTGCGCCTATCCGGCCCGAGCGCAAGGCCGGGCCGGTACCATCCCCCACACATGCGGCTGGAAGCGGTATGGGGCGACATCACGAGTGAGGCCGTCGAGGCCATCGTGAACGCAGCCAACAGCTCCCTGCTGGGAGGGGGCGGCGTCGACGGCGCCATCCACCGGGCCGCCGGCCCCGAGCTGCTGGACGCCTGCCGGGCCCTTGGCGGCTGCCGCACGGGCGAGGCCAAGGCCACCCCGGGGTTCCGGCTCCCGGCCCGCTGGGTGATCCACACCGTTGGGCCGGTCTGGCGGGGCGGCGGCGCCGGCGAAGCCGAGCTCCTCGCCTCCTGCTACCGGCGCAGCCTGGCGGTGGCCGACGGCCTCGGCGCCCGCACGGTGGCCTTCCCGGCCATCTCCACCGGCGTCTACGGCTACCCGGCGGAGGAGGCAGCGGTCATCGCTGTCGACACCCTCCGCTCGGCCTCCACCGCTGTCGAGCTGGTCCGGCTGGTGGCGTTCAGCAGCGCCGGCCTCGCGATCTACGAGGACGCGCTGGCCGGTAGGTAGCTCAGGCCGGGCGCCGGCCCTGCTCGGTCCGCTGGGCCCGCTTGTGCTCCAGGAAGTCGACCAGGACGTAGCTGCCGAGCGTCTCGGGCGTGGTGAAGAAGGCCCGGCCGCGGTTCATGCGGGTCATTCGCTCGACGAACGCCTGCAGGTGGTCGGTGGCGTCGAGCATGAACGTGTTGATACGGATGCCCTCCGCCGTGCACCGGGCCACCTCGGCCAGCGTGGCCCGGACCGTCTCCCGCACCGGCGGGTACTGCACGAACACGCCGCCGTCGGCCTCGAGGTGGGCGGTGGGCTCACCGTCGGTGATCATGATGACCTGCTTGGTGCCCGACTGGCGGGCCAGCTGCCTGCGAGCCAGGAGCAGGGCGTGCTGCATGTTGGTGCCCATCACGAAGTCCCAGGAGACCTCGGGGAGCTGCTCGGGCCGCAGGGGTCGGGCCACCTGGCTGAACCCCACGATGCCCAGGTAGTCGCGGGGGTAGCGGCTGGTGATGAGGGCGTGAAGGGCCAGGGCCACCTTCTTGGCAGCCAGGAAGTTGTCGCGCATGGGCATGGAGAGCGACAGGTCGAGGAGTAGGACGGTGCTGGTCCGGGTCAGGACCTCGGTGCGCTCCACCGCGAAGTCCTCGGGGTCGAGGCGGACGGGCGTGCCGCCGCCGGCCCGGCCGATGGCGTTGCGGATGGTGCGCTCGATATCGAGGTGGAAGGGGTCGCCGAACTCGTAGGGCTTGGAGTCGAAGGTGCGCTCGTGGCCGGGACCTTCGCGCTCGGCCTGGTGGCGGCCGAGGCGGTCCTTCGACAACCGGGCGAAGAGGTCGGACAGCGCCCGTTGGCCGACGACCCGCAGCCCCCGGGGGGTCAGCTCGAGGCGGCCCTCCTTGGTCTCGATCAGGCCGGCGTCCTGCAGCATCCGTGACAGCTCGGCCAGCCGCTCCAGGCTCCGGGCGCCGTCAGGGCCGAGCAGCTCGGCGGCCACCTCGAGGTCGGCCTCGGCCAGCGCACCAGGCGCACCGGCGGAGCGCAGCAGGTTCTCGAGCTGGTCGATGTTGCCGAGCCGGTCCATGAGCTGCGTCGCCTCGCCCATACCCATGGGCCCCGACCCCCCGGTCTGGTAGCTGTTCCCCCACCCGGCGTCAGGACGGGCCTCCCGGAGGTGCTGCGCGAGCTGGTCCATCTGCCAGCGCAGGTCCATGTCCTCCATGAGCTGGTCGGACAGGGCCTTGAGCTGCGCCCGTTGCTCGGGCGACAGGGAGTTGAGGAACTGCTGCATGGCGGCCATCTGCCGGGCCATCTGCTCCAGGAGCTCGTCGAGCGTCTGGGGGTTGCCGGGGAACATGTCGCCGTACTGCTCCATGAACCCGGCGAAATCGGGCTCCTCGCCGCGCGCCTGCTGGTCGAGCATCCCGTTGAGGGCCGACAGCATGTCCTTGGTGCGGGCCACCTGCTCGGGGCTGGTGTTGGCCATGGCTTCGGAGAGCTGGTTGAACTGGCCTTTGAGCAGCTCCTGGCGCAGCTTGTCGAGCAGCTCCTCGAACCGCTGGCGGGCCGGCTCGGAGGCGAAGTCGTACTCCTGCAACGACCGGACCTGACCGGCCAGGTCGGGCGGGAGGAGGTCGAGCTGCATGCGCCGCTCGGCCATGGCCGCACTGACCACGTCCTCGCGGCGTCGGTCGCCCGACTGGCGGGCCGCGTCCTCGAGGCCGTCGAGGGCGGACCGCTCCTGGCTGACCACCTCGCGCAGCTCGTTGGCGATGTCGTCGTACACGCCGCCCAGGTCGTGGTTGGCCAGCTCCTGGCGCCGGCGCTCCCGCAGGCGCTCGAGGAGCTCCCGGAGGCCGGCGATCCGCTCGCCCATGCGGTCTTTCAGGCCCTCCTGGAGCATCCGGCGCAGCGCGGCGTGCACGTCGCCGTGGTACACCAGGTCGTCAGTGGCCTGGGCCAGCACCTCGTCGGCCGTCAGCTCGAAGCCGGTCTGGGTCCCGTCCCAGCGCGAGTACCTGAACCGGGAAGGAATGGGACCTACCCCCGGCCCCGGTAGGTGGCCCGGCTCCCGGCTGCGTCCTTGTTGAGCCGGCGGGACAGGTGCAGCCCCTCCAGGACCAGCTCGACGGCGCTGGCAAGGGCCGCCGGGCCCTCGCTGCCAGCCAGCGGCAACACGGCTTCGCGCAGCGCCGGCAGCGTGGCCAGGGCAGCCACGTAGTCGGCCGAGGGCACGTCGTCGCCGGTGTGGAGGACCGTCCCCCCATCGAACTCGGCCAGGGCGTCGCGGAAGCGCTCCATGGGGCAGCGCTGGCGGAACACGGCCAGGACCGACGCCTTGAGGATCCGCTCCAGGACCGCGCCGTCGTCACCCTCATCGACGGTCTCGATCTCGACCTTGCCGGCCATCGACGCCGGCAGGGCGTCGAGGTCGCTGACCCGGGGCACCACCAGCGTTTCGCCCAAGCGGAGGGCGCGGCGGGTGGCGTTGGCCACCATGGTCTCGTAGTTGGCGATGGTGAGCCGCACCGAGACACCGGAGCGCTGGTTCACGTGCGGGCTGCGGCGGGCCTCGTGGCTGACCGTGGCCACGATGTCGGCCATGTGGTCGGGCACCTCCACCCGCAGCCCGGGAATGCCGACGGCCGCGGCGTCGAGCGGGCGGGCCTCCTGGCGCACGACGTCGAGCTCCAGCTCGATGTCGAGCGGGTAGTGGGTGCGGATCTGGGCGCCGAAGCGGTCCTTGAGCGGGGTGATGATCCGGCCCCGGTTGGTGTAGTCCTCGGGGTTGGCCGAGGCCACCAGCATCAGGTCGAGGGGGAGGCGGATCTTGTAGCCCCGCACCTGGATGTCGCGCTCCTCGAGCACGTTGAGCAGGCCGACCTGGATGCGCTCGGACAGGTCGGGCAGCTCGTTGATGGCGAAGATGCCCCGGTTGGTGCGGGGGACGAGCCCGTAGTGCAGGGTCAGCTCGTCGGAGAGGTAGCGGCCCTCGGCCACCTTGATGGGGTCGACCTCACCGATCAGGTCGGCGATCGACGTGTCGGGGGTGGCCAGCTTCTCGCCGAACCGGGTCGAGCGGTGCACCCACTCGACCGGCGTGTCCTCCCCGTGGTCGCGCACCAGGTCGCGGGCGTGGCGCGACACGGGGTGGTAGGGGTCGTCGTTGATCTCGGAGCCGGCGACAATGGGCATCCACTCGTCGAGCAGGGCGACGAGCGACCGGATGATGCGGGTCTTGGCCTGGCCTCTCTCGCCCAGGAAGATCGTGTCGTGGCCGGCGAGCAGGGCGTTCTCGAGCTGCGGCAGCACCGTGTCGTCGTAGCCGACGACACCGTCGACGATCGGTGTGCCGGCAGCGATGCGGGCGGCAACGTTGCGGCGCACCTCCTCCTTGACCGGCAGGGACTCCCAGCCCGACTCACGCAGCTGGCCGAGGGTGGCAGGCCTGGACATCCCGCCCACCGTACCCTTGGCCCCAATGCAGAGAGTCATCGCCTACTTCGCCGCGCTCGTCGTCTCGGTGACGGCCGTCGCCCTCGGGGTCCGCTACACCGCCGACAACACCAGCGCCCTCGATCGGTTCAAAGCCGCCACGGCCCGGGCCAGCGCGACCACGACCACGACGATCGACCCCGGGCCGGTGCCGGCTCCCGGCCAGGCGTTCGTGAAGGGCACGGTCGACAAGCTCACCGCCGAGGGCGCCCAGGCGGCCCCGCTGGCGGCTCCGTTCACGCTGATCGCCCTTGAACGGGGCGTCGGCAAGGCCACGATCGAGAACGCCCTGGTCGACGGGAAGCGAACCTCGATCGCCTGGCCCGGGGGGACCCCGCTGCCCATCACCGGCGATGGCGGCACCATCGACCTGGGTGGGTCGAAGGTCGAGGTCGACGCCACCGGCGCCGCCACCTGGACCGTCGACGGGGCCGCCCGGCCCCTCAAGCCCGGCGCCTACCGGGCCGGCGCCTCGGTGGCCGTCGGCGTCGGCGGCCTGGCCACCCCCCGCGACGCGGTGGCCTTCACCGCCGACGCCCGCACCATGGTCACCGCCCACGGGGGCGTGGTCATCAAGGCGGCCCCGGCCCGCCTCGAACTGACCGGCCCCGGCAAGGTGACGGCCACCGGGCAGCTCCAGATCCGGGACGCCACCTCCACCAAGCCCGCCGCCGGCATCCAGTTCGGCGAGGGCCCGTACACCGTGACCCTCGTCCCCGCCGGGGCCCGCGTCCAGGTCGACGCCATCCTTCAGGGGCCGCTCACCCGGTCCTGAGCCGAATGGGTCACCGGGGTTGCCCAGAGCGAAATGGGGGGTCACCACCATTGAACCTGAGCCGGCCCGGGCGGACAGTCGGGCCATGACCTCATTGCCGATGCGCTTCCGCTTCGCCCGGTGGTCGGTGACGGCCGCCGGCGCCCGAGCCGCCCACCGGGTATCCCGGAGCAACCTCCGGGCCTTCGAGCTGGGGGCCCGCCGGGCCGGCGCCGCCGCCGGCCGGCTGTCGGCGCCGGCGGCGGCAACGGCGGCCCGCAAGGCCCTGCGGTCGGTCCCGGCGTACCGGGAGCTGGTGGGCAGGAGCGCCCCGGTACGACCGGCGCGCACCGCCGAGGCATGGCTGGCCCAGCTCCCGGTCACGACCAAGCGCTCGTACATCGACGGGTGGCCGCTGGCCGCTCGTTGCGCCGGCGGGCGGATCCCGGCGGCGGGATGCGAGCTCGACGAGTCGGCCGGGTCGAGCGGCGCGCCCTACACGTGGATCCGCAGCCAGCCGGAGCTGGCCGACGTCCACCGCAGCCTGGCCCTGCTGGCCCGCCATCTCCTCCCTCGCGAGGGGCGCCCCGTCGTGGTCCTCAACGCCTTCTCCATGGGCGCGTGGGCCACGGGCACCAATGTCGCCGTCGCCCTGCGAGCCATCGGCACCGTGAAGTCCTGTGGTCCCGACATCGAGAAGGTGCTCGGCACCATGGCCCTTCTGGGCACGGGCCCCCTCTACATCGTGTGCGGCTACCCGCCCTTCCTGCGGGCCCTTCTCGACGCTGCCGACCTTTCCAGCTTCACCCTGTACGGCTTCGTGGGCGGCGAGGGCATGACGGAGGCCGCCCGCGCCCGGCTCACGCGCACCTTCGTCGCCGTGTGGTCGGCCTACGGGGCATCCGATCTCGACATCGGGGTCGCCTCCGAGACGCCGGTGTCGGTCTGGCTCCGCCAGCAGGCCGCCGCCAACCCCGAGCTGGCCCTGGCCCTGTTCGGGCGCCGCGACCGGCTGCCCATGGTCTTCCAGTACGACCCCTGCGACTACCACGTCGAGACCGTCCGGGGCGCCGGCGGCGCCAACGAGCTGGTGATCACCGTGACCCGGCCGATGCTGTCGCCCCGCATCCGTTACAACGTCGGCGACGAGGGCGGCACGGTGGGCTTTGCCGCGGCGATGGCCGCGTGCCGAGCGCTCGGCCTCGACCCGGCCCAGGGCGAGCCCCGGCCCTTCCAGCTGCCCTTCCTGTTCGTCCATGGCCGGTCGGACCAGACGCTGTCGTTCATGGGCGCCAACCTCTACCCCGAAGACGTCGCGGCCGGCATCGGCGACCATCCCCGTGCCGACCTCCTGGGCACGTTCTGCATGGAACTTGCCGAGGTGGATGACGACGTCCGGCCGGTCATCCACGTCGAAGCACCCGACGGCATCGACCCCGACGAGCTGGCCGCCGCCATCCGCCGGCGCCTGGCCGCGGCATCGGCCGACTACCGCGCCGCCCTTCTGGAGTCGCCGGCGGCCGGCGACCTACGGGTGCGGCTCTGGGAGCCGGGCACCGGGCCGTTCGCCGCCAACGCCGGCCGGATCAAGCACCGCCACGTCGTGCCGGCGGCCGCCCGATGAGCGCGATCGACCCCACCGTCGCCGCCGTCCTCGCCGAGGCCCAACGGGCCCCCTCGGCCCACAACGCCCAACCCTGGCGGCTCGTGGCCCTGGGGGACGACACCGTCGAGCTGCACTACGACCACCTCGACTACCTGCCCTTCGACCCCGACGACCGCGACGCCTACCTGGCCCTCGGCGCCTACTACGAGACGCTCTCGTTGGCGGCCCAGCGGCACGGTCGTCGCAGCCACATCTCGCTCCGCTTCACCAGGTCGGGGTCCGACCTCCACGTGGGCGACATCTCGGTCCGCCCGGCAACCGCCGCCGACGGTCCCGCCGACCCGCTTGCCGGCCCGGCCACCGACCGGCACACCAACCGCCTGCGCTACGACCGCTCGCCGGTGCCGGCCGCCCTCGCCGCCGACCTGACCGGGCTCGGCAACGTGCTGGTCGAGCCGCGGGCCATCGCCCGCCTCGTCGCCCAGGCCAGCGTCCTGTCCTGGCAGGACCGCCGTTTCGTGACCGACCTCCGGCGCTGGACCCACGCCGACCCCGCCACTCCCGCCGGCATGACGCCGGAAGGCCTGGCCCTCACCCGTACCGAGTGGGCCGCCCTCCGGGTGGCCTTCCGCGCCGGGCACCTCCCCGCCTCGGTGGCCCGGGCCTACGCCTCGCGCGACGTGCGCCTCCTGCGCCAGAGCGTCGGCGTCTGCGTCCTCGGCGCGCCCAGCCTGAGCCCGGCCGACCTGTTCGACGCCGGCCGCCGGCTGCTCCGCTCCTGGGTCACGATCGGCGGCGCCGGGTGGGCCAGCCACCCGATCTCCATCGCCGTCGACCGGCCGGAGACGGCACCCCAGGTGGCCGCCCTCGCCGGCGTGGCCGTCCCGGTGGCCGTCTACCGCATCGGCCATCCCACCGCCTCCGTCCCCCGCTCCAACCGCCGGCCGCTGCAGGAGACGCTGCGGGCCTGACCGTGGGGCAGGATGGCACGATGGAGATCCACCGGCACAGCTTCGACGCGGTGATCGTCGGCGCCGGCGGGGCCGGCCTGCGGGCCGCCATCGAGACCGCCGGCAAGTGCCGCACCGCGGTGATCTCCAAGCTCTACCCCACGCGCTCCCACACGGGCGCGGCCCAGGGCGGCATGTGCGCGGCTCTGGCCAACGTGGAGGAGGACTCCTGGGAGTGGCACACCTTCGACACGGTCAAGGGGGGCGACTACCTCGTCGACCAGCCGGCCGCGGAGATCATGTGCCGCGAAGCCGTGGACGCGGTCCGCGAGCTCGAGCACTTCGGGTTGCCGTTCAACCGCACCCCCGAGGGCAAGATCGACCAGCGCCGCTTCGGCGGCCACACCCGCAACCACGGCGAGGCCCCGGTGAAACGGGCCTGCTACGCCGCCGACCGCACCGGTCACATGATCCTCCAGACCCTCTACCAGCAGTGCGTGGCCCGGGGCGTGGCCTTCTTCGACGAGTTCCAGGTCCTCGACGTGGCCTTCGTCGACGGCGACCCGCGCCGAGGGGTCGCCGGCGTGGTGGCCCACGAGCTGTCCACCGGTGACCTCCACGTGTTCGAGTGCGCGGCCGCCCTGTTCGCCACGGGCGGGTTCGGGCGCATCTTCAAGGTCTCCTCCAACGCCCACACCCTCACCGGTGACGGGCCCGGCCTGCTGTGGCGCCGTGGCGTGCCCCTGGAGGACATGGAGTTCTTCCAGTTCCACCCGACGGGCATCAACAAGCTCGGCATCCTGCTCTCGGAGGCGGCCCGGGGCGAGGGCGGCATCCTCCGCAACGAGGCCGGCGAGCGCTTCATGGAGCGCTACGCCCCCACGGTCAAGGACCTGGCCCCGCGCGACATGGTGAGCCGGGCCATGCTCACCGAGATCCGCCAGGGACGGGGGGCCGGCCCCGACAAGGACTACCTCTACCTCGACCTCACCCACCTGCCCGCAGCCCAGATCGACGAGAAACTGCCCGACATCGCCGAGTTCGTGCGCACCTACCAGGGCATCGAACCCAAGACCGACCTCATCCCCATCCAGCCGACGGCCCACTACGCCATGGGCGGGATCCCCACCAACGTCGACGCCGAGGTCGTCCTCGACGCCGCCGGCACGGTGGCCCCCGGCCTGTACGCCGCCGGCGAGTGCGCCTGCGTGTCGGTGCACGGCGCCAACCGGCTGGGCACCAACTCCCTGCTCGACATCGTGGTCTTCGGCCGGCGGGGTGGGGCAGCCATGGCCGCCTACGTCCAGGGCCGCCAGCCGCCCAGCATGCCCGCCGGCTTCGAGACGGCCATCGCGTCGACCATCACCGGCCTGCTCGGGTCGACCGGCACCGAGAGCGTCGCCGCCATCCGCAGCGAGCTGCAGGCCGAGATGACCCTCAACGCATCGGTGTTCCGCACCGACGAGAGCCTCCGGTCGGTCTCGGCCACCATCGACGGGTTGCGCGAGCGCTACCGGAGCGTCGCCGTCACCGACCAGGGCCGGCGGTTCAACTACGAGCTGTCCGAAACACTGGAGCTCGGCTACCTGCTCGACGTGGCCGAGACCCTGGTGGTCGCGGCCCTGGCCCGCACCGAAAGCCGCGGCGGCCACTTCCGCGACGACCACCCCCTGCGCGACGACGCCAACTGGATGCGCCACAGCCTGGCCTTCCGCCGGCCCGACGGCGGCGTGCGCCTCGACTACAAGCCGGTCGTCGGCGGGCCGTACGTCCCCATGGAACGGAAGTACTGACTCGTGGACGTGGAACTGAGGATCAAGCGCTTCGACCCCGAGCGCGACGAGCGGCCCCACTGGGAGGAGTACCGGGTCACCGTCGACGCCGGCGACCGGGTGCTCGACGCCCTCCACCAGGTGCGCTGGTACCAGGACGGCAGCCTGGCGTTCCGCCGGTCGTGCGCCCACGGCGTGTGCGGCTCCGACGCCATGGTCATCAACGGGGCCAACCGGCTGGCGTGCGTCCTGCTGGTCCACGACGTCGGCACCCGCATCACCGTCGAACCCCTCCGCGGCCTGCCCGTGCTCAAGGACCTCGTGGTCGACATGGACGCCTTCTTCGCCCAGTACCGCAGCGTCCTGCCCTGGCTGCACAACGAGACCGACCCGGGCGACAGTGAGCGCCTCCAGTCGCCCGAGCAGCGGGCCCGCTTCGACGACACCACCAAGTGCATCCTGTGCGCGGCGTGCACCACCTCGTGCCCGGTCTACTGGGCCAACGACACCTACGTCGGCCCGGCCGCCATCGTCAACGCCCACCGCTTCATCTTCGACTCCCGCGACGAGGCCGGCGCCGAGCGCCTCCACATCCTCGACGAGACCTCCGGCGTCTGGAAATGCCGCACCGCCTTCAACTGCACCGACGCCTGCCCGCGCGGCATCAAGGTCACCGAGGCCATCCAGGACGTGAAGCGGGCCATTCTGCGGCCCGGCCACGACCCGCACCCGTAGGGCTCCCAGGCCACTCACCGGGAATTCACAGGATGGAGTGCCAGGATCCGGCCAATGGCGCCCAAGACCTCGTCCCACCGCACGCTCAGCCGCACCGAGCGCCGGCGGGCCGCCGTCCACCGCCGCCGCCAGCAGGCCACGGCCCGGACCGCCGCTGCTCGGCGGGTGGCCCGGCGCAAGCGGGCGATCAAGGGGGTGGCGGCCTTCATCGTGCTGGGCGCCCTGACCGCCGGCGGGGTCACCCTGTTCCTGCGCCGCGGTGGCTCCGGGCCCTCCGCCACCCTGAAGGCCAAGAAGGTGGCCGGCGCCACCGGCCGGCTGGCCATCATCCCGGCGCCGGCGTCCTACCACGGCGTCTACCGGGCCGAGAGCTACTCCGGCACCAAGACCACCGTCTCCACCGAGGACGTCTCCGTCAACCGGCCCTTCCAGGGCCGGGTCGCCATCCGTGAGGGCGAGCCGCCCGGGAACAAGGCCCAGTTCGAAGGCCGGTCGGCCTTCGCCGTGTACGCCAACCTGACCGACGCCGGCGCCACCCAGATCGCCGGTGACGCGCCCACCGTCGCCCTCGGCGACGTCCGGGTGGCCGCCTCCCTCGACGAGCTGGTCGACGACGGCCTGTTCGTGCCCGGCGCCCGGCGCAAGGCCCTCGGCGTGGAGTGCCAGACCTACCGCACCGGCTCGCCCATCCAGAGCCTCAAGATCACCGCCCCCACGGCCACCGACTTCGTCGACGTCTGCCTCGACGCCTCCGGCCTGATCATCGAGGAGGTGGCGATCACCGCCGGCAAGCCGGCCCAGCGCCTCACCGCCACCAAGCTCGAGCTCGACGCCACCATCGACCCGTCGCTGTTCGCCATCGACGGGCCCCGCCTCGGCACCGACGCCGGCGGTGCCGACGTCACCGAAGTCGACCGCAGCGTGGCGCCCAAGGCCGGGTACTGGGCCCTCCCGGCGCCGCCGGCAGGGTTCACCCAGATGGGCCGCTACCTGATCGCCGCCGGCGAGGGTTCGAGCTACATCGACGTCTACGTGCGGGGCGTCGACGTCGTCACCGTCCGCCAGGGCGACCCGGGCGCCGAGCCCGACCTCAGCGACTCCGGGCCGGGCCGCGACACCGACCTCGGCCCCCTGGGGGCGGGGCAGACGCTGCTGCGGACGGTCGGACCGACGCTGATCGCCCACCCGGGATCGACGGCGTTCGTGCACGTCGCCGGCTCGATCTCCCCGGCCGACCTGAAGGGGATTGCCGCCGGGCTACGGCAGAGCTGACGTGGCGCCGGGCGAGAACCACTCGGCCCACCCCGCCCCCGACCGCCCGTCGGCCACCGTGTACCTGCACACCGCCCGGGCCAGCCGGCCGGCGCCGTGCAGCAGCACGGGCGCCTGGGCGTGGATGCCGGCCATGCCGGCCACCTCCCCGCCCCACCCGTCGAACGCCACGGCGCGGAGCCGGCCCTGCTCGTCGAGCTCGGGGCTCGGGTCGCACACGACGAACGCCGTCCCGTCGTCCAGACGGCCCGACGCCCACCCCGAGGGCACGGTCCGGCCGGGGTCGCCCCACAGGTGGACGCGGGTGCCGGCGCCGTCGAGGGTGAAGCGCTCGGCACCGACCAGCACGTCGCCCGACACGGCGCACCCCTGCCAGTAGCCGGCAACGCCGGCCGGCCACGGCGTCGGCGGCGCCACCGCCTCCCATTCGACGTCGAGCCCCAGCGCCCACGGGTCACCCCGCTCCTGGCCCCAGGCTTCGAGCGGGTCGTCGAGGGCGACGCCGAATGCTTCGAGGCCCACGCTCCAGTGGTCCAGCGCCGTTTCGCACACCAGCTCGGTCCAGAGGCCCGACGCCCGGACCTCCAGGCCCGGGGCCTTCGGCGTTGGCACCTCGTGGTCCCGTACGGCCACCAGGTTCGGCCCGCCGCCGACCACCCCGGCCCAGAACCACGCCGTGCCCTCGCCCGGCCGGAGCGTGAGGCGCACGAACCCGGCCAGGCCCCCGTCGGCGGAGACGAAGTCGAGGTACCACGACTCCTCCCACTCGCGGCCGGGACCGGGTTGGTGCCGGCGCTCGTCCGCCGGCGTGATCTCGGCCCCCATCCCGGTCGACGGTAATGGGCGAGAATGGGCCGATGAAGTTCCTGAGCCCGGAGTGGCTGGCCGAGGTGGGCGCCTTGGCCACCGGCGCGTCGCCCGGCGGGGCCCTCCGCGTCCACCAACGGGTGACGGGCGGGCCCGACGGTGACGTCGAGTACACCATGCGGGTGGCCGACGGGACCGTCACCTACACACCGGGGCCCGGCCCGGCCGATGTCGAACTGACCCTGGACTACGCGACCGCGGCGGCCATCAGCCAGGGCCGGCTGAGCCCGGCCGCGGCGTTCGCCGCCGGTCGGCTCCGGGCCGGAGGGTCCGTCGCCGCCCTCGCCGCCCACCAGGAGGCGGTAGCCCGAATCGGCGAGCGGTTGGCGTCGGTGCCGGCGGCCACCGAGTACTGACGGTGGGTACGCACTACGACGTGCTGGGCGTCGCCCCCACCGCCGACGCCGAGGACATCCAGCGGGCCTACCGGCTCCTGGCCCTGCGCCACCACCCCGACGTGGTGCCCGATGCCGACCCGGCCACCATGGCCGCCATCAACGCGGCCTGGTCCGTCCTGGGCGACCCGGCCCGCCGGCGCGCCTACGACTTCCAGCTGGGCCGGCCCGAGCCCCGGCCTCAGGCCCCGCCGGCGCCGGCGCCCGGGACGGGCTGGCGGCCGCTGGACGACGACGAGGACGACCCTGACCCCGAGGATCTGAGCGACGAGCCCTATGCCCCGGTTGAACCCCGGCCGGCCGACCTGCTGGTCATGACGCCTGTCCTGCTGGTCCTCGGCGCCGCCGGCCTGTTCTTCTTCAGCGTCATGTCCAGCTCCGACGGGCTGCGGAAGTTCGCCATGCTGCTTGTGCCCCTGGCCGGGATCGGGTTCGTGATGGCCCCGCTCTTCGTGATGCTCCGGTCGCGCAGCCGTTCAGAGGAGTAGCCGTTCAGAGGCGAAGCCGCTCAGGCCAGTAGGCCGACCGCCTCGTCCTGCTTGCCTCGCACGGCGGCGGCCGCGGTGCGCAGGGCGGCCAGCTCGCCGGCGGCCAGGTCGAGCTCCACGACCTCTTCCACGCCGGCCCGCCCGATGCGGGCCGGGACGCCGACGAAGACCCCCTCGATCCCGAACGGGCCGTCGACCCACGCGCTCACCGGCTGCACCTCGTGGGTGTCCCGGGCGACGGCGCGCACCATGGTCTCGGCCGCGGCCGCCGGAGCGAAATAGGCCGAGCCGGTCCTCAGGAGGGCGACGATCTCAGCCCCGCCGTCGCGCGTCCGCTGCACGACGTCCTCGATGGCCGCGGCGTCGAGGAGGTCGGCCAGCGGCCGGCCGCCGACGGTGGCCAGCGACGGGACCGGCACCATCGTCTCGCCGTGCGAGCCCAGGGTGATGGCCTCGACCTCACTGGTGGCCACGCCGAGGCGCTCGGCCACGAAGTGGCGGAACCGGGCCGAGTCGAGCAGGCCGGCCTGGCCCATGACCCGGCCCTTCGGAAGCTCGGACGCGGCGGCGGCCAGCGCCGTCATCTCGTCGAGCGGGTTCGACACGACGATGAGGACCATGCCCGGTGACGCGTCGACCAGCCGCCGGGTGACGTCGGCCACGATGCGGGCGTTGGTCTCCAGCAGGTCCATGCGGCTCATGCCCGGCTTGCGGGGCAGGCCGGCGGTGATCACGCAGATGTCGGAGCCGGCGGTCTCGTCGTAGCCGTTCGTGCCGGTGACGCGCGTCTCGAAACCGGCGAGGGGCCGGCTCTGCATGAGGTCGAGGGCCAGGCCCTGGGGCTTGCCCTCGACGATGTCGGTGAGGACCACCTCGTCGGCGTACCCGGCCTCGGCCACCCGCAGGGCCAACGTCGACCCGTAGAAGCCGGCGCCGGCGATGCTGACCTTCACGCCCCCACCCCCGCCAGCTGGTGACGATCGGACACGCCAGGGCGTGTCCGATCGTCACCAGCTCGGGAGGGGGTCACAGGCGCTCGACGATCGCCGCCGCGAACTCCGACGTCTTGACCTCGGTGGCGCCCTCGGTAAGGCGGGCGAAGTCGTAGGTGACGATGCGGTCGGCGATGGTGGCCTCCAGGGCCCGGACCACATCGGCCGCGGCGTCGTCCCAGCCCAGGTGCTCCAGCATCAGCACGCCGGAGAGCAGGAGCGAGCCCGGGTTCACCTTGTCGAGGCCGGCGTACTTGGGCGCCGTGCCGTGGGTGGCCTCGAAGATGCCGTGACCGGTCACGTAGTTGATGTTGGCGCCGGGCGCGATGCCGATCCCGCCCACCTGGGCCGCCAGCGCGTCGGACGCGTAGTCGCCGTTGAGGTTGGTGGTGGCGATGACATCGAACTCCTCGGGCCGGGTCAGCACCTGCTGGAGGAAGATGTCGGCGATGGTGTCCTTGACCAGGATGCGGTCGCCGGGCTTGCCGTTGCAGTCGTCCCAGCCCACGGCCACGTCGGCGAACTCCTCGCGCACGAGGTCGTAGCCCCAGCCTCGGAACGCGCCCTCGGTGAACTTCTGGATGTTGCCCTTGTGCACGAGGGTGACCGACGTCCGCCCCTTCCGGACGGCGTACTCGATGGCCGCCCGCACCAGGCGCTTCGAGCCGGTCACCGAGATGGGCTTGATACCGATGCCTGAGTCGGCGCGGATGTCCCAGCCGAACATGCCCTTGCAGAACTCGATCAGGTGGGCCGCCTCGGGCGTGCCCTGCTCCAGCTCCAGGCCGGCGTAGACGTCCTCGGTGTTCTCCCGGAAGATCACCATGTCGACCTTCTCGGGGTGCTTCACCGGCGACGGCACGCCCGTGAACCACCGCACCGGGCGCAGGCACACGTACAGGTCGAGCAGCTGGCGCAGGGCGACATTGAGGCTGCGGATCCCGCCGCCGACCGGGGTGGTCAGGGGGCCTTTGATGCCGACGACATGCTCCTTGAAGGAGGCGACCGTCTCCTCGGGCAGCCACGACCCGGTCTCGTCGAACGCCTTCTGCCCGGCCAGCACCTCCACCCACGCGATCGTCTTGCCCCGCTTGGCCACGGCCGCGTCGAGGACGAGCTGGGTGGCCGGCCAGATGTCGACCCCCGTGCCGTCGCCCCGGATGAACGGGATGATCGGCTCGTCGGGCACGTTCAGCGTTCCGTCAGGTGCCGCTGTGATCTTCTCGGGCATCGGCGCAGCCTACCGACCCCCCTCCGGACCGGTGACACGAGCGACGGCTGGCGCCCCCACTTCCGTCACCAGTTCGCTCAGTTCAATGGCCACCCACCCAGGCGTCGACCAGCTCGGCCAGCACCGGGAGGCGCACGGCGCCCGACGTGAGCACCGCGTCGTGGAACCCGCGGAAGTCGAACCGGTCGCCCAGCTGGGCCTGCGCCCACGACCGCAGCCGCAGGATCTCACGCTGACCGAGCTTGTAGGCCAGGGCCTGGCCGGGCATGCCGATGTACCTGTCGATCTCCACGGTGACCTCCTCGACGGAGATCGGGCTGTTGGCGGCCATGAAGTCGATGGCCCGCCGGCGGCTCCAGCCCAGGGCGTGCAGGCCGGTGTCGACCACCAGGCGGCAAGCCCGGAGGGAGTCGGCGGCCAGCATCCCGATGCGCTCCATGTCGTTGCGGTACAGCCCCATGTCCTCGGCCAGGCGCTCGGCATAGAGGCCCCAGCCCTCGACGTACGCGGTGTTGGCCAGGGAGAACCGGCGGAACCGCGGCACGCCGGTCAGCTCGGTGGCAATGGCGAGCTGGAGGTGGTGACCGGGGATGGCCTCGTGGAACGCGATCGCCGCCGTCTCGTAGCGGGCCTTGTCCTCCGGCGTGTGGGTGTTGACGTAGTAGGTGCCGCCTCGGGAGCCGTCGCCCGCCGGCGGGAAGTAGTAGGCGCTGGGCGAGTCGGCGGCCAGGAACGCCGGTACCTCCTCGATTGCGCACGCCGACTGCGGCAGCCGGCCGAACCAGTCCCCCATGGCCGCCCGGCCGGCTTCGAACGCCTCCCGGGCGTCGGCCATGATCTCCTCACCGGTGGCGTACCGCAGCGCCGGGTCGGTGCGCAGCCGCTCGAGCACCGCGGCCGGGTCGGTCAGCCCGAACAGGCGGCCGCCCACCTCCGCGTACTCGGCGGGGAGCTTCTCGGTGACCTCCTGCAGACCGACGGCGTGGATCTCCTCGGGGGCCAAGTCGAGGGTGGTGTGGTGGGAGACGAGCGTGGCGTAGATGGCCGCGCCGTCGTCGCCCAACCACGACAGGCCACAGTGCTCATCGTCGCGAGCGACGGGCAGGAGGCGGTCGCGCAGGGTGTCGGCCATGCGGCGGTACGCCGGCCGCACCTCCTCCTCGACGACGCGGCGCAGCTCGGTGCGGTCGTGGTCCTCGGGGGCGCCGACGGTGGCGAACACGTCGGTGTCGAGGGCCGACGCCAGGTAGCCCTCGATCATGTTGATGGACCGGGCGACGCAGACCGCCGCCGGCGTGCGGCCGGCGGCGGCCCCATCGAGGAAGCGCCCGGCCGCCTGCTCCAGGGCCCGGGGGATCTGCCCGAACCGCGCCGCCAGCATGGTGGCCGATTGGTGGTCGGGGGCGGCCATCACCGGCACGGCCTGCAGCAGGTCCACGTGGAACCCGGTCATCTGGTCGGACTGCAGCTCGACCAGGCGGTGGTCGATCGCGGCCAGGGCGTCATCGAGCTCGGCACCCAGCAGGCCGTGGGTCACGGCGTCGTTCGTGTCGAGCCCGTCGCGCCCGATCGCCGCCAACCGGGCCCGCAGCGCCGCCCACCGGCCCCGCAGGGCCTGTTCCGCCTCCGGCGAGAGATCCTCGAGCCGGTCGTCGTAGCGGTGGTCGCCGAGGAGGGTGGCGGTGCTCGGGCTGGCCTCCAGCACCGTCTCCCAGTACTCCTCGGCCAGTTCGTTCAGCGGTTCGTGGGGCAGTCGTTCGGGAAGCACCGGGCCAACCTAACGAACGACCACACCCGCGGGGTCGAACTGGCGGCGGAGCGAGAAGGCGTGGGCCGTCGGGCCGTGCCGGCGCAGGTGCTCGACCCGGCCCAGGCCGTCCTCCACCGTCGGCCGCTCGCCTTCAGGGACCCACCACATGGCCGTGGTGAACCCACCGAGGGGCACGAACCATCGCTGCCGGCGCTGCATGAACAGGGCGTGGCCCGTCCGGTAGACGTACTGCTGCAGGGCCTCGAAGTGGGCCCACACCGACAAAGTGACAATCACCCGGTCATCGCCCAGTAGCCCGAACGTCACCGGGCCCTCCTGCGGTGCCAGCCGCCACCGGAGGCCGTCGCTCTTGTCGGCCAGCCAGTTCACGTCGTCGATGGCCTTCAGGAAGCCGGCCATCGCCGGCGCGTCGAGGGGCGCCGCCGGCAGGGCGACGTTGCACTCGGCCAGCTCCCACGGGCCCTCGACCTCCACCACCGCCCCCATGGTGGCAGAGTGCGATGTGCGCCGGATGACGGTCGAGGAGCGGCGGGCCCGCCTGGGCCGGCGCCACCTCCTGGCCTCGGCCAGCCGGGTCGACGACGCCGTGGCCATCGCCGCTTCCATGGTCGGTCTGCACGGCACCGACCCGTCGACGGTGTTCCTCTCGGCGGCGGCCCGCATGGCCGAGCCAAGCGCGGCGCGGTTGGAGCGCGCCCTCTACGACGACCGTTTGCTGGTCCGGACGCTGTGCATGCGCCGGACGATGTTCGTCGTCCCCGTGCCGATGGTCCCGGTGGTACAGGCCGCATGCACCGCCGCCCTGGTCCCCGCCGAACGCCGGCGCACGCTGGCCCTGATGGAGGAGGGCGGCATTGCCAATGCCGACGCCCACCTGCGCGCCCTCGAGGCGGCCACCCTGGCCGCCATCGAGGAGCACGGCGAGATCACGGGCGCCGAGCTGTCCAAGCTCGTGCCCGGTCTCGGTCAGCAGCTGGTCGTCGGCGCCGGCACCAAGTGGGCGGGCACCGTCGGGCTGACGACGCGTGTCCTGTTCCTCCTCTCCACCGAGCAGAAGGTGGTGCGGGGCCGGCCGCGGGGCGGGTGGACGAGCAGCCAGTACCGGTGGTCGCCGATGTCGTCGTGGCTCCCCGAGGCCGGCCCGCCGCCGACTGCGGAAGACGCCCGCGTCGAGCTGACCCGGCGCTGGCTGCAGGCCTTCGGGCCGGCCAGCATTGCCGACCTGAAGTGGTGGACCGGCCTGACCCTGGGCCAAGTCCGCACCGCGCTCGGGGCGCTGGACGTCGCCGAGGTCGACCTCGACGGCGCGGCCGGCATCGTCCTGGCCGACGACCTGGAGGCCACGCCGGCGCCCGCGCCCTGGGTCGCCCTCCTGCCCGCGCTCGACCCGACGACAATGGGCTGGAAGCAGCGCGACTGGTACCTGGGCCAGCACGGCAAGGCGCTGTTCGACACCAACGGCAACGCCGGCCCCACGGTGTGGAGCGACGGTCGGATCGTCGGCGGTTGGGCGCAGCGGGCCGGCGGCGAGGTCGTCGTGCGGTTGCTGGAGGACGTCGGTGCCGAGGTGGCCGGCGCCGTCGACGCCGAGGCCGCTCGCCTGACGAGCTGGCTGGGCGCCGTCCGCATCACGCCCCGGTTCGCCACCCCGTTGCAGCGCCAGCTCTCAGCCTGAGGAGGGCACCAGCCCGAGGTTGGCGTAGATGTCGCGGGTCGCGGTCGACCGGTTCAGCGTGTAGAAGTGCAGGCCAGGCACCCCGTTGTCGAGCAGGTCGCGGCACAGCTCGGTGGCCAGCTCGACGCCGACCCGGCGCACGTCGTCGGGGTCGTCGGCCACCGCCTCAACCCTCGCCACCACCTCGGGCGGCACCTCGCAGCCCGACAGCTCGGCCATCCGACGAACACCCGACAGGCTGGTGATCGGCATGATGCCGGCGATCACCGGCTTGTGCATGCCCCGCTTGGCCAGGTCGTCCACCAGGCCCAGGTAGTCGCCGGTGCGGAAGAAGAACTGGGTGATGGCGAAGTCGGCCAGCTCCATCTTGGCCACGAGGTGCCGGCGGTCCAGGTCACGGTCCCCGCCCGAGCTCGGGTGCAGCTCGGGGTGGGCGGCCACGCCGATCGAGAACCCGCCGATGGCCCGGGCCAGGTCCACCAGCTCGATGGCGTGGGTCAGCTCGCCGTGGCCCAGCTCCTGGGCGTCGGGCGGGATATCGCCGCCCAGGGCCAGGACGTTGTCGACCCCGGCCTTGCGCAGCTCGACAAGGATCTCGGCCAGCTCCAGCCGGCTGTGCACCACGCAGGTCAGGTGGGCCATCGGGTTCAGCGTGGTGGTCTGGATCATACCGGCCACCAGGTCATGGGTCCGCTGCCGGGAGACCCGGCCGCCCCGGTAGGTCACCGACACGAACGCCGGCTCCAACGGTTCCAGCTCCCGCAGGGTGCGCACCAGGGTGGCCTGCTCGGCGTCGTTCTTGGGCGGGAAGAACTCGAAGGAGAAGGTGGTCCCCGCGTCGAGGAGCTGGATGACCTGGGTCATGCCTGCGCCCTTCGTTGCGCGGCCCGCACCGCATTCCGGAGCAGCAGGGCGACGGTGGTCGGCCCCACGCCACCCCGGCGGGGGGTGACCCACCCGGCCACCTCGCCAACCGCCTCGTCGACGTCGGACACGAGGCGCCGGCCCTCCCATGTGATGCCGGCGCCGACCACGGCTGCGCCAGGGCGGACGTGGTCGGGCCCGATCATGTTGGGCACGCCGGCGCCGCCCACCACGACGTCGGCCCGGCGGGTGTAGTCGGCCCAGTTGGCCACGCCGGTGTGGACGACGGTGACGGCGGCGTTGGCCCCGGCCCGCTTCTGCGAAAGCAAGAGCGAGAGTGGCCGCCCGATCGTCGGGCCTCGCCCGACGATCACC
The DNA here is from genome assembly GCA_023264995.1 of Acidimicrobiia bacterium. Taxonomy (GTDB): domain Bacteria; phylum Actinomycetota; class Acidimicrobiia; order Acidimicrobiales; family AC-14; genus CADCTB01. The sequence goes on along the minus strand of JAHFUR010000028.1, from coordinate 16,540 downwards.
ACATTGCGGCCCTCGACCGGCACCTCGTAGTGAGCGAGCATGGCCATGATGCCGGCCGGCGTGCAGGCCAGCGGGGCGTCCGTGACGCCCAGGGCGAGCAGGCCCAGGTTCGTCGGGTGGAGCCCGTCGGCGTCCTTGGCCGGGTCCACGGCGGCGATGGCGGCGTTGTAGTCGAGGCCCTTCGGGAACGGGTTCTGGATCAGGTAGGCGTCAACGGCCGGGTCGGCGTTGAAGGCGGCGACGGCAGCCATGACGTCGTCCTGGCTGGCCGTGGCCGGCAGCTCCTGGTGGAACGACCGGATGCCGGCCGCGGCACACGCCTCGTGCTTCTTGGCGATATAGCCGGCGCTGGCCGGGTCGTCGCCGACGAGGATCGTGCCCAGGCCGACGGCCCGCCCGACCGCCGCCAGGGCGGCCACATCGTCGGCCACCTGGGCCAGGACCGCGTCCGCGACCGGCGCCCCGGCCATGACGATCGCGCCACCGTTGTTCGCCTGGTCGCTGCGATCCTCCGCTGCGCTCCGGTTCTCGCTCAATGCCGGAACTGCCGCTCGCCGGTGAAGACCATGGCCAGTCCCTGCTCGTCGGCGGCGTCGATCAGCTCCTGGTCGCGCATGGCCCCACCGGGCTGGATGACGACAGCGGCGCCGGCCGAGACCGCGGCGTCGAGGCCGTCGCGGAAGGGGTAGAAGGCGTCGGTGGCGCACGCCCCGCCCTTCGCCCGCCCGGCCGCCTTGCGGGCCGCGATCTCCCCGGCGTCGACCCGGCTCTGCTGGCCGGCGCCGATACCGACAGCCTGGCCGCCGGCCACCAGCACCGCCGCGTTCGACTTGGTGTAGCCGGCCAGCTTCCACGCCAGCTCGGTGTCGGCCCACTGCTCGTCGGTGGGCGCCAGCCGGGTCACGACCCGCCAGTCGGCCCGGGAAGCGGCGAAGCGATAGGGCGTCTGGACGAGAAAACCTCCGCTGATCTGGCGGACGTGGAGCGCCTCCAGGCCCGGCGGCGGGGCCTGGAGCAGCCGGGTGTTCTTACGCCGGCCGATGAGCGCGTCGAGCGTGCCCGGCCCGTACCCCGGCGCGATCACCACGTCGGCCTGGGCGGCGGCCACCATGGCCTCGGCGGTGGCGGTGTCGACCGGGCGGTTCAGGGCCACGATGCCGCCGAACGCCGACTTCTCGTCGCACTCGTAGGCCAGGCGGTAGGCCGTGGCCAGGTCCGCGGCCACTGCGGCCCCGCAGGGGTTGGCGTGCTTGATGATGGCGACGGCCGGCCGCGCCGCCCCGATCTCGTGCACCAGCTCCCACGCCGCCGCGGCGTCGAACAGGTTCAGGTAGGAGAGCGGGAGGCCGGCGTGCTGGACGACGTCGTCCCACCAGCTGTGGGTGCCGGCCTGGCGGTAGCGCGCCCCCTGCTGGTGGGGGTTCTCCCCGTAGCGCAGCTGGTCGTCGGCCCGTTCGAGGCGCAGGTCGAGGGTGGCGGGCAGGGCGGAGGCTCCGTCGTCGGCCCCTTCGTCGAACCAGGACACGATGGCCGCGTCGTACGCCGCGGTGTGGGCGAAGGCGGCCCGGGCCAGGCGCCGGCGGGTCTGGGGCCCGAGCAGGCCGTCGCGGGCCAGCTCCTCGAGGACCGTCGCGTACTCCGCCGGGTCGACGACGACGCCGACGTGGGCGTGGTTCTTGGCCGCGGCCCGCACCATCGTCGGCCCGCCGATGTCGATCATCTCGATCGACGGCTTCGCGCGGAACGGGTACAGGTTGCAGACGACCAGGCCGATGGCGGCGATGTTCTGGGCCAGCAGGTCGGCCACGTGCTCGGGCCGGTCGCGGTCGGCCAGGATGCCGCCGTGGATGGCCGGGTGCAGGGTCTTGACCCGGCCGCCGAGCATCTCGGGGCTGCCGGTGACGACCTCGACCGGGGTGCAGGCCACGCCGGCCTCGGTCAGGGCGGCGGCCGTCCCCCCGCTGGAGACCAGCTCCCACCCCAGCCGGGTCAGGCCGCGGGCCAGGTCGACCAGGCCGGTCTTGTCGTAGACGGAGAGCAGGGCCCTCATGAAAGGAACCGTCGGATCGTCTCGGGGTACAAGCGGTGCTCCACCTCCTTGATGCGTTCGTGCAGGGTCTCGGCCGTGTCGCCGTCGAGGACGGGCACCGCCTCCTGGGCCAGGATCGGCCCGCTGTCCACTTCGAGGGTGGCCACGTGGACGGTGCAGCCGGTCACCTTGACGCCGGCGGCCAGCGCCTCCTCGACCGCGTGCCAACCCGGGAAAGCAGGCAGGAGCGCCGGGTGGGTGTTGAGGATGTGCCCGGGGAAGGCGTCGTGGATCTGCTTGTCGAGCACGGTGCCGAAGCCGGCCATGACCACCAGCTCGACATGGTGCCGTTCCAGCGCCTCGACCACCCGGGTGGTGTAGGCGGCCCGGTCGAAATCAGGGCCGAACGTCTCCCGCAGGACCAGCTCGGCCGGCACACCGGCGGCCTCGGCCACCGAGGTGGCCCCGCACGGGCGGTCGACCACGACCGCCACCACCGGGAGGCCCGCTCGGAGGATGGCCTCCAGGTTGGTACCTCCGCTGGAGGCGAGTACGCCGATGCGCATCACCGGCACCGTATCGTCCTTTCGTGGCATGGTTGGGCGACTTCCAACGGAGGGGAGATGGACCTCAGCAGGCTCAGTCGGGGCGAGAAGTACGTGGTGGTGGCTGGTGGCCTCCTGCTCCTCAGCCTGTTCTTCTTTCCCTGGCACAAGCTGCCCGGGTTCGTGCTCCTCCTCGGCGGTGACCCCACCCGGACGGCGCTCCAGAAGCCCAACTCCCTCCAGGGCACCCTGGCCTTCCTGGTCACCGTGGGCATGGTGGCCCAGGTCGTCCTGACCCGCTACACCAGCCAGAAGGTCAACCCTGCGCTGGCCCGCCTCCAGCCGGCGGCCGGCCTGGCCGTGCTGGGGCTGCTGGCGTGGAAGCTGGCCAGCGAGACCTCCTACCTCTCCGTCGGTGCCTACCTGGGCATCCTCCTGGCCGGCGCCTTGGCCTACGGCGGGCTCACCATGGCCAAGGAGTCCGGCCGGCGCTAGCCCGTCAGCGCGACCAGGCCGCCGCCAGTTCCCGGCACACGACGCAGACGGGGAGCCGGCTGGGGTCGGCGTGGGGATGGAACAGCGTCCCGCACAGGGCCTTCACCGCCCGGCCCTGCTTGCGGGCCGCGTCCAGCTCGTCGTTGCGGGCGTAGTGGGCCAGGTCGTCGTCGCCGTCGTCGACTTCCGGTTCGGCCAGGTCGGTTGCGATCTCGGCAGCCATCATCGACAGTGTCCCGCGCCGGAGCGCTCGGTAGCATGACGCCATCAAACGGTGGGTGGTCGTCAACCTGGCCCTGCTCGTCACCGCCGCGTGCGGGAGCAGCGGACCGCCGGCGCCGGCCCCGCCGGCGCCGGTCCAGAACGGCCAGGTCACCGTCGACGGGGTCGTCCGCACCTACCGGGTCTTCGTGCCGCCGGCGCTCGACCGCAGCCGCCCGGCACCGCTCGTGCTGTTCCTCCACGGCGGGGGGAACTCGGTGGAGGACACGGTGCGGACCACAGGCTTCGACCGCCAGGCCGCCGACGGCGGCTTCATCGTCGCCTACCCCGAGGGCACCCGGCGGGAATGGAACGCCGGCACCTGCTGCGGGTCGGCACCCTCCCGCAAGGTCGACGACGTCGGGTTCCTAACCCAGCTCCTCGACCGCCTCGAGGCCGACTACCCCGTCGACCGGGCCCGGGTCTTCGCCGCCGGCGTCTCCAACGGGGCGATGATGGCGTACCGGCTGGCGTGCGAGCGGGCCGACCGGATCGGCGCGGTGGCGTCGGTGGCCGGGGCCGTCGTCACCGGCGACTGCCAGCCGGCGCGACCGGTGTCGGTCCTGGAAGTCCACGGCACGGAGGACCCGCTCGTCCCCTACACCGGCGGCCAACCGTCGGCCCCCGAAGCCCAGGGCGGCCCGCCGTACACCTCGACGGCGGCCATGGCCCGGCGTTGGGCCGAGGTCGACGGGTGCCCGTCGCCGGCGCCGGCGAAGGTGGCCGCGCCGGTGACCACCGACACGTGGGCCGGGTGCCGGAACGGCTCGACGGTCACCCTGGTCACCGTCGCCGGCGGCGGCCACGTGTGGTTCGCGCCCGGCCTCGGCCCGGCCAACGGCGCGCTCGACGCCTCGGCCACCATCGGTCGCTTCCTCGCTGACCTCCGTCCGTCCGGCTGAACGGGTGGCGCTCACCGCCGAGCGGGTAGCTTTGGCGCCGTGGACGGCATCCGTGTCACCCCGGCAGGACCGCACGAGTTCGGCGTCGAAGTGACAGAGGGCGAGGAAACAACGTCACATCGGGTGATCGTCCCGCCGGCGCTGCTCGACGGCTGGGGCCTGACCGAAACCGAGGCCGAGCACGTGGTCCGCGAGTCCTTCGCCTTCCTCATGGAGCGCGAGCCGGCCTCGTCGATCCTGCCCGAGTTCTCCCTGGCCATCATCCCCCGGTACTTCCCGGAGTACCACGACGAGCTGCCCGAGCGCCTCGGCCCGGGTTAGGGCTCGGCCAGTACCTCGGCCATGCGCGACCCCAGCTCGGTGGGGTCGAGCACGACGTGCGCCCCCGCCGCTTCCAGCGCGGCGATCTTGGCCGCCGCCCCGCCCTTCCCACCCGAGACGATGGCGCCGGCGTGGCCCATCCGCCGACCGGGCGGCGCGGTGACGCCGGCGACGTAGGCCACCACCGGCTTGTCCATCTCCTCGGCGATGAACGCGGCGGCCGCTTCCTCGTCGGACCCGCCGATCTCGCCGATCATGATGACGGCTCGGGTCTCGGGGTCGGCCTGGAAGAGGCGCAGGCAGTCGATGAAGCCGGTACCGGGCACCGGGTCGCCGCCGATGCCGACACAGGTCGTCTGGCCGATCCCCTGGCGGGTCAGCTCGTGCAACGCCTGGTAGGTGAGCGTGCCGGAGCGGCTCACCACGCCGACCGGGCCGCCGGGAAGGGCGATCTCACCCGGCGTGATACCCAGGTTGGCCCGGCCGGGCGAGATGACGCCCGGGCAGTTCGGCCCGAGGAGCCGGGTGCCAGGGCAGTTCCGGGCCAGGTAGTGGTAAGCCCGGGCCTCGTCGTGGAGCGGGATGCCCTCGGTGATGCACACCACGAGGGCGATGCCGGCGTCGCCGGCCTCCATGACCGCCGCCGCCGCCCCACGGGCCGGCACGAACACGAGGCTGGCGTCGGCGCCGGTGGCGGCCACCGCCTCGGCGACCGTGTCGAAGACGGGGATGCCGTCGACGTCGGTCCCGCCCTTGCCCGGGGTCACGCCGGCGACCACCGCCGTCCCGTACGCCCGGTTGCGCAGCCCGTGGAAACGGCCCTGGCTCCCGGTGAGCCCCTGCACCACGACGCGAGTCGAGGCATCGACCAGGATGCTCATGCGCCGGCGGCCAGTTCGACGGCCGTACGGGCCGCATCGAGCATCGTCGGCCGGGACACGAGCCGGTCGGACTCGTGGGCGGCCAGGATGGCACGGCCCTCCTCGGCGTTGGTGCCGTCGAGGCGCACCACGATGGGGCTGCGCAGTTCGACCCGGCTGAACGCCTCGACGATGCCCTTGGCCACTTCCTCGCCCCGGGTGATCCCGCCGAAGATGTTCACGAAGATGGCCCGGACCGCGGGGTCGGCGTTGACGACGTCGAGCGCGGCGGTGATCACGTCGGCCGCCGCCCCGCCGCCCACGTCGAGGAAGTTCGCCGCCCGGCCGCCGGCCCGGGCCACCACGTCGAGGGTGCTCATCACCAAGCCGGCGCCGTTGCCGATGATCCCCACGCTCCCGTCGAGGCCGACGTAGGTCAGGCCCTTCTCCCGGGCCGAGCGTTCGCGGGGATCGAGGCCCTCCAGGTCTCTCCACGCCTCCCAGTCGGGGTGGCGGCCGGCGGCGTTGTCGTCGAGGACGACCTTGGCGTCCATGGCCAGGGCCCGCCCGTCGGCCGCCAGGGCCAGCGGGTTGACCTCCACCAGCTCGGCGTCCTCGGCCACATAGGCGTCGTACAGCTTGACGAGCAGCGCCGGCAGCTGCGCCGCAGCATCGCCGGTGATCCCGGCGGCCGCGACTGCCGCGACGGCATCGGCCGGCGACAGGCCGTCGAGGGGGTTGACGTGGAAGCGGTGGATGGCCTCGGGCATCTCGGCCGCCACCTCCTCGATGTCGACCCCGCCGCGGGCCGAGAGCATGCCCAGGTGGAGCTTCGCCGCCCGGTCGAAGGTGAAGGACGCGTACAGCTCCCGCGCCGCCGTGAGGGCCTCCTCGACCCAGACCTTGTGCACCACGTGGCCCTTGATCGTCATCCCGAGCACCGCGCCAGCCGCGTCGGCCAGCTCGCCGGCGTCGTGGGCCAGCTTGATCCCCCCGGCCTTGCCCCGCCCGCCCACCGGCACCTGGGCCTTGACGACCACCGGGTAGCCGATCGCGTCGCCGGCTGCGACGGCCTGGTCGACCTCGACCGCTAGGTGGCCGACGGGGACAACCACCCCGTGCGCGGCTAGCACCCGCTTGCCCGCGTGTTCGAGGAGATCCACCGCCCCGCATACTAGGAGGGTGCCCGACCCTGCCCCCGACCCCGTCGCCAGCCATGTCCCCGCCGACCGCCGGACGGTGCTGTTCACCGCCGTGGGGGCTGTCCTGGTGGCCGGCCTGCTCTTCGCGCTGGTGACGCGGGTGGCCAGCACCAGCACCACCGCCGTGCGGGGCGGGGCCGGCAACCCGGCGGCCCGGTTCGAGCTCGGCCGGGCCAGTGACTACGCGCCGAAGATCGACCGCGACGGCCCCCTTCTCTTCCCCGATCCCCAGGGCCACTCGCGGGACATCTTCGTGCAGCACCTCGGCGGGACCGACTGGGTGGCGTTCGAAGCCCGCGCCGCCGGCGCCGGCCGCCAGTGCGTCCTCAAGTGGGACCAGGGCTCGCGGCGGTTCACCGACCCCTGCGACGGCCGCATCTACCCGGCCAACGGCGACGGCCTGGTGTCGTTCCCCACCGTGGTCGACGACAAGGGCCGGGTGATCGTCGACCTGAGCAGCCCGCAGGCCCCCACCGCGGCCACCACCACCACGGTCATGCCCTACTGACAGAGTGGTGGTAGCACCCTTGTGCGCCGCCGGCGAGGCTGGTTCGCTGCACGGGTGAGAGGTGGGCGGAGGCTCGTGGTCGCCGTCCTGCTGTGCGTGGCCGCCACCTCGGCGGCGGCGTGCAGCGCCGGCGGCCCGGAGCGGTCGACCACCCTGCTCCGGGTGCTGATGACCGACGACTGGGTCACCGGCCCCTTCGTGGACGCGGTCCGGAGCTTCGAGCGCGACCATCCCACCGTCCGGGTGGTCATCGAGAAGGGGCCCATCTCGCTGCTCACCGACGCGGTCCGGGCCGGCATCAGCAGCGGGGCGCCGCCCGATGTCGTCCAGAGCCACGCCTACTCCGCCGCCGGGCAGGGCCTGGCCCAGCCCCTCGACGACCTCTGGGCCGCCCACCTCGACCCGGCCGAGTTCTTTCCCGGGGCGGTCGAGGACGTCACCTGGGCCGGGCACCGCTACGGCGTGCCGCTGGACGCCAACGCCCTTGTCCTTCTCTACAACGCCGACCTGCTCCGTCAGGCCGGCGTGGCCCCGCCCGGGCCGGACATGACCTTCGCCCAGTTCGAGGCCCTGACCCGGGCGCTCACCACCTCCGACGGGCAGCGCCGGGGCTTCGTCGTCCCGAACAGCACCTGGTGGACCTATGGCTGGATCCGGGCCAACGGCGGCGAGACGGTCGACGTGGGCGCCGACGGAGCGCCGGCACTGGCCCTCGACTCGCCGGCGGTGGTCCAGGCGGTGTCGTTCCTCTCCGGCCTGATCGACAAGGGCTACGCCTTCCCACCCCGCGCCGCCGACTCCCACACCGGCGACGCCGTCGCCCTCTTCGCCTCCGGCGCGGCGGCCATCCACGCCAGTGGCTCGTGGGACCTCGTGACCCTGCGCCAGCTCGTCCCGCAGACCGACTTCCGCGTCGCCCTGCTCCCGCGGGGGCTGGCCGGCGCCGGCGGCGGCTCAGCCCTGGGCGGGAGCAGCATGTGGGTCCCCCAGAAGGCCGAGCACCGCGACCTGGCGTTCGCCTTCATGACCCACCTCATCGCCGACGCCAACGCCCTCCGCCTGGCCAAGGAAGAAGGCCGCCTGCCGGTACGGCCGCGGGTCTTCGCCGACCCGTTCTTCGCCAACCCGGACATGCAGGTGTTCCTCGAACAGCTCCGCACGGCCCGTCCGCCCAAGCTGGGCGCGTTCGACCAGCCGTCACAGCAGTTCACCGCCGCGCTCGACGACGTGTTCCGGGTCGGCGGGGCGGACCCGACCTCCGCGCTCCACCAGGCCCAGGTGCGGTCGCTCGCGATGTCGAAGCCATGAGAGCGGCCCGGGCCCGCTCGTCGGTCCTCGTCAAGGTGGTCGGCGCCCTGGTGGTCGCCCTGACCGTCTCCACGGTCGTGACGGCGCTGGTGGCGTCGCGCTTGACCAGCTCCGCCCTCGACCACCAGGCCACCCGGACAGCGCAGGGCCACCTGAGCGTCCTCCAAGAGGCCTACGGAGAGCGAGAGCGGGCACTTGTGGTCAACACGCGGAACCTGGCGGAAACCCTGGTCAGCCGGGGCCTCCTCGACCCGGCGAAGCGGCCCGATCTCATCGCCGAGCTGGGCCGGGCGTCCGGCAACCTGGAGCTCGGCCTCGTGCGGGTGCTCGACGCCAGCGGGCGCGACCTGTCACCCCCCGTCGGTATCGGTGCCACGCTGGCCGGGCCGACGGCCGCGCCCGACGACCGCGTGTCGCTCGAGCCGGCCAGCCGCCTGCTCCGCACGACGCACGGCCGGTTCGTGCAGGCCGTCCCCGTCGCCCTCGGGACCGGCCCGGACCGCCTCATCCTGCTCGCCGGGTACGACTTCTGGGACCCCTTCGCCTTCCGCCTGCGAAAGCAGATCGGCAGCCTTGACCACATCGTGCTCGTCGCCGGCGGCCAGATGGCGGGCTCGACCCTCCCCGAGCCGCCGGCGTCCCCGCCGGCGCAGGACCGGGCCACCCGTGAGGTGCCCCGCGCCCCGAAGGTGGTGGAACTGGCCGGCACCCGCAGCCTGGTGGCCTACACGCCGGTCAGCCGCTCGGCCGAGGACCCCGTCGGTGGCGCCCTCGGCGTCGTCCTCACCAACCCCACCGGGGCCCTCCACCGGTCGCTGGCCCAGACCCGCCTGGCGTCGGCCCTCCTTTCCGCCCTCGTGGCCCTCGGCGTCGGCTGGCTGCTCTTCCGAGCCCTGGTCCGCCCGCTGGTCGAGCTGGCCGAGACCGCCGGGGAGGTAGCGGGGGGCGACGGCGACGCTTCCTTCCACGCCGGCGGCGGCGACGAGATCGCCCTGCTGGCCGGTTCCCTCGAGCACATGCGGACCGAGCTCCAGGCGCGGCTCGGCGTCATCGCCTCCCAGGCCGAAGACCTCCGCGAGAGCAGCCGGCGCATCGTCGCCGCTCAGGACGGCGAGCGCCGGCGGCTGGCCCGCGACCTCCACGACGGGCTCCAGCAGCAGCTCGTCGTGCTCCGGATGCAGGTGGGCATGCTCGACGGCGACGACCATCTGGGTACGCTCGGCGAGCAGCTCGATGCGGTGATCGAGGCGCTCCGGGAGGTCACCCAGCACCTGTACCCCTCGATCCTCGTCGACCGCGGGCTGACGGCGGCGCTGCACAGCTACGTCGGCCGCCTGCCCGTGTCGGTCCGCCTGAGCTGCGAGCCCGAGGACTTCCCCCGCCTCAGCTCTGACGTGGAGAGCGCCGCCTACTTCCTCCTCGGCGAGGCGGTGACGAACGCGTTGAAGCACTCCGGGGCGTCGACGATCGACCTCTCGCTCGGTCTGGCCGGCGGGTGGTTGCAGGTATCGGTCGCCGACGACGGCTGTGGCTTCGACGTCGGCACGTTGGGCCGGCGCGGCGGCCTCCTGCACATGGAGGACCGCGTCCGGTCCTTCGGCGGGGCGCTGTCGATCACCTCTGCCCCGGGCCGCGGGTCGTGCGTCACCGCCCGTTTCCCGCTCAGGCTGGCGGCCGAGCCACTGCCGGCGGGCTAGTCGCCGCCGGCGCCCCGAGCCGCGGCGATGGCGTCCTCGACGGCGAGCCGGCTGCGATCGCTGAGGGGCTCGTCGGGGAACACCTCCAAACAGATCCGCTCCACCTCCGCCGGCGTTGTCAGGCCGAGATCCCGAATGAGCACCACCAAGTCTTCCTGGTCGGCGGTGAACGCCCGTGCCGCTCGCGCTTTCATGGCCAGCAGGTGGCGGGCGGACGCGCGTCGTACCCGAAGGTTCGGGTGGTCATAGACCGAGGTCTGGCCCTCGTCGGCGACTCGCGACACATAGACCGACACCTGGTCGTTCAGCCACGACGGCGGCAGGCCGAGCTCTCGGGCGACCGCCCGCGCCTCGTCAATGACCGGCCCATGGGGGGCAAAGACGGCATCGACGTCTCGGGTCGCCAGTCGGGCGTCGAAGGCCAGGATCATCGCTGCACCGCCGTACACACAGACGTCGCCGATGAGATGGCGCCGCGACAACCGCTCGGCAAGGCGCCGGAACGCCTCATTGATCTCTGTGCGGCCGAGCAGCCGGTCAACCATCAGGACCGCACCAGATCCCGGCGCTCAACGAACACCCCGCGGCGGGCGAACGCCGCCGGGGCGTGCAGAATCGCCGCGGCCCGCGCCGCTGGCGCGTTAACCGGGAACCACCATTCGTCGAGAAAGCGGTCGGCGTCCTCGGCCCACGGCGGGTAGGCGATCCCGCAGTGGAAAGCCAGGTGCTCGGCGAGGGCGCCGACGAGGGCGTCCCAGTGAGGGTCGCCGGCGCCGGCCGGGCGCTCGGCGAGCAGCGTGGCGCGGGTGTCGGCCGACGCGCCGTCGAACTCCTGAAGGAACTCAAGGGTCAGGAGCCGCCGCTCGGTCTCAGTTTCGGCGGATGGGAGGGCGGCGGCAAGGTCGGCCAGGGTCATGGGGCGGTACGGGGTGCGACGCACGACGGCCCACGACAGCTCGACGCCCGCGGCGCGCACAATCCGGTCAAGCGTCCCCGTCGTCGGCTGCTTCCTCCCCGACTCGTACGCGGCGATCGTGGACTGCGTGGTGCCGGCGGCGGTCGCCAGCGCTCGCTGCGTCAGCCCGGTGACCCGCCGGACCTCACGGAGAACGTCGGCCGCGTCCACATGGCCATGATAGCCGATCAGCTATGTGACCGCCCCCTACTCCACGTTCCGTTGCAGGAAGAAGAGGACGGCGGCCACGCGGTGGTTGATGTCGAGCTCCTCGGACAGGCCCAGCTTCCGGAAGATGGCGTTGATGTGCTTCTCGACGGCCCGCTCGGACAGGAAGAGCGAGGCGGCGATGGCCGCGTTGGTCCGGCCACTGGCCATCATGGTCAGCACCTCGTGCTCGCGCTCGGTCAGCCCGTGCAGCTTGGAGCGGGACCGCCGGCGCTGGGCCTCCATCAGGGCATCGACCACCTTGGGATCGAGGATCGAGCCACCCTGGGCCACCTCGCGGATGGCTTCGGCGAGCTGCGCCGGCCGGCCGAGCCGCTCCTTGAGCAGGTAGGCCAAGGAGTTCGACCCGTCCCGGAGCAGCTCGATGGCGTACTCGGGGTCGGCGTACTGGGACAGGATCACCACCCCGATCGACGGGTACGTCCGGCGGATGTGGTGAGCGGCGTCGATGCCCTCAGCCCGGTGGGTGGGCGGCATCTTGATATCGAGCACCACGGCGTCCGGCGACGTCGCTTCGATCAGGGCCATCAGCTCCGCCGGGTCGCCGGCCAGCCCCACCACCTCGATGCCCCCTACCGAGGACAGCACGCTGCGCGCCCCTTCGCGCACCAGGTACTCGTCGTCGGCGATCACCACCCGCAGCGGCCCCGGCACACCCCATCCTCCCTCACCGACCGGCCTCGGCGTATCAGGCGTGCTACCACGCCCCTCCAAGAGGCGGGCCACCACCATGTCGCCGGCGTCGGAGATGTGGGGGAATAGGCCTCACGGCTGAGGAGGAGTGTTGCGATGGGACGACCCAAACGGCTGAGCGGCGGCAGCGGGGGTTCTGGGCTGGCCATCGAGTACGTGCGGGCCCGCCGGGTCGTCCGGCTCCTCGGTTGGTCGGCCGGCGGGCCCATCACCCCAGTCGAGTTCCCGGTCGACCAGCTGTGCCCTCGCCTCGGCATCAGCCCGCGCGACATCGGGGCCCCGCTCCTCTTCCTCCTCTTCGCCGGCTCCTACCGCCGGCCCGAGGGCGGCCTCCGCGACCTGGTGGCCACCTTCGACGCCGAGGAGCCGGCGTGGGCCGCGTTCCTGGAGCTGCGCCAGGCCCACCCGGCCGCCCAGGGATGGGCGGAGCTGGCCGCCATCGATGCCCAGGGCCACGTGGACCAGCTGGCCTGGTTCGGCCTCCGCCCCGCGCCGGACCTGTCCGGCGCCACCCAGCCCGCCGGCGCGTCCCGCCCGGCCCGCCGGCGCCCGATGCGGCGGCTGGCCGCCACGGCGGCGGCCACCGCCTCCTACCTCAAGGCGGTCACGCCTTCTTGAGGGGCGACCAGGCCAGCAGCAGGCGCTTCTCGCCGACGCTCGGGAACCGGATGATGACCTCCGCGGCGTCGCCCCCGCCGATCATCTCCAGCACCACCCCCTCGCCCCACTTCCCGTGGACGACGTCGTCGCCCACTCGGATCCCGAGCGTCTCGGCACCGGTCGAGCGCACCGGCCGGGTGGCCGACGCCGGCCGCGACGCCGCCTCCACGATCCGGTCCCGGCCCGACGAGCCCCATGATCCCGACGCCGCCGAGGAACGGGCCCGGTGACTGCCCGCCACCAGCTCGGTGAGCTGCTCGGGGATCTCCTTCAAGAATCGGCTGGGCGGGTTGTACTGGGTCGTCCCGAACAGCGACCGGCTCCACGCGTGCGACAGGTACAGGCGCTCGCGCGCCCGGGTGATGCCCACGTAACAGAGCCGGCGCTCCTCTTCGAGCTCTCCGGGCTCGCCCATCGACCGCAGGTGGGGGAACACCCCGTCCTCCATGCCCACCAGGAACACCGAGGGGAACTCCAGCCCCTTGGCCGTGTGCAGCGTCATGAGCACGACGCTCGAGCCGTCCTCGGGGATCTGGTCGGCGTCGGCCACCAGGCTGACCGTTTCCAGGAACTCGGCCACGCCGGCATCACGGCCCTCGGCCCGGGCGTTGTCCTCGAACTCCCGGGCCACGCCGACCAGCTCGGCCAGGTTTTCCAGCCGGCCCTGGGCCTCGATCGACCCGTCGGCTTGGAGCTCGTCGACGTACCCCGTGCGAGCGAGGACCGCTTCGAGCAAGCCCGAGGGCGAGCCTCCCATGGTCCGAAGCTCGTCGAGCAGCCCCGCGAGCTGGGTGACACCGACCAGCGCCCGACCGCCCACCCCGGCCTCCTCGGCCTTGGCCAGGGCGTCGACGAAGGGCCGGCCGTGGCTGGTGGCCCAGTTCTCCAGGCGGGCCAGGCTGGTGTCGCCAACGCCCCGCTTGGGCACATTGATGACCCGGCGCACCGACACCTCGTCGGTCGGGTTCACCACGGCCCGCAGGTAGGCCAGGGCGTCCTTGACCTCCCGGCGGTCGTAGAAGCGGGTGCCGCCCACGACCCGGTAGGGGATCTTGCGCCGGACCAGCTGCTCCTCGAGGACCCGGCTCATGGCGTTCGTCCGGTAGAAGACGGCCATGTCGCCCCACCGTTCGTTCTCCGACTCGTGCAGCCGGTCCATCTCCCGGGCCACCCAGAGCGCCTCTTCGTGCTCGTCCTCGGCGAAGTACCGCCGGATCAGCTCGCCACCCACCTGCTCGGTCCACAGCGCCTTCGGCCGGCGCATGGCGTTGTTGGCGATGACCGAGTTGGCGGCGTCGAGGATGGTGGAGGTCGACCGGTAGTTCTGCTCCAGGACGATCACCGTGGCGTCGGGGAACTGGGTCTCGAACTCCAGGATGTTGCGGATGTCGGCGCCCCGGAAGCGGTAGACGCTCTGGTCGCTGTCACCGACCACGCAGATGTTGCGGTGGGTACGAGCCAGTTGGACGACCAGCTCGTTCTGGGCCCGGTTGGTGTCCTGGAACTCGTCGACCAGGACGTGCTGGAAGCGGCCCTGGTAGTAGGACAGCACGTGGGGGTGGGCCCGCAGCAGTTCGACGGCGCGGACCAGCAGGTCGTCGAAGTCCATGGCGTTGGCGCCGGCCAGCCGGCGCTGGTAGTCGGCGTACACCTGGGCGATGCGCTTCTCGAACGGCCCCCGCGCCCGGTCGGCGTAGGCGTCCACGCTGACCAGGTCGTTCTTGGCCGCGCTGATGGTGGCGTGCACCGAGCGAGGCGGGAAGCGCTTGCTGTCCAGGTTCTGGTCGCGGATGACGTACCCGGTCAGGCGCTCGGCGTCGGCCTGGTCGTAGATCGTGAACGACGAGGTGTACCCGAGGTGGTGGCCGTCGCGCCGAAGGATGCGCACGCACGCCGAGTGGAAGGTCGACACCCACATCTTGCGGGCCACTGGCCCGACCAACGAGGCGACGCGGTTCTTCATCTCGTCGGCCGCCTTGTTGGTGAACGTGATGGCCAGGATCTCGAACGGCGACACGCCCTGGTCGCGGACCAGCCACGCCACCCGCGACGTCAGCACCCGGGTCTTGCCGGAGCCGGCCCCGGCCACGATCAGCAGCGGCCCACCGGGGTGGGTGACGGCCTCCCGCTGCACCGGGTTGAGGTTGGCGAGCAGGTCGGACGACGGCATGGGCGTGCCCAGCGTACCGACGCGCCGCGCCGTACCTAGGCTGGCGGGGTGGCGACTTCGACAGGCGTCCCGCGTTCCTCAGGCGTCCGGCCCCGGCTCTCGGACCGGGAGAACCTGCTCACCGTCGCCTTCAGTGCGTGGCTGATCCTCGGCCTGTTCATCGACGGGTGGGCCCACAACAACGCCAAACCGGAGTCGTTCTTCACGCCCTGGCACGCCATCTTCTACTCCGGGTTCGGGGCGACGGCGGGCTGGATGTGGTCGCGCCGTCAACGCCACGGCGGCGTGCCCGAGGGGTACGGGCTGGGCTTCGCCGGGCTGGCCCTGTTCGCGGCCGGCGGCGTGGCCGACATGGCCTGGCACCTGGCCTTCGGCGTCGAGGTCGGCGTGGAGGCCCTGCTCAGCCCCACTCACCTACTCCTGTTCGCCAGCGGCCTCCTGATCGTGTCCAGTCCCCTGCGGGCCGCGTGGTCAGACGCCGGCGACCCATCGCCGTCGTTGCGCCGGTTCCTGCCGGCGCTGCTGTCGACGACCATCGCCACGGCAACCGTCGCCTTCTTCCTGATGCAGTTCTCGCCGTTCCTCACCAACGCCATGACCGACAGCCCGTACCGGTTCCTCGCCGACCGGCCCGGCCCGGGGCTCGGCGGCTGGCTCACCGACGAGCTCCAGCTCGAAGGGTTCGCCGCCATCCTCATCACCACCCTGGTCCTGGTGGCGCCGACGCTCATGCTGCTCCGGCGTTGGCGGGTGCCACCGGGCAGCCTCACCCTCCTGTTCAGCGTCGTCGCCGTCCTGGTCTCGGCCCTCGAAGGCTTCCCATGGGCCATGACGATGCTGGCCGGCTTGGCCGGGGGCGTGGTCGCCGACGCGCTGGCCCAGCGGTTGCAACTGTCGGCGTCGCCGGCGGTCGTGCTCCGCACCGTCGGCTTCGTCGTGCCGCTGGCCACGTGGCTGACCTATTTCGGGGTGCTGGGCGCGTTCTACACCGTGGGCTGGTCGGTCGAGCTGTGGGCCGGCATCACCGTCATGGCCGCCCTCGCCGGCCTGGCCCTGGGCGTGCTCATGACCCTGCCCCCTACTCCCACTCGATCGTCCCCGGAGGCTTCGACGTGATGTCGAGGGCCACCCGGTTCACACCCGGCACCTCGGCGATGATGCGGCTCGACAGGCATTCGAGCAGCTCGTGGGGGAGGCGGGCCCAATCGGCGGTCATGGCGTCGTCGCTTACGACCGCCCGGATGATGATCGGGTACGCGTAGGTCCGTTCGTCACCCATCACGCCCACCGTGCGGATGGCCAGCAGGACGGCGAAGCTCTGCCACAGCTCGGCGTAGACGCCGGCCCGCTTGATCTCCTCGATCACAATGGCGTCGGCCTGGCGGAGGATCTCCAACCGCTCGGGGGTGACCGTGCCCACGATGCGCACGGCCAGCCCCGGCCCCGGGAACGGCTGGCGCCACACGATCTCCTCGGGCAGGCCCAGCTCCTCGCCGACGAGGCGGACCTCGTCCTTGAACAGGTTGCGGAGGGGCTCGACCAGCTCGAACTGCATGTCGTCAGGGAGACCGCCGACGTTGTGGTGCGACTTGATGCGGGCCGCGTCCTTGGTGCCCGACTCGATGATGTCCGGGTACAGCGTGCCCTGGACGAGGAACCGGGCGTCCTCGAAGTCGGCCGCCACCTCCTCGAACACCCGGATGAAG